>NZ_JASVWV010000001.1:0-878731 GCF_030286765.1 Proteus faecis
GGCATACTGGAATTACAAGCGGCGGGACTCGTCGTTTCTGCCCATGGAGGCCAGCGTAAATCCGTCACACAGACGGTTGCGGTCTAAGAAGTGGGAAGCCTCGCCCGACAGGGCGGGGAGCAGTCACAAGCTATAATTATCTAACAATCGATTAACCTGTTTAGCTAAACAAAAAATTAAAATTTGTTTAGCTTGTCGTTATTTTTAATTATTTTAAATAGTCAAAATGTGATTAATAAATGTGCTTTTTTGTAACTTAGATCACAATTAAATGCCCGTTAACTGAGTTTTCATTGCTATCTTGAATTGATTTTTATTTAATCTAATTATTAGCTAAACCGGTTTAGTTTTGTGATAAAACCAAATACTCGCGACATAAATAAAAAAGAATGACAGAGGCTATGATGAATATTGAAAAAGTTGCTCATCAGCTTGTACCTTTATTAGGTGGTGCTGAAAACATTGCAAGTGCAGCACATTGTGCTACGCGTCTAAGGCTTGTTCTTGTTGATGACTCAAAAGCAGACAAAGAAGCAATAAACAAATTAGAGGGGGTGAAAGGGTGTTTTAGTAATGCAGGGCAAATTCAGGTTATCTTTGGTACAGGGTTAGTCAATAAAGTACACGCCGCATTCATTGCTGCAGCAGGCATTGGTGAATCAAGCAAATCTGAAGCCGCCAATATTGCAGCTAAAAAACTCAATCCATTTCAACGAATAGCAAGACTGCTTTCTAATATTTTTGTGCCCATTATCCCAGCCATTGTAGCATCAGGTCTATTAATGGGATTATTGGGATTAATGAAAACCAACCAGTGGGTAAGTCCTGACAATGCACTCTATATCATGCTTGATATGTGTAGCTCTGCGGCATTTATTATTTTACCTATTTTAATTGGTTTTACTGCAGCGAAAGAGTTTGGTGGAAACCCTTATCTTGGTGCAACACTTGGTGGTATTTTAACCCATCCTGCCTTAACTAATGCATGGGGAGTTGCTGCTGGCTTTAATACCATGAATTTCTTTGGGTTAGAAGTTGCCATGATTGGTTATCAAGGTACTGTTTTCCCTGTATTGCTTGCTGTCTGGTTTATGAGTGTACTAGAAAAACAATTACGTAAAGTTGTTCCTAATGCTCTTGATTTAATTATCACGCCATTCCTAACTGTTATTATTTCCGGTTTTGTTGCGTTATTAGTTATTGGCCCAGTAGGTCGTCTTTTAGGTGATGGTATTTCATTAATACTAAGTACCTTGATCACTCAAGCCGGTTGGATAGCAGGGCTTATTTTTGGTGGGCTCTATTCAGTTATTGTTATCACTGGTATTCATCATAGTTTTCATGCAGTTGAAGCAGGTTTATTAGGCAATCCTAATATTGGGGTTAATTTCTTATTACCTATTTGGGCAATGGCGAATATTGCTCAAGGTGGCGCTTGTATAGCTGTTTGGTTTAAAACTACTGATGCAAAAATTAAAGCTATTACGATCCCTTCAGGTTTTTCCGCTATGTTAGGGATCACTGAAGCGGCAATTTTCGGAATTAATTTACGTTATGGAAAACCTTTCATTGCCGCATTAATTGGTGGTGCTGCTGGGGGGGCTTGGGTTGTGGGTTCCCATGTTTATATGACAGCCGTTGGGCTTACTGCTATTCCGGGGATTGCGATTGTACAAGCAGGTTCAATTATTAATTATGTTATTGGTTTAGCGATTGCATTCTTAACGGCTTTTGTTCTTTCTCTTTTATTAAAATATAAAGTGGAGTCGGCCTAAATGACAAAAAGTGAAGGGTTGTCTGCAATTTTACACGCTGTTATGCGTAATAGTGCTAACGCTACTAAAGATAAATATTATCCACATTGGCATTTAGCGCCAGTAACAGGATTATTAAATGATCCCAACGGGTTTTGCTTTGATGGAGAATATTATCATCTATTTTATCAGTGGAACCCTTTATCTTGTGAGCATAAAAATAAATGTTGGGGTCACTGGCGGTCAAGGGATCTTATTACTTGGCAACATCAACCCATTGCTTTATTACCTGATGAGTTTTATGACAAAGATGGTTGTTATTCTGGTAGTGCAGTGATCCATGAAGGACAATTAACGCTCTGTTATACCGGCAATGTAAAATTTCAAGATGGAGCTCGTACGGCTTGGCAATGTTTAGCCGTAGAAAATAAGCAGGGAGGGTTTGATAAGTTAGGGCCTGTTTTAGGGCTTCCAGAAGGTTACAGTGGCCATGTTCGTGATCCCAAAATCTGGCAATATAACGATATATGGTACATGGTGTTAGGTGCACAAACTTTAGATAAACAGGGTAAGGTTTTACTCTATCGTGCATCTCATTTATATCAATGGCAATTAGTCGGTGAGTTAGCCGGTAGTCATTTAGGGGGGTTAAATGATGCAGGTTATATGTGGGAATGCCCAGATCTCTTTGAGCTTGAAGGACACTTTATTTTATTAACTTGCCCTCAAGGAATAAAAAAAGAGCAACATCGATTTTTAAACCCGCATCCTAGTGCTTATTTAATAGGAAGCTTTGATTATTCAACTTTGCAATTCCAACATGGCGATTTAATTGAGCTCGATGCAGGGTTTGAATTTTATGCACCTCAAACGACATTAGCCAATGGCAGGCGTCTATTATTTGGTTGGATGGGAGTTCCTGATGGAGAGGAAATGTATCAACCGACCATTGCTAATGGTTGGATACATCAAATGACATGCCCTCGTGAATTGCACATAAAAGAAAATAAGCTTTATCAACAACCCATAAAAGAATTACAGCAACTCAGACAAAAGGCCATATATTGGCAAGGTTTGGCTGATGATGCGCCTGATATTCACGGATTTTTGTTTGAACTAGAAGTAGAGCTGTTCGGCTCCTTGGCTATTTATTTTTCTGATAATCTTGCTTTAATTATTGAAAATAGCCAAGCCGTGTTAAAACGTCGTAGTGTTAAAAACGGGGCGTGGCAATCACGTTTCTGGTCTGGTGATATAAAACATCTTCAAATATTATGTGACAACTCTAGTGTGGAAATTTTCTTTAATCACGGAGCAGGTGTAATGAGTAGCCGTTTTTTCCCGTCAGAAAAACAGACAATCTGTTTCTTGGGAAAAGACACAATAAACCTCACTGCTTGGCGATTAAAGAATGCATAAATTAGTTAAATATAATTATATAAACGATAAAATAGTTTACGTTCAGCGAATGTAACATTAAGTAGAATAACAGTGAAAAAACAAAAACGTATCACGATCACCGATATTGCAAAATTAGCAGGGGTTTCAAAAACAACGGCAAGTTTAGTATTAAATGGCCGAGGTAAAGAGATGCGTGTTTCTGATGATACTATTGCACGCATTATAACCATTGCTGAACAATATCAGTATCAACCTAATATTCATGCACGCTCTTTGCGTGATAATCGTAGTTATGCATTGGGATTAGTTATTCCTGATATTACTAACTATGGTTTCGCTTCTGTGGCTTATGAACTAGAAATATTATGTAGAGAAGCGGGTATTCAGTTACTCATTTCTTGTACTGATGAGAATGCCGCTCAAGAAACACTGGTAATAGAACATCTATTATCACGACAAATAGATGGTTTGATTGTTGCCTCGTGTTTACAAAGTGATATTGAATATCAACGTTTGAGTCAACAAATTCCGGTTGTATTATTTGACCGTTATTTTGAAGGAACAACACTACCTTTTGTTGTTACAGATTCAATAACCACGACGCAACAACTTATTTCAGAGATTGCTTCTACAAAAGGTATTGATGAGTTCTACTTTTTAGGTGGACAATCAACACTTTCACCAACCACCGATCGTCTTTTAGGTTTCACGCAAGGGCTTTCACAAGCGAATATTAATCTGAAATCTGAGTGGATCATTCATGGACATTATCACCCAAGTTCAGGCTATGAAATGTTCGGCTCTTTATGTGCGTCCTTAGGTCATCCGCCAAAATTTGTTTTTACTTCAGCTTGTGGTTTATTAGACGGTGTATTGCGTTATCTAAGCCAAAATAAACATATGCAAAATGAAGTCTATTTGGCAGGTTTTGATGATCACTATCTTTATAATTCATTATCAATACCAATAGATACTATTGCTCAAAATAATCCTGAATTAGCCTCACACTGCTTCCGGTTAATTATGGGATTAATTAACCAGACAAATTTAGGAAATCATCAAATTTTTGTTCCAGCAAAAATTCATCAGCGTCATGAGTAAGATTAAGTAATTTTATGCAATCTCATTTATCTTTACTGACTGATAATCATTATCCATAAGATTAATGAATTAGAAGTGAATATAGATAAATGGGAAAAATTAAAAATAATAATGAAGATAGGCAAGTAATGCGTGCTTTTAACCTTCGTGCTTTGCATATTTGGCCTTTACGCCTTGCAAAACTAGATACCAAGGTAATTTTATTTAACATTATATTCACAATAAAAAACTATCATTTTTGTAATAATTTAAATCATTATTTTATCAGCCGCCTTTGAACGGCTGATTCTACCTCTCTTTTCTTAATTACCATTCTTTATTCGACTCGTTTCACCTCTCATTTTTAACGTATGACAATTGATGTTGTGTTAAAAAAATGTGATCTAAATTGCTTCGATTTGGTTTTGCTTTTGCTTTTGGTTTTTTGTTTTGAATGCCATCGCAGAATTACGAACCTAATCTCCTTATTCTCGTTATCAATGATACGGAGGCACTTTGTATGTTTTCAGAAGAACGGCGACAGGAAATTTACACCATCATCAGGGAACAAAAGAAAGTTAAAGTGGCTCAGCTTGCGGAAAAATTCAATGTCACATTGGAAACTATTCGCAGTGATTTGAAATACCTTGAAGGAGAGGGGTTGATCAAACGTTGTCATGGTGGCGCCATACTAGGGAAACAAGAAATTAAAAAAATAAGTAAATTTAGTGATAGCTTTGATATTTCATGTTTATTGCACGATTTATTAATCGTAAGAGAACGTAAAGATAGAAAGCCAGAAGGCAAAGTCTGCGTACTTGGGTCATTTGTGGTAGATATTATTGCCAATGTCGATTCTTTTCCAAAAGTCGGTGAGCTAATTAACTCTAAAAGTAATTCGATAGGTCCCGGTGGTAAAGGAACAAATCAGGCAATGGCTGCCAGTTTTTCGGATGCGAAAGTGCATTTAATAACGAAGGTCGGTGAAGATCATTTTAGTAAATATGCTTATAAATATTTACAAGAAAGTGGCATTGATTCTTTCACTATTTTTCAAACAGAAATAGAGCCAACAGGCAGTTCAATTAGCTATTTAGCGGATGAAACACAAAACAATATTACAGCGACTTACTTAGGGGCAAACAACACATTTTCAGATCAAGAGATTGATATTTCTTTACCTTATGTAAGTGAAGCGGATGTGTTATTGCTCCAAGGTGAAATAAATATAGAAGCTAATATTAAAGCCGCACTGTTTGCAAAATCAGTTAATAAAACAGTTGTGCTAAATGTTGCGCCTTATAATGAAAATCTAAAGCAGCTTTATTCAAATATTGATTTTATTACCTTAAATGCGAATCAAGCATCACATTGGGCTGATATTGAAATAAACAACATTAATGACGCTAAACAGGCTATTAACGTTATTTCAGGTGATGAAAACAAGAAAGTCATTATCTATATGGATGAGCTTGGCGTGGTCTATTTTGATGGACGAGCCACTTTTCATATACCGCCTATGCCATCGTTACGAGTGGATACGATGGCAGCCACGGATGCTTTTAATGGCGCATTTGCTTCAAAAATAGCGGCAGGAGGCACAATGCATGAGAGTATATTATTTGCCAGTGCTTTCCTTTCTGCATTTATAGAACAAAAAGGCGTAACAGCAATGCCTGTACTTTCTCAAGTTCAGGCTCGCCTTAAATCAAGGCTCGAAGATATTCGACCACAAATAATCTGCAATGAGAAAAGGTGCATATAATGAAAAAAACACTTCTGGCATTTACCCTATGCAGTTCCATTTTTACACTTCCGGTTTTCGCTCAATACCCTGAAAAGCCAATTACCATTGTTGTTCCTTGGGCTGCTGGCGGTAATACTGATACAGTTGCACGCCTAGCAGCTAAAGGGCTACAAGAAGAATTAGGCGTGACCGTTAATGTGGTAAATAAAACAGGCGGTAGTGGTGTCGTTGGTCATGATGCTATTAAAAATGCAAAACCCGATGGCTACACACTGGGTATTGCAACGGTTGAAATTGCCATGATGCATCATCAAGGAATGACAAATTTAACTTATCAAGATTACACACCAATTACACGTCTTGCTGTTATTTATGGTGGATTACAAGTTGGAAAGTCTTCACCATTTAAAAATGCACAGGAAATTATTGATTACGCGAAAGCAAATCCGGGTAAATTAAAAGCTTCCGGTAGTGGTTTAAACTCAATCTGGCATCTCAATACTATTGGGATGTTGCGTGCTGCGGGATTGCCTGATAACGCCATTCGCTTTATTCCTTCTCAAGGTGCAAGTGCTGCATTACAAGAGCTTGCTTCTGGCGGGGTTGATATTGTGACCTCTTCATTAGGAGAGGCAGACAGTATGGTAAAAGCGGGATTAGTGAAGCATATGGCAATTATGTCCAATGAGAAATCGGCTTTTTACCCAGATGTCCCATTATTTAAAGAAGCCACACCTTATAACTGGGATTTACAAGCGTGGAATATGTTAGTTGCGCCAAAAGGGTTAGATAAAGAAGTACAAGACAAACTTACGTCTGCAATGAAAAAAGTGTATGCCTCTGGCGAATTAGCTGAGTTTGCAAATAAACAAGGGTTTGAAGTTATCGAACTATATGGCGATGATGCCACTCAATTTATGGCCAATGAAGATAAAAAGTTTGGTGAAATTATAAAGAAATAACTGAGGAAACGGCTGAACAGCAGCCGTTTTTATGCCTATGCTAAATCGTCATATTCTATCGCTAATATTTTGTTGCTTTGGTTTATTTCTTATTGTTTATAGTGCGTATTCATTAGGTGATTTTAGTGAATATGGTGCCGCATTTATGCCTTCTATTATTGGCGGTGGCATAATTATATTTTCACTAATAGATATATTTTCACGCCATCAAGAAAGTGATATTCCATTAGTTTCATGGCATGAAATAAAATTTGTTTTATTAATCATTGGCATTATTCTTTTTTATGTTTTTGCATCAAATTATCTAGGTTTTATTTTAACGGGCTTAATTATTACAGCACCATTAATGATGAAATATGCAACAACAAAACCTATATACAGTTTTATTATTTCAGCCAGTGTGGTGTTAGGTGTGTATTACTTATTTACCGCTGTACTGTTAGTACCGCTACCTCAGCTATTTTCATAAATAGAGAACAACAGTATGGATATATTAATTAGCGCACTTGCTTATATTGATTACACAACAATACTTGTCGTGATTGGCGCTTGTTTATTTGGCTTATTTGTTGGTGCAATTCCTGGATTAACATCAACAATGGCTATCGCATTAATGGTGCCATTTACTTTTTTTCTTGAACCCATTCCAGCTTTAGCTTTAATGATTTCTGTCGGAGCGTCCTCTATCTTTGCGGGTGATATTCCCGGCGCTTTATTAAATATTCCGGGTACACCTGCATCGGCAGCTTATACCAATGATGCACATACCTTAGTCAAAGAGGGGAAAACAAATCGTGTATTAGGTATGTCGCTAACAAGCTCTGTGATTGGTGGTGTTATAGGTACGATTATATTAGCGTCAACAGCACCAATTTTAGCTGAGTTTGCTTTAAAATTTAGTTCTTATGAATATATGTGGTTATCTTTAATTGGGCTTAGCTGTGCAACAATTGTTTCAGGTTCACATATTCGAAAAAGCTTATTAGCACTATTCTTTGGTATTGCATTAGCCACCATTGGTTATGATGAATTTACAGGGCAAGCTCGCTTTACTTTCGGTGAAGTCTCTTTAATGCAAGGAGTCAGTTTTATTCCAGCAATGATAGGGTTGTTTGCAATTTCTGGTGCAATTAAATATTACGTTGAGCGTTGGAAAAAAAAGCAAATTACGTTAAGTGAAGTGAATGCTGAAAATAATTCTTACAACATTTTTAAAGGGGTTGGTGGTGTTGTTCGACAGCGTAAAAGTGGTATTTTCCGTAGCGGAATAATTGGAACATTAATTGGTGCTTTACCCGGTGCGGGAGCCGATATCGCAGCATGGATCTCTTATGCTGTTTCAAAGAAACTCTCTAAAAAACCAGAAAAATATGGTCATGGTTCTGAGGAAGGTATTGTTGATGCTTCAGCGAGTAATAATGCAAGTTTAGCCGGAAGTTGGATCCCATCTTTAGTATTTGGTATTCCAGGCGATTCAGCGGCTGCAATTATTATCGGTGTATTATATATGAAAGATATGCAACCAGGACCAACACTGTTTTTATTTAATCCTGATAAATTATATGCGGTCTTTATTATTTTCTTTATCGCTAATCTGGTTTTATTACCAATCGCTTTTATTGTTGTCAATTTATTGAAGAAGATTGTTGCTATTGATAATGCAATTATTTATCCAGCAATTATTTTATTTAGTATTGTAGGCTCTTATGCAATTACAAATACGATGTCTTCTATTATTGTTATGTTAGTAATGGGAGTTATCGGCTATTTCCTTCAAGAACGTAAATTCCCAATATCACCTATTATTTTGGGGATGATCTTAGGACCAATGTTAGAAAAAAACTTACTCTCATCATTAATGAAAGCTGATGGTGACTTAATTAACTTTGTTAATAGACCGATTTCGATGGTATTAGCTAGTGTGTTTTTATTTATTGTGGCTATGCAAATTAGAGGTGTTTTTAAAGCTAAATAAAAAAACCTATTTAATATTATTTATTAATAAGCATTTATTTATAGATACTTTTAAGTATCAGGGAAAACTCGTCTTAAATAAAATGAATTTATTTAAGGTGTCGAAATCAGCAGATAAATAAAAATATCGGGTGATCACATGAAAAAAATATTAAATAAGCCAGAAAATTATGTCGATGAAACATTAGCAGGTTTATGCCTTGCTCATGGTGATATTTATCGTCAACCACAGCCAAGATTGATTACTCGTTCGAAAAAAGCAAACAAACCCAAAGTGGGTATTGTAACGGGAGGCGGTTCGGGTCACTTACCGGTATTTACAGGATATGTCGGTGAGGGCTTATTAGATGCAGCAGCTGTAGGCGATGTTTTTGCTTCACCTTCAGCAGATTTAATGGCAGATGCCATTCGTGAAGCAAACAGTGGCTTAGGTGTATTGCTACTTTATGGTAATTACGGTGGCGATATCATGAATTTTGATATGGCGACCGAAACTGTTGATTTTGAAGATGAGATTCGTTGTACAACCGTTTTAGCCACTGACGATGTGGCTTCAGCAAAATCAGAGGAAGCGCACAAACGCCGTGGTGTTGCCGGGATGATTTATGGTTTCAAAATGGCGGGTGCCAAAGCCGAAGAAGGGGCAACGCTGGATGAAGTCACGCGTATCGCTCAAAAAACTATGAAAAATACCCGAACTATTGGTTGTGCGTTGACATCTTGCACCTTACCCGCAGTAGGGCATCCTACTTTTGAAATTGGTGCAGATGAAATGGAAATGGGGATGGGTATTCACGGTGAGCCAGGAATTTGGCGTGATAAATTACGTAGCGCAGATGATATTGCACAAGAGATGTTTGAGCGCTTACAAACAGAATTATCATTGAAAACGGGTGATAAAGTCTCTGTATTAGTTAACTCTTTAGGCGCAACACCATTAGAAGAACTTTATATTTTGTACAACAAAATTGTACAGCTGATTGATAAAACGGGTGCAATAATTGTGCATCCATTAGTTGGCCGTTATGCCACTTCTATGGAAATGACAGGAGCAAGCTTAACGTTATGTAAATTGGATGATGAGCTAGAAGCCTTGATGAATGCACCGGCTCATTGTGCATTCTGGAGGGTATAACGATGAATATTACGCTTGAAATGCTCAAACAAGCGGTAAACCGTATCGCTATCGCTTGCGAACAATTTCAACCTATGTTGTGTGAAGCAGATAGTCGCCTAGGTGATGGAGATTTAGGGATCACCATGCAAAAAGGCTGGCGACAAATTGCAGACGATTCACAAGATTGGCCTGATGATCTCAGCAAAGCGCTTTTTCAATGCAGTAAATCATTACAAAAAGCTTGTGCATCTTCTTTTGGCACATTACAAGCAACCGCTTTTATGGCAATGGCAAAATACTGTAAAGAAAATCAACTTCAAGAAATATCATCTTCCGACATTTCACCGCTATTAACTGTTGCATACCAAAGCATGATGGAGAGGGGAAAAGGGGAATTAGGACAAAAATCCGTACTCGATATTCTTTACCATTTATCTGAAGCACTAAAACCATTAGCTATCGATGATCTAAAAATAGCTGCCTTACAAAGCATCGAAAGTACGCTTAATGAATTTCGCCAAAAACCTAATTTATTAGGTCGAGCTCGTATGTTCCCAGAAAAATCTATTGGTTTAGATGATCCGGGTATGTTGGCAATTAAAGTTATTGTAGAAGCAATCTGATTTAATAAAGGTCTTTATATGAAAAAATTATTTGGCGTTACAGTGGCAATGGTTACTCCGTTTGATTCAAAGGATCAAGTCGATATTAAAGCATTATCTGCATTAACTGAAATGCTAGTAACCAAAGGCGTTGATTGCCTTTATCCTTGTGGTACAACGGGTGAAATGTTACGTTTATCTGCGCTAGAACGTAAAAATGTTGCGAAAACCGTTGTTGAAACAGCGAATAGGCGTTTACCTGTTTTTATTCATGTTGGTGCAATGACATTAAATGAAACCATTGAATTAGCCAAACATGCAGTTGACATTGGTGCCGATGGTATTGGTGTGGTGACACCACAATTCTTTGGTGCGACAGAGCGAGAATTAGAAAACTATTTTGTGACAGTGGCAAATAGCGTGCCAGATAATTTCCCTGTTTATCTGTATAATATTCCACAATGTGCCGCAAATAATATAAAGCCTGAATTAGTGGCAAAAGTACAACAGCAGTGTAAAAATGTGATTGGTATTAAATACAGTTTTGCTGATAACAATACAACATTAAGTTATCTTGCGGTTGCGGAGGGTTTTTCAGTTCTTCATGGCTACGATAAATTATTCCTAGGCTTATTAGATGCAGGCTGTGACGGTACAGTTTCAGGTTGTGCTTGTGTATTCCCTGAGCCATTTGTGAATATGTATAAAGCCTATATCACAGGTAATTACCGAGAAGCAAAACAGTGGCAACAATTTTGTGTGAAATTTAGTGATGCGCTTAAGTCTGGCGCGAATATGGCAATATTTAAATCGGCATTAACCATGCGTGGTTTAGACGGCGGTCATATGCGTTTGCCACAACTCGATTTATTGCCTGAAGAAAACCAACAATTAAAAGAAAATCTGACACAATTATGTAAAGAAGCAGGGATTACTTTTTTACTTAACTAAAAAGTCGTTAAACAAATGTCCCCGTTATTTTAGTTGATTGGTTGTATGTTGGTTTTTTTAAGCAGTATAGATTTTTCTATACTGCTTTTTTTCATCTTATACATGATAAGATGTCATGATTCATTGCGCTAAAAAGCGACCATATTGCGCGATATCGACATTACCACCACTAATAATAATACCTATTTTCTTACCTTTTAATTTATCACCAAATTGACAAGCTGCCGCTAAACTTAAACAACCCGTTGGCTCTACAATCATTTTCATCCGCTGGGCGTAAAACTGCATAGCTGAAATTAATTCTTCATCTGTTGCAGTTAAAATATCGCTCACATAGTGACGAATAATTTCAAAAGTATAATTACCTAGATGCTGAGTTTGCGCGCCGTCTGCAATTGTTTTCGGTGTATCAATATGAATGATTTCGCCTTTACGTAATGATTGCTGTCCGTCATTTCCAGCGATAGGTTCAACGCCAAATATCTTACAATTTGGTGAAAGGGCATTGGTAGATAACAAAGAGCCTGATAGTAAGCCGCCACCACCTAATGGAACAAATAGCATATCTAATTCACCAACTTCATCGAACAGTTCTTTTGCAGCAGTACCTTGCCCAGCAATAATATGAGGGTGATCGTAAGGCGGAATTAAGGTAAGCCCTTCTTTTTGTGCCATTTGTTGTCCAATATCTTCACGATTTTCTGTATAACGGTTATAGGTGATCACCCGACCACCATAACCTTTTGTTGCTGCCATTTTTGCCTTCGGCGCATCTTCAGGCATGATAATTGTTGCGGGGATCCCTAATAGCTTTGCCGATAACGCAATAGCTTGTGCATGATTACCTGATGAAAAGGTCACAACACCATTTTTACGTTGTTCTGCGGTAAATTGAGATAACGCATTCATTGCACCACGAAATTTAAATGCGCCCATTCTCTGGAAGTTTTCACACTTAAAATAAAACTGCGCCCCTGTTAGCGCATTAATGGTGCGAGAGGTTAGAACAGGTGTTTTATTAAGGTATGGCAGAATACGCTGATGAGCTTCAGCAACATCTTTATAAGTAGGAGTAGGTAACTTATTCATAGATTATTCCTTGATAACAACGGCTTCAATTTCAATTTTACTTCCAAAATGAAGCTCTTTTACCCCTGCGACTAATCTTGCTGGTCTGTGTTCATCAATCCATTTTGCGTATAGTTCATTAACGATAGGCCACTCGTTAATATCTGTCACATAGACTTTAACTTGAGCAATATCGGTTTTCTTTGCATTAATTCCGAGAAGACAAGCATTTAAGTTTTCAAGCACTTGTGTAATTTGGACTTCAATGGGTTTGTCTGTTAATGGGATTCCTTGGTTATCTAAGGGTAATAATCCAGAAATAAACGACATATTATTTGCAGTAACAACATGGGAGTAATGCCCACCTGGGGATGAGAGGGCATCAATATTTTGTAGTGTAAGATGTGAGGTCATTTTATTATCCTATTTCACTTAAGTTAGACGTTATGTATACCTTTGTTATACACAATGTCTAACTTTAGATCAATAGTTTATTTTTTACAAAAAGTTAAGGTAAGAGCAGGATATTTAGTTTAGTTTTTACAATGTAATCGCAGAAGCTTTCCAAATTCGCTGCATATATTCAGTTACCGCACGATCTGCAGAAAAATAGCCCATTTGGCAGATGTTTAACGCTGATTTTTTCAACCAAGCCTCTTCATCTTGATAGAGAACATCAACACTATCTTGAGTATCAACATAGCTACGATAATCGGCTAATACCTGATAATGATCGCCAAATTCAATTAAGCTATCGAAAATTGATTTGTATTTATCAGGGTAAGTTGGATTAAAGAAACCATTAGCAATTTGATTGAGCGCAGTATGTAACTCAATGTCTTCATCATAATAGCGACGAGGGGAATAACGCTGTCTTAATTCTGCCACTTCTTGTGCATTGTGACCAAAGATAAACATATTATCAAAACCAACATGTTCACCAATTTCAATATTAGCACCATCAAGTGTACCGATGGTTAATGCACCATTTAGGGCAAGCTTCATATTTCCTGTACCAGAAGCTTCTGTTCCCGCTAATGAAATTTGCTCAGATAAATCTGCCGCTGGGATAATATGTTGCGCTAAACTTACGCCGTAATTAGGTATAAAGATCACTTTTAGTTTATTTTTAATACGCTCGTCATTATTAATCTTGCTTGCAATATCGTTGATAAGATTGATGATTTTCTTTGCATTATAATAAGCTGACGCAGCTTTACCGCCAAAAATAAATACGCGAGGTACCCAGTTTTTCTCTGGATTTTCTAAAATACGATTATAGCGAGTGATAATGCCTAATACATTGAGAAGTTGACGTTTATATTCATGAATACGTTTGATTTGCACATCAAACAGTGCATCAGGATTAATATCAATATTTAACTCTTCCTTAATGAGCTGAGCAAAATTTTGTTTATTGATACTTTTTGAATCTTTTAATTGGTGTAAGAAATTTTTATCTTTTATCAATGGCATTAATTCACCCAACTGCTCTAAATTTGTTCGCCAATTTGTACCAATATGGCTATCAATTGTTCTAGAGAGAGAAGGGTTTGCTAACGCTAACCAACGACGTGGTGTGATCCCATTAGTAATATTGCAAAATTTCTTAGGATAGATCGTCGCAAAATCAGCAAATAAAGATTGCACCATTAATTGGCTATGAAGTTCAGAAACACCATTAACTTGATGACTGATAATAACCGCTAACCATGCCATACGAACATTACGGCCATTCTCTTCATCAATAATCGAAACGCGACGTAATAAATCGTTATCATTAGGGAATTGTGTTCTAACTTGTTTCAGAAATTTATCATTGATTTGGAAAATAATTTGTAAATGGCGAGGAAGCGAACGACCTAGCATATCAACCGGCCAAGTCTCTAATGCTTCACCCATTAATGTATGGTTTGTGTATGAAAATATCTGAATAGTTTGTTCCCATGCCTCATCCCAGCTAAATTCATGATTATCTATCAATTGACGCATTAACTCAGGAATAGCAAGCACAGGGTGAGTATCATTAAGATGTATGGCAATAAAATCTTTTAGATTATCAAAGCGTTGATGCAAGTGGTAATGACGTTGCAAAATATCTTGAACAGAAGCACTCACTAAGAAGTATTCTTGCTGTAAACGCAACATTTTACCTGATGCGGTCGAATCGTCCGGGTAGAGAATACGAGAGATATTTTCAGAGCGATCTTTTGCTTCTGTTGCTTCTAGATATTCACCTTTATTAAATTTACCTAAGTTAAACGCAACGTTTGATTTTGCTGACCATAAACGAATGGTATCTGTTGCTTGTGTGTTATAACCCGGAACAATAGAGTCGTAAGGTTGTGCCATAACATTAAAAGTATCAACCCAATAACTTTTCTCACCTTCTTGCTGTAAACGTCCGCCAAAATCCACTTCAAATTGCAGATCATGACGAGGAAATTCCCAAGGATTACCTTTTTCAAGCCAGTTATCCGCAACTTCATATTGTTCGCCATCTTTAATTTGCTGACGAAACATACCGTATTCATAACGAATACCATAACCTGTAACGGGGTAACCTAGTGTGGCGCAAGAATCAAGGAAGCAAGCGGCCAAACGGCCTAAGCCACCATTACCTAAACCAGGATCAGGTTCAAGTTCAATCTGTTTTTCAAGATCAAGCCCTAACTCTTGTAGCGCCGCTTTGACTTCGTGATAAACACCTAAAGAGAGCATGGCGTTTGTTAAAAAACGCCCCATAAGAAACTCCATCGAAATGTAATAAACCTGTTTTACTTTCGGCGAAAGCTCTGCTTTGGTTGATATTAACCAGCGTTCAACTAAACGGTCTCTAATAGCATAGGATGTGGCATTTAACCAATCTGTTGGTGTTGCATATTTGGGCGATGTTCCAACGATAAACATTAGCTTGTAAACAATAGAACGCTTTAATGATTCAATATCCTTATTGGGTGATAGATAATCAAATTCACATAAATTTTTCATTATAAATCTCTTTTCGTGATCCACTGGTTCAAATAGACTTCATATCTATAGATGTTGATACAGTGTCGCATACGTTTTTGCAGCGGTTTCCCAACTAAAAATAGTCTGACTCATGCCATCCATTTGAGTTTGTTGCCACTGTTTAGGCATATTCCATAAGGTAAAGGCTCGATTTATAGCCTGACGCAGAGAGTCCGATGTTGCTTCATAGAAAACAAACCCCGTAGCTTGGTGATGCGCTAAATTTTCTAATGAACAATCATTAACCGTATCGGCTAGCCCACCGGTGTGTCTCACTAAAGGTAGAGCGCCATATTTCAAGCCATATAACTGAGTTAATCCACAAGGTTCAAAACGACTAGGCACCATAATTACATCAGCGCCAGCGACAATTTGATGTGAAAAACTTTCATCATAGCCAATATGAACCGCTACATTTTTCGGGTATTGCTGTTGTGCGTGTAAAAATGCTGCTTCAAGGTGACTATCACCAGTACCTAATAAAACAAATTGACCACGTTGTTCAACGATATCTGGTAGTGTTTCAATCACTAAATCGAGCCCTTTTTGCGAAGTTAAACGACTTACGGCCGCAAAAAGAGGGGCATTATTGTTGACAGGTAAACCGCATTTTTTCTGTAATACAGTTTTGTTATCTAAACGCATATTCAGGTTTTGAACATCATAACGACGCGTAATTAATCTATCTATTGAGGGATCCCAAACCGCCTCATCAATACCATTTAAAATGCCACTTAATCGCTGCTCATCAGCACGTTGACGCAATAATCCCTCTAAGCCGTAACCAAACTCATGAGTGGTTATCTCTTTGGCATAAGTTGGGCTGACGCTCGTAATGTGGTTAGCATAAAAGAGGCCTGCTTTTAAGAATGAAATTTGTCCGTAATATTCCAGTCCATTAATTGAAAAACAGTCATCAGGTAATTCAAGTTGATGCAGATGATAAGGTGAAAACTCACCTTTATAAGCCAGATTATGAACAGTAAAAACAGATTTTGCAGAGTAATGTTTTATTGCTAGATAAGCACAAGCTAGTCCTGCATGCCAATCATGGGCGTGAACAATATCTGCTCGCCACAAGGGATCTAACCCCGCAGAAAGTTCACTTGCTACCCAACCTAATAAGGCAAAACGAAAAACATTATCACCATAAGCATGTTGATATTGATCGTGATAAGGGCTACCTGTACGTTGATAAAGATGAGGAGCATCAATAAGATAAATATCAACCCCTCGGTATTGTCCGTAAAGCAGAGGAATATTACCTGCAAATGTATCGATATTAGTTACTAATTTGAGATCGGGAATATTATCTTTGATAGCAGGAAATGCGGGAATAACAACCCGCGCATCTAAACCAATCTTTTTCTGGGCTAAAGGCAAAGAGCCCATAACATCAGCTAATCCGCCCGTTTTTAGTAGAGGAAATAATTCAGAACAACAGTGAAGAACATTCACGAAAATGCCTCCTCATGTTGCGTTTTTTGTTCTGCTTTCGTTTTAGTTGAATTTTCTTTACGGGCTAATTGCTCAAGCATTTCTCTTGTTACAAGTACGATACCTTCTTCAGTACGGTGGAAACGTGCGGTATCTTCTTCTGCATTCATCCCAATAACTGTCCCTTCGGGAATTGTACAACTACGTTCAATAATGCAACGTTTTAAATAGCAATGATGACTCACTGTCACATCAGGTAAAATCACAGAATTTTCAATATGGCAGAAAGACTCAACGCGAACTAATGGAAATAGAACAGATGAATAGAGCGTTGAACCATTGATAATACAACCGTCAGCAATCAGTGAATTCATCATTTTTCCGTGTTCGCCATGGTTATCTTGAACAAACTTAGCTGGTGGCAAAGGGGTCATAAAGGTGCGGATTGGCCAATCTTTCGCATACATATCAAGCTCAGGAGTGACAGAGGCCAAATCGAGGTTAGCAGACCAATATGCTTCGATGGTTCCTACATCGCGCCAGTAGGGAGGGACGGAGGGATCTGAACTGACACAAGAGAGTTCAAAAGGGTGAGCAAGAACATCACCACGTTCTGTGATTTTAGGAATAATATCTTGGCCAAAGTCATGATGTGAATTTGGATCACGGCTATCTTCTTCCAATAAATCAAAAAGGTAATCTCTATCAACCACATAAATCCCCATACTTGCTAGTGAGTGTTCTGGATCATTAGGAATACAAGGCGGGTTTGATGGTTTTTCTAAGAAATTAAGTACTCTACGATTTTCATCGATATCCATAATACCAAATTGGAATGCATTTTCTTTAGGAACACGAATACACGCTACGGTGAATTTTGATTTGTTTTCAACATGATCAAGCAATAAACGTGCATAGTTCATTTTATAAATATGGTCGCCAGCTAAAATCACAACATATTTTGCTTGGTAGCTACGAAGAATATCGAGATTTTGATAGATAGCATCAGCTGTACCCATATACCAATGTTCAGTATTACGACGTTGCTGAGCAGGTAATAAATCAACAAACTCATTCATATCTTCATTAAAGAATGACCAACCACGCTGAATATGTTGAACTAGTGAATGCGACTGATATTGTGTGATTACACCAATACGACGGATCCCAGAGTTAAGACAATTTGATAATGTAAAGTCGATAATTCGAAATTTCCCACCAAAGAAAACCGCCGGTTTTGCACGTTTTGAAGTCAATGCTTTTAAACGTGTACCACGACCTCCCGCTAAAACGAGTGCAATTGCCTCTTTAGGAAGTTGTTGTGCCAACATTAATTTTTGGCCTTGTTCTGTCGTCATCATAGTTATAGCACTCCAATCAAATCACTTAATCTGGGAGGAAATAATGGGTAATGTTTCAGTAGAAGATTGAGTATAAAAAGCACGCTTTCGCCAAAGGGTGATACTGTTAGGTTGTACTTCACAATGCTCAAATTGAGTCGGGTGACAATCAGGCCAGCTAGTTGTATCAAGCAAGCAAGACCAAGCCCCTTCAGGTAAAGAAAAAATTACGCTGTTTCTTAATGGGTTAAACATTAAGATCCACTGTTGAGCTAAAAGAAGTTGTAATGGTGAAGGGGGAAGTTGTTGCCAATCTTCATGACTCATAGGTTGAGCATTCTGACTTAACCAAATAATATTTTGGCTATCTTCCTCCCACCATTTAAGTGAACTTAATGGTGTAATTTGGTGACGTAATTCAATGAGGCGGTGAATATAATCAGTTAAGTTGTAAGGCTGTTGAAACCATTTGATCCAACTGACTTTATTATCCTGACAATAAGCATTGTTATTACCATATTGTGTATTACCCACTTCATCACCAGCGAGTAAATGAGGGGTTCCTCTAGAAAGCAGTAAAGTTGCCAGCATATTCTTTATTGCAAGCAATCTGTGTTGATTTATATTTTCGTTAACTATCAAACCTTCTTCACCAAAATTCACACTATAATTGGTGTTATGTCCATCTAGGTTTGATTCGCCATTCTCCTCGTTATGTTTGTTCTGATAACTTACTAAATCTCTTAGTGTAAAGCCGTCGTGGCTCGTTATCATATTGACGCTAGAGTAGGGAGGTCTGCCATTTTGGTGATACAGTTTTGCAGAGCCCGTAATATTGTCTGCAAATGTCGCGATAGAGACATCACGCCACAACCAAAAACGGCGAATAACATCGCGATAGCCATCATTCCATTCTGTAAATGGAACAGGAAAATTACCGACTTGATAACCATCAGAGCCTAAATCCCAAGGCTCGGCGATAAGTTTAATACGAGATAATAGCGGATCTTGTCGTATCGCTGTCAGTAGTGGTGATTGAGGATCAAAATAAGGGACTCGACCAAGACTTGTCGCTAAATCAAAACGAAAACCATCAATATGAAATTCTGTCACCCAATAACGCAGACAATCCATCACCCACTGCACCGTTTCAGGGCGACTTAAATTGAGTGTATTACCACAACCCGTCCAGTTTTGAGCTTTGTTTTCGTCGTTTAGCCAATAATAGCTTTGGTTATCAATACCACGTTGCGAAACAATATAACCTTCGAATTGATCACTTAATTCCGCAGTATGGTTAAATACTACATCTAAAATCACCTCAATATTGGCTCTATGTAAGCATCTTATGGCTTCTCTAAATTCATCAATAATATTCCGACCCGAATTAGAATAATATTGAGTCGATAAAGCGAAAGGCGCTAATACGTTATAACCCCAATAGTTTTTTAAACCAATTTTATGAAGATGTGGCTCTGTTAAATGATATTGAACAGGCAGTAATTCTAATGCCGTAATACCTAGTTTTTTCAGATGTGAAATAAAAGCAGGATGCCCTAATGCTGCATAAGTACCCTGTAGTTTTTCTGGTATTTCAGGATGAAGTTTTGTCAGTCCTTTTACATGTCCTTCGTAAATAATAGTTTCTGACCATGGCGTATTTAAAGGCTGATAAGTGTCTTTTTCTTTATAAGAATGACAAAAACAACGGCTATCATCAGTGATCACCGCTTTAGGCGTAATCGCACTATCATCATGCTCTAATAGATTAAAAACAGGAGAAATGTAAGGTAATGTATTATCAATAATACCTGTCACCTGTTTTGCATAAGGATCTAATAATAGTTGCTGAGATTGATAGAACAATCCGTACTCTGGGTTCCATTCACCTTCTACACGATAACCATAATGTAAACCAGGCCCTGCACCAGGCAAATATCCATGCCAAATTGCACCTGTTTTACCCGGTAATGGGTAACGGATCTCTTTGCCTGCTTTATCAAACAAACACAGAATGACTTTAGTGGCATTTTCACTAAAGAGGGTAAAATTTACTCCATAGCCATCATAATGACTGCCCATAGGAAAAGGACGTCCATAATCTAAAGACATATTAATCCTTCAATCTTAAATACAGTGTCGCAAGCGGAGGCAGTGTCAATGACAAAGAGTGAGGCTTGCCATTAAATGCACTTGTAATTGTTTCTATTTCACCTAAATTTCCTACATTGCTACCGTTATAAAACTCAGAATCACTGTTGAGAATTTCCTGATAAGTACCTGCTTTATTTACACCAACAACATAATTATGATGAACGACAGGAGTGAAATTACTAATAACAATGATTTCATTCTCTTGTGTATCTTTACGGCAAAAAGCAAAGACGGAGTTGTTGTGATCATCAACAGTAAGCCACTCAAAACCTTCACGTTCAAAATCACATTCATACAGTGGGGCATTAGCGCGATAAGAGAGATTCAAATCTCGCACAAAGTGTTGAATACCTTGATGCGGACTATTTGGCTCTTCAAGAAGATGCCAATCTAGGCTACGGTCATGATTCCATTCACGCCATTGTGCAAACTCACATCCCATAAATAACAGTTTTTTGCCGGGATAAGCCCACATAAAGCCGAGATAAGCACGTAAATTGGCAAACTTTTGCCAATCATCGCCAACCATACGACCAATCAATGAGCCTTTACCATGCACAAATTCATCGTGAGAAAGAGGCAAAACAAAGTTTTCGTTATAGGCATAGAGCATGCCAAAGGTCATTTGATTATGGTGAAATTTACGATAGATAGGATCACGTTGCATATAAGCTAACGTGTCATGCATCCAACCCATATTCCATTTGTAATTAAAACCTAAACCTCCTTCATCAGGCGGTAAGGTGACTTTAGGAAAATCAGTAGACTCTTCTGCAATCGTGATAGTCCCTGGACAAGTTACGCCCAGTAATTTGTTGGTATGACGAATAAAATCAATCGCCTCTAAATTCTCACGTCCACCGTGTTTATTTGGGATCCATTCGCCTTCTTTTCGGCTGTAATCACGATAAAGCATTGAGGCAACAGCATCGAAACGAAAACCATCTAGCGCAAAATGCTCATGCCAATACAATAAATTAGCAGAAAGGTAATTTAGTACTTCATTGCGCCCATAGTTATAAATCAACGTATTCCAATCGGGATGAAATCCTTCACGTCTATCCGCATATTCATAGAGTGATGTGCCATCAAAATTACGTAAGCCGTAATCATCTTCAGGGAAATGACCAGGAACCCAATCTAAAATGACATTAATTTCTGCTTGATGTGCGGCTTCAATAAAGTCACGGAAATCCATCGGAGAACCAAAGCGACGAGTTGGTGAATATAGCCCTAACGGTTGATATCCCCATGAACCATCAAAAGGATGTTCATTAATAGGGAGCAACTCAATATGAGTAAATCCCATTTCTTTAACGTATGGAACTAACTGTTCGGCTAATTCACGATAACTTAGCCAGCTTTGATCGTCAGTATGTCTACGCCATGAACCTAAATGAACTTCATAAATAGACATTGGTGCATTACGTTGATTTGCTTGCTGACGCGATAATGGCATTGGTTGAACGAGGGGTAATGTATTGATAATTGAGGCAGTTTCAGGACGTATTTGTGTTTCAAAAGCATAAGGATCTGCTTTTAAGCGACGTTCGCCAGTCGCATCAAGGATAGAGTATTTATAGCAATCCCCTAGATGCGCTTGGGGAAGGAAAAGCTCCCATATTCCACTTTCACGACGTAATCGCATTGGAAAACGCCGCTCATCCCAGAATGAAAAATCGCCTACAACGCTTACGCTTTTTGCGTTGGGTGCCCAGACAGCAAAAGTAATACCATCAATATCACCCAACTTGGCAGGGTGGGCGCCTAAACATTGATAAGAACGGGAGTGATGGCCTTGCGCTAAAAACCAAATATCCATTTCTTGCAATAAAATGCCAAATTGATAGGGATCATCAACGACACCTTGTGCATTTTCCCAGATTATATCTAAACAGTAATTAAAACGACGTTTACGTCGAGGGATCGCGCCACAGAAAAAACCACTAGGGTGTATACGCTCTAGTGTCGCGACTTTTCGTCCATTCTTTCTATCAATGACACTAACTGCAACTGCATCTGGTAAAAAAGCACGAACCTCTAAGCCCACTGATGTTTCATGCATACCAAGAAGTGCAAAAGGATCAGACTCATACCCATTAATTAGTTTTTCTATTGCTTTTTTTGTCACAGCTACAGACATCTTATCGTCCTTCGTTGCTAGCAAATAAATTAATAAATTTTATATATTAATATCAGCATAGAACGTTAATTTAAGTTAAACAATAAGTGTTTATAACAGATTATTTAAAATCAAAATAATTAACATAAGTTAATTTACTTGTTTTTTGTATTTAATTAATTGAATTTAAATAACTTTAATGAATGGGCTAGATTGGGGGATGAATTATAAAAATAGCACAATTAGCTTTTTTTAGATATTCATAAAAAAGAAACTATCATTAAGTATTTTTAACAAAATAGTTAGTAGACGGTTCTAAAAAATGTAATTAATAGGATTTAAATCGCTATTTTTATGAAAAACAATTACTTATTTTATTAGTAATGATTAATATTTCTGTTGAGTTAGCCATTGCTCGAAATCAAGATGTGTTTTGTTTTTTTGTACACCTAATGGTGTTAAAGCGTAGTAACTTATAGGTGCAATTTGGATATCGGGAAATAACACTTTTAAAGTACCGTTATTTATTTCATTCGATAAAATAGAAACAGGGCCAATGCCTAAACCTAATCCTTCAATAATGGCTTGAAGAGAAATATGAAAGTGATCAAAGCGGTAGTGACGTAAGAATGAGCGCTGTGTATTAAGATGAGTCGCCATTAACCATTGCTGCCAATGACCAGGACGAGTAAGCGTATCGATAACAGGGCAATCAAAAACATCTTCAAATCTAGTGACACTGTAACGCTTTAAGAGTTTTTCAGAAGCAATTAAACAATGTTTATCCGCTAAAAAAACAACAGATGAATACTCTTGTTGCTGAGGTTGAGGACGAATAATCAGATCATCATGACTAATCAAATGAAATCGCTCACTATTTGCAGAAGCAATTTGGATATTTGCATTAGGATATTGAAGATAAAAATTCTCCATTCGCGGAATAAGCCATTTTAAACAAAGTGTGGTAGGAACACTGATATTTAAAATGTCGTTTTTTCCACCATTACCATAACGAAAACCAATATCATTTAATTTATCAAAAACGTCACTTAACTCTTGTGCCAATGTTAATGCATAGGGAGTGGGTACTCGGCGTAAACCTTGTTTATTGAATAAAGTGACACCAAACCATTTCTCTATAACTTGGATATGACGACTGATCGCTCCATGAGTAACACATAATGTTTGTGCGGCTTCAGTGTAACTTTGGCTATGACAAGCGACTAAGAATGCACGCAATGAAGGTAATGGAGGAAGATTTCTCATCATAATTTTCTCATTATGGTTTATTTAGCATAAATAAAGCGACTTTCTGATTAAAACTCACAATACCGTGACATTTTATCACAGGTAAAAATAAAGAAGATAGGTATGATAAAGTGTCTTTAACTTATTGAACTTAAAGGATGATAATGAGTTTTATCGCAGTTATTTTATTAGCAGTATTGTCTGGCGTAATCAGTGGCGTTGTGGGAACGGGATCTTCTATATTATTAATACCTGCTTTGACTTATGTATTTGGTGCCAAGGAAGCCGTACCTATTATGGCATTAGCTTCAGTAATGGGAAATTTATCTCGTATTTATTTATGGCGTCATAGTATTCGCTTTAAACCACTATTTTATTATTTATTACTCGGCATCCCAGCGGTTATTCTTGGCGCTAATACATTATGGATAATGTCTGAAAAATGGCTAAATATTGGTATGGGGCTGTTTTTTATATTGATGATCCCCGTGCTTCACTTACTGCGCAAATATCAAATACAAATGAAAACCTACCAAGTTATTATTGCTGGTGCAGTTATCGGTTATTTAACTGGGGTAGTGTTTTCCACAGGACCATTAACGATCCCTATATTTTCGGCATATGGTCTAACATTAGGGCCATTACTTGCGACTGAAGCAGCAGCCTCATTTGTTATCTACCTCACCAAAGCTATGACATTTAGCCAACTTGGTGCAGTTAATAGCTTTATTTTAATTAGCGGGGGATTAGTCGGCTGTGGCCTAACTGTAGGAAATTACCTTGGCAAGAAACTGGTATTAAAACTAACACCAACACTTTTTCAATGGTTATTGGATGCTATGTTGATCTTTGCAGGTAGCTCACTGTTTATTAATGGGGTTATCACTTAATAAAAACAAATATTAACATAAAAAAATCCATCTTTTTTAAAGATGGATTAAATAGAGCAAGAATTTAATAGTGACAATGTACTTTTTCAATCTAAATATTTTATTATAATAAATCAATTAACATTAATTTAAATTATCAAAAAATCACATAAAAATATAAGATAGAATTATTTTATTTCCTTTTATAAAAAATTTTTAATATCTTTTAGTTACATTAAGATTTTTTGCGAAAATCATTATATTAAACACCACGAAGACATATTGATATTTTTATGCAACTATTGAGTAAATTTTCTTTATGGGTATGTTTTTCATTATTTTTTATGTTATCTTGTTCCCCGTTCTAAAGTTTAAATATTCATTTTCATAGCCATATTACCCAACTAAGGTTGGGTTTTTTTTATATACATCAAAGACAAATTATTTAGATTTTTATTTTGTTAAGTGAGACGCATGGTGTTTTATAAGTAAATTTATACATTAAAAAAGGCTCAATAGAGTTATTGAACCTTCTTATACAATTATTGGTTAATAAAGCTTAAATAGTTAAAAAGTGGTTTAAAACCAAATTTACGATATAGTGCTAAACCATCTGCTGATGCATCTAAAAAACAGCGTTCTACACCTTGCTCACGACAAAACTCTAACACATGTTTAATCAAATGAGTCGCATAGCCATTGCCTTGATAAGCAATATCGGTTCCGATATCGTCAAATCGCGCTAATTTATCATGCAATGTCAGCGTTAATGACGATACAGGTTGACCTTCAACTAATAATGCATAATGGAAGATAGTTGCACCATTATCTAATGCTTTCTGGTGATAACGAATATATTCATTAACAATCGTATCATCACTATCATCTCCCACAGGGAACGCTGTTTTTAATGGATGCGCCCACTGTTCAAGATTGTGATTGGTTAAAATAATATCGCAAGGATTATTACTATAAGATGGAAATACTGCTTCCGATAAGGTTAAATACATTGCAGTTGTCATACCATCACCGGTATAGCCTGCATTTTTTATTATTCCTTCAAATTCAGGCAATAATGTTTCAGGTAATACCAAAATATGGTCTTTTTTCTGTGAAGTAAAAAGGGTGCTGGCTTGCTGAAATGAGCTTTCTGTTGCGCCTTGGCGTAAATAAATAAAGTTAAAAATGGCGGCATCCATTGGTGTCATAAAGCAATGAGTATGATCACCAATACGAATATTGTTTTCACAAATTTCTGACCAAAAGGCTTTTTCTACTATTTTAAATTCTTTATACAGTTGTGCATCCATAATGGTTCTCTAGCTGAATCGTGATACGCGATATGGCGTTAATAAAGGTTCCGCTTTTTATAAATGCGTGTTGTACAACGCATTTATAAAATAAAGGTGACAATGTCACGATAGCGTGCATAGTAACAAGGTATACCCCAGATAAGGAGATATTTCTCCAATAATTAACATCTGATCTTTAGGCGTAGACCTTTCACCAACTGCAACCTGTTTTATTGTTAGTTTACCTGTTTGCATAAAATTATCATAAAAAATCGCTTATACATGGCATACAATACGTTCAGGGTGATGTTCATCACTATTATCAATGTAATCTTCTACTGCAATAATCTCATTTTGAATAAAGTGGCATAATTCCATCTTTGTCATGAGAATAAATGCAAAGTAAAAACGACACAGAATAACGGTTTTAATAAATATAATCTTTTTACTTCCTTATTTTTGTGCTAATTAACTGACTAAATAATAAAAAAACTTATTTTTCATTATGTTAATAAGTCGGATTGTTTTGGTTTTAAAAGTAGCACATAGGTTTAGATCACAAAAAGAATAATAAACTATAACAAAAAACAAACAACAGAGCATTGCATCCAAATAAAGCCAAAAACATAGGATATAATTCTGTATATTGGCTTTTTGGGTGGTTATTAAATCTGTATAAAATTTAATTTCAGCATCATACTATAACGCATGTTTAAACTGGTTTTTAACTCTAAAAATAAAAATAAAAAAAGATTTATAAACTGGTTTTTATATTCAAAGGCAGAGCAATTGACTTATCTTTATTAATTATAAAGATTATTGTTTTACAAAAATATTATTATGGATATGATAGCTCACATATTCAGCATGTTATTTTTTTGAAAAAGGCGTCGTATGTTAGAAAGTATCGGTATTTCAAATATTTGGACATACCTTTTAGGCG
Organism: Proteus faecis; assembly: GCF_030286765.1. Lineage (NCBI taxonomy): Bacteria > Pseudomonadati > Pseudomonadota > Gammaproteobacteria > Enterobacterales > Morganellaceae > Proteus > Proteus faecis. The sequence continues at coordinate 27,074 of NZ_JASVWV010000001.1, forward strand.
TTATTTTTATTACCTTAATACCAGGTCCAAACTCGATTTTCGTTCTTACTTCCAGTGCGAAGCATGGCGTAAAAGGGGGGTATAAAGCCGCTCTTGGTGTTTTTACGGGTGATGCATTATTAATCTTTTTGGCATTTTTGGGGGTTGCTTCATTAGTCAAGACTTCACCCGTTTTCTTTATCGTTATTAAATATGCAGGTGCTCTTTACTTAACCTATTTAGGATTAAAAACGTTATATGCAACGTTTCAAAAGAAAAATGAGACACCAGAGCAAGTCACTGAAGTTACAGTAAAAGCAAAAGATGGTCTTTATGTTAAAGCGTTATTTTTAAGTATGCTTAACCCAAAAATGATCATTTTTTATGTTTCTTTCTTTATTCAGTTTATCGACCCTAAGTATGAAAATGCAGGTATACCATTCTTTGTATTAGGTGTTATTTTAGAAATATGCAGTATGCTTTATTTATCAGTCCTTATTTTTGGCGGTGTTGCAATTACCAATAAAGTAAAACATAACAAACGGTTAGCTTCATTATCAAATAGTTGTATTGGTGCCGTATTCTTACTTTTTGGTGCGAAACTGGCATTAACTGCATAATTTTATTTAAAAAGCCACTTTTTAAAGTGGCTTTTTTTAATACAAACAAATGACCATCTCAATAGATTATTTAATAACAACCTCTAATATTGAGTTATATGTTTCTGTCTTTATCACTTTATTTATTTTTAAATCTGCTTTATCCAATAAAGCTATAAATTCATCTTCTGTACGCTCACCTGATTCTGGGAATGCACTCATGCAAAGAATATCCATATATTTAGCGACATCAGGTATATTCTTCTTAAAAATAACAGGTTCAATAATAAGTACTTTTGAATCTTTCTTCATAGCTTTACGGAAGTTTTTAAATATTTTAATAACACTATCATTATCCCAATCATGGATAATATATTTAATTAAATAGATATCAGATTCAGGATAATCTCCAAATAGATCACCAGGTATTAATTTCCATCGACTATCATCACCTAATTCAACTAATTTCGTTCTTTCTAACACATGCTGGCGATCAAACAACTGTCCTTTTAACGTCGGATTATTCTTTAAGACTTCTAATAATAATCCACCTAATCCTCCAGCAATGTCTGTCACTATTTTATTCTCTGGAAAATTATAATGCTTAATAATAAAATAATTTTCTATTTTTGATAGTGAGCTCATACCCGCTTGAAAATCATGATCTTTTCTTACATTATCTTGCCAATATTGATAAAAAGACATGCCATATAGATTTTCAAAAGCGGGATTACCTTGAACAGACTCAATGACATCACCTACTGGGCGCCATAACGTTTCATTTGTTAACATTAGCACGGCATCACGTAAGCTATATTTATGATCGCTTAATAAAAACTGTCCTGCTGGAGCAAGAGAATAGCGAGAACCTTCCGATTCATAAAATATACTTTCAGATGCTAACATTCTTAATATTCTATTTAGAACATAGGGAATTGAATTCGTTTTTTTTGCAAGTTCATTTATATCTTTAGGTCCTTCTTTTAATAAATCAGCAATTTTTAATTTAGCTGCAACTCTTAAAGCGGCTGGTATAGTAAAGCACATGGATTTTTTCATTAATTCTAATGCTGCTGACTTATTATTTAAATCTAAACTATTACTCATGATATTAATCTCCATTATATATAATGCATATTGGTTTATAAAAATAAGTATTTAGAATGAAGTATAGAATTTTTTTTAATTTAGATAAATTTATAAATATTTAATTTCATCGTTTTTAATTGTGATTTTTTCTATAATTATTATTAATTACATGAAAATAAAAAAGCAAGAAACGGGGTGTATAATACCTTAAGCTTCAAGTTATACTGTCATTTATCTAGTATATTTTGATATGAGATAGCTATGTATTTTCAGTATGGCGAAAAAGAGATAAATACTTTAAAAAATCGTGATAAGCGTTTAGCTGCGCTTATTGAAAGAATAGGGGATATTAAACGGCCTCTTACTCCTGATTTATTTACAGCATTAGTTAAAAATATTATTGAACAACAAATCTCAGTTTCTGCTGCCGAAACCGTTAATCTGCGATTACTCAAATTATGTGAGGGGATTTACACACCAGAACGTATTGCAAAATTATCAGAACAAGAGATACAGCAGTGTGGAATGACTATGCGCAAAGCTGGCTATATTATCGGTATTGCGGATGCAGTTATTTCAGAAAAACTAAATTTAAATAAAATTCCTGATATGACAGATAAAGAAGTTATCGATACTTTAATTCAATTAAAAGGTATTGGGGTTTGGACTGCAGAAATGCTATTAATCTCTTCACTTAATCGGCCAGATATTTTAAGTTGGGGAGATTTAGCTATTCAACGTGGAATTATGCGTCTTTATCGCCATAAAACATTGAATAAAGTACGCTTTGCACGTTATCGAAAACGCTATTCACCCTATGGTTCTACGGCATCGCTTTATCTATGGGCATTATCTAAAGAGCCAGAGTAATTGAGCAACAAACGGAGTTCTTTATTCATTATATTTTGTTACTAATAGCTATAATTCTGTATTTAAAGGACTACCATAATGGAAAATAAACATAATCAACTTATTGAGCAAGCCTGCCGTTTTATTGAAAAAAATAACGGTGATGTGTCACTAGCCAGTATTGCAAAGCATGTTATGGCAAGCCCATATCATTTCCATCGCTTATTTAAATCAACGATGGGGATCACTCCAAAAGATTATGCTAATGCATATCGTCAAAAATTAATAAAAAAAGCGTTAGTTCAAGATGGCAGTATTACAGATGCAATTTATCAATCTGGCTTCAATGCTAATAGTCGTTTCTATGAAAATGCAAAAGCAATATTAGGTATGACGCCAACGAATTGGCGTACAGGAGGTAAGAATATTGCTATCTTTTTTGCTATCGCGCAGTGTTCTTTAGGAAGTATTCTTGTGGCACAAAGTGAAAAGGGGATTTGTGCCATAATGTTAGGAGATGATGCTGAGTTGTTATTAGACGATTTACAAAAACAATTCCCTCTGGCTGAATTAATTGGTGCGAATGAAGAGTTTGAGCAAATCATTGCACAAGTCATCGGTTTTATTGAGTTACCTCAACAGCCCTTATCTTTACCTCTTGATATCCAAGGAACTGTATTTCAACAAAAAGTTTGGCGGGCATTATTAGATATTCCTTTTGGAAGCACGATGACTTATCAAGAAATTGCCAATAAAATTGGAGCCCCTAAGGCATATCGTGCTGTCGCTAATGCCTGTGCGGCTAATAAGCTAGCCGTTGCTATTCCATGTCATCGTGTTATTCGACAAAATGGTGAATTATCAGGTTATCGTTGGGGGATTGAGCGTAAAGCCAAGTTGCTTCAGACAGAGGCATTAAATAACGCCAAATTAGGCAAAAAAGAATAATAATTTATTATTGCATGATAAGATAATCAGTATGTTATCAATAAATTTATGAGTTAATATTATGTCGGCAATACCAACAGAAATTACTTTTTTCGAACGTTTAATTCCTTCTATTCTTGAAGGAAAAAAAGTGATTACTATCCGAGATAAAAGTGAAAGTAATTATAAGCCAGGAAGCATTGTTGAATTATTTGCTAATGAACATCGTACTCATTATGGAAAATTGAAAATCATAACGGTATCACCTTTACGTTATGACGATATCAATGAGTATCACGCGCAACAGGAAGGCATGACACTTCCAGTGTTGAAAGCGCTTATCAAAGATATTTATCCTACAACACAATCTTTATATCTTATTGAATATCAGTTAATAAAATAAGAACAAAAAAGATCACACCGTGATCCTTTTGCTTAAACAAAACTTTAGCTATCTGAATTGATTGCTTTAACTGAATAATCAATAACGTTCATTTCGGTTGGTTTACATCAGCCATGGTGTCTACTTACACCAATAGAATAGGTTTTGTTATTGCGTCACTATATCTTGAAAAAGTGATGTTTTAGCACTCTATATCATAGAATTTCATCATTTTATCGTGATTTTTCGCAGATAAGAACTATCTGCCTACATTGGGGGTTTTTATCATGATATATTGCTACCTATTCGCTATAGCTGTCCTATAAAAGGTTAGAAAATGAGTAAATTAAGAGTCGCTATTATTTTTGGTGGTAAATCCACGGAACATCAAGTTTCATTACAGTCAGCAAAAAACATTATTAATGAATTAGATCGAACGAAGTTCGACCTTTGCTTAATCGGTATTAATGAACAAGGCCAGTGGCATGAATATTCAGAAACTGACTATTTACTAAATAGCGATAATCCTAAAACTATTTCATTAAGCAAACCTTTAAGAGCGGTTGCTATTATTCCAGGTAGTGTGAAAAAACAATTTATTTCACTTGAAGATGGTCAGGCATTGCCTCAAATCGATGTGGTATTTCCAATTGTCCATGGTGCATACGGTGAAGATGGAACACTACAAGGCTTATTACACATGATTGATATGCCTTATGTTGGGCCTAATATCATGAGTTCAGCTGCTTGTATGGACAAAGATATTACTAAACGTTTACTTGATGGTGCAGGATTAGCGGTTGCACCATTTATTACCATTATGGCACATCAAATTAATGATATTCATTACAATGAAATGGTGCGTCAATTAGGACTTCCTTTATTTATTAAGCCTGCGAACCTAGGCTCTTCAGTAGGAATTAGCAAAGTTAATAATGAAGAAGAATTCAACGCAGCATTAGAAATGGCTTTTGAATACGATCTTAAAGTGATTGTTGAAAGTGCTATTGTAGGTCGTGAAATAGAGTGCGCTGTTTTAGGTAATGAAGATCCTCAAGTTAGCCCTTGTGGCGAAATCGTATTAAACGATGCTTTCTATGCCTATAACACAAAATATATTGATGAAGATGGTGCTAAGGTTGTCGTCCCTGCAGTAATGGATGAAAAGACGAGTTTGCATATTCGCCAAGTTGCCTTAAAAGCATACCGAGTCCTTAATTGCTTAGGTATGGCTCGTGTAGATGTATTCTTAACGCAAGATAATCGTGTTGTGATTAATGAAATTAACACACTACCTGGTTTTACCAATATCAGCATGTATCCTAAATTATGGCAGAGTGCGGGTTTAGGCTATCAATCGTTAATTACTAAATTAATTGAGCTAGCACTAGATCACCATAGAAAAACAACTGTTTTAAAAACAAAGTGTGAACTTTAATTGATGTATAAAAAGTGAGTGCTTGATAAAAATTACATACCTCAATCAATTTGGTATTAACTGTTGCTGATATTCAGATAACCTGTAATTTTATCATCGCGTACTAGCTGGCTATAACGTTATTACGTTTAAAGAAGTACGCAAAGCACTCACTTTTGGTTCTCAAAAAGTAAATATTCATCAAGTAGAAAAAAGACTTCTTCTTAACGTTGCAAAACCAACTTAGGTTCGGTTGATTTGTGTTTTTACACTTCAACACCTAAAGAGCCACTCTCAGGCGTTATCAACATTTCATCTTGTATTTGTATTGCTGTTTTTACATTCAAAATCAATATAATCAGAAGATGTTGTCATCTCTTCAGTGAGCCATGCTGTTAAGTAATTTAAAGCATCAGGGGAATAACTATCTCGCCCTTGATAAATGAAAAGTATCTGTTTCCACCAAGGCCATTGATTATCCAACTGGTAATTAAAGAAAGGTGCCTTTAATAAACCATGAGAAGCATTGGGAAATAGGATAACAGTCTTATCTACATGATTTCCTAATAGTGTTCTATATAAGCATGCATTTTTCAGTGCATCGACATTAAGGTCTAATTCACCAAACATAGCCAATACTCGTCCATTCATGTGCGGTAAATTTTTAGATGAATCACTTAAATAGTTTTGAATAACAAAATGGAAACGATCGTCAGACATATCTTCCTGCGCTGAAATATCATGGCTACCATTAATGCCAAACACCCGATCGTTTTGTTGCAGTTGTTCTGAAACCCTTCGAATAATTTCATTATCATCAATATTGTCGGCTTTTAAACGCACTTGGTGATAATAAGCACCTTGATCTCGCCAATTTACAGCACCACCAATAATAACGGAAAAATCGGGGTTAGATTGCGTCGCTACAATAGGGATAACCCAGCCAGCTTGTGAAAATCCTAAATAACCAACTTTAATATCGGGTTGAGTAAATTTTTTTTGAATAACCTGTAATGCTATTTGTGCTTCATCTGCTCTATCTTGCATCGATTGATGTAACCAATTTCCTTGGCTTTCTCCCACGCCAGGTTTATCCCATGTATACACACCAATACCAGCATCCACCAAGCTATTAATTAATGGCAAATATCCACTATTTGCAAAGCGATCTTGAGCACCATCACCATGAATAAAAATAGCAACTGCTTTTATCTTGTTCTGATTGGGTAAAACTAATGTTCCAGATAACGAGCTTGTTTTAGAAGTAAAACCAATCGGTATTATCGTTAATGCATGATCATCCAATTCAAAATCAGAATACTGACTACGACTGATGATAATCACAACAATAAGTGTGAGAAGCCCTAAATAAAACCAAATTGATTTGAAACATTTTTTCATATTTTGAAAAATCCACCATGGGGATAGCCCCTGATTATTATAAAGTGAACATTTGTAACTATAGTTATATAACATGTACTAATTAGACTAATTAGTCCAATAAATTAAAGCTGTTTTGTTAAGATTTACTTAAACAGAAACTAGTAAAATAAATTGCTTATTAATGTGAAATTTATTAGATGCTTTCAATAAATATTTTTCGATGCAAAAAATAGAATATAACTATTATTTCACTTAGTTTTTTGCAAATGATATTTATTTCTAAAGAATAAAAACATCAGGTTGTCTTTTTTGAATTTTTTATTAGATAAATAATCCACCTAAAAATATCAATATAATTACTCAACGTTCAATACTGTTACCTAACTTGGATTATCTAAAATAGAGCAATTCTTCCTTGTCTTCATGTAATTGTCATATGAAAACCTTGTTAAAATGATAAAGAACTTACTTTGTTTTTATCTTCTAAATCAAGCAGTAAAGAAATAAAACAAATATCTTTAGCTATGTTTTTAATCAAAAAATGGACGGTGTGATGAAAAAACTTATTCTATTCGGTGCAATATCTGGCGGTATACTATTTTGGTCGATACATTTACAAGCAGATAATTTTGATTGTCGAAATGCCGCGACTCAAACTGAAATTAATCAATGTGTATATCAAGATTTTCAGCAGAAAGATGAAGAGCTTAACCGTATTTATCAACAATATTATGCTAAGTTAGAAGGTGTTCGAAAAGATCAACTTAAACAAGCTCAGTTGGTTTGGATTGATTTTAGAGATCTCTCTTGCCAATATGAAGCTGATTATTATCAAGGTGGTAGCTTAGCGCCAATGGTATATAGTAGTTGTTTAAAAGATAAAACAAAAGAAAGAATTAACGACCTTAAAAATTACATTGCTCTATATTAACAGGAAACATTAAATCTAAAAAAATATACATCTAGAATATCTTCTTTTTATAATGGTTAAATAATTATAGTGATTATCATAAAAATATTTTATAAATGGTGAAAATGTAAATTTTGTATTATTTTGAAACATAAAAAATCTTGACTAATCATTATCATAAAGTAGTCTGATGCGCAAGTAACAAGCAAAAAAGAACTGAATATAATGAATAAGATATTAAAACTTGGGCTAGGATTACTTTTTTTATCGCTACCATTTGCTTCAGTATCAGCAGATATTAAACTCGAATATGGTGTAAATCTTATCGATTTTAATGGTGATGGTATTCCTGATGTTGTCGTTAAATCTAGACGGTCATTCGATGATTCAACATCTGTTGATATGACAACTGTTTATATCAAAGGAAGAGATCAAAAGGTTTATATTGTTCCGTCTATCTATGCTAACGCTTTGAGTCTTTATAACAATAAGATTAAAGGTACAGATATCACCATCTCTGATTTCAAATTTGTTGAGAAAAAAAATCATATTATATTGTTAAGTGCTGAAAAAATAGGAAACAACTTACAGAAACCCACTCCAATTCGCTTTTCAAGTCATTCTATTTCAGAAAATAAAAAAAGTGATGAAACTCAATTTAAATGGCAATTTAATACCTATTGTGTAACTGAATCATCCTATCTCAACGTAGAAGATGCATATTCTGATAACTGCATAAACAAAATTATTAATGAATAAATTTACAATTTAAACTGCAAACACATCATAATATGATGTGTTATTTTTTGTTTTATAAAACAATGCATTGTAAAAATATAAACAATATTCTTTTCTTTATATGCATTGGGTACTTGTATCATTTCTTGTTCCTTGTTATTAATCTACTGTTAGGATATTTCTTAATCAAAATGATTTTTATGGCGCTGTTTTATCAAAGTTTGTTTAAGAGGGAGATATGAAGGAAATTATTACAGGTTTACTTCTAGCCTCAATATCACTGTTTACTGTATCTTGTTCACAAGAAGATACACATAGAGTAAAAGTGGCAATTAATACAGGGCCTGATCAAGTAATTTGGGATGAAGTTATTCGTTTAGCAAAACTAACTGAAGGGTTAGATGTTGAGGTTGTTGCTTTCAATGATTATGTACAGCCTAATAGGGCATTGAACGACAAAGAAGTTGATGCGAATGCGTTTCAATCTATTCCTTATCTTCAAGCTCAAATGAAAGAGCATGGCTACCAATTTCATATTGCCAGTAAAACGTATATTTTTCCTTTAGCGGCATACTCTAAAAAAATTAGTGATATAGATGAATTAAAGCCGGGTGATGTCGTTGCAATTTCAAATGAAGTTAGCATGAAAGGGCGTGCACTTTTATTGCTAGCAGAAAACCATCTCATTACTCTTAATGATAATGTCGGTTTTACAGCAACAGTAGACGACATTATACATAACCCTAAAGAAATAGTTTTTGTTGAAGTCGACTCACCTAAGCTTACTGAATCATTAAATGATCCAAATATTACAATGGCTATAATAAACAATAATTTTTCATCTCAAGTTGGACTCATTGCGACTCGTGATGGATTAATCTTAGAAAATAAAAATTCACCTTATGCTAATGTTATTGTTACGCGTGAAGATAATAAAAATGATGAAAATATAAAGAAACTGATTTCAGTTCTGCATTCAAGACAAATCGAGTTAAAATTCAAAGAAATGTATAAAGGTGATGCTGTAAGAGCTTGGTAAGCTCCTTAACTTAAAGGTAAAAAGAGACACTCATCTTTTTATCTTTAAGTTTATCTTATTTTTTCCTTCTTTTTAACTAGAATAATCAACGCTTATTTAGTCCAATCATCTTGTTTAAATACCGACCAATGAATAGAACTTTTTATTTAAAGCTATTTTTATGTTTGAACTCATTATGTTTATATAACCACAGGTTTTTACTCTATATAAAACATTCTAACAACATGAATTTTTTTCAGTATGATAAAGATCCTTCATTAAACACAAGAAATAAAAAATGACTGATTCTCAACTGAAAAAACAATATATCGGCGAACATAAAATATCACCAGAAACACTAATGATGAGTTATGGCTATGATCCATTACTCTCTGAAGGTTCAGTTAAACCACCTGTATTTTTAACCTCCACCTTTATTTTTAAAAGTGCTGAAGAGGGCAAAGCTTTTTTTGATACAGTAAGTGGTAGAAAACCTTTACCAGAAGGTGAAAAAGCGGGTTTAGTTTATTCTCGTTTTAACCAACCGAATAGTGAAATTGTTGAAGACAGATTAGCAGTTTATGAAAATACACAATCTTGTGTATTATTTTCATCAGGAATGTCCGCGATCACCACAACATTAATGGCATTAACGCAACCAGGTGATGTCATTTTACACTCACAGCCACTTTATGGTGGAACTGAGACATTAATTGCCAAAACACTTGCTAAATTTGGTATTCAAGCAACCCCATTTACTGATGGATTAAATCTCTCACTTATTCAAGAACAAGCCGATAAAGCCCGTCAAAAGGGGCGTGTATCCGTTATTTTTGCAGAAACTCCTGCAAACCCGACTAACTCATTAGTTGATATTGAAGCATTAAAAAATGTTGCTGACCAATTAGAAAAAACGCAAGGCTATCGTCCTATTATTGTTTGTGATAACACATTACTTGGCCCTGTATACCAACATCCAATAGAACAAGGTGCTGATATTTCACTCTATTCTTTAACTAAATATGTTGGTGGACACTCAGATTTAGTCGCAGGTGCAGCAATGGGCTCTCGTGAGCTTATTAATCAAATCAGATTATTAAGAGGAGCTATAGGGACGCAACTGGATCCGCATTCTTGCTGGATGTTAGGTCGTTCGTTAGAAACGTTACAAATTAGAATGGAAAAAGCCAATCAGAATGCATTATTAGTTGCAGAGTTTCTGCGTGACCATGAAAAAGTAAAAGCAATCCATTATTTACCTTTTGCTAATAAAAATTCTGTTGAAGCTCAAGTTTTTACTAAACAATGTACAGGTGCGGGCTCAACTTTCTCATTTGATATTGTGGGTGGAGAAAGTGAAGCTTTCCGTTTTCTTAATGCCATGAAAATTTTTAAACTGGCAGTAAGTCTAGGGGGAACAGAATCTCTAGCATGTCATCCTGGTTCAACAACGCATTCGGGTGTACCAATAACATTACGACATAGCATTGGCATTCAAGACACCACTATTCGTTTATCTATTGGAATAGAAAATCCTCAAGATTTAATTGCTGATTTATCCCAAGCATTAGCACATGTTTAATTAAATTATCGTGTTAATTAAAAAACACCAGATAATATGAATTTCACAATCTGGTGTTTTGTTTTAATCCATCTGTTTTTGGATTTCATTCCATTCATCTTTAGTTAAGCGACAAATATTTTCAACTTTCACTTCATCTAAACATTCCACGTATTGTTCTTCAATAACATGATGGAATTTAAATCCACATTTTTCTTGTGCTTTTTGTGACTTCTCATTATCAGCGAAATAGCCACACCATAAATTATCTAATTCCAATGTTTCAAAGCTATGTCGACAGATTTCTTTTACAGCTTCTGGTATTAAACCTTTGCCCCAAAATGGCACACCAATCCAATAAGAAACTTCAGCATCATTATCTCCAATAGGGAAATTACTCTCATTTGCGAAAGATAATCCAACCAAACCGATAGCGAGATCATCATCAATTAACGTAACGGCATAAACTTCGTTACGCATAAATATAGAGCGAATAATTTCGGCACTTTCTTCAACACTTTTATGTGCTGGCCAACCTGCAATTGGACCAATGCGTTCATCTTTTGCATATTGATACAAACTTGATGCATCAGAAAGTTTCCATGGGCGAAGTATAAGCCTCTCTGTTTTTAATGTTTTCATTTCAATAAGTTCTCTTAATTTTCAAGTGTTTTGCAATTTATCTTACGCCTTTAAGATGTGAGTATTCTAAAGAGAACAGCTAAAAAACCGAATGTCATAAAACAGGTAAAATCGGTACTTTTGACAACTAAATGAGAATGGATACTTGTTATTAAATTCAATATCGTCAAAGATAAAAATAGCAAATGGGCTAGGTAAGCATTAAAAGAGGTTAATTGATTTATGTTGAGTCAAGTTCTGTCACGACTTAATGCGTCATCGCAACATGCCATAATAGGTGAAAGTAATATGACAAATGAAATTGGTTATCCTCTACCTTTATCCTATATTGTGATTATGATTTGTTTAGAAGGTAGGGCAATAGCCAATATTGGTTTTCAAAAACAGGTGATCAAAGCGAATGATATTCTTATTTTAGGCGATGATATGATGACTGTTTTGAATCAAAAATCAGCAAACTTTCGCTTGTTTTATTGCTTTCTTGATAAATCTTTTGCCTCAGAAATTGCTTATTCTCTTTCTAATACTTTATTTTCATTTCTCCATGAAAACCCTGTTTGCCACCCACAAAAAGAGCAATATGAAGACTTAAATAGATGGACTCAACAGCTAATACATATAGATAACAGTTATTCTGAACACAGAAAATTAATGTTAAAAAACCACTTACAAAATCTTTTTTTTGCGATTACTGAATCAATACCCCCTCATTTCTCGATCGCCAAAAAAGAATTTAGTCGTAAAGAAAAGCTTTGCTGGCAGTTTTGGGAATTGATCGGAAAATATTGTTTAGAGCATAGAGAGGTGGCTTTTTATGCAAATCAGCTTAACATTACACCGTTTTATTTATCACAAATAACAAAGCAATTCTTTAATGATGCGCCTAAGACCTTGATTAATCGTCAGGTTACTCTTGAAATAAAAACATTATTAATGCACACTTCGCTTTCGGTAAATGAGTTATCAATGAAGCTTCATTTTGATGATCCCTCATATTTATGCCGATATTTTAAAAGAGAAACAGGTAACTCTTTATCGGGTTACCGTAAACAACATCAACGACAATAAGACAGATGATATTGTACTTATTGTTTTATTTTTAACTAAAGGAGGGAATTATTTTGAAAAAATATCACTATGCAGACCGAGGGAAAATATTTTCTTAAGGTTGAGAACTTTATTACTTATTAAGAAATTACTATGATTTACTTTACTTCTGATACACATTTCTGCCATTCAAATATCCTCAATCTTTGTGATCGTCCATTCAACAGTGTTAGTCATATGAATGACACTTTAATTCATAATTGGAATGCTTACGTTTCTGATAATGACGAAATCTACATTTTAGGTGATTTTCTTTATCGCGGAACAGGGCGAGATGCCAATCAAATCTTGCGCCGATTAAAAGGTAAAAAGTACCTTATCCGTGGAAATCACGACAAGTTTCTAGACGATCCGGAATTTGATGCATCGGCATTTGAATGGGTAAAAGATTATTTTGAGTTGGATTATAAAAAAAGAAAAATTGTGATGTTTCATTATCCTATATTGGAATGGGCTGGTTTTTTCCGTGATTCAATTCATTTATATGGTCATGTTCATAATTCACAAAAAGATCCGACTCAACGTAAGCGTTTAGATGTTTTAGGAAAAAATGCCATTAACGTGGGTGTTGATGTTAACGATTTTTTCCCTATTAGCATTGAAACAATCATAAGAAGAGCGTCAAAATAGTTAAATTGAGCCATATTTAGCTTATATAACGCAATCTTGAAAAGGAAAAGTAGAGGCTGATAAGTTATCCGTTTTCTACTATGACTCATAAAAAAGACACCAAGGTGTCTTTTTAGTCTGCACATTTAAACAAAGCTAAAGTGTAATCGTTCTTTTTTTACTGGCGTTCATGCCTTGGATCATACAAAACCAAGCTAATGCAGAAACAGCCATTAAAATAGCAAATAAAGAAACCGGAGGGAAGGAAGTCAGAATAAAACCACTGGCCAATGGATTAAGTGCAGCACCTAACCAACCTAATGACTGAGCAGAAAAATAACTTGCTTTCATTCCTAACGGCGCAATGTTATCAATCATCATATACTCACCTGGTGCATAAATTAACTCACCTAAGGTAAACACTGCGATAGCTAATGCCCAAAAAATTAAATTGTTGCCTGCAAACATAAAACCAAGTAAGCCCATCATAAAAAATAGCGTACCAAGTGTCATTAATTTACGTAGTCTTTCGGCTGTAACATGCTTACCTACTATATATTGTAGAGAGACTACAATGGCGGCATTTACAGGTAATACAACCGCAATAACAGACTCTGCTAATTTTGCATCATAAACCACTAAAATATATTGTGAAATACAGGATGCAAAAGAGCCAAATGTCAATGTACCGAAAAAAGTAGAAAGCACAAACCAACTTAATGCTCTATCTTTTAACATCATTTTCGGATCCCATTTCACACTATTTTCTTCATCAACATTTATTACTTTAGAACGTTGAACGAATAGCTGGATCATAAAAAGTGGGATACTGGCAGAAATAGCGGCAAGCCAAAACGGTAATTGTGTTCCATACATTAATAATAAGGTGCCAATAGGTGGGCCAACTGTCCACCCTATATTGATAAAGGTATAGTTGAGAGAAAATATTTTAGGTTTCGCTGAAATTGATAACGTTTCAGAAAAATAGGCCTTTAACACGGTTGAAAATACTAAATAAGAGCAGTTAATCACCGAGAAAAAGATAACCACTAAAACAGTACTATGGATCATAGGTATTGCAGCAAATCCAAAAATAAACGTTATAATCGATAGCAACATATAACGTTTTTTCTCAAATTTATCAGCAAGCATCCCAAAGCCAAGGCTGAAAAAAATACCCGTTGTTAATGCAATAGACATAGCAATACCTATATCATCAACGGGTAATTGATACTCCCGAGACAAATAGATAGCCATAAACGGTAATGTTGCACCTCTTCCTATTGTAAGAAGAAGTGATGAAAATAGCAGTGCAGTTGTTGAGCGTGTTTTTTTTGAGAGCATATTATATTTATTCTAATTATTTGTATTTTATGGTTTATTTTATAACTTGAGCGATTTTTACGGGTGAAGAAAGAATAAAATCACACTGTATATTAATACATGACTTAATAATTTCTGTATAGCTTAAAATCAGAGAAAAAGCTCTTTTTGATCTTCTTTTTTCTTGCGGTTCTTATTGTTAAGTTTAATTATCCCATTTTTGATAATAGTGTTTATCAAATTCCTCACTATTAACACATTATTATTTTTTCTAAACTGATCTCATTACTGTTTTATTTACTGCATTAAATCTGAGGTCATTATGTCTTTTATTCATCTTGAATTTGAAAAACCTATTGTTGAATTAGACGAAAAAATAGATGCATTACTCACTTTTAAACAATCTCAAGATGAACTAACCAGCATTAATTTAGATGAAGAGATCGCACGCTTAAGGCAAAAAAGTCTTTCGCTGACAAAATCGATTTTTACTGATTTAGGTGCTTGGGAAATTGTGCAACTCGCTCGTCATCCTATGCGCCCATATACCCTTGATTATATTAAAGCGATTTTTACTGATTTTCAGGAATTGGCGGGGGATAGGGCTTACGCCGATGATAAAGCGATTGTGGCGGGGTTAGCGCGTTTAGACAAAATGCCCGTCATGGTAATTGGCCAACAAAAAGGGCGTGATACAAAGGAAAAAATCTTTCGCAATTTTGGCATGCCATCACCTGAAGGTTATCGTAAAGCATTACGTTTAATGAAAATGGCGGAGCGTTTTCACCTGCCTGTTATTATTTTTATTGATTCAGCAGGGGCTTACCCAGGTGTCGGCGCAGAAGAACGAGGACAAGCCGAAGCTATCGCGCGTAATATTCTTGAAATGTCACGATTAAAAACACCTATTATTTGCACAATTACTGGTGAAGGATTTTCTGGAGGTGCGCTAGCCATTGGTGTTGGTGATAAAGTTAATATGTTGCAATACAGTACTTATGCGGCAATTTCACCAGAAGGGTGTGCTTCTATTTTATGGAAAAACTCTGATAAAGCGCCAATTGCGGCAGAAACAATGGGAATGACTGCACCTAAATTACAATCATTAGGGATTATTGACGCCATTATTCCAGAGCCATTAGGTGGCGCTCATCGTGATCATCAACAGGCCGCAGAATTTCTTAAACAACAATTATTAACTGACTTAGCCTTATTAAAAAGTTACTCAACCGAGGCGCTTTTAGATAAACGTTATCAAAAACTCATGTCTTATGGTTACTGTTAATTATTAACGAGAGAAAAGAAAATGAATGATACACTGCCTATATTAAGCAATAGAAATACAGTAGGCAGTGAATTATTTATGCAAATCGATCTTAATTTATTACGTATTTTTTCTGCCGTAGCAGAGCAAGGACAATTTGCAGCTGCGGCTCGGCAATTATCTATGCCTAGCTCAAATATTAGTCGTGCAATTAAACAACTTGAACAACAACTTAATTGTAAGCTTATTGATAGAACAACCCGAAAGATGCGCCTCACTGAACAAGGTAAAATACTCTATCAGCAAGGGAAAAAAAACTTAACTGAATTAGATAATGTGATTAGCAATATCACCCGTGATGGACCATTAACGGGCACTTTCCGTTTAACCATTCCAAGTGAATATGGTAGTGAGCTACTGGGTGATATTTTGGCTGATTTTGCCGCACTTCATCCTAATTTGCTTATTCAATGTGATACCCAATTAATGCCAAGAAATATCATCGATGATGATATTGATTTGTTATTAACCTTTCATCGTGGAAATTTAGCGGATAGTAGTTATCACTCGCGTTTGATTAAATCTTGGCGAAGTATTGTTGTCGCATCTAATGAATTATTAGAAAAAACAGGAATACCTACACATATTGAACAATTAAGTAAAATGCCGTGTATTTCAAGCTTAAGCGCACTAGAAGGGCAACCTTGGATATTTGTGGGTGAAGATAAAAAACCAATCAAAATAACCATTAATAGTAATTATCGAGTAAACAGCGCCATATTAGCAAAATCAGCAGTATTAAAGGGATTGGGATTTGCTATTTTAGCTGAGCATTGCTGCCTTGATATGATTAAAGAGGGGAAGTTACGAGCTATTGAATTTCCTCAACAACCCGCAACGATTAATTTAGTGGCAATATATGCAACTCGTAGCACACTTTCACGTAATATTGAGTCTTTTCTTGAATTTTTAACTCAACGTTTATAAATGTTAATCTGTGATTTGTTGAGTAAGTGCCTTATGTTTTGCTTTAACAGGAAAGAGCACAATAAATAAAGTCACAAAACATGAGATCCCCGCAGTCGCAATTGCATAAGCAAATCCTGAATTAAACGCCTCTGGTAACAAAGTAACAAAATCTTTGTCTAAACTATTTGTCGTATTTTCAGTCACTAAACCAACAATATCGATATAATTTACAGATATTCCTAATACTTGACTTTGGATCACCATATAATGAATAGCTTGTTGCACCATCAATGTCCCTAATAAAGCAATTCCCATTGTCATGCCGGTTTGTCTTAATGCATTCATAGTTGCAGACGCCATACCAGAACGAGATGGTGGCACACTTTTCATCACTAAAGCACCTATTGCGGGTGTTGATAATCCCATTCCAGCACCTAATACAAACAGATAGCTTCCTGTTATTCCATAGTGGCTATTTGTTGCTAATGTTGCTAATAAACAAGAAGAAATAGCGATAAATAAGAAACCATAGATCATAAGCTTTCTGACTGAGAAATAAGAAGAGAGTCGTCCAAAAGACATAGAAAACAGTGCCATTGCAATAAATTCTGGTGCCATTCTCCATCCCGTTTCTAATGCACTCCAGCCTTGTGCTTTTTGCAAAAAGAAAGCAATAAAAAAGACATTACTGTATGTAGCAAAACCCAAGGTAAAAGAAGAAAGATTATATTGAAAGAACGTGCGATCTTTAAATAAAGTCAATGGTAGTAAAGGACGTTGAACGCGTTTTTCTATCATTAAAAAAAGGACAAGAAATATAATTCCCGCAATCAGTGTTGATACCGTTCTATAATGTGACCACCCCACAGAGCCAGCTTCAATTAAACCATAAGTCAGTGATCCTAATCCCAACATACTGGTTAATTGACCAAAAGGATCTAAAGCAACATTTTCAGGATCAGCACTCTCACTTAATCCATACCAACCTAATAAAACGGTAAGAATGCCAATAGGAATATTAATAAGAAATATACTCGCCCAACCACTCGCATGAACTAAAACACCACCTAAAATAGGCCCAATGATGAGTGATAATGCACTAACAGAAGACCATATTCCTATGATGCGAACCCGTTCAATATCAATAGGAAAAGCATGAGTGATTAAAGACAGTGCACCCGGAATAAGTGCAGCCGCAGCAATACCTTGAATAATACGTCCAAGAATTAATATTTCATGTTGCTGTGCAATTGCACAAATTACTGAGCCTAACGTGAAGATAATTACGCCCCATAGCCACACTTTTTTTCGTCCAAAGCGATCACTTAAAGGACCGGATGACAAAATACAAGCTGATAGACAAAGTGCATAAGCATCAACAATCCACTGTAAGGTTGCCATGTCAGCATGTATATCATTTTGAATCGTCGGTAGAGCCACATTTACGATACTAATATCGAGCGTTGCCATAAAAGTACCTAAACAAATGGCACAGATAAGTGACGGTCGTTTTAAAGAAGTCATAAGCTTTATTGCCTTAATGATGAATAATAATAGCATCATAGTATTCGACTGACCGTCGGTCAATTGATATTGATAATGAGTTTCATTTATCATCATTGTGAGTCGCTTTAATATAGAGTACGCTTTACAAGCGCCTTTGAGGGAGATAAGTAATGTCATTAGAAGAACAAACAACAGATAAACCAAGAACAAAACCCGCCGAGGTTCGTTTAGAAGAGTTAATGAATGCAGCAGAAACGTTATTTCTTGATAAAGGTTTTGATGTCACAACCGTTAGCGATATCGTAAAAAAAGCAGGGGTAGCCAAAGGAACGTATTACCACTATTTTTCTGCCAAAACAGACATTCTTGATGCACTGAGAACACGTTATATGGATTGGTATTTAAATAAAATAGATAACGCAATGGACGCCTGCTCACAACAAGATCATCGTGAAAAATTAAAACAATGGTGTGAAGTTAGCGTTATTGCTTATGTTGAGAAACAAGCATTACACGATATGCTTTTTCATCAAGTATTTCATCAAAGCAGTAATATTCATGAAAATAGGGCATTACAGCAAATTAAAACACTATTAATTTCGGGTTCAGAAAATAAAACTTGGCACGTAACACAACCGGAATTAACCAGTACATTAATTTATCATGGTATGCATGCAGCTGTTGATAATTTAGACCATAGCAAAGAATATACCGCCAAAACATTAGGTAATATGTTATATCAGCAATTTACTCAATTGCTAAAATAAATGAAATTTTATCGTGACAGTGTCACGATATGAGGTTTTGACAAGAGAAAAGGGTAAAATTACCCTTTTTATTTATTCTGTCGAATTACGTAGACTGTTTAATAAAGTATCTAATGTTGATTTAGCCTGCTCTAGTTGAGTTTTACCATCAAGACTATTCGCTATCCATAAAGCCGTCGCTTCTAAACTACCATAAATAAATAGAGCCAACATTTTTGAGTCGGTTTTGATAATTATTTTATTTTCGATAAGTTTATCAATCATATTGCTCATTGATATTACACAATGAGTGGGGAGTTCCGCCAATTTATCACTTAATACGGCACGTGAATCTCGCATAATAATACGTTGAATTTCAGGCTCTAAAGCCATTTCTAAATAGGTATGACAACGCATTGAGAATGCCAACCAAGGATCATCAATAATATCGGAAATAGCCTGCAAACGCGCATCCATCTCTGCATCTATTTGTGCAACAACAGCAGATAACAATCCTTTTTTATCACCAAAATGGTGATATAACGCCCCCCGAGTTAATCCTGCTTGCGCCGTTAAGTCATCCATTGATGCTTCTGCATAACCTTGTTCACAAAAGACTTTTCTCGCTGTTTGTAGCAATAATAGTCGTGTTTCTTCCATTTCAGCACGCGTACGTCTAGCCATTTCATCTCCTTTTTCAAATATACATACGTATTGTTTGTATGTTTACATTCAGTTCGTATGTATATATGATTTATACATACGCAATGTATGTATTATCTTTAACCCTCGTCAAAATGGCAAGGGTAAACATAAGGAAAACGATGATAAACACTTATCGAACACTGTTTAGCTATAAAGGCACTCTATCTTTCACCTTAGCGGGAATGGTTGCAAGATTACCATTACCAATGATGGGGATTGGTATCATAATGATGATTTCACAACTTACAGGGAGTTATGCATTAGCGGGAACAATCTCTGCTAGTTTTGTATTTACTTACGCAATTCTATCACCCCAAATATCACGTTTAGTCGATAATTATGGGCAATATAGAATTTTACCTTTATTCACATCAATTAGTGTGATTGGGATCGGGGGGATGCTATTAGCCACATGGTTACAGTGCATATTAGTTTATTATTTATTTTTGCAGTACTAATTGGTTTTATGCCGTGTATTTCTGCCATGATCAGAGCGAGATGGACTGCAATTTATAAAGAAGATAGTCGTTTACAAACAGCTTATTCATTAGAAAGTGTGTTTGATGAAGTGACATTTATTATTGGTCCACCCATTTCTGTCACGTTAAGTGTCGCTTTTTTCCCTCAAGCCGGGTTATTACTAGCCGCTTTTTTTCTTATTATTGGTGTGTTATTACTCGTTTTACAACGTGATACAGAGCCGGCAATAATATCAATATCGTCTGAATCAACATCTCATAAAACACACTCTGTGATCCGTTTTTCTCTTGTCAAAATCTTAACTGTTATTATGATTTTTATGGGCGTTATTGTAGGTACTATTGATATTTTTAGTGTGGCTTTTGCCAATGCCCAAAAAATACCCGCAGGAGCCAGTTTTGTATTAGCAGCCTATGCGGTTGGCTCTTGTTTTGCAGGCTTATTTTTTGGCACGTTAAAATTATCAACACCTTTACACCATTTATTATGCTTAGGTGGCATCGCAACTTTTCTTACTATTTTGCCTCTTATTTTCGTCGGCTCTATTTATAGCTTAAGTTTTGTCGTATTAATTTCGGGGATCTTCTTTGCTCCTATGATAATCGTGACCATGTCACTTATTGAGAAAAATATACCAGAAAATCAGCTAACTGAAGGAATGACATGGTTACTTGCAGGGTTAAATGTAGGTACAGCAATTGGTGCAACATTAACAGGACAACGGATTGATTATTCCGGTGTTCAATCTGGTATATGGATTGCAATTGGAGCAAGTGCTTTAGTGATGTTAATTGGAGTTTTAGGTTTTCAACGCATTAATCATAAAAACAATAAAAGTTATGTGTGATTAATAACGCACAAAGCCTAAGATATCAGCAAAAATTAATGACAATATCTTAGGCTTTTTAAATCAACGGCTACGATTTAACAACATTAAACAAAGGAAATAGCTACCACCTAAAATCGCCACCAAAGTTCCTGCTGCAATTTGAGCGGGATAAATAAATATTTGCCCAAGCCAATCCGCCCACACCATTAAGGTTCCACCAATTAACCCTGAAACCATTAATTGCGATTTGATTTTATGAGCACCAAGTAATATTGCCGTATGCGGAGCCACTAAGCCAATAAAGGCAATAG
Organism: Proteus faecis; assembly: GCF_030286765.1. Lineage (NCBI taxonomy): Bacteria > Pseudomonadati > Pseudomonadota > Gammaproteobacteria > Enterobacterales > Morganellaceae > Proteus > Proteus faecis. The sequence goes on from NZ_JASVWV010000001.1 coordinate 48,417, forward strand.
GGCCAACGGTTGAAGTTACTAAGGCACATAGCAACGATACAATGATTAATAAAATAATACTGGCATGCCCAGCATGTAATCCGCGAGCTAAGGCAAAACTTCGACCAATAGATATTAATGCAAGCCAGCGCGTTAATAAAAAGACGCTACCCACAATTAATGTGATTGCGAATGCAAAATAGAGAGCCTGTTCACTGTTAACACGATAAGTCGAGCCTGATAACCACAGTAATATTTTATAGCTATTTAAGGAGCCTTTAGCTAAGAAAAATTGAATAAAGGCTTCCAAACTCGCGGTTAATGCAATACCCGTTAATATTAAGCTGGCTGGTGCATATTGGTGCCTTCTGCCTAAAACTAATAAAATAATCATAACAACACAGCTGCCTAATAGCGCAACTCCCCACAGTGATGTTTGTAAGGTGCTCCCTAAAATTAAGCTCGAAAAAACTAATGCAAAAGTAGCACCCGATGACACCCCCAAAATATCTGGACTAGCTAATGGGTTATAAATTAAACGCTGTAAAATAACACCAGCAATAGCAAGAGCAATACCTGCAAATAATCCAGCCAATAAGCGGGGTGATCGCAATGCCCATTGATAAACAGAAGGTATTTCCCAGAACCATTGTTGTTCATTAATATGAATGAAAAGGGTAAGGACTAATCCGAGTATTAATAATACAAATATTCCTATCACAGCATATTTTGATACTGTTTTAGCCTGTGAATTAATTGAAATCGAAAGCTGATCTTGAGCGCGCATTTTCTTACGGCTAAACCAAATTAGTGCAGGTGCTCCAATAGCGGCTGCAGTAACACCACTTGGAATAACTGTATTAAGCCACTGTCCAACCCCTATCGCCAAGCTATCCGTAATAAGCAATAAACATATTCCCATTAGGCAACTGGCAATAAGTTCTTGGCGAGCAGTTCTTGCACCTAATGTTCTAACAATATTAGGTGCAAGTAATCCGATAAAACTAATCACCCCAACAGCAGTAATAGAGACAGAAACTAACCAAGTACTTAATATAATAAAAAAGGCAAATGCAGGTAAAACAGACAATCCTCGAGCTGTCGCGCCTTCATTACCTAAACGTAATAATGTGAGAATACGAGGGGCAAAAATAAAAATAAGTACAACAGGTGCAATTCGCGGTAATAACCAAAAAAATGAATTCCAACCATCTTGAGCCAAATCTCCGGCTCCCCACATAAATATATTTTGAGCAAATTGAGAATTTAATGTCACTAATGCGGTCGCGATAGCACCTAATAGAATATTGACTACCATACCGGAAACGACAAGGGGTAAACCGGTCATATTACGAATGCCGGCAATAATAATCACAAAACCAAATGCAAATAAAGCGCCTATTGTTGCAGCTAATGCACTGTGATCAGCAACCCAATCGGTAAACCAGATATTCACAATAACTAAAGCTAACCAAGCTCCTGATGAGGTTCCTAATGTTAAGGGCGATGTCAGGTTATTTTGCGTTAATTGCTGCATTAAACTCCCGACAACACCGAAGATCCCCCCAATCAGCAGTGTTATTGCTAAACGTGGTAATTGTGCATGAATAAAAAAAACATCAGCGAATGGTGAGGATCTTTCTGGATGTTTTAATAAATACCATTGGTGAGATAATGAAAGAGAATTATCAACTTGTAAGCTGATAATACTTAATAAGATAATTGCCAAAAAATAGAAAGTATATTGCTTAATTTTCATTATTCGGTGCCATATCTAATAAACTTTCTGTAATGGCTTCGGCCATTAACGTTAACGATGTCACTCCGCCATAATTCCAGACGGGTTTTACCGAATGAAAATGTCCATTTTGAACAAATGGCATAGCTTGCCATAACACGGACTTTTGCAGTTTACTTTCATCGGGAAAAGGCAACATATAAAGAACGTAACCTTGCTTAATCTGCTGCAACACATTCATTCTTCTTTGGTCGATTCCCCAAGGTTGAGGAGGTAACGATATTGCTGATTTCAATCCCAACTTTTTAACTACAAATTCAGTTGTTGAGTTTTCTGTGTATAAAAAGACGGACGTTAATGTAGAAAAACGGATCACTTCGACTTCTGGTAGCGTAATAAATGATAATTGTAATTTTTCTCTTAATTGTGCAAAAGTATTGTCCATCTCAGCTAATTTTTGCCGCGCAAGCGTCTCTTTCCCTAAAAGAGAGGCTAGGGTATTAAAATGCGCTAAAGCCACATTGGCAGCATTATCTTGGCGAGAAAAATTAGGTAAATACACAACAGGAGCGATAGTTTGCAACACTGGCAATAAATCTTGTTGCGAACTTGCCGCTAAAATAAGATCGGGCTTTAACGATGCCATTTTTTCTAAATTAGGCTCTGCCCGCATACCCACTTCTTCAATAGAGTTTGGGGCAATAGGATGAGCTACCCATTGGTTATACCCTGCAATTTCGGTCGCACCTACGGGAATAACATCTAGTGTTAATATTTGTTCCAGTAAATCCCAATCTAAAACAATAATGCGTTGCGGTATTTTATTGGTATTTGGTGTGGCATTTACGCTAGGAGTGATCAATAAAATAGCCAGCCCCAAAGACAGTGATTTAACTATTTTTTGTAATATTACACGCATACCACCGCCACCTTATGTTGTTGTGAACCTTTATTATCAGGGTGCTCAATCAGCTTAATCGGTGTCTCATAAAGTGCAGAAAGTCGTTCATCATCAAAAAGTAATGAAGCTTCACCTTCAAATGCAATTTTGCCTTTTTTAAGCGCGATAATATGAGTGGCATAACGTAAGGCAAGGTTAAGATCATGCAAAATAACGATGATACCAACATGCTGAGTTTGATTTAGCTCACTCAACAATTCCATAAGTTGATATTGATGATGTATATCTAATGCTGATGTTGGTTCATCTAAAATCAAAATAGGTGATTGTTGAGCCAGTAACATGGCAACCCAAGCCCGTTGACGTTCGCCACCTGATAAATCATCAGCAAGCGTGTCAGCAAAAGGGAGGACTCCCGCTTTTTCCATCGCTGTTGTGATAATTTCATCGTCTTTTTTATTCCAACGGCCTAATGTTCCACGCCAAGGAAAGCGTCCTAAACGCACTAATTCTCTAACCGTTAATCCAGCAGAAGCGGGAAGTTTTTGTGGGAGAAAGGCAATTTGTTTAGCCAGCTCACGAGGCTTATAATGTGAAATATTGCTGTTATTTAGTGTAATAGAGCCACTATCTGGGGCTTGCTGACCTGATAACAAACTGACTAAAGTCGATTTACCTGAGCCATTATGGCCGAGCACAATGGTCAATCCTAGATCTGAAATACGCAGTGAGGGAATAGATAGAATAGTGCGTCCACCGCGATCCATTTGAATATTTGAGAGTTCAAACATGGTCACTCATTTATAAAATGATATTCCGCCTTTTATTGCATGATTAACAACAAAAGGCGGAATAATAAAGAAAATTACCAGCGATATTTAGCATTCAATAGAACAGAACGAGATTGCCCGTAATAACAGTAATAATCACAACCAGAGAGATATTCTTTATCGAGAATATTGTTAATATTTAACTGTAATTGCCACTGTTTATTGAAATTATAGATCGCAGCCATATCCCATAATGTTGCACTAGGTACGGTTAAATCACTGCTCTTAGGATTATCTTTAGATTTACCTAAATAACGAACACCGGTTCCTAAAGTTAAATCTTGGGTTCCTGTAATTGGAATTGTGTAACTTCCCCAAGCAGATGCCGTATGTTTAGGAATTAAACCGGCTTGTTGTTTACCTTTATTACCCGTGTCATCTGTTTGCATATCGGTATAAGTGTAATTGGCTTTTAACGCTAAACGTTCTGTTAATTGCATTTCACTGGTTACTTCAACCCCTTTTGACGTCACTTTACCCGTTTGTGTTGAAACAAAAGTCGTTGGGTTTGCAACCAGCGCATTCTTCTGAGTGATATCAAACCAAGCAACATTAAGGTAACCATCGATAAAATCAGGTGTATATTTTATCCCTGCTTCAATTTGTTCACCTTTTAATGGTTTATACAGATCTTGAGTTGCAGGATCGATAGTACTCATCACCTCAAAGGACTCTGAATAACTCACATAAGGAGATAAGCCATTATCAGCTAAGTACATTAAACCTGCATTGAGGCTAAATTCGCTATCAGTACGTGATTTATCCTCATTTTTTACCTTGGCTTTATTTTCTGTTTTTACCCAATCTTGGCGTACACCTGCCATTGCAACCCAGTGGCTATCAAACCTGGTTTGATACTGTGAGTAAAGGCTATATTGTGTTTTATCTATGGTGCGATTGACATTGTTAGCAGGGTTAAGCGGGGTATATTTGCCGTAAATAGGGTTCCACGGATTAATCGTACCAAAGCTGTAATTATCTTGCTCATCGCCTTTGGTTTGATGATATTGCAACTCAGTACCTGCTAATAATGTATGTTCGAAATTATCCGTATCCCATTCACCAACAATATTATTATCAAAAGAGATACTTTGATTTTTACCATCACGGAAAACAATGCCACGATTCAGTTCTGTTGCCGTAATATCTGAATTAGGGAATGCGTAGACACTACGTAATAACAGATCGTTATAACCATAGTTTAAACGTTGAGAAAAACGCCAAACATCATTGATATTACTTTCTAATAAATAACCTGCTGAAATTTGGGTACGTTTATATTTATCGTATCCTGGTTCACCTAAGTTAGTTGACGGTTTAATTTTCCCAAAAGGGGATGAAATTAATGTACCAGCAGCGGGGAAGAAAGGATTGGTTGGTGTACCACTATCATGCAAATAGGTCGCCATAAAGGTTAGTGCTGTATCATCCGTCAGATTAATCGCAATACTTGGCGCAAGATAAATACGCTCATTATCAGTATGAGATAATTCTCCATCTGATTTTTTCATTAACCCAACAAGGCGATAACGTACACGTTTATCATCTGTTGTACTTGAAACATCAAAGCCTAACCCATGCTGATCATTATTTCCGACCTCAAGAAATACTTCATTTTGAGATTTGAAACTAGGTTTCTTTTGTACGACGTTAACTGCACCACCGGGTGTCGATTCACCAAATAAAACCGCTGACGCACCTTTTACGACTTCAATTTGTTCAAAGCCATAAGGCTCTAATAACCATGTGTAATAACCATCACGAAAAAGGCGGCTGTTATCTAAATAGGTTGCAGCTTCAAACCCCCGCACGCGAAGCCAATCAGTATCGTTATCAGCACCAAAAGGCTGAGAAACAACACCGGAAGTATAACGTAAAGCTTCATCAAGTTTTTGAGGAGCATGTGTTTCGAGATCTTTTTGAGAAATAACAGAAACGGATTTAGGAGTTTCTTGCAAGCTGGTATTTACTTTTAAAGCCTGGGCACTAACGACAAGTTTCTCAACTTGTTCCGTTTTTGCCGTTTCTTGCGCAAAAGCCTGTGTAGTCAAAATAAAAGGAAGGGTGGCAGAACAAAGTAATGCCACAGGTTTCAATTTAAATGCATAAAAATCAATCACAATGAGTCACCGAATAATAATTATTACTATTACCATTATTATTCATATAATTGATACTAAGGTAAATTAATTTATGCAAAAATATCTATAAATGATAATTTTTGGGGTTAATTAACTGTTTATATCAATTCAAGTCCGCCTTCCACCGACAGAAGTGCTGCTATGCTGCGCATGATGGGTTAAACATAAAGTTCGCATTCCTGCTACCTGCTGTAAATACCAAGCTCTAGCACGCATTAAAGTGCGTTGGCCACAATGGCGTTAAAATCATCATCCATTAATCCTATAGGATAACCATTATTTTCGGGTGCACCGTTATAATGTTTTATTGAAAAAATAGTAGGGCAAAATTATTGTGATCTTTTTGATAACAATAAAAAAAGGCTTGATAAAGAGTATCAAGCCTCATTTAATTATTGCTCTAATTTATTATGAAATTAAAGTGTAATACCTTTTTTCGTCAAGAACTCATCATAAGTACCTTGGAAATTAGTCACTTTTTCCGGTGTAATTTCAATAATACGATTTGCCAATGAGCTCACGAATTCACGGTCATGAGAAACAAAAATCAATGTGCCTTGATAAAGTTCTAATGCCATATTCAGTGATTCAATAGATTCCATATCTAAGTGGTTGGTAGGTTCATCCATAATCAAAATGTTTGGTTTTTGCATCATTAGCTTACCAAATAACATTCTGCCTTTTTCACCACCAGATAACACTTGAACTGATTTTTTCAAGTCATCTTGAGAGAACAGTAAACGACCTAATACGCTACGTACAGATTGCTCGTCGTCTTCAGGTTTCATCCATAAGCTCATCCAATCAAACACCGTCATATCAACTTCAAAATCAGTTGCATGATCTTGTGCATAATAGCCAATGTTTGAGTTTTCAGACCATTTTAGACGGCCTGTATCTGGTGTTAATTCACCGACTAATGTTTTGATCAACGTCGATTTACCCACACCGTTATTACCTAAAATAGCGACTTTTTCGCCCACTTCAAGCATCATATTGACGTCTTTAAACAGCGGGGCATTATCATCATAACCTTTAGAGATATTTTCTACTTCAAGCGCATTACGGAATAATTTTTTCTCTTGCTCAAAGCGAATGAATGGGTTTTGGCGACTTGATGCTTTCACTTCAGCTAATTGAATTTTTTCAATTTGTTTTGCACGAGAAGTAGCTTGGCGTGATTTAGAAGCATTAGCACTAAAGCGGCTTACGAAAGATTGTAATTCACTAATTTGTGCTTTTTTCTTCGCATTATCCGCTAATAAACGCTCGCGAGCTTGAGTTGCAGCAAACATATACTCATCATAGTTGCCGGGATGAACAGCAAGCGCACCATAGTCTAAGTCAGCCATGTGCGTACACACCATATTTAGGAAGTGACGGTCATGGGAAATAATGATCATAGTACTGTTACGTTCATTTAGCGTTTGTTCAAGCCAACGAATAGTATCTATATCCAAGTTATTCGTCGGTTCATCCAGTAACAAAATATCAGGATCAGCAAATAGGGCTTGTGCAAGTAACACACGTAATTTCCAACCCGGTGCCACTTCACTCATAGGGCCATTATGTTGTTCTAATGGGATACCTACGTTTAGCAATAATTCGCCAGCGCGCGATTCAACGGTATAACCGTCCATTTCACCAAATTTCACTTCAAGATCGGCAACACGTAAACCGTCTTCTTCACTCATTTCAGGTAAGCTATAGATGCGTTCACGCTCTTGCTTCACTTCCCAAAGTTCTGTGTGCCCCATAATTACCGTATCAAGCACAGTAAATTCTTCATAAGCAAATTGGTCTTGTTTTAGTTTACCAAGACGTTCATTAGGATCGAGGAATACGTTGCCACTAGTTGGCACTAAATCGCCACCTAAAATTTTCATAAAGGTTGATTTACCGCTACCGTTGGCACCGATTAAACCATAGCGATTTCCGCCACCGAATTTGACAGAAATGTTTTCAAACAGTGGCTTTGAGCCAAACTGCATAGTGATATTATTGCTGATTAACAAGACAAATACTCATTATTAGTGAATGACAAAAGGTAATGGGGCGGCATTATGCCACAAGTTCCCCCTATTAAGACAGTAAAGTGACGAATGTCGGTTAAGAAATTATTACCATAAGAGAAAAACTCATCATATTGTGAGTTATTGCCTATAACAAAAGTAAGAAACAAGAGATAACGCCAATACGCTATCTCTTAATGGTGATGTTAATTTGAAGCGTAATATAGCTATCGCGAATGCAACTACTTGGAAGGTACTAAACCCGGTTCAACGACCGCATAAACTTGATCCTCGAGAAGATCGGCTTCAAGAAGCTGAGTCACTAAACGCGCAACATCTCGACGATTAACTAAACCATGGATCTCTTCATTTTGATAAAGCTGAGCGTTTCCCGTTTCTTCACCATTAAGCAATCCACCTGGTCTTACTATCGCATAATCAAAACGACTAGTTTGCAACCACACTTCAGCTAATGATTTTTCTCTTACGGCTTGACCAAACGTGGCTTTTGCCCTGTCAGATAAAGTAACCCAGCTATCACCACATCCTAAAGATGAAACCATTAACATACGTTGAAAACCCATTTTCTCCGCCGTATCAATGACGGTTCGATGAGCGAGATAATCATTTTCACCGCCCATCGTGGAAATAATATCAGCTTCTTTTCCTGCCAATGTTAAAACAGCTTCAACAGCCTTAGCATCAATTGAATCACCAATAACTGTTTTGATCCCTTTTTCTTCTAACCGATTAGCAGCCTCTTCGGAACGCACTAAAGCCACAATAGGGCGTTGTTGTGTAACGCCAATATCTGCAATATGTGCGCCAACACCTTTACCGCCAGCGCCAAAAATAACCCAGGTTTTCACTCGCAATTATTCCTTATTTAATTGTTGAGCTAATTGACGAAAGGCTGATAATTGTTCTGGTAATAATTGACGGTGTTCGTCTCTACCAAGAAAAATTTTAAACATTGCAACGCCTTCTTGATTGATAAATAAAATAGAAGCAGTATCCATACCCATAAATTTACGCTCGACCATCGCAATAAATTGGCAATTTTCGGCTTTAATATGGCCTGTCATTCCTTTTTTACCACGTAAGTTAAAATAGCCATGACGATGAAAACCACTTGGTAATTTACCGCTAAATTCTAAAATAACATCTTGAGTATGAACAAGTGTGATGGCAAATGTCTCACAACTTCTAACAAGGTTGTATCAAACTGCATTGCAATAGTTTCCAGAGTTCCATCAGGCTCGGTTATTAAAAATTGTTGCAACGCTATATTCATGATGTTATTTCCATCTTTTAAGTAATATTTAATAGAATAAAACTAATGAGGTGTATTTAATTGCAAAATTAATTGCTGTAAAGATGTCAGCAAATTACTAGCCCAAAAACGACCTTCATTAGTGAGTTTCATACAAAGAAAATCGTCTTCAATAAGACCGGCTTGATACCATTGAGTTAATAAAGGGGAGAGCTGAGTCGCTTGTGAACTTAATTTGGTTAAATCTACACGCCCACACTCGATGCCAGCTTGTAGTTCATAACGCCAGCGAAAGCCACGATCAGTTGTACGACTCATCATCATTAAGGGCTTTTTATTATCTGCAATTTTTTGATAATAGCTATCCAGTGAGCGTTCTATCATCCATGAATAACCATTAACTGAGCCACCAGCACCAGAGCCAAAGGCAAGGCAATCTGCGCCTTGTTTAATTAATAAATTATAGAGATTGCGTTCACGAGTCGTTTTCGCCCAATGACTATTACTGATCTGACGCCAACCCGCATTCGCCATAAAATCACAGCCTTGAAGATAGAGTGAACGCCGTTCTATCGGTGTTGGTACAATTACTCGCTGATTTTCGACTGCTTTACCTAATGGTGTATTGGGTAATAAATTTAATGCATAGAGATCGACCCCATCCAAACCAATATCATGAGCAATAGTGAGATCTTCTTGCCAATTCACCGTATTTTGCCCCGGTAATCCAAATAGCAGGTCACACACTACAGCAGCGCTATCTCGTAAGCAGAGTCTTTTCATAAAATTAGCGGCTTCTTCTCCGGTTGATGCTCTTGCCATTCGTTTACGTATTTTGCTGTTAAATGTTTGAATACCAATAGAAAAACGGTTTACTCCCGCATCTAAACAAGCATCAATTCGATTATCATCAAAATTTAAAACACGGCCTTCAATCGTTATTTCACAATCTGACGCCAAAGGAAGTGATTGGCGCAAATGCGTGATCACACGGTAGAGATCTTTTGCTGATAATGCAGAAGGGGTTCCACCACCAAAGTAAATGGCATGAATTGGTGCTGATTGATAAAGTAAGCTATCTGATTCAGCCGATATCTCACGCAATAATGCGTCGGTATAGCGTTTACAAGCTTCTTCGTGGTAATTATTTTGATAAAAACCACAAAACGTACAATGAGTGGCACAAAAAGGAATATGGATATACAACAAACGTTTACATGCAGGTGTTTTACTTTCTAATAAGACTTGCCATGTTGATTGTTGTTCTTCTTTCGCTATAGGTACAGAGCCTCTCCATGGCATCGTGGCATGTCTATCACGAAAAGGGCTATCACCCTCAAGCGCAAAATGGGGAGTAAGATCGATTTCAGTCAAAGATTGTGTGCTATGTGTTGAGACTAACTCTTTCATTATTAAATCATTCCTACTTATTATTAATAGGATCAGCGGGGTAAAACTGTTGATGCAATAACTCCACGCTCCCATAAAGAAGATGAGCTATATGTTGTAGTAACAACCAATGTTTCTTCTTTAGGTGAAACATTATTAGCAATAGCACATTGATAATATGAGAGTGCTAATTATTATCATTCGCTTTATAGTTTAAGATTTAACATTCATCAACCTAAAAATGGCAAATAGAATACATTTTTGATTTAAATCAAGGTAAGAATTAAGAATGTAATTTTATGCACATTGATTCCTAGGGGAGCAATTGATGAGTTTATAGATACTGAGAACAAGCTTGATATTAGTCAGTATCCGAGCTAATCAATAATCAGAAAACGGTAAAGATCAAAATTTCAACCACTTAGTCTCAATTAATATGTTATTTTAAACATCATCAATACAGACTATTTTCATACTAAATAACAAAGAGAGTGTTGTTATGCCTATATGGGTTGATGCTGATGCATGTCCAAAAGTAATCAAAGAAGTGTTATATCGTGCAGCAGATAGAGAAAAAGTGATGATTACTTTTGTTGCTAATCAACGATTAACCATACCTGCATCGCCTTTCTTACGTACATTACAAGTTTCTGCGGGGTTTGATGTAGCTGATAACGAAATTGTCCGCCGTGCTAATAAAGATGATTTGGTTATTACCGCTGATATTCCATTAGCGGCCGAAGTCATAGAAAAGGGCGCAGTAGCTCTGAATCCAAGAGGTGAACGTTATACTGAAGCAACTATTCGAGAACGTTTAAATATACGTGATTTTATGGATACGATGAGAGCAAGTGGTATCCAAACTGGCGGGCCTGCAAGTTTAAGTCAACGTGATCGCCAACTTTTTGCGAATGAATTAGATAAATGGCTTTTGCAACAAAAGAAACACGCTTAATTAGTCAGAACTAAATGCTTTAAATAAACGATGAACGGACAGAACGGGCATAGTCATTATTGCCCGTTTTTCCTTAAGATAAACTTTATCTTATTTTATAATGCGATCAGACATAACGTTTTGTACCTAAAATACTCGGTTTCTTCCCTTTAAAAACATGAGGACCATCCATCGTTAATTTAAGCTCATCGCCATTACGCGTTAACCAAGGCGTTGCTTCGCTACCAGCCCTTGATGTTACACCTGATGGTTTTAATGTAATGCTATCTTGATCAATTTCAATAATACCAATCACATAGGTATAAATCATATTATTGAAAAAGCCTTTCTTATACTCACAAGAACATTCAACCACTTGATTACCATATTCCATACGCATTGTTGGTTTTAATGAAGCGACAGACACACAACCATTGCTAATAGCAGAATAAACACTACAAACCAACGCAACTTTACCGCCCATTAATTGGGAAATAGCGGGGTTAATTTCAACGGTTTCGCAACCGGGTTGTTCTTGACTCACACTCACTACATCACCGGTATGGAAAACAAAAGGATCTGAATTAAAAGCACCACTTTTATCTGGCGCTTGAATAATAGACATTTGACCATTCGGACGTAAAATGCCTACACGAAGATCTAAATCATCATTATCTTTTCCATCTCCATTATCTATCCATGTTGCACTCACTAAAATACGTTTAGGTGCATCATGACCTTTTTGTAATGAAACACGATGGCTACTATCTGGTTTAGTCAGCTTCACGATGCTTTTTTGTATATTCACGGGAGCTGGTGGAGGCGTAACAACAGGTGCCGACTCTTCAACTTCAACACCATAAAGGTTACATAAACCGGCAAGTCCAGAGGCAAAACCTTGCCAAACAGAACGAACTTTATTTTGACCATTTCGAACATAGAGCTCTAAAACGATAATGCCAGTCTCTTGTGAAAATTGGTTTGGTACTAATTCAATAACTTCATTATTTATTAATACTTGTGCTTTTAATTGCTGAACAACAGCAAAACCGCCAGCACTACCATCTTGCGTTAATGTGATGGCTATTTTGGTAATATTTGCAGGTAAACGAGAAAAATCAAAATCAATACTATGAATAACTGTTGAACCTTGGGTTATCGGTGAAATAAATGAAGCTGCACCAGAGGCATGATGAGGTGCATTAAAGAAAACCATATCGTCGTCATTAACGACTTTTCCTGATCCTGTTACTAAAAATGCAGTCAGATTAATATCAAGATTATCGCCTACTGCATGAGAGACTGTAACTTGTCCTTTATTTTCGCTGAGTGATCTATTTTCACCCGGTTGCAACGCTTTACTCATAAAACCGCTCCTTGATTGATAAGACTAACTGCAAGAAATTTAGGCTGCAATGTAATAATAACTTTAATTAATTATTTATTCGGTGATCTCATTCACTTTCAATTGATATCAAAAGCCAATGAATTTATTTATAATCTTAGGGAAATTTTCCCATCAAGACGAGAGGTAATGATGTCATTTTCTAAATCTATGCTTGCTTTGGCTGTAATGGCAATCTCATTTTCTAGCTACGCGGCAAAACAAGCTGATTTGATGATAGTTGACGGCACAGTTCTGACTATGGATCAGCAAAATAAAATCATTGAACAGGGTACTGTTGTCGTAAAAGAAAATAAAATTATTGCCGTTGGTGGCCCTGAGCTGTCTAAAGAATATCAAGCCAATAAAGTATTAGATGTTGATGGTGATATTGTCATGCCAGGTTTAATTAACACTCACACTCATGGTTCAATGACTGTATTTCGTTCATTAGCTGATGATGTGCCAGATAGACTTCATCGTTATATTTTCCCACTTGAAAGCAAAATGGTTTCTCGCGAAATGGTCAGAGTAGGTGCTGATCTTGCAAATATCGAAATGGTAAAAGGTGGTGTAACAACTTACGTTGATATGTATTATTTTGAAGATGAAGTAGCTAAAACTGTTGATAAAATGGGGAATCGTGCGGTATTAGGAGAGTCTGTAATTAATTTTCCTGTTGCTGATGCCCAAACACCCGAAGAGGGTATCCAGTATGCAGTAAACTTTATTAAAGAATATAAAGATCATCCCCGTATTATCCCAGCATTTGCTCCACATGCTCCTTATACAAATACCACAGAAAACCTTCAGAAAATTGCTAAGTTATCAATAGAACTGGATGTTCCTGTTATGATCCATTTAGCTGAAACCGATCGTGAACAAGAAGAAATCGCTAAACGTACTGGCGGTAAAAGTCCTGTTCAATATATGGCAGATATTGGAGCATTAAATAATAAAGTTATCGCCGCTCACGCTATTATGGTTGATGATAAAGATATTGATTTGCTGAAGAAATATGATGTTGGTGTTGCCCATAATATCAGTGCAAATACTAAATCAGCGAAAGGAGTAGCACCTGTTGTTGCGATGCTAGAAAAAGGTGTTCGTGTAGGTTTAGGAACTGACGGTCCAATGTCAAGTAACACGTTAACAACCATGAATGAGCTAAATCTTGTGGGTAAAATCCATAAATTAGAAAATAAAGATCGTGCTGCTATGCCGCCATTAACCGTTGTAGAGCTAGCAACTATGGGGTCGGCAAAAGCATTACATATGGAAGATAAGCTGGGATCTTTAGAATCAGGTAAACTTGCAGATATCATCGTTGTTGATACTAAATCACCTAATATGGTGCCAATGTATAGTCCTTATGCAGCATTAGTTTATGGTGCTAATGGAAGTAATGTTCGCCATACCATTGTTGATGGAAAAATCTTAATGGAAGATCGCCAATTATTAACCGTAGACGAAAAAGCCATTATTAAAGAAGCGCAAGATTTCTCTAATAAAGTACGTAAAACTGTTATTGACAGCGGTGAAGTTGTTAAATAACAATCGATACCAATATTTTTATACTTGGCAGTTTGATTTTAAACTGCCTTTTTATTGTTTATTACTAATATACTTCTCTTCTTTTTATCTAAATATGAGTATATAAAGATAGCAAAAACCCAATATCTTTCTATCATTAAGATAATCCTTATTATTTAAATACTCATTTAATAAAAAAACTAATGTACTGTTTTGCCTGTCTTTTTTTCTTCACACCATTATATCTTTAAGTTTATTCTGTTATCTAATCAATTACAGATGCAATACTATCTAAATATATTTGAACAACAATACATCTCTATTTTGCAGTTCTCTGCTCATCAACTATGGATAGAATGAAAATGATGATTAAACCCAATAAACGAGCACTATCGCTTTTTGCATTATCGATTGTTAGTGCAACCAATGTTTTTGCTAATGAAATCAGTTCAATAGATCCTGCTAAAACACTTAATTATGATGTGAAACTTAATCAAGCAACTATTTTCTTACGGGGTGCTGAACTCAATAATAACGTAACACTCAATTTACCCGCGGGGCAGAGTGAAGTTGTTTTATCTAATATTGCAAACAATATTGACCCTAAGAGCTTATCAATTAGCATTGATAATGACGATGTGATTATCAACACAATTAACGTTAAAAAAATTCCTATTGCTCCTAGTTATCCTTCTGCAATTACAGTGTTGATGGAAAAGCAGAAAGATATTAACAAGAAAATTGAAGAGCTCAACATCAATATTAAGGTCGGTGATGAACAGATTGTCTTACTAAAAGATCAATCCTTTTTTGGTTATGGCGAAACTCAGTCATTAGAACAATCATCACAAAAATTTGATTTTATTAGCCAAAAAATGACATCTATTTTAAATCAACAAAAAATAGCACGTGAAGAAATCGCTGAACTGACAGAACAACTTGAAGAATTAAACCGACAATTAGAAATTAATATGCCAGTTATTACCAAAGAGAAAACACAAATTGTTCTATCTTTAGACACATCAAAAAACCTAACCAGTAAAATGCATATTTCTTATATAACACCAGATGCTGGGTGGTCTCCTGCTTATGACATTCGAAGTCAAGGAATGGATAAGCCGATATTACTCACCTATAAAGCCGATGTTATTCAAAATACAGGCCTAAATTGGGATAAGGTAAAGCTAGTTTTAACATCGACAAATCCATCCTTAAATATTACTGCACCAACTTTATCCCCTTGGTATCTCGCTCTTTACAATGATAATGCGAAATTTAGAAGTAAAAGTATGAGCATGGAGATGGCTTCAGCACCTTCCCCTACAATGATGAGAGAAGAAAGCCATGAAAAACAATTAAATAAAGGTGTAACGCGATATGTAACAACTAATAATAATGGTATTAATTTAAGCCATGCAATCGCATTACCTTACACCTTAAAAAATAGCACAGAGCCTAATACATTAGTGATTAATCAAAAAGAAGTTGTTGCAGATTATCGCTACTTAACGACGCCAAAATTAGTTGAAGAAGTCTATTTACAAGCTGAAGTAAAAGATTGGGAAAACTTAAATTTACTCAATGGTCGTACGAATATCTACTATATGAATAGCTTTGTTGGCAATAGTTATATTAATACTAACGAATTAACGGAGTTACTTAGCATTCCATTTGGAATAGATAAAAACATTCAAATTAGCCGTATTAATAATGAAAAAATAAGAAAAGAGCCTATCTTTATTGGTACAACGATTGAACAAAAAGAGAGTTATACCATTAAAGTAAGAAATACTTATAATTCACCTGTAAAAGTAACTATTTATGACCAATTACCACTTAGTCAGGAAAACAATATTAATGTAACAGATGCTGTTTATAAAGATGGTGTACTTAATAAAGATACTGGCGAAATAGAATGGAATATCACATTAGGAGCAAAAGAGGAAAAATCATTACCTCTAAATTATACGCTTTCTTATCCAAAAAATAGGCAAATTATGGGATTGTAATTTCTCTTGTCTAAATTAAAAAAGTAAAATAGAAAAGGGTGCAATTGCATCTTTTTCTATTTTTAATAAGTGCTAATTTCTGAAGCGTTTAAATCATTCGCAATTGCCGTTAAACCTGTTAAATGTAAGTCCACACCAAGAGGGTAAATTAACACTAAACAAAAGCTAAAAAGGATATATTTTGTCACCTAGCCACCTCAATTATTCTGATGAAGAGGCATTCTAGTCGTCAAAGAAACGGAAACCTAATGACAAAAAAGCAATCTCTAATTTCCATTTTGGAAATAACATGTTTATTCCATCATCAAGAATAATCATGCTTTCTTAGGAATATACACTAAAATCCGATTATATTTTTCCAAATCAAACGCTAATGATGTGTAATCATAATGCTCTTTTCTATTTTCAAAATTTAGGATCCTTACACCATCACAAGGAGGATATATCTCATGTTTTTCCCACATTCTTTTAAATTCAGGGGATGAGCAATTTAGTGTAGCAATTAATTTACGAATATTTGGGTCGTTCTTTGTTCTTGCATGGTCACGACGAAAGCTAGCTAGCAATCTTTCAGCAATATTTTCCCAATCATCAATACGCGTTTTGTAACGAGGATCCATAAATAACAAGTAAAGATAATTACGATTTTCAACACTGAAGTCTGAAAAATGAAAATAAGCATCGGCCTTTTGATTATAAGCTAAGACATCCCAATGCAGATTTAAAACATAACAGAGATACTCTTGTGGAAAATCAGACAAAATTCGCAAAATAGTTTCTGGAACTTCATGCTCTGTTATTCCTGTTTCTGTTGGTTCCCTCATGTGCGATAACAAATAAAGATGTTGCCTTTCTGCACTATTTAAACGTAAAGCTGTGGCTAAACTATCCAAAAATTGGCTAGACACACCAATATCTCTGCCTTGTTCAAGCCATGTATACCAAGTCAGCCCAACGCCAGAAAGTGCAGCAACTTCCTCTCGGCGTAATCCAGGTGTGCGCCGACGTCTAGTGTTAGGTAGTCCCACAGTTTCAGGTGAAATACTTTGTCTTTTCGTTCGTAAAAAATCAGCTAATTCAGGGCGAGTTCGTTTTCTTTCAGTCATAGCCTATTGCTTTTAGTAATAGTATAAATGGTTAAATTGTATCAGGATAAACAACTCATTATAGTCTCATTTTTTTAATCATTGAGACAAAAATGAATACTCAACAACGCATCGCCTTATTTGTTCTACTATTAGCGGGATTTGTCACAATTTTTGATTTGTTTGTCGTCAATATCGCTATTGTGAATATTGAACAAACACTTAATGCAACGCTAACAGAACTAACGCTAATTATCGTGGGATATGAATTAGCCTTTGGTTTATTATTAATTACAGGAGGCCGACTCGGCGATATTTATGGCCGTCGGACCCTATACCGTATTGGTATGTTTGGTTTCACTTTAACATCTGTATTATGTGCAATTTCTCCTAATGCTATTTGTCTTGTTATTGCTCGTTGTCTGCAAGGATTAACAGCTGCGCTATTATTCCCCCAAGTTTACTCAAGTATTCGTCTAAACTTTGATGATACACAGGCCAAAAAAGTATTTGGTTTATTAGGAATGACACTAGGATTAGCTGCAATAGCAGGGCAAGCATTAGGTGGTTTTTTAATATCACTAAATCTTTTTGGGCTTGAATGGCGTACTATTTTTTTAATTAATCTTATTATTGGTATTGTTGCATTAACACTTTCTCATTATTTAACTCAAAGTGAGACCCTAGATTATATAAGATTGGATATTGGTGGTGTGGTTTTATCGGCTTTTAGCATAACGTTTACATTAATAGGATTTGTTCTTTCATCATTATTAACACCTAAATGGGTAAGAAAGTTTGGTGAACAGATTATTTATTGGGGAGCGGCTTGTTACGCTTTAAGCTATCTCTTTTTAATTGGCACTATTTATTATCTAATATCACCAGAAAATAGCTCTCTTGTTATCCCATTCTTATTCTTAGTGGGATTCACACAAGGCATGATAATGACACCTATGCTGAATTTAGTATTGGCAAAAGTTAAACCCGAATTTGTTGGTATTGCTTCAGGATTAACCGCGACATTACAACAAGTTGGTGCTGCAATAGGGGCAACTTGTGTTTCAATTATTTTACAATTTAGTCTTAGCCATACACTTTCAACAAATATAATTGAGCAATATAAGATAGCATTCCGTTTTAGTATGATTTTTAATTTCTCTATGGCTATATGTGCTACGCTACTATTAAGAAAAATAGTTTTTCAAAAATAAATAGATTAATTGTTAGATATAAAAAATGCCTTATTAAACATTTTTAATAAGGCATTTTTTATGTTAAGTGAATAGTGACTTTAACGTTACTATCTACTTATTATTTTTAAACCACTGCATGACTTCTTCATAACTTCCTTGGTAAATAATTTTATCTTCCTTTTTGCTTAATTGATAACGATACATAGGATCGTAATACTCTTTAAGTAGAGGGGTTAACCAAGAAAAATGCGCCTCTGTGTTGGACTCTTTTTTCTGTATATCTAAGGCATTATCTAGCAACTTAGTTAATTCCATTGCTCTTTGAGAACCCAATCGACGGCGAATAGCAAATAAACCATGATGCAAATAATCACTGTATGCTTGCCAACCTTTTTCTTCGCCATATGCTTCCAGATAATCATGTGTCATGCGATCAAAATATTCTGCCTTCAAACGTTCTATACGTCGCTCGAAGGGATCATCAACAACAACGATTGAAGCCTCAAGCATTTTTACTCGTAAACATTCAGGTAATCCATTAGCACCAATAGCGCGACCTTCATCCTCAAGCACCCATCGTGTATATTTCGGTGCTTTCTGTAACATTTCAACACCAAGATGATTTTCAAAGGTAGCTTGAGGAAATTGATCTTCTACAGTGCGACCAAAAGACGAACCTCGATGGTGCGCAATACCCTCAAGGTCAATACCTTCAGGAAGAGAACGCACTAAAGTCGTTTTTCCATTACCTGTACATCCACCAATTAAGATAATAGGCCGTTGAACTAATTCATTGCTCATTTCAATGATAGTCTGTCTTATTACCTTATATCCACCTTCAATTAAGGGATAATCTATACCTATTTCTTTAAGCCATTGCTGAACTATATGAGAACGCATTCCGCCTCGAGCACAGCAAATATAACCATTGGGAAATTGCTCACAAGCTTCACGCCAAGCTGCGATACGATTATCACGAATTTCACCACTAACCAAATGATGCCCTAAATCAACCGCTTTTTGTGATCCTTGTTGTTTATAACAAGTCCCAACGGCAGCACGCTCTTGATCATTCATTAAAGGTAAATTGATCGCATTAGGGATAGCGCCTTGATTAAATTCAATAGGCGCACGCACATCAATAATAGGTGTGTTATTAGCAAGAATATGTCGAATATTTTGAGCAGAAAACGCTGATTCCATAATAAAAATTGTAATATCTAGTCAGGCTGAAAGATTAGCTACTATACTCTTAAAATCATATAACGCCCATGATTACAGTCATATTGAAAACGATACTCCGCTTTCAATAAGAAAAATTTAAGATAATGCTATAGATTGATGAATGAAAAACATCTAACATCTATTCGATATGATGTTTTTGATTAATTCATTAAACAACTGTAAGTAAAAACACTATAGTGTTTAAACGAATAATAAAATTTATCTAAAAATGACAGGTACATTACCTTGGACATAATAAGAAAATATTATCGTGTTACTAGCTTGAGTATAATTGCATTGCTATTGTCTGGTTGTTCTCAAGGTCATTCTCCTTTTATTACTATGTTAGGTTCCTATTTTCCATATTGGATGTTATGTACCTTTATCGGCTTATTAGGAGCCTTGATCATACGCGTATTACTTATCTATTGGGGTATTGATGATAAATTGCCGTTCCCTTTAATTTTTTATTTTGCGGTATTGTTATCAATTTCTTTAACTATCTCTCTATTTTATTTTTCTTATTAAATTATGGATAAAAAAATCAAAAAAAACTGGCACTTTTAATCACTGTGATTGTTTTTACGATTACATTCATCTTATTGTGGAAAAATATTCAGTTATCAGCGTTAAATCCACTCAGCGAAGATGCAATAATTGATGCTAACAAAATTAATATATCATCAACGGTACCCGGACGAATTAGCGCTATTTATGTTAAAGAGAATAGTAAAGTCAATAAAGGGGACTTATTGTTTACAATCGATCCCACCATGTATGCATTAAGAGTTCAGCAAGCGAAAGAACAACTTATGATTGCTGAAGCAACATTAAGTAATAAACAGCGCATTATTATTGCAGAAACATCAAATTCAGAAGTTGCAGAAGCGCAAATAAAACGAGCTCAAGTCAATTTGTTATTAGCAACTCAATCTCTCAATAGATTAGAGCCGTTATTGGCAAAGGGATTTGTAACGGCACAACAAGTTGATGATGCAAGAACATTAAAACATGATGCAGAAGTTACATTAAAACAGGCACAAAAACAAAATGTCGCCTCAGAAGCCTTAATTAATAATACTGATTCAGAAATAGCATTAGTGAAATCGTTAAAAACCTCACTGGCAATGGCTGAATGGGAATTAAGTAACACTGAAGTAAAAGCACCAAGTAATGGTTATGTTGCTGGATTAGTATTGTCACCTGGTGAATTTGTTCTTTCTGGGCAATCTGTCTTTACCTTAATTAACTCAGACAGTTGGTATGCTTCAGCTTATTTTAAAGAAACAGATTTAAATAATATAAAAATAGGTGACTGCGTGGTTATCTATTCAATGATTGACAATAAACATCCTATTAAAGGTAAAGTAGAAGGCGTTAGCAGGGGGATCATGTCAACTGATCTTATTAATATTCCAAGGGACTTACCTTATGTGCCTAAATCACTGAATTGGGTTAGAGTTCAACAACGGTTTCCTGTTAAAGTGACTATCACTAATCCACCAGAATATCTTATGCGAGTTGGCGCTACAGCAACCGTTAATATAATAGCTAACGACGATGATTGTTAAACCCTCACTAATAGTGAAACAAGTCAAAAAAGACTTGTTACCCTTTGACTTTCGTTTAGCGACGACTTGGCGCATAGCATTGCTTTGCGCCTTAATGGCTGCTATTGCGATGATATATGAAATTCCCGAATCTGCCATAAGTTGCTATTTGATTATTTATTTAATCAAAGCTGATGCAGTACAAAATATATTATTATCTATTGGCGTTATTATTTTATGTTCCATTGTGGTGTGTGTTATTTTTTTACTTTTTAATCTCACCATACAAAACATTATTTTACGATTCTTTTTTATGGCTTTGTTTTCAGCAGTTTTTATGTATTTAGCCTCTGCAAGTAGCCTTGGTGATATTGGTAATTTAGTTGCTTTAGTTATCACCTTTTTAATGACTTTAATTGATGATATTCCCGTTGGAGATGTAGCAACTAGAGCTCTACTTTATGCGTTACTAATGGCAGTTTCTCCAATGTTATTGGTCATTTTATTTAATTATTTTGTTGGCATTAGCCCTAGAAAATTGTTGTTAAACAGAATTGCTACACGCTTTTCTACTGCAAGTGACTTCTTTTTAGGAAGAAAGGAGAGTCAACTCGATATCAGTGAGTTATTGAGTACACAAACAGAATGTAAACGCTATTTGATGTTTATTAAAATATTTTATTTACGAGGAAGAGAAGATATTCACTGGTTGGAGAATATGATTGACAACTCTTATCAAATATTGATTATGTCATTAACTTTTGATAAAAAAACGCCAACTTCTATACGTTTTCTTCTTTCTAAAAAGTGTTTATATCTTTTAGACTGCTTCAAACATCATCAAATAGAAAAAATAAAAGATAAACAACAAACTCAAAATACAATAAGTAAACTACACTTATTAAATACTTTTGATAACATTTTATTTAATAAGAGAGAATTTAAACCTGTAAAGAAAAAAACACCGTTTTTTGTCAGTGATGCGTTTACAAATCCTAACCATAAGTACTTTGCTATTAAAACCACGATAGCCGCAATTCTATGTTATATTTTTTATGATTATTTTAAATGGCAAGGTATTCATACTGCAATGATCACTTGTTATGTTGTGGCATTAACATCTGTCGGCGAAACTGTCCATAAATTAACATTGCGGATCACGGGATGTCTAATTGGGGCGCTAATTGGTATAATTTCACTGCTCTATATTATTCCTAATCTATCTGATATTTTTGAATTAATGGTCTTGATCTTTTTCTGCCTACTGCCCGCAGCTTGGGTTGCTGTAGGTAATGAGCGTATCTCTTATGCTGGTGTACAAGTCGGGTTAGCATTTTTATTAACAACATTACATGGATTTAAGCCTAGCTTTGATATGGATGTCGTATCTGATCGTATTCTAGGAATTTTGTTGGGTAATATTGTGATGTACATCATTTTTACAAAAGTGTGGCCAACGAGCATTATTAATACAATATATAAACAAATTAGCTCTATTCTAGATAATTACACTGAGTTAAGATATTCAACAAATAAAAATGATATGTTGGATTTAGTTTCATCCGTGAATGAAGCGATTACACAATCAAAAGACAATATAGACTTACTCATCTTCGAAAAAGAAGATAGAGAAAGAAATAAAAATATAATGTTTTTTTTCAGAGAATCATTAAATAAGATTTCTTACATTAGCTACCATAATTACGCTCATAAATTTATTTTTGAAGATAAGCGCTCTTATTTAGATATCAATAAAGAGCCAAAAGATGTATTTAAAAAATCCATTCTTAATAATGAAATGGAAACATTACCAACAAATGAAAGAGAGCTTGTGTTTAAACATTTAATAAGAGAAAAATCATAATGGTAAATTTAATCATTAATAATAAGAAAAATATTCTGTCATCTCTGTTAAGTCTATTACTTGTTGGTTGTATCGACACAAGCAGTTCATTTAAACACTATTCTCAACAACCTATTAATTATGATAATACAAAATATATTGCTTCATCCACTGAGCAATATTTATCGCCAACTCAAGAAAAAACGATTAAATCTAGTTATTCGTTGGCCGACCTTATCGATTTAGGACAACAAAATAACCCAGATACACGTATTGCATGGGAATTAGCAAAAAAGTCAGCGACTGATATTGGTATGGTAGAGAGTACATATTTGCCAATTATCACAGCAACGGTACTGGCAGGGTATCAACACGGAAAAATCGATTTACCTAAAAATCCTATCCTTGATGAGATAAAAACGTCTAAT
This sequence comes from Proteus faecis, assembly GCF_030286765.1. Taxonomy (NCBI): domain Bacteria; kingdom Pseudomonadati; phylum Pseudomonadota; class Gammaproteobacteria; order Enterobacterales; family Morganellaceae; genus Proteus; species Proteus faecis. The sequence goes on from NZ_JASVWV010000001.1 coordinate 71,866, forward strand.
AGTGCTTTTATTCCCGCACTCACATTCAGATGGCTTATTTTTGATTTTGGTAAAAGAGGGGCATTAGTTGATGCAGCCAAACATACTTCCTTAGCAACAAGCCTTAATTTTAATCTAATGCATCAGAAAATTATTCATGATGTCTCTGTTGCATATTTTAGTTATGGTGCAGCAAGAAAAAAGGTGAATATCACCCAAAATGCCCTTCAGAGAAGTAAAGACATTTTATATGCTGTTGAACAAAAACGAATCAAGGGATTAGCAACAGTATTAGATGTAGCATTAGCTAAACAGCAGGTAGCACAAGTTGAATTACAAAATGTGTTAGCCAAAGGTCATGAAAAAGATCAATATCAAATTTTACTGTCTGCTATTGGAACATCGCCTTTTGAAAAAATAGCTGTTGATTATGCCGATGATAATTCTCTTCCTGATGATATATCCCCATTAACCCATGATGTAATTAAAAAAGCGCTTGCACAGCGTCCAGATGTTTTAGCGCAATATGAATTACAACAAGCCGCAATCAAGGCGGCTAATTCCGTCGAATCTGACTATTTTCCTAAAGTATATCTTGCTGGCGCACTTGCTGGAGGAACAGGTAGCTTTGATGTTCAGGGACTTCCTGAAATTAGCCAAAGAACTTCATCTTCCAATATACTGATTGGCGTCAGTATTCCATTATATGAAGGCGGAATGCGCCAATCGCGGATGGTAAATGCACAGTCAGAAATTAGGCTAGCACAAGAAAACTTACGCAAAAGCCAAGATATGGCGATAAAAGAGATCTCAATTAGTGAAAATGCTCTGAAATCAGCACTTGAGGCAAATAAAGCATCTAAAAACTTAGTAGAGACAACACAATTAACCTATACCGCAAGTGTGGAATTTTATCATAATGGGTTAGGAACCGTAACCGACATAAATACCGCAGAGATTGCATTATTAAATGCACAAATGTCTCAGATTGATGCTTATACCGGATCACAAATTGCGGCGGTTGATTTAGCATTTGCATTAGGTGAAATAGATAAAGCATTATCTAATTCGGTATCACGCTAAACTATTTATTCAAATTAAGTGACAAATATTTTTAGAGAATCGGAGATTGTGTGATATTTGAAATCATCAGAACAATTTTGCATTACGGCTTACACTTTTTAGCACCTATTTTATTAGGCTATCTTTTCTGGCGTAAAAATTGGAAGTTAGCCTCACTTCTTATGATAGGAACAATGGTGATTGATATTGACCATTTGCTAGCAACACCTATTTTTGATCCCAATCGTTGTAGTGTCGGTTTTCACCCATTACATACCGTTTGGGCTGCTTTGATTTATTTAGGTATATGGTTTTTACCATCATGGAAATTAAAAGCCGTTGCGGTAGGGTGTTTGTTTCATTTATTTACCGACTCGGTTGACTGCTATTTAGGCGGATTAAAACCAAATTTAACACTAACGATGAGTTGTGATAAAAATGAATTTTTATCTGATTTAAATGAGGATCTCCCTATAAATAGTGGCTACCAGCGCAGTATTGAACGAAAATTATTACAATAAACGGTTATTATCACTGAAAAAATTAGCAACTAACCACTGTGTTTGCGTTACGGTTTTAGTATTCATTTGGTTACTCATGCACTAGATTAATTCGCTTATTTTCTCTCTTTTAAGCCCCATAATCTGATGGTAATTGCAAAAAGCTTGATGTAGAGTGCTCAGTCTTTTTTTAATGAAAGTCTACTGGGGAGGCTAAATTGTTTATTGGCTTTGACTACGGAACATCAAATTGTTCTGTTGCAATTATGAAAGAGGGAAAACCCACTCTTTTGCCTTTAGAAGGTAATGATGTCTATATTCCATCAACCCTTTGTGCGCCAACCCGTGAATCTGTTTCTGAGCACTTATTTCGCCATTTAAATATTAAACCTTCCAGTGAAATTGGCGAACAATTACTAAGAAAGTCGATTGCGTTTAATCGAGAAGAAGATATTGAATTAGTTCCTGAAGATATTCTTTTCGGACAATCTGCGCTAAGTTTATACCTACGTGATCCTCGTGATGTCTATTACGTTAAATCACCCAAATCCTTTTTAGGTGCTTCAGGCTTACATGATATACAAATTAGCTTCTTTGAAGATTTAGTTTGCGCCATGATGGCAAATATTAAGCACCAAGCAGAAAAAAGCACACAAGAAGCGATCACAGATACCGTTATTGGCAAACCTATTAACTTTAATGGGTTAGGTGGCGAAGCTTCAAATAGACAAGCTGAAAACATTCTTATCCGTGCAGCTAAAAGAGCTGGCTTTAAGAATATTATGTTTGAATTTGAACCTGTTGCAGCCGGACTTGAATATGAATCGACGTTGACTAAAGACCAAACAGTATTAGTCGTTGATATTGGTGGGGGGACAACTGACTGCTCATTAATTCAAATGGGGCCAAGTTACCAAGGCAAAACTGACCGTTCAAACACATTACTTGCCCATAGTGGACAACGTGTTGGTGGTAATGATCTTGATATTTACCTCGCTTTTAAACAACTTATGCCACTATTTGGTATGACAGGATTAACGTCTTCTGGTATTAAATTACCTCTGAAACAGTTCTGGGATCCTATTGCGATTAATAATGTAGAAGCCCAAAAAGATTTTTATTCTCGTCAAAACCTTGCTGTGTTAAATCAGCTAAGACGGGACGCAAAAGAGCCCGAAAAAATAACGCGCCTTATTGAAGTCTATAATGAAACATTGGGTTACAGCATTGTTCGACGAGCTGAAGAAGCTAAAATCGCTTTATCAGATTCTCCTGAGTATATTGCTAATATCGCATTATTAAGTGAAACCTTAGAATTAACGATTGAACGCGAACAAATGGTTGAATCTATCGAATCACCAAAAAGTAAAATGATTGAGTTAGTTAATGATGCAGTGAAACAAGGGGGGATCAAACCCGACGCTGTTTTTATGACTGGGGGCTCTGCGCGTTCACCTATTTTATGCCAAGCCATTGAACAACAATTGCCAAATATTCCGATTGTTAAAGGTAATGATTTTGGATCGGTTACCGCAGGATTGGCACGTTGGGGCGAAGTCTGTTTTAAATAATCGGTTTTAAATAACTGATATTTTCAATATATTAAAGCGCTTTACATTTAATCTTTGTATTGATTAGATGTAAGGCGTTTTTCTTTATCAAACACGATAAAAACTCAATAAAAACACAACATTCGACAGGAGAACACATGTACCGCTTCCAAAATGATTATAATGAAATTGCACACCCTGCGGTCATGAAGGCAATCACTGATACGGTGGGGCAACGCTATGATGGATATGGCATGGATAAGCTTTGTCATCAAGCAGCTCAAACAATAAAACAGCGTATTCAACAACCTGATGCGGATATTCACTTTTTTAATGGTGGTACCATTACTAATTTAACTGCTATCTCTCATTTTTTACGTCCATACCAAGCGGTTATTTCTGTCAGTACTGGGCATATTGCCACACATGAAACCGGTGCTATTGAAGCAACAGGGCATAAAGTTATTACAACATTTTCCACCGATGGAAAATTAACACCCGCGTTATTAAAACCTATTCTTGCTGAGCATAATGATGAACATTGGGTTCAACCAAAGCTTGTTTATATAACAAATGCCACAGAGATTGGTACGGTTTATCGTAAAGCTGAATTACAGGCACTGCGTGATTTCTGTAATGAACATAATTTATGGTTATATCTTGATGGTGCACGTTTAGCAGCAGGATTAATGTCTGCACAAAGCGATCTGACTATCGAAGATATCGCCAGTTTAACCGATGCTTTCTATATTGGAGGCACTAAAATTGGTGCAATGTCAGCTGAAACGCTAGTGATTTGTCATCCGGCATTAAAATCTGATTTTCGTTTTAGCTTAAAACAAAAGGGTGGATTACAAGCGAAAGGCTGGTTATTAGGTGCGCAATTTGAAGCCTTATTTAAAGATGAACTCTATTTTAAATTAGGCAAACACCTAAATGACATGGCATCACAATTAACTGCGTTCTTTACTGAACAAGGTTTTGAATTTTTAGCTCCCCCAGAATCTAACCAGGTTTTTGTTATTTTGCCAAATACACTTGCAGAAAAACTAACACAACAATTTGTTTTCCATCGTGTTTTACTTGAAGATCCTAACTTAAGTTGTTTACGCCTTTGTACTTCTTGGGCAACAACACAGCAAGACATTGATGGATTTAAAACAGCATTTCTGCAATTAGTTTAAATTTTCTGTTTTAACTTATCTTTTATTTAATGCATTACACACTTATTAAGTGCGTAATGCATTTTTGATATAATCAGAATTTAATTACCTTAAATCTAAATATAATGCTGGAGAGACCCATTAATAATGTTATATTAATATCTCCGCTCTCAATATAAGTAGGGTAAAAGAATGAAGAAATTGACACTCCAAGAGATGACAGACGCCCAACAAATGCGAGTAAAAACCAGAATAGGTCAAGAGAGAAAGAAATTAGGGCGTGAATTAACCAATGCTGAAATGAACAAAGTCAAAGACTCCATTATTACCGAAATCTCCCTCGAAGTTGAAAAAGCTACCAAAAAAGCACAAGCCCTCAAGAAGAAGCAAAAACTAGCCCCAAGTGATGAAACCTATAGTTGGTCAGCTAAAAACCATACTCGGGGATATCGTTAATTACTTATAAAATAGCGCTAACTTTATAAATAAAAAATTAGCGCTATTAATTTACCCTGATATTGACGCAATGCAGTTATATTTCCATTGAATCAATTAATGAATATAACTTTTTAAAGGCGTGATATTTTTTGTTGTATGTTTTATGTTTTTCTAAATTGGGTGTATGACGTTTTTCTAGCTTAGGTTGAGAAAGAATAACCTGCGATGAATAAGCCGGGTTTACTGCTAATTGTGCAAGTCTTGCCGCGCCAAGTGCAGGACCAACATCACCACCTTGACGATAATCGAGATTTTTTCCAGTAATATCTGCAAGAAGTTGTCGCCAATATTCACTTCTGGCACCACCACCAATTAATGTAATATTATCAGCTGATTGGCCTGCATTTTCAGCAACTTCTATCCCTTGTCGTAATGCAAAACTCACACCTTCAAGAACAGCTTGGCACAAGTCAGCACGTTGATGCTCATGGGTTAATCCCCAAAAAACACCTTTCGCATTAGGGTTGTTATAAGGTGTCCGTTCACCAGAAAGATAAGGTAAAAACAACAGGGGACTCTTAGCAAAAGTAGCCTGTTCAACTTCGTCAAACATTGCACCTACACTCTCAATTCCTGTTAATTGACACACCCAATCAAGACATGATGCTGCACTTAGCATGACAGACATTAAATGCCAAGTATTAGGTAATGCATGACAAAAACTGTGTACTGCATTGTCACTATTTTGGAGAAATTTTTCGCTAACAACAAAATAAACACCTGAAGTCCCTAAAGAGAGCATTGCTTGGCCTGGTTGATAAACACCAACACCAATTGCTCCCGCCGCATTATCGCCAGCACCTGCAATAATAGGCACTTGTTTCATCTGCCATTTTTTAGCAATATCAGCCAATAGATACCCCGTTATTTGATTACCTTCAAACAATGTAGGCATTTGACGACGCGTTAATCCTGTCGCATTTAAAAGTTCATCACTCCAATCTCGCTTTTGCATATCTAACCAAAGCGTACCGGCTGAATCTGACATATCACTAGCAAAATTACCGCTCATCTTCCAACGTAAAAAATCTTTAGGTAATAAAACATGTGCAATACGTTGAAAGATTTCAGGTTCATGTTCAGCAACCCATTGTAGTTTTGGTGCAGTAAAGCCGGGCATAACTAAGTTACCAGTGATTTTTTTAAACTGAGGATATTGCGTCTCAAGCATTTGGCACTGTTTAAAACTACGACCATCGTTCCATAGGATGGCGGGACGTAGCACCGATTGTTGTGCATCAAGCAAAACGGCGCCATGCATTTGTCCGCTTAATCCAATCGCTTCGATTTTATCCATTGGATAACTGCGCCCAAGCTGAAGAATGGCTTCTTCCGTTGCTTGCCACCATTGCAGAGGATCTTGTTCTGACCATTGAGGGTGAGGGCGTGATATTGCTAAAGAAACAGAATGACTGGCAACAACGTCACCTTGCTCATTCATGATGATCGCTTTAACGCTTGAAGTACCTAAATCTAGCCCTAAATACATAAAGTTACCTCATGATCTGTATTTAATTAATAAACACAGCGGAAACTCCGCTGTGTTATTACGTTTTATGCCATTAACCAAAAATATAGCGATTGACTAAACTTTCTAACATTTCTTGGCGGCCACTTTGTAACTGTGGTGCTAAGGTATTGCTTTGTGCATATTTCGCCACTTCTTCAAGAGTTAATTTGCCTTGTAAGATATTTTGACCAAACTCCGCACTCCAACCTGAATAACGTTGTGCCGTAAATTTATCAAGGCCGCCATCTTGGATCATTCTTGCTGCAATGCGTAATGCCATTGCCATTGTATCCATTCCTGAAATGTGTCCATAGAAAAGGTCATATTTATCATTACTTTGACGACGAACTTTAGCATCAAAGTTTAAACCACCCGTTGTAAATCCACCTGATTTAAGAATTTCATACATCACAAGTGCATTTTCTTCTACGCTATTTGGAAATTGGTCTGTATCCCAACCTAATTGTGGATCGCCACGGTTAGCATCAACAGAGCCTAAAATCCCTAATGCAATAGCCGTCGCAATTTCATGATGGAAACTATGTCCTGCCAATGTTGCATGATTGGCTTCAATGTTGACTTTAACTTCTTTTTCAAGACCAAACTGTTTTAAGAAGCCATAAACAGTCGCAGTATCATAATCATATTGATGTTTTGTTGGCTCTTGTGGTTTTGGTTCAATCAGTAATGTACCTTGGAAACCAATTTTATGTTTGTGTTCAACAACCATCTGCATAAAACGGCCAATTTGCTCTCTTTCTTGGCGTAAATCTGTGTTTAACAGAGTTTCATAGCCTTCACGTCCACCCCATAAGACATAGTTTTCACCACCTAGCGCTTTTGTCGCTTTCATCGCTTCACAAACTTGTGTCGCAGCCCATGCAAAAACGTCAGGATCAGGGTTAGTTGCCGCGCCAGCACCATAACGAGGATGAGTGAAGCAGTTTGCCGTTCCCCATAATAACTTAACGTTAGTTTCTTCTTGTTTTTTCGCTAATACATCAGTAATAGCTGCCATATTAGAGATATATTCATTGATGTTATTACCTTCAGAAATCACATCTACATCATGAAAACAGTAGAAAGGAACATTGAGCTTATGAAAGAACTCAAAGGCAACATCGGCTTTGCGTTTTGCTTGCTCTAAAGCTTCACCCGGTGTTTGCCACGGTCTATCAAAAGTACCGATACCGAACATATCAGAACCATTCCAGCAGAAGTTATGCCAATAACAAGCCGCAAATCTTAGGTGATCTTCCATTCGTTTACCTAAAATAATCTCATTAGGGTTATAGTAACGAAACGCTAATGGGTTATCGCTTGTTGTGCCTTCATATTGAATTTGTTCAATTTTATCAAAGTAAGACATGGAACCGTCCTTATTTAGTATCAAGTTGTAATTCTGAATGTGATCCAAGCTCAGCAGTCATCTCTTCCTGCTCTTCTGGTGTTAATTTGGCAATGCCAAAGCCCGTGAAACCCCACAGCATGGCAAAGAAGATGCCACTCCAGCACAATACAGCCCAAGGTAAGTAACTTAAGGTTGCAACACCTAAGGTACCTGCCATATAAGCCCCTGCGGCTGTCCACGGTAAAATGGGTTCAAAAATAGTGGCGGAGTCTTCTACGGTACGAGCGAGGTTTTTAGGGTGTAAGCCTCGTTCGATGTAGGCACCGCGTAACATTTCGATAGGAATAAGAATTGAGATTTGTCCATTACAAGTCACGCCAATCATGGTTAACCCGCAAACAATCGTGGCTAAGATCATTGAACCTGTTGAGTGAACCATTTTTAACAATGCATGGACAATCACTTCTAATGCGCCGCTTAATGATAAGGTACCGGCAAAAGAGAGGGCACAGAAACAGATAAGCAGGGTGCTCATCATCGAGTTCATGCCACCACGATTTAATAAGTTACCTAATAATTCAGGAACCTCTTTCCCTTGGATCATTGAAACATTAAAACCATCAACTGCACTTTTTACGATGTCATGTAATCCAAAGCCTTGAATAAGATAAGCGTTAAACATCGCAATTGCGGCAGAGGCTAACATTACTGGGATAGTGGGCTTTTTCGTTACTGAACCATATAAAATGACTAATACAGGAATGAGAAGAATTAAATTGAAGTTATAAACATTCTCCAGACCATTTGTAATTAAGGTCACTTTTTCTGGTACACCTTGACCTGCTAAATCACCATTCATGCCATAAACAATCATCACAATTGCCGTTAAAATCAGTGAAGGCAGTGTGGTGTAAAGTAAGTGCCAAATATGTTGATAGAGGTCGATCCTCGCAGCCATGGCGGCAAGGTTGGTATCACCAGATAATGGTGAAAGTTTGTCACCAAAATAGGCACCCGCGACGACAGCACCAGCTGTTGCTGCAAGGTTTGCATCCATACCAACGGCAACCCCCATAAAAGCAACACCAATGGTTCCTGCTGAGCCCCATGAAGTTCCCGTACAGACTGACACTAATGATGTAACCAATAATGCAGTAACATAAAGCATTTCTGGGCTGATCATTTTTAATCCGTAATAGATCATCAGAGGAATGGTACCGCCAATCATCCATGTGCCTATTAACAAGCCCACACTGATTAAAATCAGCAATGCGGGCATAGTCTTAGCAATTTTTTGTGAGATAGCCGTTAAGATCTCGTCATAGCGATATCCTAATCGTTTTACTAATAGCGCAGCTACAACTGTAGACAGCACCATTAACGGCTCTGGTGGTAAATCAAAAGTGGCGTAGCCTCCTCCTAATAGCACCACCATGGTGAATATCGGAAAGAGAGATTCGAGTAATGTAGGTGTTCTCGGACTGTTTATCGTTTGCGTTTTCATTGTAATTTATTCCAAACTGGCGTGAGGTAAGGTACGAATAAGCCGAGTGAAAACGGTTTCTAATATTGAACGAGGTGTCGCGATATTAATGCGGAAAAAACCATCCCCAACCGCACCAAAACCACGCCCCCAACTCATTTCCACTTCAGCTAATGAAACAAACCAATGTCTTAGTTGTTCTTCAGATAACTGCATTTTTTGGTAGTTGATCCATAGCATGTAGGTGCCATGACTTTGAGTGATAACCCAATCAGGAAAATAACGTTCACATTGTTCTTTTACCCAACGACGATTATCAGCAAGGTACGTTTTTAATTCACCAATCCACTGTTGGCCTTGTAAGGTATAAGCTTGTAAAAAAGCGGGAACTGAAAAATAGCCAGGATTATGAATACCCGCAGCAATTAAGCATTGCTTGAATTTTTCACGATATTCAGGATTGGCAATAACGATATTGGCAACTTCAAGACCCGCTAAATTGAATGTTTTAGCGGGAGAAGTACACATAAAGGAGTGTTGTTCTACATAAGTATTTACTGATGAAATAGGGTGGTAACTTGCACCATCGAAAACAAAATCTGCATGCACATCATCAGAAATAATAAAAACCTGATATTTTTGTGCAAGTTCCGCTATTTTTATTAAATCACTTTTTTGCCATACCGTTCCAGTTGGGTTATGTGGCGATAGTAAAATAAAACAGACAGACTGTTTAAACTTACTTTCTAAGTCATCAAAATCAATTTCATAATAGCCGTCATGATAAATCAACGGGCTTTCTAATAGTTCACGTTGATTGACACAAACAGCATTACTAATAGGATGATAAGCTGGTGATAAGGTTGTGACTTTATCACCAATGGATGTGAAGTTTTGAATATAAAGCGAAACCGCTTGAATAATACGGGGGCAAAAAACAATAGAACTAGGCTCTACAATCCACTGATATTGCGTTTTAAACCAGTTTGCAGCAACGTTATTCCAATCTTCACTAAGGTCGGTATAGCCATAAATTCCTTTAAGATTAAATTGTGTCAATGCATTGACAATAAAATCTGGCGCAGGAATATCCATATCTGCAACAGATAACGGAATAACATTAGCGTTACTATTACACCATTTTGCACTATAGGTATTTTGCCTAGAAATTAATTTATTAAAGTTATTCTGATACATGAAAAATCTCCTCGGCAAGCGTGTTTAAAAACAAAATACTCGTTGTTAGTAGCATTGGTTATTCCTATTTTTTACTTTGCTATTACGAAATTTGGCTTGTGTGATAGTAATCACATAGCGATGAAAGCAAGTTCTAGCAAAATTAAAGCTGTGGTTTAATGCGTAGCTGGGGGATTAGGTAGAGTAAAATGAAAAAAGATAAATACTTTCGTATTGTGCTGTTATTCAACGCTAATAAAGTCTATGACCGACAAGTGGTTGAGGGTGTTGGAGAATATCTTCAAGCATCACAGTGCCATTGGGATGTATTTATTGAAGAAGATTTTCGTACTCGACTTGATAATATTAATCATTGGGTTTGTGATGGTATTATCGCTGATTTTGATGATCCGATTATTGCGAAACATTTAAGCCAATCATCGTTAGCAGTCATTGGCGTAGGGGGTTCTTATCATCAAGAGGAAAATTATCCCCTCGTACCTTATATCGCCACGGATAATTACGCATTAGTTCAACAAGCCTTTTTACATTTAAAACAAAAAGGGCTGAAACACTTTGCTTTTTATGGCCTACCAGCAAAAAATCATCCTCATTGGTCTAATGAACGTGAGCATGCCTTTCGTCAATTAGTCACCCGCGAAAAATATCCAGGCATTGTTTATAACGGTATGGATATTACCCAAGAAAATTGGCAACACGCGCAAAACCGTTTATCAGATTGGATACAAACTTTACCACCACAAACTGGGATTATTGCTGTCACCGATGCAAGAGCACGACATTTACTGCAAGTTTGCGATAATTTAAATATTAATGTGCCTGAAGAAATCAGTATTATTGGTATTGATGACGAAGATATGACACGTTATTTATCGCGTATTGCATTATCTTCTGTTGTGCAAGGCTCACGACGAATGGGATATTTAGCCGCGAAGTTACTACATCAAACGCTAGAAGGGCATGTAACAGAGAAACAGCAAAGAATATTAGTTCCTCCCGTTAAAATCGTCGAACGTCGTTCAACCGATTTTCATTCTTTTAATGATCCCACCGTTGTTCAAGCAATGCATTATATTTATTACAATGCCTGTAAAGGGATAAAAACAGAGCAAGTTTTAGATGCCGTTAATATGTCGCGTTCCAATTTAGAACAACGTTTTAAAAAGGAGATTGGCAAAACAATTCATACCGTTATTTATGAAGAAAAGCTCAAACGCGCTCAAAACTTATTAGCCACAACAACACTAGCAATCCAAGAAATATCTGTGATGTGTGGCTATCCGTCTTTGCAATATTTTTACTCTATCTTTAAAAAAGAATTGGGGATGACGCCAAAAGAGTTTAGAGATGAATAAGAAAATATAACAATAAAATAAAACACTTATCGCTTTCTACTATTTGCCCACGGATCACAATCTGGGTGATCGATAACTTCAATCACATCATCAATATCTGCTTCAAGAGAATCAAGATAAAGCGCTTCTACTTCAGCACGTGCCCACGGTGTTCTGCGCAAAAACTTTAAACTTGATTTCACGCTAGGATCACTTCTAAAGCAGTTAATTTTGATGAGTTGTCCTAATTTAGCCCAACCATATTTTGCTACTAGCGCATTTACTTGCATTTCAAGAGTAACGCCATGTAACGGATCTTTAGAACGATGTCCTGTCATGATTTTCTCAAATACGTTTTAGTTATTTCAAAGGTAAGAAGCGGTGCAGAGTACAAGAAAGCCATAGCAGTATCAATAAAAGGAACCGAATAAAATAAATATGGCATGTATTCTAAAGCCAAGCCATTAAACTAATCTATTTAATAAGCGTTAATGGCTTGGTTACTGCTAATTACTTCTTACGTGAAAAAGCAGAAAAAGAGTGAATCACTTTTTTAGCGCTAATTATTTTATCTAGTTGTTGTTGCAACTGTTTATCATCCATTGTTGCGCGATCATGTTGACGAAGATGTTCAGCCCAAGAAGCCACCATAAAAGTTTCCATATAGGTTTGAACGTTATTTTCTGTAATCGCATCAGATGAAACAAATAGCCCCCATGAATAACCGCCATCTCTTAAACGAACCATTTTTAATCGATTCATCAAACTTAGGAATTGCTCACGGTGATTGACTTCAATTTGATAATTCACGGTAATTAACACAGGACCTTTATCTGTTGTAATATCAATCAGTCCATCATCCAAAATAAAGTGTTCTGAGTGCTGTAAGTTGATGTTGTCATGTTCCAATTTGACACGCAAAACACATAACCAAACTAAAATAATCCCAACGGTTGCACACAACAAAGCTACCGTCACTGACGTATGTGACGCAATTTGTCCCCAGATAAGGGAACCTAACGCCATTGAGCCAGAAAATACGGTTAAATAGAGCGCAAGACCTCTCGCACGAACCCAATTAGGCAATGCTGTTTGTGCTGAGACCATTAATGTGGAAAGGGTGATTATCCAGCTAAATCCAGCAAGCATACTGGCAAAAATAGCTAAATATTTTGAAGTCGCACTAGCGAAAATAAATAACACCAATGCAGTCCCCACAGTGCCAACAGCAATTAGTGTGCTGGTACTCCATTTTTCACGCAATGTTGATAAGCTAAATGCACCAACCACTGCACCAATACCAATGCTGGTGGTAAGTAAACCGTATAATGTTGCATCGCCATGTAGTGATACCCGAGCGACTAGCGGTAACATTGCCCAATAAGCACTCGCAAAAATAAAAAAGCTGGCGGCTCTTATAATCGTTTTGATTAATGCAGGACTATAACGTGCATAGCGTAAACCGGAGATCATCGCAGCCACAACAGATTCAGCAGGGAGTTTTTCCTCTTCTTTTTTCTCACCTTCCCACCACCAGACAGCAAGAATAATGGCGATAAAACTCAATGCATTTAGTAAAAATGGTAAATAAAGGCCAACTTGAGAAATCAAAATACCTGCAAGTGCAGGGCCTATTGCACGGCTAATATTAATTCCCATACTGTTTAAGGCAATACCCGATTTTAATTCTTGTGGCTCAACAATACTTGGCACAATCGCTTGCCATGCAGGGCCTAAAAATGCCGCACCAGAGCCCAAAATAAAGGTAATTAATAATAACCAGCCAATGCTGATAACATCGAAATACACCAAAACAGCCAATAATGAAGCTGCACAGAGCATTAAGATATTGACGAAAATAAGCAATTTTCGTTTATCAAAAATATCAGCAATGGCTCCTGCTGGAAGTGCCAATAAGAAAACAGGTAATGTGGTCATGGCTTGAATAGCGGCAATCATTACGGGATCAGGGCTTAGGTTTGTCATCAACCAACCGGCACCCACATCATTCATCCAAGTACCAATATTAGAAAATAGCGTTGCCATCCATAATACGAAAAAAATACGATTACGTAAGGGCGACCATGCAGAGGCGCGTTGCGTTGCCATCGTCTTATCTCTCTTTGTTTGAAATGGCTGGCAAATATTCACCAACCATCGTTATGATAAAAATTAGAATGCAAAGCAAGAACAGCCTAAAGCGCCCCAAAATGCATTATCATCTGAAATAGGAATGGATGATTGGCGAGCGATATCATGTTGATGCCCATGAACATGACAGGCACCACAGCATTGATGTAGCTGATTTAACACCGCTGTTTTTGTCTCTTGTTGTAAGTAAGAATAATGACCTGGTACTTTGATCACCGGTGACCAATCAGGTAATACAGGAATAGAAGGCGGTGTTAATGATGAAAAATCACCATTTGCATATACAATTTTGCCATCTACGACGGTTAAAAGTGATTCAATTGCTTTGATCTCGTTTTCCGGCACTCGAAAATAATCAGCAGAAAGGGCAATAAAGTCGGCAAGTTGGCCTGCTTTAATTTGGCCTTTTTTACCTTGTTCATTGGAGAACCATGAACTCCCCATCGTCCATAACATAAGCGCGGTATCTTTGTCTAAACGATTATCGCCGTCATACATTTGCATGCCACCTACAGTACGCCCTGACACTAACCAATAAAGCGCTGTCCACGGATTGTAACTAGCAACACGAGTTGCATCTGTACCTAATCCAACAGGAACTTGTGCATTTAACATTTTGGCGACAGGGGGTGTTTGTTTCAGTGCTTTTGTACCATAACGTTGTGCAAAATATTCGCCTTGAAATGCCATGCGATGTTGAATTGCTAATCCACCGCCAAGTGCTTTAACGCGTTCAATATTTTTCTCACTGATGGTTTCAGCATGATCGAAAAACCAATGTAATCCATCAAAAGGGATCTCTTTATTAACTTTTTCAAAGACATTTAGCATACGGCTAATGGATTCGTTATAAGTGGCATGTAAACGAAATGGCCAGCGATGTTCGACTAAATGACGGATTACTTTTTCTAATTCAGCTTCCATGTTTTCAGGAAGATCCGGTCTTGGCTGTAAGAAGTCTTCAAAATCTGCCGCAGAAAAAACCAACATTTCACCCGCACCATTATGACGATAAAAATCACTGCCATCACCGGGTGATACCATTGATGTCCATTGTTGGAAATCTTCAAACTCTTGCTTTGGTCTTTGGGTAAATAAATTATAAGCAATACGAATCGTTAATTGGTTATTTTTGGCAAGCTCATCAACAACTTGATAATCTTCAGGATAATTTTGAAAACCACCACCCGCATCAATAGCGCTAGTTACACCAAGACGATTTAATTCTCTCATAAATTGGCGGGTTGAATTGACTTGATATTCAAGCGGTAATTTAGGGCTTTTTGCTAATGCAGAATAGAGCAACATCGCGTTAGGTTTTGCTATCAATAATCCGGTCGGGTTGCCATGTTCATCACGCTGAATTTCACCACCAGGAGGATTTGGGGTCTCTTTGGTATAACCAATCGCACGCAATGCAGCTTTGTTTAGCAATGCGCTATCATAGAGGTGTAATACAAAAACAGGCGTATCAGGAGAAACCGCATTAATTTCGTCTAGCGTTGGCATACGGCGCTCTGCGAATTGAAACTCGCTCCAACCACCAACAACACGTACCCATTGCGGTGACGGTGTCACTTGGGCTTGAGCCTTTAACATATCAAGAGCAATAGAAAGAGAAGGGACGCCTTCCCACCGTAATTCTAGGTTGTAGTTTAATCCACCGCGGATCAGATGAAGATGTGAGTCATTAAGCCCAGGAATAATAACGTGGTTTTTTAGATCGATGATTTTTGTTTCTGCATTTTGAAACTGCATCACTTCATCATTTGAGCCAATAAAAAGAAATTTACCTTGATAGACAGCTATCGCTTGAGCGAGAGGATTTTCTTTATCAAGAGTATGGATCTCGCCATTGATAAATATTTCGGTCGCGAAAGTTTTATTCATGATTTTTGATTTCCTATTTAAAAGGAATTAACCCTTTATTAAATAAAAGGTGTGATCGTACCGAGCTGTATTAGTAATACAGCTAACTATTTATTTTTAATAATAAATTAAAGATAAGAAGGTCAGTTTTTTATATTTATTCCAGCAGGTTTATTAAATTGTAGCTTAAGTTTATTTCATTGCCATTTAAAACATTTGCTTTAAGGGAACAAAAAAAATGAATAAGATAAAGATGAAGTAATTAATTGATATTTAATTGAATTATAAGTTTTTCACCCGAACATGTTTCACAAGCGAGGATCACAACACCCAAAAACTTAAGAAAAATACAAACTCAAAAATAGAGAAGTAACTATCAGTGAGAAAGAATATAAAGCGTTGGTTCAATATTTTAATATAGAAAATAATCATATTAGTAGGGCTTAGAGATGATGATACATATACTTGGAATAAAGTTATTAGTCATATATCTAATTTAACATAATATACATTATGCGAACCTTGATATCTAAATACAGGTAGGGACTAAAATATCTGTTTTTGTCTGGTTGATTATGTTACTTCTTTTTAAACTAAAGCTCATTCGCCAATGCTTTTTCTAGATCTTGAATATAGTTTTTTTGTCTTTTCTTCAAACACCACTTTACAAAAGGTTTTAATAAAACCTTTATATAGACTCATCCAGTTTATCCAGTGATGAATGTGTCTCGCGAATCATCGAAGCTCTTTCCCAATGCGCGACACCTGATGGAGGGAATTTTAACAACCTCTACATCTTGCACGAAGCAATAAACATTCCCCTGACAGTTATTAACTACCATTTGACGCCAAACAAAAATATCACCGTGTATTACTTCTATAATTACCCACTTATTCATTGATACAGACGTGATCACATGGTTAACAAATTGAATCTTAACTGGCCTGAATTTTTAGAAAAATACTGGCAAAAAAAACCTGTTGTACTGAAAAATGCATTTCCTAATTTTGTCGATCCAATCACTCCAGATGAACTAGCAGGTCTGGCAATGGAACCGGAAATCGACAGCCGCCTTGTCAGCCTCACTGGCAACAAATGGCAGGCAAGTCATGGGCCATTTGAAGACTTCAGCGAATTGGGCGAAGAAGGATGGTCACTACTGGTACAAGCAGTTAACCATTGGCATATGCCAGCAGCTGAACTGGTGAAACCGTTTCGAGTGCTACCAGAATGGCGTCTTGACGATCTGATGATCTCCTATTCCGTACCGGGAGGTGGTGTCGGACCTCATATTGATAACTATGATGTTTTTATCATTCAAGGAATGGGACGCCGTCGTTGGCGCGTAGGTGACGCCCTACCAATGCGTCAATTCTGTCCGCATCCCGCATTACTACATGTTGATCCGTTTGAGCCAATTATTGATGTGGAAATGGCACCAGGCGATATTTTGTATATTCCACCTGGATTTCCTCACGATGGCTTCACCTTTGAAGATACCATGAATTATTCCGTCGGTTTTCGTGGACCAAATGGTCGTGATTTGCTGAGTAGCTTTGCAGACTACGCACTAGAACAAGATCTAGGTGGAATAAATTATGGCGATCCAAACCTAACGATACGCGATAATGCAGGAAAAATGGAGACTTATGAAGTTGAACGCCTGCGCGCTATGATGATTGAAATGATCAATAAGCCAGGTGATTTTGAACAGTGGTTAGGCCGTTTTGCAACCACTCCGCGCCATGAGCTAGATGTTGCACCTGCAGAACCGCCATATCAGCCAGAAGAAGTATTAAGCTCATTGAATGCTGGCGAAAAACTAATCCGACTAAGCGGACTGCGTGTCCTACGCATCGAAGATAATTTCTTTGTGAATACAGAATATTGGGCGACCAAAGAAACGAAGGGAGCAGATGCATTGTGCCAGTTTACAGAAGTTGGCGTAGATGAACTCGGTGAAGCATTGAAGAACCCAGCCTTTGTTGCGGAATTAACCGAATTTATCAACCAAGGATATTGGTACTTCGAAGAGTAAGTGATATTGGTTGGATACAATAAAGCACCTACACCTGCTTGGGGTGCTTTATTTTTTCGTTTCCGCCCTTCTTACTTAAGTCAGATGATGCCGATAATTACAACAAAAAACCTCACCTTAGTGAGGCTTCTATTACCCTAAAAATAGTTAATAAACTCTTTTATATCAGCCTATTCCCTTTTTCATCGACAACATTTTGTCCATCTTCTTTTGAAAAGGCACCTTTCTGTGCTTTTGGAAGAATATCTAAGACGACTTCTGAAGGACGGCATAACCGAGTTCCTAAGGGGGTCACAACAATAGGTCTATTGATTAATATTGGATATTTCAACATATAATCAATAAGTTGTTTATCAGTAACATTAACATGATCAAGATCTAATTTATCATAAGGTTCAACATTCTTTCGTAATAGTGCTTTAACCGAAATTCCCATATCAGCAATCAGTTTCTCTAAAACATGCTTAGAGGGTGGCGTCTCAAGATAATGGATAATTTCAGGCTCTACACCACTGTTTCGTATCATTTCAAGCGTGTTTCGTGATGTGCCACAATTTGGATTGTGATAAATTACAATGCGATTCATTTTTTCACCACTAATTCATTAATGTAAGTCTAAGTGCTAATGCAATCAGTGTTACCGTAAGTACGGGAATAGTCATAACAATACCTGTTTTAAAATAATATCCCCATGTAATGGTCATATTTTTTTGCGACAAAACATGCAACCACAATAATGTCGCTAAACTTCCTATTGGCGTAATTTTAGGGCCTAAATCTGCACCAATAACATTCGCATAAATCATCGCTTCTTTAATTAAACCAGAGGCATTACTACCTTCAATCGATAAGGCTCCGATAAGAACTGTTGGCATATTATTCATAATTGATGATAAAAATGCGGTGATATATCCCGTTCCGAGTGTTGCAGTCCACACACCTTTGCTTGATAAGAAGTCAAAAACTTCAGATAGATATTGAGTCAAACCAGCATTACGTAATCCATAAACAACAAGGTACATGCCAAGGGAGAAAATCACGATTTGCCAAGGTGCTCCACGTAAAACTTTTCGAGTATTAATCGTCTTTCCTCGTGCCGCAATAAACCACAAAATTACAGCACCAACAGCGGCAATAGCACTAATTGGAATACCCAAAGGTTCCAGTATGAAAAAACCAAGTAATAAAAGAAGTAATACCAACCAACCAGCTTTAAATGTTTTCACATCTTTGATCACTGTCGCAGGCATCGCTAACTTAGAGGTGTCATATTGCTGAGGAATATCTTTGCGAAAAAACCAATGTAACATAATTAATGTTGCAATAATTGCAGCGATATCAACGGGAAGCATCACTGACGCATATTTCGTAAATCCGATATTAAAGAAATCAGCAGAGACGATATTAACTAAATTTGAAACAATTAAAGGCAAGCTTGCTGTATCTGCAATAAATCCTGCTGCCATAACAAAAGCTAATGTTGTTCCTTTACTAAACCCAAGCGCTAACAACATTGCAATCACAATGGGCGTTAGAATAAGTGCGGCACCATCATTGGCAAAAAGTGCCGCAACGGATGCGCCTAACAGGATAATATAGCTAAATAAAAGACGGCCTTTACCACCGCCCCATTTTGCAACATGGAGTGCGGCCCATTCAAAGAAGCCACTTTCATCAAGAATAAGGCTAATGATAATAACAGCAACAAATGTAGCGGTTGCATTCCATACAATATTCCAAACCACGGGAATATCTTGGAGATTAATGACGCCTAGTAATAATGCGATTAATGCACCAATTGTTGCACTCCAACCGATCCCCAATCCTTTTGGTTGCCAAATAACAAAAGTGATTGTCAAAACAAATATTAATACTGCAATAAACATACAAACCTCTTTCAGAAAACTCATTAAAAGCTTTCTACTAGAAAAAATTAATCAGCCAGTTTGCTCAATGCATCAACACCGAGTGCCACACCTCTCCCGTGCTACAACATAATGCGGGATCAAAGACTTCTAGCTTTTTCATATCGACACTTCATATCTGCTTTTTCATATCGACACTTCATATCTGCTTTTTCATATATATTAATTTAAAATTTTTTATTCAGAACAACAACTCACTGACCCCTTCTTTTCAATAGATTGAAGTAAATCTGCTATTTTGCTTTTCTCTGTTTCATAGGTGACTTCAATAATATTTTTCACCCACGGTAATAAGGTAGGAGACAAACGATAATGAACCCATTTCCCGTGTTTAGAATCAAGTAATAGTCCACTTTCTCGCAACATAGCTAGGTGGCGAGAAGTTTTCGGCTGGGATAAATTTAGTGCTGTATAGATGTCACAAACACACAATTCACCAGATGCTTTAAGTAACAACACAATATCTAGCCTTGTTTGATCACTTAATACCTTAAATAATTGCAACGGTTCCATATTTGCTCCTTTCTTTAAGAAATTCTAACCTACTCTCGGAATACAAATCTGTCAAACCATATATGTTAAAATAGTTATTTTCTTAATCTCACATCATCAAATAAGCATATCCCGTTGACTTATATCAAATGAACCAAAGTTAAATGAATCGATTCATCTCATTGATGAGCTACTTCCTTGACTTAATAATCAACGAGGTGAGAATGCACTAATACTTTAATTTATTTTAATAATAATCTGATATTGGAAGGTTTATCATGAGCTATCGTATATTTGATTACTTGGTACCGAATGTTAACTTTTTTGGTCCTGGTGCTATCTCTGTTGTTGGTGAACGTTGTAAATTATTAGGCGGTAAAAAAGCCCTGTTGGTAACAGATAAAGGCCTGCGAGCGATAAAAGATGGTGCCGTAGATAAAACTATCGGTTATCTAAAAGAAGCGGGTATTGATGTTGCCGTATTTGATGGCACTGAACCTAACCCCAAAGACACGAATGTGCTTGAAGGTCTTGCAATGTTCCGCAAAGAACAATGCGACATGATAATTACAGTGGGAGGTGGTAGTCCACACGACTGTGGTAAAGGTATCGGTATTGCAGCCACTCATGAAGGTGACCTTTATAATTATGCTGGTATTGAAACACTAACAAATCCACTTCCACCGATTATTGCTGTGAATACGACTGCCGGTACAGCAAGTGAAGTCACTCGCCACTGTGTTCTGACCAATACAAAAACTAAAGTTAAATTTGTTATTGTAAGTTGGCGTAACCTCCCTTCTGTTTCTATTAACGATCCATTGTTAATGATTGGCAAACCCGCTGGACTCACTGCCGCAACAGGTATGGATGCGTTAACTCACGCAGTTGAAGCTTATATTTCTAAAGATGCTAACCCTGTTACAGATGCTTCAGCTATTCAAGCAATTCGTTTAATTTCTCGTAACTTGCGTCAAGCTGTAGCCTTGGGAACAAATCTGAAAGCCCGTGAAAATATGGCTTATGCTTCACTTTTAGCTGGAATGGCATTTAATAACGCAAACCTTGGTTACGTGCATGCAATGGCTCACCAATTAGGTGGTTTATATGATATGCCTCATGGTGTCGCTAATGCAGTGCTGTTACCACATGTACTACGTTATAATCTGATTGCTAACCCAGAGAAATTTGCAGATATTGCTGAGTTTATGGGGGAAAACGTCGCAGGATTATCCGTGATGGACGCAGCAGAACGTGCTATTACAGCTATCGCACGCCTTTCTGCGGATATTGGTATTCCGCAACATTTAGGTGAATTAGGTGTGAAAGAATCTGATTTCCCATATATGGCGGAAATGGCTCTTAAAGACGGTAATGCATTCTCTAATCCTCGTAAAGGTAATGAAAAAGAGATCATTGAAATTTTCCGTCAAGCATTCTAATAATGCGCTAATAAACATTAACCCACTATAATGTGGGTTAATTTAAGAATTTTCTCTCCATTGTTCCCGAATATTCCGATCCTAGTATAAATACGATAAGTTTATTTTTATATTGTCCTTTATATCGGAGTTTATAAAAATGAATATCACGTTAAAAAAGATTGGAACACTGTGTGTCGCTTCTGTTCTGCTTTTTTCACTTGCGGGTTGTTCTAGCATGACAAAACGCGACCGTAATACAGCAATTGGCGCCGGTGCAGGTGCTATCGGTGGCGCTATTTTAACAGATGGTAGCGCATTAGGTACCATTGGCGGTGGTGTCTTAGGTGGTGTTATTGGCCATCAAGTCGGTAAAAAATAACTGACATTGCCTTATTCAACTAAGCTGGGTTTTCTCAATAAACCCAGCTTCTGGGTTGTTAATTGTTCTATCTTTCCCTTCTTATCTTGCAGTTAAAAACAAAAATCTTATTTATTATTAAAGATAAAAATCTTTCATATAAGAAAAGGATATGATTTTTAGCCTGATTTATCTCAAAGCCGTGTTTTAAACTTGACTCTTTCTAGTGATAGTCTTT
Source organism: Proteus faecis (assembly GCF_030286765.1). Taxonomy (NCBI): domain Bacteria; kingdom Pseudomonadati; phylum Pseudomonadota; class Gammaproteobacteria; order Enterobacterales; family Morganellaceae; genus Proteus; species Proteus faecis. The sequence continues at coordinate 93,989 of NZ_JASVWV010000001.1, forward strand.
TACTTTCAATTACTATGACTATTGAGGGGAAATTAAATGATTATTTTTATCACAGGTGCTTCTGCTGGCTTTGGTGAAGCCATTGCTCGTCATTTTATCAGCCATGGACATAAAGTTATTGGTACTGCTCGTCGTTTGGATAAACTTAATAGCTTACATAAAGAGCTAGGTGAACAATTTTATCCATTGCAACTCGATGTTACAGATAAAAAAGCAGTCAGTGAAATTTTCAAACAATTACCCGAAAAATGGAGTGAAATTGATGTGTTAGTCAATAATGCTGGCTTAGCCTTAGGTTTAAATACCGCGGATAAAGCAAGCCTTGATGACTGGGATACAATGATCGAGACAAATAATAAAGGTTTAGTTCATGTCACTCGTGCTATTCTTCCTTTTATGGTTGAAAGAAACAAAGGCCATATTATTAATATCAGTTCAACAGCAGCGTCTTGGCCTTATATGGGTGGTAATGTTTATGGCGCGACTAAAGCCTTTGTTAAGCAATTTAGCTTAGGATTGCGAGCAGATCTCCAAGGCAAAAAAGTCCGCGTGACTGATATTGAGCCAGGGCTTGTTGGTGGTACAGAATTTTCATTAATTCGTTTTAAAGGTGATAGTGATAAGGTTGAACAAACTTATGCAAATGCAAATGCGTTAACACCTGAAGATGTGGCAGAAGCGGTGTATTGGACAGCAACATTACCTGCTCATGTGAATATCAATACACTAGAAATGATGCCTGTGAGTCAGTCATTTGCAGGGTTAAGTGTCCATCGTCAAAATTAAACACACTGAAAACGCATTTTTTATTAAGGTATCAGCTATAATTATTAAGATATAATAGTCATTGAGAGCAATAGCTACATAACTTTAGAGGATAGCAACCATGATAAACACACTAACTAAGAAACAGGTCATCAGAACCATGGTGTTCTCCTTATTTCTTGGTTTATCAGTGTCTTCTTTTTCTTCTGTTGCCGCTTCGACTAATGTAACCATTAATGGCGATGGCTATGACAATGTTTTAGATAAAGAACAAGCTCGACAAATGAAAGAAGATTGGGATCAAAAGCGAGAGCTTCGTACCCAAATCAATCAGCGGGAAAAAATCGAATTTAATAAAGTAGATAAAGCCATTGATGAGCGAGATGCTTGTCTGAAAAGCGCGAATGTCTACGCATATTGGGAACCAGAAACGCGTCGTTGTTTAGATAGTAATACTGGTCGCCCTGTTAACCCGTAAGTAAATAGTGTAAAACAGTGATGTTTTTGCCCGCTAAAACAAGGAGAGAATAATATGAAAAAATATGTATTTGCTGTAATGGCCACACTGGTTGCGTTTGCACCTTTAGCCGCGAATGCAGGTTGTGATGAAGTCGTTGAGTCTATTCAACAAAAAATCGTTAATAATGGTGTGCCAGCCGCTAACTTTACTTTAACTGTCGTTGAGAACGACCAAGTTGCACAGACAGAAGGTAAAGTTGTCGGAACTTGCGAAAATGATAGCAAGAAAATTATCTATACTCGTCATTAATCTATAGCTGATAAAATCTTGTGATTAAAAAAGGGCGCAATATTAGCGCCCTTTCTCTTTGTCACTATTTATCAATGACTACTTTTCTAATTTATCAACATGTTATCTATTATCTAATTTGTTTTATCTTATTTAGTCTTAACTTTATGTGTCATTTTTATCATTAGTTATGCTTGTGACTAAATCAGAAAAAACAAAAACACCCAATGAATTTACTCATCAGGCGCTTAAAAGTAACAAGTTTGGTATCGTTTAAAAACAGATAGCAATCCACTTGATTACTTATTTATATTCTCTCTTAAGCAGGTACAGCGATTTCTAACTGACTTAAATCGAGGTAACAAGAGAGATCACGTTCTTCAGGACGTAACAAATACGGGATTTCACCAATCAACGGTGCAGGAATATGCTGAGACAGCCTTTCCACAATTTTCGCGTAATAAGGTAATCCTGGATTTATTCTGTTCGCAACCCAACCTACTAATTTTACACCATCATTGATAATAGATTGCGCAGTTAATATTGAGTGATTGACACAGCCTGGTTGAATACCAACAACCAAAACAACTGGGATTTGTTCTTTCACCACCCAATCAGAATAAAAGGTATTATCATCGAGTAAATAACGCCAACCACCATTACCCTCGATAACAACACACTCTGCTTTTTTACTTAAATTGTCTAGCTCATTTGAAATTTTATTAAAATCAATTTCATTTTCACTAATATAACAATTATCAAGCAAAATAGGATTAATTTCGTCGTAGCGAACTTCAACTGGCGATGAATTATGAATAATCATAGCATCACGATTACGTTCACCCTCAGCCGTTTCATGCAATTCTGTTGCAATAGGCTTATAACCCACTGCCGTTGACCCGCCACGATTTAATGACTGAAGAAGTGCTCGGGTTACAACAGTTTTACCCACGTTGGTATCTGTCCCCGTAACAAAAAAGCGTGTTAACATATAATTTACTTCCGTTATGACAGATAAATCAGGTTCATAAAAAATGACAGAGATTAGAGTTTAGGGTAACACTGTTTCGGGTGGCTTGAGATAGCTCAATTTTTTAGTTAATTGGTAGAAAATAGAGAATTCGTTAATGATCAATTGATGTATTTACGCTTATAAAACACTTTTGTTACGGTTTATTTTACCTGATTTATCCTTGCATCAACTCAATTAACAAAGAGCCATTGTAGAGTGCTTCTTTTACGAGCGAAGCCGCAGGCAAAGTCCCCTTGTTTCTTAACTCTGTTTCTTCAATAATCAAAGACTGAGCATAACGTGGCATGACATGCTGTTGAACTTGGTTCAAGATCAAAGGAAAAAGAATGGATTTAGCGCGACAAAGCGGTGAACCAATTAATATTTTTTGTGGATTAAAGATATTAATCATCACAGCCAAAATAAAACCTAATCGCTGAGCCACTAAATTAACAATTTCGAGCGCGGATTTATCGCCAATTAATATTGCATCACACAATGTCTCAACAGTAATAGGATATTTGTTTAGCAACGAAGTGGGATCTTCTTGAGCTAATAGTTGGGCTTTTTTGATTAATTGAGGAATGGCAATTTCTGTTTCTAAACACCCTGTTGCCCCGCAATAACAGCTATTTTGAGAGTCGATAACTTTAGTGTGCCCGATTTCAACAGCGCTATGACTGTTAGAATGCAATGTTTTTCCATTGCTTATCACGCCAGCTCCAACAATATCATCGATAACAATTTGCAGAACGTCTGAATTGTTTTTTGCCGCACCATATAAATATTCGGCCATTGTCCATGCAGTTACACTATGCTGTAAAAATACAGAGACACCCGTTTTTTCATGGATTTTATCGGCAAGTGGTATGTCTTTAATATCATAATAAGGCGAGCTATAAATAACACCGCTAATGGGATCAACAATGGCATTCATTGTAATGCTAATAGCCGTTAGTCTTTCAACATGTGATTGATAACGTTCAAAGAATTTATCAATGGCAACTAAAAAGTGATTAAGAAAATCATCGCTATATTCTTTGGGAAAATCGAACGTATCTTCAGTAACCAGTTTGCTGTCTAATTCTCTTAAACTAAAAAGCAAGTTACCTTTATTAACGCGGATACAGAGAAATTGCCAGCCTTGGCTTTCTAATTTTAATCCGACTGCTGGTCTGCCACGGAATCCAACATCAGGAAACTCCGTTTCATGAATAAGATGCGCTTCAACTAATTCTCGCGTGATCTTAGTAATACTTGCTGGCGCAAGCTCTGCCTTTTTCGACAATGAAATACGAGAAATGGGACCATGCTCATCAATCAAACGAAAGACTGTGCCAAGATTGAATTGTTTTACGTGATCGATGTGGCTAGGTTGATTCCCCATTGAATGCTTCCTTAATTAAAGAGCCATAATTAATTCGAGGCTCCAAATAATTCATTACCGATTATGTCGTCAATTTGTGATAATTGTACAATACTTACATAAAAATCGTGATCAAAAACACAGATAAATCAAGATTTTTGGTGATCTAGGATATTTTTCAACAGCAATTGCGTTAATCGATTCGCCGCTGCAGGAATAGCACGTTTATTATGTGAAACTAACCAAACCTCAGAGAACGCCTGAGAATTTGCAAAATGTAGATAATGCACCCCATCAACTTTCATTCGCGTAAATGATTTTGTCACAATAGAAATCCCAAGCCCAGCTGCAACTAACCCTAAAATCGTCATGGCTTCACCCGCTTCTTGTGCAATAGTTGGCGTAATTCCTGATAGACTAAGTAATTGAATAATCTCATCATAAAGTGCCGTACCGACATCTCTTTCAAAGAAAACAAAAGGATATTGGCCGATATCCTGAATATTGACCCCTGTTTCTTTGTATGCAAGTAAAGGATGCCCTTCGTAAACCGCCAAAATAAAAGGCTCACGAAATAACAGCTGGTGGTGCAAATTTTCGGGTAATGTCGTGTTTCGCATGATCCCCAAATCAATACGCCCAGTCAGTAACGGCGATATCTGTTGTTTTGTATTCATTTGATGCATATGAATACCGACTTCTGGGTAATTTTCTCTAAACTGCCGCAAACTTAAGGTGACTAAATGCATAAAAGGCGTTGTTGAAGTAAAACCAATTGAAATCTCACCTAACTCACCTTTTTCCATTCTAGCGGCGCGCGTTGCGGCTGCGTTGACCTGCGCCATTATTTGATATGACTCTTTTAAAAACATTTGTCCTGCGGGTGTTAACGAAACGGAACGGTTAGTTCGCTCTAAGAGTCTAGCGCCTATTTCACTTTCAAGCGCTTGTATTTGTTGGCTTAAAGGAGGTTGAGAAATATTTAACCTTTCTGCTGCTTTACCAAAATGAAGTTCTTCTGCAACAGCAATAAAGTAACGTAAATGCCTAAGTTCAATATTCATATTTCTCTCATATTGTTATTGATACTTTAAAAGTCTTATTTCCAATAATTAATATATTAGACAAAAAAATCAAATATTTTTAACATTGACATAAATCAAATTTAAGTAATGGAAGTTTAATCAATATGGACACTCACGAAATAGACAGTAAAAGTGTGAGCTTAGGCGCTGATATTTCAGACAATAGATCAACTGCTCATCGCCAATCTAATCCTAAACACTATATTCAGCGTGATGATGCGCTATACATAAAAGTGACAGTGTCATTTTTTATGGTCGGGTTAGCGACATTCGCTTTACTCTATTTTGTGCAACCCATATTGCCAATATTATCTAACGAGTTCTCCATCAGCCCTGCAACCAGCAGTTTGGCACTCTCACTTTCAACCGCTTTAATGGCGTGTGGATTATTAATCACAGGCCCACTTTCAGATGCCTATGGTCGTAAAAATGTCATGGTTATCGCGCTGTTTTGTGCCGCATTCTTTACATTATTAAGTGCAACCATGAATAGTTGGACAGGCATTTTAATGACGCGAGCTTTAGTTGGGCTTTCATTAAGTGGTGTTGCAGCAGTAGCAATGACATATTTAAGTGAAGAAATTCACCCCGCTTATCTCGCATTATCAATGGGTTTGTATATTAGCGGGAACTCTATTGGAGGAATGAGCGGACGCGTTATTACAGGGGTATTAAGTGATTATTATTCTTGGCGTTTATCCGTTGTTATTCTAGGTATATTTGCTCTTTTCGCTGCAATTACTTTCTGGAAGATATTACCTGCTTCACAGCACTTTAGACCGACCGCATTAAAACCTCGTAATCTTCTTATTACCACTAAATTGCATTTTAGGGATAAAGGACTGCCTTTATTATTTATTGAAGGTGGTTTATTGATGGGTGGTTTTGTTACTTTATTTAACTATATTGGCTATCGTTTATTAGATGCACCCTATTCATTAAGTCAAACTACTGTGGGGCTGATTTCTATCGTCTATTTAAGTGGTACCTATAGTGCTTCTAAAGCGGGCTTATTAACCACTAAATACGGTTTAGGCAAGGTCTTTATTGCTGGCATTTCAATGATGTTAATTGGCATATTGATTACTTTGATTGAATCACTGCCCATTATTTTTATTGGGATGCTTATCTTAACGACAGGTTTCTTTGCGGCACATGCCGTCGCAAGTAGTTGGGTTGGTCGTCGCGCAAAGCGCGGAAGAGCCCAAGCCTCCTCCCTTTATCTTTTTACTTACTATGCGGGCTCTAGTCTTGCAGGTACCGTAGGTGGATTATTCTGGGTGAGTTTCGGTTGGCTTGGCGTAGGTTTATTTATCGCCCTATTAATGACTATTGCGCTTTTAATTGCATTGCGTTTAAACAGCACACTTAGAAATTAATTGTTGGCATCAATAAAAAGTAATAGTTAATTGATAATTAAGAATATTGATTACACTTTCCCCCTTTTTTAAGATGGCGATGACAAACCAACCACAAAGGATAAATATAATGAATTATTTTAAAAAACTACTTATGGCACTTTCCGTTTCTTTTATTTTACTCTCGACAACAACTATCGCTTCTTCAGAATGCCCGCCAACACACCCTGATTGTGGTGATGATATATGGGTACAAAATCAATAAACATGGTGTTTTGTGTTAACTAGGTGTTTATTTGCTAAAACCACTCTAGTAGCTGGATGTTGATTTGTTAGAACCTTATTAGATTTTAACTTTTAAACATCATTATGATTAAGAATTTCCCTTTAAATTGTAATAATGACCATTTTACGGCATACTGTGTTTATATACAGTATGCCGTATTTTCCTCATTTTTCCCTATTAGACCAATGTACTTTTCACTGAAGTTAATGTATCGTTTTAAGTAAAGGTCTATTGTATGTTGTAACTAAATAAGGATGTGAAAGTGAACAAATATGATTTAATCGAGCAATTTAATCATTGCTTTAAACTGTTAGAAACAGAGATTGAGGCGTTGTCGGCTTCGCTTAGAACGCTCACTTTATTACCTTCTGCTGTATTTGAATTACCCGATGTGAGCAAAGAAGAAGAGCATGATGAAGTTGATTACGTTACAGTGTCACCAAGTTATAACGAAGACGCGCTGGATCTTACCTTAAAACTTATTGCTAACCTGTTTATTTATGATAATGCCCCACATATTAGTAGTAAACGCGCTATTCGTTTACCTGGTGTGCTTTGCTTTAGTGCTGATAACCAAACATTTAAGTCTGTAAAAAAACAAGTTGAGCAAATTAATTTATTAAAAAAACAGCTTTCTAATATAGTGACTAAAGAGTCTGGTGTATCGAAAGAAGAACGCTTTGATTTCGTCCATAATCAATTAAAAGGCTTAATTACACTCAATGCTTATCGTACCCTCACCCTACTCTCTGATCCAGATACGGTGCGTTTTGGTTGGGCAAATAAGAATATTATTAAGAATTTAACGCGTAATGAGGTATTAACCCAATTAGAAAAAAGCCGTGAGGCTAATCGTGCAGTTCCTCCTTATACTAGTGAACAATGGGCTGAACGTCTGGACAAAGAGATCATCACTCTTTCTCAATTACCTGAAAATGCAAAATTAAAAATAAAGCGTCCTGTCAAAGTGCAACCTATTGCGCGAGTTTGGTATTCAGAACTTCAAAAACAAGTGCAATATGCATGCCCCTTGCCTTTATTAGCTTTCTATATTGATAAAGAGAGCGACTTTAAACCTGTTATTGGCGAACTTCCTGATTATGATGCCAATAACATTCAAATTCGTCATCGCCCTAAAGCTAAAAAGCTACAATTAATTATTCCAAGAATGCATTTGTATCTTGAAAAGTAGAAAATATCTTATTTTTCAATAAGTTTAATTGAGCTTCCTTGAATAATTCGCTGAAGATAATCATTAAGCTGAACAAAGTGATTGTCTTCAATATCTAAATAAATTGTTATTATCATATTGTTTTTTAATGCAAAAATAATCTCTTTGCGTTCAAGGGTGATTTTTTCAAGCGAATTAATGGCTTCAATATCAGATAAATGGGTCATTAAACCAATTGAATTATCTATATCTTCATCTTCTTCATCAAATCTTGAAAGAATAATGAAATGATCAGGAGAAACAGCATCATCCCCTATTCCGATAATGGTAACATCATCTTCGACATAGCAATTAACTTCTGTCGCCGTAAACCTAATTTCTTCAATCATTATTTTTCCTATAAGATCTAAAAATCCCGCCATTATAGCGGGATTTAATATCGGTTAAATAAGCGTGTTTAACACTTATTTTTTCATGCTACCAACCATATCTTCTGGACGTACCCAGCTATCGAATTCTTCCGATGTTAGGTAGTTCAGTTTCAATGCAGATTCTTTTAGCGTTAAACCTTCTTTGTGCGCTTTCTTCGCAATTTCAGCGGCTTTATCGTAACCAATATGAGTATTTAATGCAGTAACTAACATTAATGATTCGTGCAGTAGTTTATTGATACGTTCACGATTTGGCTCAATACCAATTGCACAGTGCTCATTGAAGCTACGCATACCATCAGCCAGTAAACGAACTGATTGTAAGAAGTTATCAATAATCATTGGACGATAAACGTTCAGTTCAAAGTTACCTGATGCGCCACCAATATTGATTGCAACATCATTACCCATTACTTGAGCACATAACATTGTTAATGCTTCACATTGTGTTGGGTTAACTTTACCTGGCATGATTGAACTACCTGGTTCATTTTCTGGGATTGCGATTTCGCCAATACCACAACGAGGGCCAGAAGCTAACCAACGCACGTCATTAGCAATCTTCATTAATGATGCAGCTAAACCTTTTAACGCACCATGTGCATGAACTAATGCATCACAAGTTGCTAATGCTTCAAATTTATTAGGCGCTGTTACAAAAGGCTGGCCTGATAATTCAGCGATACGTTTAGCAACACGCACAGCATATTCTGGATGGGTATTTAATCCCGTACCTACTGCTGTACCACCTAGCGCTAATTCACAAACATGAGGAACTGAATCATCGATATGTTTGATACTATGCTCAAGCATAGCAGCCCAACCAGAGATCTCTTGACCTAATGTTAGTGGTGTCGCATCTTGCAGGTGTGTACGACCAATTTTAACGATATCATGGAAAGCTTCTGCTTTCTCTTTGAATACTTTCAGCAGTGATTTTAATTCTGGCAATAAATCCTGACGTAATGCAATAACAGCAGCGACATGCATGGCAGTTGGGAACACATCATTTGAACTCTGACTTTTGTTAACATCATCGTTCGGATGGATTTTGCGCTCCATGCCACGGATACCACCAAGTATCTCACTACCACGGTTAGCTAACACTTCATTCATATTCATGTTTGATTGAGTGCCAGAACCGGTCTGCCAGATTGCTAATGGGAATTCAGTTGGGTGTTTACCTGCAAGCACTTCATCTGCAGCTGCGATAATTGCATCAGCGCGCTCTTTGGGTAATAAACCTAAATCCATGTTAACACCTGCGGCTGCTTTCTTCGTGAGAGCAAGCGCATGGATAAGCGCAACAGGCATTTTTTCAACTGAAATACGGAAGTGTTCAAGAGAACGCTGCGTTTGAGCTCCCCATAACTGGTCAGCTGGTACTTCGATTTGTCCCATTGAGTCTTTTTCAATGCGAGTGGCTGCCATTTCAATCTCCTTAAGTACACAGAATAATTGATTAGTTCCGAATCACTTTCTAGTAAATAACTCGGATACCAATATCATGCCATAAACAGAATAATAAATATGAGAGCTAAAGCGAGCTTATGAAAATTATAACAGAATGAAATCTGTTGATTTTTTTAAAAGTACGGTTAGCAATCTTATTTTATTGCTAAGGTTATTATTTAAGCCTTCATATTTATATCTACATTTATTATGATCTATTGTTATTAATCATAAATAGAATTACATCACAATTAAATGTTGTCCAAATCTAAAAATGAGCAAGAAAAAAGCACTTTAATCCTGATTTAAACTATCTTATAAATCATATTCATTTTGCTTTAAACTCATTATGTTAGCAATTAACTAAGTAAGTTCTGATTGCGATTTTATTCCACTAAATCTATATTTACAGTTAGTATAGATGGCGATACATACATGTAGATTATCTATATTTAAATTTAGTAAAATTTATTACCAATTTATCGGGTTGTTTAAGGGTTACAAAACAGCCTTTATAACGTACATCTCCAGATGTACACAGAGGATGGACTAGAATTATGAAGAAATCGCTTGTCGCTGTTGGTGTTATCGTCGCACTCGGTGTTGTTTGGACTGGTGCGTCATGGTACATGGGCAGCAAAATTGAAAGTCGCTTACAGGAAGAAACGAAACTAGCTAATGAACAATTGGCTCAACTTGCTAAAAATGCACAGTTTGATGCTGATGTTAAACTTGAAATTCGTGACTATAAAAAAGGGGTTTTCACCTCTAATGCAGACTTTGCTGTCGTGATTTCAAAAGATGCTAGTGATGCAAGCCAAGAAAAAAAAGTAGAAGAAATTATTTTCTCTACTGATATTGACCACGGTCCATTCCCTCTTTCTGATCTGGCTAAATTTAATTTAGCGCCAAAATTAGCAGCGATGGATAATACGTTGGTTGATAACAACTCAACAAAAGAGTTATTCAAATTAACTAAAGAAAAATCTATTCTTAATGGTCACACCTCTTTAGCTTTCGATGGTTCAGTATCCGGTACCGCGACACTAAATTCTATCGATTTTGCTGAAAATGGTGGCACAGTTAAAACGACACCTATCACTGTTGAGTATTCATCAGACAAAGATGCAACAAACTTTGCAACCAAAATTAAAGGTGATCAAGTTGTTGTGACTAAAGATGGTGAAGAAACTTTCACAATTAAAAATATCTCTGGTTCTCTTGTTGGAACAAAAGTTAATAACGATCAGTACTTATTTAATGAACAAATATTAAATTTTGCTGAAATCGCACATACCAGTAAAGACAAAGCATCTGATTTCTCACTGAAAGATTTTTCTCTGACGACAAAAAGTGATATCAAAGATAAGCTCTTTAACATCTCTCAAACTTATGACTTTAAGTCACTGAATGTTGCAGGACTAGAATTTGGTGCTGGTAAATTTGGCTATTCCATTGATAAAGCTGATCCAGATGCGATGTTGTTATTAACCAAAGTTTATAACAACTCATTGTTACCATGGAATAAAAATCATTTCGACAATTCAGAAATGGTTGAACAAGCCGTTCGTGATGTTCTAGAAAAAGGCTTAGTTTTCCGTATTGATGAAGCTTCTTTAACCAATAAAAGTGGTGCAAGTAAGTTAACCTTTAACTTAGACTTAAATGCTTTTAACGTTAAAGTATTAGAAAGCCAAGAGAAATCACCAGCAGAGTTATTTAACTATCTGTTTAAAAACATCGATTTTAATATTGATTTATCTCTTCCAATGTTAGCTGAATTCCGTAACACCACTCAATATCTTGATGCTGCTCGTTACCAAGAAACCGCATTGACAGATGAAGAGAAAAAAGAGATTGAAGCAACAACAGCGACTGATATTGAACAGTTAAAAGCTGAGTTACAACAAAATATCAATCAAATTTCTCAAGACGAAAAAGATGCATTACCATTGATGTTACTTGCACAGGATGGTAAAGCATTAAGCATGAAACTGAACTATGCTGCAGATAAATTCACCATGAATGGTAAAACTTATACTTTTGATGAATTTATGGAAGTCACCCAAGCACCTCAAATGTTGGGTTTAGCAGCCATGTTATTCGGTATGGGCGCATCATCTTATGATTATGATGATTCTGATTATTCAGAAGAAGGTTATCAAGAAGAAATGACCGAAGATCCAGCCATTATCGAAGAACAAGACATCTTAATTCCTGAGCAACCAGCACAAGCTCAATAATTAACTTTTTGTTAGAACGGTCAGTCGTTAAAACAATAAATACCCCATTTGTAAAATAACATAATGGGGTATTTTTTTAGCATCGTGTTTTAATTAACAATCGCGATCTTTAGCTGGAATATGGTGATGACTCCATTCATCTTTGCAACAAGAATCAATAGCTTTATTAATTATTCCCGCAAGAGTATTTACAGTGGAAATAATAGAAGTGAGTTGTGTGCAGACCTGATTACAGTTAGATGTTTTTTCATCCGGTTTAGGAATATCCGGTAACGTCAAGCTATCACAGAGTATTTCTTGTAATACTAATGAAAATTGCGCAATACCTGTAGTATAGATATATGAGCGCCCTCCTGTCTCTCTTGCTAAACGTTGATATTCTCTTGTGATACTATCTCTATCAGCGATACTTGGGAAACGATCTAAATTCGTTATTTTATTATCAGGTGTTCCTTGATAGGTATATACTTTGACTTTTTCGTTCTGAGCTACAGAGATAGCTTCATCATTTTTTCTAACCGCATCATTTGTAAGAACACCACCGCCCCCTTCCATTCCTTCATCACCCAACACAAAAATAGCGCGGCGGGCACCGTCACGCCAATCAAAATACTTACTTAAATCAATTACTGCACGACATAAATCCTCTTTATTGCCGGCATGATCACGCCCATCAGCTTCTTTAAATGGTTTTCTTGCCTGTAAACGACTTTCAGGAACTCCTAGCGCTTTTAAATAGTCACTGGCTGATTGATCAAATTTAGTATCATCCCATGTACCTTCTATACCTAAAAAGGTCACTCTCAGTTTTGATGGACATTGTTCAAGTGCAGTTTGTATTGCATCATCCACTTCTTTACTTAAATCCGACGATTCATCAGACATTGAACCACTGGTATCAATCACGACAACTAAATCTAACGCAATCACACCATCACCAGTAACGACTTGTGATCCATAAGTAAGATTATTTGAGGATGAAGGTGGAAGCATTTTGGGCATTAGTTGATCTTTTATTTTATTATTTTCAAAACTAAAATCAGAATTCTCATTCATATTTATTTTCCTTAATTTTAAATAAATAGGTATCTATTAAAAAATTATTTTGTAAATAATTACATCTAATTAAATATATCTCGCTAACAGCGCCCCTATTATGGCGATAATCACCTATCATTTATTCCTTATTTAATAAAAGGGATATTCTATTTTTTAGTTCCCTTTTATTCTCTATAAATAATTTAAAATAAAAACTAACTTTATTATTTTTATAAAAATAATATTTTCATTTTTTATCTAAAAAACACCTTAAACAAAAATAAGCATTAATTTATTAAACAAAATCATAATAAATTGATATTTAATATATTTTTTATATCCGTGCTTTCATTTAAAACTATCAAAATAACTGATAGGACATTTCAATTATAATGATTGATCTTTTTTCAAATTAACATTTAATGTATCAATCTGTCTGATAATACACGTCAATTAAATTGAATGTAGTAGCTAATAAATAAACACTTCTTTTTTCCATCTTCTATTTTTCAACTAAAAAACGAGAAAAAACTGCATTTTTAGTTTTAAAAATAGCCAATTTAAGTTTATTTGTTAGTGCATAAAATAAAAATCAGTCATAATAATCTGCAACTTATTTATATTTACCCAATTATAAGAAAATCACTATAAACGATAGATTTTCATTGTTTCTATTAAAAAGGAAAATACACGTGATTGACACACAGTTGCCTTTAACCGACTTACATCGTCATTTAGATGGTAATATTCGTCCACAAACTATTTTAGAGTTAGCAAAACAACATAATATTGCACTACCTGCTTATGAATTAGAAGCATTGCGACCTCATGTACAAATCACAAAAAACGAGCCAAGTCTTGTTAGTTTTTTACAAAAATTAGATTGGGGTGTAGCAGTTTTAGCAGATTTAGACGCATGTCATCGTGTTGCTTATGAAAACGTGGTGGATGTAGTTAATGCAGGTATCGATTACGCTGAATTGCGATTCTCACCTTATTATATGGCAATGAAACATCAGTTGCCGGTTGAGGGTGTCGTGGAAGCCATTATTGATGGTGTACAAAGCGCACAGCAATCACACGATGTAGATATTCGTTTAATCGGTATTTTAAGCCGTACCTTTGGTGAAAACGCCTGCCAACAAGAATTAGATGGCTTACTAAAACATCAAGATAAAATTACAGCACTTGATTTAGCCGGTGATGAATTAGGTTTTCCAGGCCATTTATTCCAACCCCATTTTAACCGTGCTCGTGATACTGGCTGGAATATTACAGTTCATGCTGGTGAAGCAGCTGGTGCAGAAAGTATTTGGCATGCAATTAAAGAATTAGGTGCAAGTCGTATTGGTCACGGAGTGAAAGCAATTGAAGATCCACGTTTAATGGACTATCTTGCCGAACATCAGATTGGTATTGAGTCTTGCTTAACATCAAATATTCAAACCAGTACGATCAATTCGTTAGCAGAGCATCCTTTAAAAACATTTTTAGAGCATGGCATTATTGCCTCTCTTAATACCGATGATCCTGCAGTTGAAGGTATTGAACTAAAACATGAATATACTGTTGCAGCACCTGCAGCGGGGTTAACACCAGAGCAAATCCGCCAAACACAAATTAATGGCTTAAAAATGGCCTTTATTAGCCAAGCCGAACGTGATGCATTAATTAAAAAAGTGAGTTCACGTTAATATCTAATCATTTATTGATTAAAACCATCTGTTTATCAGGTGGTTTTTTTATTTATTAAAAATGGATGGAATTCTTAATAACTCTTAGACTAGAATTAATTTTCAAAGGGTAATTATTAAGGAAAAACTATGTGGAATATTCATCCAACAAGGGGGCAATATAAATTATTAGCACAATATCTATCACCGCTTGATGCTTCGATAGAAGCGGGTTTTCTTCAATCAGAAGGCATTGATGTGATCCTTTTAGATGAAAATATTGTTTGGAATAACCAAGTATATGCTCAAGCAATTGGGGGCGTAAAATTACTCGTCAACGATAAAGAATTTGAACAAGCTCAGACTATGCTGAATGAACTTTACCAAGGTAAATATACTATTAGCGACCAGCTAGAACCCATCGAGTGTGAATTAAAGGTTGATGTGAAAAATCATAAATCCGACTATTTAAATATGGGATTTGTTTTCTTAATTTATCTTATATTCGGCTTACCACTTCCTTTTAAATCTCAACGACCTTTATTAGCCGATAAAAAAGAAAATCATGACCATCATAGCCAATAAAAAAGCACCGATAAAAAAGTAAAATCGATGCTTTTTTCTCATTTAGTTCACTATTAATATCTGATTGATCTTATTGATTATCCACCAGCTTAAATACGCTCTTTCTTTTCGGCTTTTTTAGTTTGATTGGCATAACGCTGTGCTAATACCGCACAAACCATTAATTGGATCTGATGGAATATCATTAGTGGTAATAACATTACCCCAACGGTTGCGGCAGGAAATAACACATTCGCCATGGGTACACCATTTGCTAAGCTCTTTTTGGAACCACAAAAAACAATGGTGATCTCATCTTCTTTATTAAAACCAAGCAATCTTGCACTGTACATATTCACAAAAATCACAATCGCTAACAGAATACAACTCACTACAGTAATCGTTAATAGCGACCAACCATCAATTTTATGCCAGATCCCCTCAACAACGGCCTCACTAAATGCCACATATACCACCAGCAAAATAGAAGAACGATCTGTTCTATTAACTAATTTTTTATGATTATCAACCCAACGGCCAATTAAAGGTCGTGATAAGTGACCAATAATAAAAGGTACCATCAATTGTAGTAAAATAGACTGAATAGCACCGGCTGTATCAAAGTCACTCGCAGAGCCTTGCGTTTGCATTAAAAAACCGACTAATAGCGGTGAAAGAAAAACACCAAGAATGCTGGATGCAGATGCACTACAAATAGCCGCAGCGACATTTCCTCCAGCAACAGAAGTAAAGGCAATCGCAGATTGCACCGTCGCTGGTAATGCACAAAGATATAAAAAACCCATATAGACAGTCGGTGACATCCATTCAGGTACAATAACTTGTAATCCGAGCCCTAAAATAGGGAAAAGAATAAAGGTACTAGCAAATACAGTAAGATGTAAACGCCAATGCCCAAGCCCTGCCAATATCGCTTCTCTAGAAAGCTTCGCGCCATGTAAAAAAAACAGCAGTGCTATCGCGCCGGTCGTAAGATATTGGAATAAAACTTTAATATCGCCTTGTGCGGGTAGGAGTGTTGCAAGCGTCACCACACAAATCATAATCATGAGAAAAGGATCGAGTTTTAATTTTTGCCACCAAGACATTAGATTTAGCGCTCCCTTTGGCTTATAACGTAATAGTTTGTTTTAAACGATTAGAAATTTCGCCAGCTTCAATCAAACGCATAATGGCTGTTGCTTGTATTGGCGTAACGGGATTTTCTTCACCCAATGTAATTGCACGATAAATTTGTTGATAGTAAGCGGGATAATCACCAGAAAGTGTAGTAAGTGTCGTTGTCTCTAACTCACCAGACTCTGATAGTATTGTTAATTCACCATCATTATTATCCATTCCCCAATTATAAGTTTGGTTAGGAAGATAACCCGCTTTTAAGGCATCTTCTTGGGTATCCAAACCATACTTAACATAGCTTCCTTTTGTTCCATGAATAGCAAAGATAGGTGTTGGAGACGCAACTAACATCGAAGCATGAAGGACAACTCTAAGATTGTCATATTCTAGTAATGCATGAAAGTAATCGGCATTTTTTGCATTAGGGCGTAATTGTGCAATATTAGCCGTAATTGCTTTAGGTTCACCAAATAGACAAACCGCTTGGTCAAGAACATGAGGGGCGAGATCGTACCAAAGCCCACCACCAATTCCTGCATCTTCTCGCCAACGTTGACGTACTGTTGGACGAAAACGATCAAAATGCGCTTCATAGGCACGGATATCCCCCAGTGTTTTATCAGCTAAAAGTTTTTTAACGGTTAAGAAACCGGAATCCCAACGGCGATTATGAAAGACGGAAAGAAGTTTACCCGCATCGTTTGCTTGCTGAGTCAATTTTTCAGCTTCTTCCAGTGTCAGTGTAAACGGTTTATCAACAATGACATGTTTCCCTTTTTTCAGAGCCTGTGAAGCCAGTGAATAGTGAGTATTATTCGGTGTTGGAATAATGATTAAGTCAATTGAGGGATCGTTAATAAGTGCTTGAGGGTCGGCATAAACCGTCATATGAGGAAAATCTTGTTTTACTTTATTTTCATCAGAGCTTGAAATTGCACTAAGATTTAAGCCATCGGTTGTTATTATCAGTGGCGCATGAAAAGTTTTACTTGCATAGCCATACCCGATAATTCCAACATTGAGTTTAATTGCCATAACCCTATCCTATTTTTATATGCTTTTTTAACAAAAATCACTTTCACTTTTGTAGCTAAATAAATAATAACAAAGTTTGTGATAATATCCCGTTTAGTTCTATACATACGAGTAGGAATAATTAATTAATGAAATTTGATCTCAAAGCAAACACGCAGAATAACCTTTCAGGAAAAGCGCATATTACCGGGTGGTTGCTTGCGCCATTGGCTTATATGATCTTGTCAGTTATCGGTTCTGGGTTAATGTCTGTTCTCTATGTTATTAAATATTTTTCAGATTTTTCGATCCTCCACCAGCTTCCTTTTCATTTGATATCAAGTTGGTATCTTTCCGCGTTAACAACGTGGGTAATGTTTAGTTTTACACTTTATCTACTAAGACAATTTTTTTATCGTGCTAAAAACTTTCCGCGCCTGTTTATTTTTTGGTTGCTTATCAACTTACTATTAGCCATTAAGAGCTTTGGCTTTGCGCCTGTTGATGACCAAACCGCATTACAATCCCTTCTATGGTCTGTTTTCTCGACTGTCTGCTTTGTGCCCTATATCAAGTACTCTAAACGTGTCCGTGAAACTTTCACACAAGTTCGATAACTTCACGTCTTTACCCTTGATATTATATACGCTTGTTTAGCCTCTTTATTTCTGGAGGCTTTTTGTTTCTCTGTTTAACAATTTTGGCATAACAATGACTGATTACTTGCTTCTATTCGTCGGCACCGTATTGGTGAATAACTTTGTACTCGTCAAATTCCTTGGTTTATGCCCATTTATGGGTGTATCAAAAAAATTAGAAACTGCGATTGGTATGGGATTTGCGACCACCTTTGTTATGACACTCGCCTCGATTAGTTCTTGGCTGATGGATAATTTTATTTTAGTTCCTTTGGACTTACTTTATTTACGCACACTGAGCTTTATTTTAGTTATTGCAGTAGTTGTACAATTCACTGAAATGGTTGTAAGAAAAACAAGCCCGACACTCTATCGTTTATTAGGGATCTTCTTACCTTTAATTACCACAAACTGTGCTGTATTAGGTGTAGCATTATTAAATATCAATCAAGCTCACACATTTATGCAATCTGCCGTTTATGGTTTTGGTGCCGCCGTCGGTTTCTCTTTGGTAATGGTATTATTTGCAGCTATTCGAGAACGTTTAGCCGTCGCCAATGTACCCGCACCCTTTAAAGGTGCTTCAATTGGTTTAATTACCGCAGGTTTAATGTCTCTCGCCTTTATGGGTTTTAGTGGTTTGGTGAAACTGTAATGAATTCTTTATGGATAGCAATTGGCGTACTCGGTGCGCTAGGTCTTATCTTTGGGCTAATTTTGGGATATTCCGCACGTCGTTTTAAAGTGGAAGAAGATCCTATTGTCGAAAAAATTGACGCAATATTACCGCAAAGCCAATGCGGGCAATGCGGTCATCCAGGGTGTCGTCCTTATGCAGATGCTGTTGCAAACAATGGTGAAATGATTAACCGTTGTGCACCAGGTGGCGAACAAGTGATGTTAAAAATAGCGGAATTAATGGGTGTTGAGCCTCAACCACTCGATGGTGATGAAGAAGCATTAAATCCAATTAGAAAAGTCGCCTTAATTGATGAAGATAATTGCATAGGATGCACTAAGTGTATTCAAGCGTGCCCTGTTGATGCCATTGTGGGTGCAACACGCGCTATGCACACTGTTATTGAAGACTTATGTACCGGATGTGACTTATGTGTTCCTCCATGTCCTACTGATTGCATAACTTTAATTCCTGTCAAAGTCACAACCTCAAACTGGAAATGGGATTTAAATACAATCCCGGTAAAAAACATTCCCGCAGAGCCGGAAGAAACACCAGAAGATGAACCGTCATTAAAGACGGAGGATAACGCTCATGTTTAATCTCTTTTCGTTATTTAAAAAAGATAAAATCTGGGATTTTAAAGGCGGCATTCATCCTCCTGAAATGAAATTGCAGTCAAGTCGTACACCAATGCGTATAGCGCAATTACCTAATGAAGTCATTATTCCTATTCATCAGCATTTAGGTGTACCGGGCCAACTTTGTGTCAGCGTAGGCGAACATGTATTAAAAGGTCAACCGTTAACACGAGGAGTTGGTAGGACATTGCCTGTACATGCCTCTATCTCTGGTACAGTTACAGCAATAGAACCTTTTCCAAGTACTCACCCTTCTGGATTACCTGAAATTGCAGTAAGAATTCAATCTGACGGTAAAGATGAGTGGCGTGAACAATTCCCTCTTGTGGATTATCAATCACAAAGTAAAGAGGTTTTACTCACTCGCATTCATGAAGCAGGCATTGCGGGATTAGGTGGAGCTGGATTTCCAACAGCCACAAAATTAAAAGGTGGTGGCAATCTTATTAAAACACTTATCATCAATGCAGCAGAGTGTGAACCATATATTACTGCCGACGATCGCTTAATGCAGGAGCATGCTGATGAAGTGATTGCAGGGTGTCAGGTCTTAATTCACCTTCTCTCTCCAGATGAAGTGCTAATTGGTATTGAAGATAATAAGCCTGAAGCCATCGAGTCATTAAAACACGCCTTAAGTACAGTACCTGATGAAAAACGTATTTTCATTCGTGTTATTCCAACAAAATACCCATCAGGTGGTGCTAAACAACTCACCAAAATCTTAACGGGCAAAGAAGTACCATCTGGTGGTCGTTCATCTGATATTGGCGTTTTAATGCAAAACGTCGGTACTGTTGTTGCCATCAAACGTGCCATTATTGATGATGAGCCATTAATTGAACGTGTTGTCACCGTCACAGGTAATGGCGCTAAAACACCAGGTAATTTTTGGGTGCGTTTAGGTACACCTATTTACTCATTACTAAAACAAGCGGGTTTTGTTGCAGGCTCTGAACAAATGGTGATTATGGGTGGACCATTAATGGGCTTTACCTTACCAGACTTAAATGCTCCTGTTGTTAAGATAACGAACTGCCTACTTATTCCTTCAGCTGAAGAGATGGATACAAATAACCTTGAAGAAGCCTGTATCCGTTGTGGTCATTGTGTTGATGCTTGCCCTAGTGGTTTATTACCTCAACAACTTTACTGGTTTAGTAAAGGTAAAGAGCATGAGAAAGCACAACAACATAATTTATTTGATTGTATTGAATGTGGTGCTTGTGCATTTGTTTGCCCAAGTAATATTCCGCTAGTTCAATACTATCGCCAAGAAAAAGCAGAAATACGAGAAATTGATGCAGAAGCAAAACGCGCGGCAGAAGCCAAAGCACGTTTTGAAGCGAAGAAAATACGTATGGAGCGTGAAAAACTTGAGCGTGAAGCAAGACATCAACGCGCAGCAGTTAAACTTGATGATAAAGATCACGGTGAAGTTCAATCAGCACTTTCTCGTGTAAAAGCGAAACAAAGTATCGGCAAAATTATTTCTGTTAAAGCGGGAGAAGAGCCTGATAACGCAGCTGCTATTGCCGCACGTAAAAAACGCAAAGAAGAAGTCAGAGCAAAACAAGCGGCTAAACTAGCACAACAAAAAGCACTAGAAACCTCAAGTGAGAATGTAGCAAGCAAGAACGAAGATGCTGATCCGCGCAAAGCTGCTGTTGCTGCCGCATTAGCTCGAGTTAAAGCCAAGAAAGCACAACAAGCGCAAACAGAAGCAACAACTAATGAAACACCTGTGCAAAATACTGAAGTGGAAGAAGTCGATCCGCGCAAAGCTGCTGTTGCTGCCGCTATTGCCAGAGTAAAAGCGAAAAAAGAGACTCAACAAACCCAATCAACAGTTGATGAAGCACCTGAGCAACATGCTAAAGCGGAAGAAGTCGATCCACGCAAAGCTGCTGTTGCGGCCGCTATTGCTAGAGTAAAAGCAAAAAAAGAAGCTCAACAAACCCAATCAACAGTTGATGAAACGCCTGAGCAACATGCTAAAGAGGAAGAAGTCGATCCGCGTAAAGCTGCTGTTGCTGCCGCTATTGCCAGAGTAAAAGCGAAAAAAGAGACTCAACAAACCCAATCAACAGTTGATGAAGCACCTGAGCAACATGCTAAAGCGGAAGAAGTCGATCCGCGCAAAGCTGCTGTTGCTGCCGCTATTGCCAGAGTTAAAGCGAAAAAAGAAGCTCAACAAACCCAATCAACAGTTGATGAAGCACCTGAGCAACATGCTAAAGCGGAAGAAGTCGATCCACGTAAAGCTGCTGTTGCTGCCGCTATTGCCAGAGTTAAAGCGAAAAAAGAAGCCGAACAACGTCGAGCTAAAGAAGAAGTTACCTTGGATTAATCACAGATGAAATTCAGACCGATACAAACAAACAGTAGTAAATTAAAAATTGCGAGCTCCCCTTTTACGCATAATCAACAATCCACCAGCCAGGTTATGCTATGGGTAACATTAGCGGCACTGCCGGGGATCTTAAGCCAGATCTATTTCTTTGGCTTAGGAACTATTTACCAAATTGTGTTAGCTATTATTGTGGCGCTTGTCACTGAAACACTCTGTGTAAAACTCAAAAAAGAAGATCCCTTACTTTATCTGAAAGACAATTCAGCGCTACTGACAGGTGTATTACTCGCCATTAGTATTCCGCCTTTAGCGCCTTGGTGGATCATTGTGTTAGGCACTTTTGTTGCGATTGTTATCGCAAAACATATTTATGGTGGCTTAGGACAAAATCCATTTAACCCAGCAATGGTAGGTTATGTGGTTTTACTGATCTCATTCCCAGTACAAATGACATCTTGGATGCCCCCTGTTGAATTACAAACTGTCTCTTACAATGTAATGGATAGTTTAAGCATCTTCTTTACTGGACAGACACCATCTGGCTTAACACTGGAAGATTTAAGACGCTCTGTCGATGGCATTACACAAGCAACCCCACTTGATAGTTTTAAAACGGGCTTACTCACTCATTCTATTGATGAAGTTTTAGCGACACCTATCTTACAAGGTGAATTTGCCGGTATTGGCTGGCAATGGGTAAATGTGGCTTATTTAGTTGGTGGATTAATTCTACTTTATAAACGCATTATTAGCTGGCATATCCCTGTTGCGATGATTTCTGTATTAGCGCTATGTTCGGTTATTAGCTGGGGTATCGATCCTACTCGCTACTCACAACCGCTATTACAACTTTTCTCTGGAGCCACAATGTTAGGCGCATTTTTTATTGCCACTGATCCCGTTAGCGCCTCAACAACACCTAAAGGTCGTTTAATTTATGCTGGGATGATTGGTTTATTAGTTTGGATTATACGTGTTTATGGCGGATACCCAGATGCCGTTGCTTTCTCTGTATTACTAGCCAATATTGCTGTACCTCTTATTGATAGCTATACACGTCCTCGTGTTTACGGACATTAATACCAAGGAGAAAATAATGATCGAAATCTTAAAGCGCCATGGGCTCACATTAGCTATCTTTGCAGCTTGTACTACGGGTTTAACCGCTGTGGTCTATCACCTCACTGAAAATACCATTGCAGAACAAGTTGCCTTAGAGAAACAAAAATTATTAGATCAAGTGATCCCCCAAACGATATATAACAACTCGCTTTCCAAAGATTGTTATCTTCTTACCGCACCTGAATTAGGTAATACCAAACCTCATAAACTTTATGTTGCTCGTTTAGACGGTAAACCTGTTGCAGCTGCATTAGAATCGACTGCGCCAGATGGATATTCAGGAGCAATTGAGCTTCTTGTGGGAGCCGATTTTAAAGGAAATGTCCTTGGAGTGCGTGTGACGGCTCATAATGAAACGCCAGGATTGGGGGATAAAATTGAAACACGGATTTCGGATTGGATCACAACACTGAGTAATAAATTCATTTCCAGTGAAAACGATCCGCACTGGGCAGTAAAAAAAGATGGCGGAGATTTTGATCAATTTACTGGTGCGACGATCACCCCTCGTGCTGTCGTTAACTCATCAAAGCGTACTGCATGGTTAATACAATCTTTACCAGAGAAACTTGATACACTCTCTGTCTGTGAGGCAAATTAATATGAACTCAATTAAAGAGCTCTTTTCTCAAGGATTATGGAAAAATAACTCGGCTTTAGTGCAATTACTTGGATTGTGCCCTTTACTTGCTGTTTCCTCAACAGCAACAAACGCTTTAGGCTTGGGTATTGCGACAACATTAGTTCTATTTTGCACAAATGTGGCCGTTTCTAGCTTACGTCGTTGGGTTCCCTCTGAAATTCGTATCCCAATTTATGTTATGATAATTGCGTCTGTCGTCAGCGCTGTGCAATTACTGATCAATGCATACGCCTATGGCTTATATCAATCTTTGGGGATCTTCATTCCATTGATCGTAACTAACTGTATTGTTATTGGTCGTGCTGAAGCGTTTGCAGCTAAAAATGAAGTTTTTCCTTCTGCTATTGATGGTCTAGCAATGGGATTAGGTGCAACGGCCGCACTCTTTGTTTTAGGTGCTATACGTGAAATATTAGGTAACGGTACATTATTTGATGGTGCTGATTTACTATTAGGTGAATGGGCACAAGTATTGAGAATTGAGATCGTACATTTAGACTCTCCCTTCTTACTTGCTATTTTGCCACCGGGTGCTTTCATTGGCTTAGGCTTTATGTTAGCAGCAAAATACCTAATTGATGAAAGACAGAAAAAGCGCAGCGCTTCGCCAACGAAAACTTACGAAAAAGAACAAGGCTGTGGTAGTCATATCGTTAAAAATTAATTTGTGAGCATAATGAATCAAGCAAAACGTATTGAAATTCTAACTCGGTTGCGTGATAACAATCCGCATCCAACGACAGAGCTAAAATTTGACTCTCCGTTTGAACTATTGATCTCCGTATTACTCTCTGCACAAGCTACCGATGTGAGTGTTAATAAGGCAACAGCTAAACTTTATCCTGTTGCCAATACGCCACAAGCGATACTGACTTTAGGCGTTGATGGTCTTAAGAAATATATTAAAACCATTGGCCTATATAATACTAAAGCTGAAAATGTGATTAAGACATGTCAAATCTTAGTCGATAAACATAACAGTGAAGTTCCTGAAAACAGAGAAGCCCTAGAAGCCTTACCCGGCGTCGGTCGCAAAACAGCAAATGTCGTTTTAAACACGGCATTTGGCTGGCCGACAATCGCTGTCGATACCCATATCTTTAGAGTGAGTAATCGCACAGGTTTCGCCCCAGGTAAAAATGTCAATGAAGTTGAACAAAAACTGTTAAAGGTTGTTCCGGCAGAATTTAAAGTTGATTGTCACCATTGGCTTATTCTTCATGGTCGTTATACCTGTATTGCACGAAAACCACGGTGTGGCTCTTGTATTATTGAAGATCTTTGTGAGTTTAAAGAAAAAACAGATCCTGAATAATTTTTTGCCGATTTGTCTGTTTTTCTGATGCAATATTACTTGCGTCACTACACACAATCGAATAAAACTATTGCCCACTTTTATTATTAAAACTGCCGACTTTCCGGAAAAATATGTTTCAAGACAATCCGCTGCTTGCACAGCTAAAACAGCAACTCCATGCCCAGACACCGCGCGTGGAAGGCCTTGTAAAGGGAACAGATAAAGGCTTTGGCTTCCTTGAAGTTGATGGTCAGAAAAGCTATTTTATTCCCCCTCCGCAAATGAAAAAAGTGATGCACGGCGACCGAGTTATTGCTGCCGTTCATACAAATGGCGATAAAGAGTCGGTTGAACCCGAGGAATTAGTCGAACCTTTCTTAACGCGTTTTGTCGGTCGTATTCAGAAAAAAGAAGGTGATAACCGTCTGTGGATCATTCCAGACCACCCGCTTTTAAAAGACGCTATTCCTTGCCGCCCAGCTCAAGGCTTAACACATAAATTTGTTGATCAAGATTGGGCTGTTGCCGTAATGCGTCGTCACCCACTTAATAAAGGTGATAAAGGTTTTCAGGCAGAGATAACCGACTATATCACGGATAAAGATGATCATTTTGCGCCTTGGTGGGTGACCTTAATGCGTCATCAACTTGAACGTGATGCGCCTGAAATGGGTAACGAAGCGCTAACATTACATGACGCTTTACCTCGCGAAGATCTGACCTCACTCTCCTTTGTCACTATTGATAGTGCATCAACAGAAGATATGGATGACGCGCTCTTTATTCGTAAAGAAGAGAACGGTCAATTAACACTATTTATCGCAATCGCTGATCCAACCGCTTATATACTGCCAAATAGTGAACTAGATAAAATTGCAGCGCAACGCGCGCTCACTAATTATCTACCCGGCTTTAATATCCCGATGTTGCCTCGTGAACTGTCAGATAACATCTGCTCATTACGTCCTAATGAAAAACGCCCTGCATTAGTTTGCCAAGTCAATATCACCGAAGAAGGTGCTCTACTTGAAGACATTCACTTCTACTCTGCTTGGGTAGAATCAAAAGCTAAACTGGTTTATGACAACATTTCAGATTGGTTAGAAGGTGAAAACTCACCATGGCAACCTGAAAATGAAATGGTTCATGAGCAAGTGATGTTATTAAAAGAGATGTGTGAAAAACGTCATGAATGGCGTGAAAAACATGCATTAGTCTTTAAAGAACGTCCTGATTATCGTTTTATTCTTGATGAAGGCGGTAATGTTTTAGATATCGTTGCAGAAAAACGCCGTATCGCAAACCGCATTGTTGAAGAAGCAATGATCACAGCCAATATCTGTGCCGCAAAAGTTTTGGCGAAAAACTTAGGTTTTGGTGTTTACAATGTTCATACAGGCTTTGATCCTCTCTATATCGATCAAGTTGTACAAACCTTAAAAGATAACGGTATTGAAACGACATCTGAACGTTTATTAACGCTTGAAGGTTTCTGCCAATTACGTCGTGAACTTGATAATCAACCCAATCAATTCCTTGATAGCCGTATTCGCCGCTTCCAAAACTTTGCAGAAATCAAAGCTGAGCCAGGCCCTCATTTTGGTTTAGGATTAGAAGCTTATGCAACATGGACTTCACCAATTCGTAAATACAGTGATATTTTAAATCACCGTTTACTCAAAGCGATTATCAGCAAAGAACCCGCTGAAAAGCCACAGGATGAAGATGGTATTCGTATTGCAGAACGTCGTCGTGCTAATCGTATGGCTGAACGTGATGTGGGTGATTGGTTATATGCACGTTTCTTAAAACCGTTTGCTGGCACTGAAACATCATTTAATGCAGAAATTATTGATATTACGCGTGGTGGTGTTCGTGTCCGTCTAGTTGAAAATGGCGCAGTTGCCTTTATTCCTGCACCATTCTTCCATGCGGTACGTGATGAAATCCAATGTAGCCAAGAAACAGGCACCGTCATTATAAAAGGTGAAACTGCTTATAAACTCAATGATATCATTCCTGTTCGCATTGAAGATGTAAAACTAGAAACTCGTAATATCGTCGCTCGTCCTATCTAATAGGACTTTAATCGGTATACAATATAGCTGATAGTTCTCTTAGAACTATCAGCTTTTTTATATCTTTAATTTCTGGTCAAACTAGTGATAAAAGAAGAACCTTAAAAAAAGGAATGTTTTTATGATACATCGCTATTTTCTCTTGTGTCATAAATTTAATAAATAATAAATGGATTACATCAATGAAAGACAATGTACAAATTAGTCGTTTTTTAAGTTATATCTTACGTCATGCCCCTGAAAGTATCGGTTTAACCTTGGATGATCAAGGATGGGGTGAAATATCAAAATTAATCTCATTAGCACAGAAAAATGGCACCCCGCTAACTCTTGAATTAATTAAAGACGTTGTAGATACCAATGATAAAAAGCGTTTTGCTATTTCAGAAGATGGATTTTTTATTCGTGCAGTTCAAGGTCACTCGCTTAAAACCACCATTAATTATCAAGCTATTACTCCCCCTAAAAAACTTTTTCACGGCACAGCAACGCGCTTTATCGAAAGTATTTTTAATCAAGGCTTGATCCCTAACGGTCGTCAATATGTTCACCTTTCACAAGATTATAAAACAGCCGTGAATGTCGGTAATCGTCATGGAAAAGTTGTTGTTTTAACCATTGATAGTGAACAAATGTTCAGTGAAGGTTTTGAATTTTATCAAGCAGATAATGGTGTTTGGCTAACACTTTCAGTGCCAGTAAAATATCTAAAAATTGATGAAAAAGAATAAAATGAAATGCAAAAAAATAGGTGACAATGTCACCTATAATCTTATTGATGGACGCACTGTTTTACTATAAATTAACCACCAGCAAGTTTAACTTTCATTCCTTTGGCTTCTAATAGCGATTTAATTAAATCACGCTTATCACCTTGGATCTCAATTAAACCGTCTTTGACACTACCACCACAGCCACATTTTTTCTTCAGTTCAGCCGCTAGTTTGGCTAACTCTGCATCATCCAGATCAATACCTGAAACGACACAAACCCCTTTGCCTTTACGTCCACTAGTTTGGCGCTGAATACGCACAATACCATCACCAGCAGGTCGTACTGGCTTTTGCGCTTCTTCTTTTATGCGACCTGTATCTGTGGAATAAACCAAACGAGAGTTATTATCCATTTACATACCTTGTATAGAACGATTAATTTGTCGCAATGTTTCAAGAGGATTATCACTACGTGTGATCGGTCTACCAATCACCATATAGTCAACGCCCGCTTTAATCGCTTGCTCTGGCGTCATTACACGACGCTGATCACCAACATCACTTCCTGCTGGGCGAATACCCGGAGTCACTAATAAGAAATCATCACCACAAACTTGTTTAAAACGTGTTGCTTCATGTGCAGAGCAGACAACACCATCAAGACCACAAGATTTGGTCAGTAACGCTAAACGCTCTGCTTGCTCAGCAGGCGTTAATGTTATTCCCAATTCAATTAAATCAGATTGATCCATACTGGTAAGTACTGTCACTGCGGTTAAAAGTGGTGCATCTTTACCAAATGTCACAAGACTCTCTTTGGCGGCACGCATCATACGACTGCCACCACTTGCATGAACATTGACCATCCATACACCTAAATCAGCAGCGGCGGCGACAGCTCTTGCAACGGTATTTGGAATATCATGAAATTTTAAATCTAAGAAAATATCAAACCCTTCTTTTTGTAATTGAGTCACAAATTGAGGTCCAAAACGAGTAAACATCTCTTTACCAATTTTTAAACGACAAGATGAGGGATCAATACGCTGTGCAAAATCTAATGCACTTTTTTGGTCTTCATAGTCTAGTGCCACAATTACGGGCGCGCAGGTAAGCTCGGGCGATTTTTTATCACAATGAAATGACATTTTAGGGCCTTTATTTATAGAGAGACTATTAAAAAAGTGACATCGTCACTGACCATCTAAACCGCGAATAGGTTTAACGGTATCCCATGAACGACAGGATGGACAATGCCAATATAATGCATGAGAGGTAAAACCACATTTATGGCAACGATAATCTGGTTTCGTGCGAATTTGTTCCCCCACCATATAGCGCAATAAGATAAGACTCTCTTTGGCTCGTCCTTCTTCCGCTTCAGCTAAATGGTAACGCATTAAACGATAGAATAGGCGCATGGTTGGATGACGTTCTAATTGGCGATTAATGTATAACTGGGCCGCTTCAATACCTTCTTTAGCTTCAATAATGTCAGCAAGGTAAAGCTCCGCAATTGCGCCACAATTACTATCTACACATTGACGTAAATAAGTTTCCCAACGAGAAGTATCACCTTGGGCTTGGAAACATTCAAAAAGCATAGGTAAGGTTTCACTGACCATCTCTTTATCTTGCTCAATAACTTTCATTAAAACATCAATAGCTTTTTGTTTATCATCACGAGCAATATAGATACGACCATACATAATTGAAACCCGGGCACAAAGAGGATCCATTTGCCCTGCTTTTTGCAACAAATTAAGCGCACTATCAAGATTATCACTGCTCATTTCTTGAAGTGCCAATTCACAATAAAAATGTGAAATTTGCTCTTTTAATTCATGCTGACCTAATTTAACCAGTTTTTCAGCCGTTTCTATAGCTTTTCCCCAATCACTGGTTAACTGATAAATAGCCAACAAGGATTGTAGAGCACTTTGGCGAAATTCTTGTTCATCTATAAGTTGCTGAAACATATTTTCAGCACGATCGTAAACACCCGCCGCCACATAGTCACGACCTAACTGTTGAACAGCAAGTAGACGTTGATCAAAGGAAAGCGCAGCACTTTCCATTAACGATTGGTGAATACGAATAGCGCGTTCGACTTCGCCACGAGAGCGGAAAAGATTACCTAAAGTAAGATGTGCTTCAAAAGCAGAACTATCTTCTTTAAGCATTTCAAGGAAAAGATCAACTGCTTTATCTTGTTGATCAGAGAGTAAAAAGTTAACACCTGCCACATACTCACGTGACAGGCGATCGGCATTCTGCTGTTTGTCCTGTTGAGCGCCACGACGCCCCATATACCAGCCGTAAGCCGCCGCGACAGGTAATAACAGAAACAGCAATTCTAGCATCAGCTATCGTCCTTATTTCGTAGCAGAAGCAACCGTTGGGCGACTTTCTTGGCTTTCTTGTTTTGTTTGGGCGCTTTCAAGACGTTTAATTTTACGCTTTGCTCGGCCTAGTGATAAGCGCACACGTAGATAAAAAACACCACTTACAATCCAACCAAGTACAAAGCCCACACCAAATAGGGTAGCTAACAAGGTAGAAATACGATATTCACCTTGAGCAATAAGGTAATTAAATGTGACTACCTGATCGTTATTTGAGCCTAAAGTCATGGCAATCACCACGATGGCAAGAACAAGAATAACCAAAATAAAAAGTAGGACTTTTTTCACATTATTTCCTTTTTTATTCTCTTTTCTTTAGTAGACAGATAAAGGTAGCATTTTCACTGCGCATAAAGAAAGTCATTTCTTAGAATCATCTGATTTTCGTATATTTTTTCACATAAATACCGAAAAAGACATTCTGTATCTCAAAAATAAGGGCTATCGTCAGGATTTGAGCAATAAACGTCGCTCAATCACCTTAAATGCACACCAAACCAGCACTGTGCTGATAAGAATACCGACAATCACATCAGATGCCCAGTGCATTCCTAATACAATACGCCCTACCGTGACATCTATCCCCCATAATAACCCGAGTGACGCTAAAAAATAATGACGGCACAACATAAAAAGGACAAAAACAAATAATGCGAGGGTGGCTGAAAATAAACTATGACCAGATGGGAAAGCATAACCCGTTTCAGCTTTCCAATATTGAAGTTGCCATTCAGGGATCACCGATGAGTTAACTAATCCATTTTGGAGTAATTGTGCTCGCTCAGGTCTTGATACTTGATAAAAATCCTCAGCGCTAATGTGCAAATTTTCACTCACCCAAACAACATAAGGACGAGGTTCTTTTACTGTATTTTTAACCGCAACCTTAATTAATTGGCCAATAGATAATGTAACAATTATTATCACTGCCAATTGAATAAAATGATTACGTTTTAATTTCAAGGCGATAAAGAGTAACGCCAAAAAAACAATAACCGTCACAGCTCCCCAAGGTTTCGCAGCACTATCTGCTATCCATAATGTACTTATGCCACCTAAAGGGTGATCGGTAGGTTGCCATTTCCAACCCAATATCAACACTACACTTGGTATGATTAAGAGCAACATACTACCTAATAGAATCAACTTTGTTATTTGCTTACTCAATACATTGTCCCTTCTTAAATACAAATGTTATCTTCTGCTTACAGCTAAAGGTTATCAGTATAAACGATGCAAGTTTAGCAATAAATCATTATGCAAGAAGGCACAAAATCTGATAATTTGTACGGGTGTGAATTTATAAGTGTGTGTTATCCCATTTCCTTGCCTATCAGACATGGAAGCATTTCAGTGTTTTATTTCTCTTTGTTCTCGTTATAAAGTGTATAATCTTGAACGAGAGTTTCACCTGAAATTATGAGTCAAAAATAATGAAATTAAGACGTATCGCAGAAGCAAAACTACCTACTCCTTTTGGTGAGTTTTTAATGGTTGGTTTTGAAGAAATCGCAACAGGTAAAGATCATGTCGCCCTTGTTTATGGCGATATTTCAGGCTCAGAGCCTGTATTATCTCGTATTCATTCAGAATGTTTAACGGGTGATGCTTTATTTAGCTTACGTTGTGATTGTGGTTTCCAACTTGAAGCCGCACTTTCACAAATAAGCAAAACAGGTCGTGGCGTATTACTTTATCATCGTCAAGAAGGCCGAAATATTGGGTTACTAAATAAAATACGCGCTTATGCGTTACAAGATAAAGGCTTAGATACCGTTGAAGCAAACATCGAGTTAGGGTTTAAAGCTGATGAACGCGATTTTACCCTTTGTGCTGATATGTATAACCTATTAGGTATTCATGAAGTTCGATTATTAACCAATAATCCGAAGAAAATTGAAATCATGAAAGCGGCGGGAATTAATGTTATTGAAAGAGTACCTTTGATTGTCGGACGTAATCCAAGTAATGCACATTATCTTGATACTAAAGCCGATAAGATGGGTCATCTTTTATTTAAAAAAGCACAGTAATACAGTAACTGCACGACATTCATTATTTTCAAATCCGAGCCTGAGTTGCTCGGATTTTTATATGTGCCTTTTATTCTAAACCTTGTAAATATATTCACTATCTATTTTCTTATATCTTATTTTTAGGTCTTTTTTATCATTAAATTATATCATGTGAAAATTTGTCATATGCAATTTCATTGACTCCCCATCAGTTCCTAAGTTATTTATTAATAAATAAATTTTTATAGGAATACATTATATGCTATTACATTTTTCAGGTAGGATTTTAGGCGCACTATTATTAGCTGGAACATTATTAACAGGGTGTGATAATAGCGATAAAAACAACTATTCAATCAAAGTTGGTGTCATTAATGGAGCAGAACAAGATGTAGCTGAAATCGCCAAAAAAGTCGCAAAAGAAAAATATGGCTTAGAGGTTGAATTGGTAAGTTTTAGTGGTTCTTTATTGCCTAATGATCCCACTGCAAATAAAGAGCTTGATGCCAATGTTTTTCAACATCGCCCTTTTCTTGCCCAAGATAATCAATCTCGCGGTTATAATTTAGTGGATGTCGGTAATACCTTTGTTTTTCCTATGGCGGGCTATTCAACTAAAATTAAACATCCTTCGGAGTTAAAATCCGGCGATACCATTGCAGTACCTAATGATCCAACTAACTTAGGTCGTGCCTTACTATTATTAGATAAAGAAAAACTGATCACATTAAAGCCCAATAGTGGTTTATTACCTACCGCTATCGATATCATTGATAATCCGCTTAAATTAAACATTATGGAATTAGAAGGTGCTCAATTACCACGTGTTTTAAACGATCCTAAAGTTACCGTTGCAATTATTAGTACCACGTACATCCAACAAATTAACTTATCTCCGACAAAAGACAGTATTTTTATTGAAGATAAAAACTCTCCTTACACCAATATTATTGTGGCAAGAGAAGACAATAAAGACTCTGACAATGTACGTGATTTTATTAAAGCTTATCAATCCCCCGAAGTGGCAACAGCCGCTGAGACTATTTTTAAAGGTGGTGCTATTCAGGGGTGGTAAACGCAACTTATAATTTATCAGGTCACTTATAATCAGTGACCTCTTTATTTAATAGTTATGACCCAAAATAAAACTTTAATTTATTATTTTCATCTGCTTTAATTGATACTTTAAGATCATTACCATATTGATCATATATAATACAATTCATTTCTTTATCTTCCCTACTGGATGTAAATGCTTTCCCATATTCTACACTATAGCTCCAGAAACATAACCCACTCTCATTTTTTTCTGATGTGACTGGAATTAAAGTATCAGGTTTAAAATGAAATTCCTTAGTGTAATAATAAGGCGCTAATGGAATTTCTTTAATATGATTATCAGTCGAAGTGCTAATTATCTGATAATTACCTTTTTGAAAATAATGAAAAGATTTATTTTCTTCACATTCTACACTCTTAGTTACCGTTTTATTATTGCCGTTAAACCTTAGATAATATTTCGTCAAGACATCACCTGATGTTTCTACATTTTTTTCTATTTTAGGATTTACCAACGGATTTATGTCTACATCTGCTTCTGTAAATATTTTTTTGGGTGCGACATCCAGCGTGATAAAGTTTAAATAATCACTGTAATTATTTTTAAATGCTGTAGTATATTCTTTTCCTTTAATGTGAGTTTGTGCGCATACATTAAAGGTGTCTATCACTTTATTAACAGAAAGATAAATAACACAAGTGGATGCATCTGGGGAGTTCATTATTACTTCTTTACTGCTTGGAAATACAAACCCATTATCTTTATCAGATAAAGAAATATTATTATTGTTAATAATAGGAAGGTTTTTTTCATTTACAATATGTACATTTCTATAAATATCTTCTTTGGATATTTTTATGATACGACCATTTTTATCTAAAGCTTCTATATAAATAGTAATAGGCACCTGATGTCTACCATTAACATATGCAGTCGCTATTTCATCATATTTATTAATATAAATATAAAACGCTCTTAGGCTATCAATATCATCCCAAGAGCCAGGTTGGCTATCAATAAACTCATCTTCCGATACAATCGTACTGCCCTCAATAGTCGCATAACCAGTCACCCAACTGTTTTTTTCAATTATTGCATCACCACGAACAATAGCCAATCCTGATACTTTAGCATTATCTTTAATAACAGCATTATCATATATCACAGCGTTATCAGATATTGTCACATTATCTTCCACTAACACATTACCATAAATCTCTGCATTGTCTTTTACTTTACTATTTCCCTTAATTATTGCATTACCGTGGATCTTCACATTATTCCTGATAATTGCATTACCAGTGACTTTAGCATTACCAAATACCATAACATTATCAAAAATAAAACAGTTATCTTCTCTACTTAAATTACTTTCATTTTCTATCCATCCTCCTGGACTATCCGTATATACTCTTCTAATTCTATATAAAGTAACACCATTATATTCTTTTTTTTCATTCGTTATTTTATATTTCTTCATAAATACCTCGATAATAAAAATCTGTTAATATTGTTATATTAACTTAACGCTCATTAAAAATACGTTTAGCATTTAATGATTAGTTTATAGTATTAAATGAAGTCATTTGTCGATATTATTAAATATAAAAATATTCTATTAAAAAAGAAGGCGAAGAATTAATTCATCATTCTTCGCCAACTAATTAATATCTACTAAATTATTTTATAGCATATTACGAATAACATAATGCAAGATCCCACCATGTTCAAAATAAGCTAACTCTGTTTGTGTATCAATACGGCAACGAGCCATGATAGTTTCACGGCGATCATCTGCAAAAGTGATATTTACAGCAACATCTTGACCCGGTGTTAGTGAGTTAAGACCTGTTATCTCAATTTTCTCATTCCCTTTTAAGCCTAATGTTTGACGAGATACCCCTTTAGGAAACTCTAAAGGTAATACCCCCATACCAATTAAGTTAGAACGGTGAATACGCTCAAAAGAGCCTGCGATGACAGCTCGCACGCCTAATAAACGCGTTCCCTTCGCCGCCCAATCTCGGCTAGAGCCAGAACCATATTCACTACCAGCTATAATCACCAGTGGCGTATTTTCTTGCTGATAACGCATGGCCGCATCATAAATAGCCAGTGTTTCGCCTGTTGGAATATGCTTGGTAAAACCACCTTCAACGCCTGGTACCATCTCGTTACGAATACGAATATTGGCAAATGTGCCTCGCATCATTACCTCATGATTACCGCGTCTTGATCCATAAGAGTTAAAATCTTTCGGCTCAACACCATGTTCACGTAAATAACGTCCTGCAGGACTATCCGCCTTAATATTACCTGCGGGTGAAATATGATCAGTTGTCACTGAATCACCTAAAATAGCCAGAATACTGGCTTGATGAATATCTTTAATCGGAGCCGGCGTTTTTGACATTCCTTTAAAGAAAGGAGGATGTCGAATATAGGTAGAATCTGGTTGCCAATCATAAACAGGAGTATCTTGTATTTGCAGTGATTTCCATGTCTCATCACCTTCAAACACGGCGGAGTACTCTTTATGGAACATTTCTGTTTTCACTTTTTCGACAGCATCCGCAATCGCCTTACTGTCTGGCCAAATATCTTTCAAATAAACAGGCTCACCCTGTTTATCTTTACCTAATGGCTCTTTAGTAAGATCGATATTCATATTTCCTGATAAGGCATAAGCGACCACTAAAGGTGGCGATGCTAACCAGTTGGTTTTCACTAAGGGATGAATTCGACCTTCAAAGTTACGGTTACCAGATAATACAGCCGCAATAGTTAAGTCATTATCCTTAATCGCACTTTCAATCGGTGCTAATAAAGGTCCTGAGTTACCAATACATGTTGTGCAACCATACCCCACAAGATTAAACCCTAATTTATCAAGATAAGGTGTTAGTCCTGCTAAATTAAGATAATCCGTAACCACTTTAGAGCCTGGAGCCAAAGAAGACTTAACCCAAGGTTTACGCTGTAATCCTTTTTCTACCGCATTTTTAGCCAGTAATCCGGCGGCCATTAATACATTAGGGTTTGATGTATTGGTACATGATGTGATTGCTGCAATAACGACAGCACCATCAGTTAACTCAAAGGCTGGATAATCATCAATTTTTACTTGTGGAAATTGCGCCAGTGGTTTCTTGTTGGTTTCAAGATCGAGTGCAGCTTTAAATGCCTTAGGTACGCTCGGTAAATTAACTCTATCTTGAGGACGTTTAGGCCCAGCAAGGCTTGCCTCGACGGTTCCCATATCTAGCGATAATGTTGATGTAAAGATAGGTTCATCACCAGCATGTCTCCATAGACCTTGCTCTTTGCTATACGCTTCAACAAGTGCAATCTCTTGCTCTTCACGTCCTGTTAAACGCAGATAATCAAGAGTAATATCATCTATTGGAAAGAATCCGCAGGTCGCACCATACTCTGGTGACATATTCGCGATTGTTGCACGGTCGGCTAAAGGTAATGATGCTAGACCATCACCATAAAACTCCACAAATTTACCCACAACACCATGAGTACGTAACATCTGCGTGACAGTTAATACCAGATCAGTAGCGGTGATCCCTTCACGTAATTTCCCTGTCAGTTTAAAGCCAACAACATCTGGAATGAGCATAGAGATAGGTTGGCCTAACATTGCGGCTTCTGCTTCAATGCCTCCCACCCCCCAACCTAATACACCAAGGCCATTGATCATGGTGGTATGAGAGTCCGTACCGACTAAAGTATCAGGGTAAGCCACATGATGTCCATTTTGCATTTCAGACCAAACAGCTTTGCCTAAATACTCAAGATTTACCTGATGACAAATTCCTGTCCCTGGTGGCACAACCCGAAAGCGTTCAAAGGATTGTTGTCCCCAACGTAAAAAAAGGTAGCGTTCATAGTTACGCTCCATTTCAATCTCTACGTTTTCAGCAAACGCATTTTTACTGGCATATTCATCAACCATAACTGAGTGGTCGATCACTAAATCAACAGGTGATAATGGATTCACTTTATCCACTTGTCCACCCAAAGATTTCACAGCTTCACGCATAGCCGCTAAATCAACAACTGCGGGTACACCGGTAAAATCTTGCATCAATACTCTTGCCGGTCGATACGCAATTTCACGTGATGCATGAGCTGTTTTTTGCCACTCAACTAGTGCTTTAATATCTTCGTCAACAACTGTATCACCGTCGAGATAACGCACTAAGTTTTCTAATAACACCTTCAGAGATTTAGGAAGGCGGGTAATATCACCTAATTGGCGGGCAACTTCTGAAAGACGGTAGTACTCATATTTTTGAGATCCGACTAAGAGCGTGGAATGACTCTCTTTTTTCAAACGTAACGACATAGCTCCTCCTTCTTATTTTTATACTGACAGCATGTTTAAACTATCAAGATAGGTAAGGTTATTTATTAAACATACCATATAACGCTGAATTTCGCTTAAAGACCACACAATTTGTTAACACGATGTTATTGCTATCATGTTGTTAATAAATTTTGGTCTCTAGATTTTCACTTAATTAAGTTTTAATGAAGGAGGTATAACGACGTAAGGATAATATTTATGAATAATAAGCAATCTGATTTACTCAAAAACATTATGAATGCTGATCACTATTTTGCGGAGCCGGTTACTCCTCCTTTTCCACAAACCTTATCTATGAATGCATTGCACTCTCAAAATATAAAAGATACAGAAGGTTTAGTGCAATTTATCATCGCATCACCAAAACCTTTTGAGCCTTCCGAAATAGAAAAAATGTCACAACTCAAAAATATTCAAATTGGACTCATTTCTATTATGGCAAACCACCTTGCCGCATTAAAAAAAGAAGATAATGAAGCCTATTATCGCCCCGAACATTGGTTAGATACTCTCAACCATTTACCACTACTAGGACACAATAAAGTTGAGACTAAGAAACTTCATAAACAAACCTTTGATTTTTCTGTTGCTCAAGCATTTATTCAATTATTACTAGGAGCTGCAATCAATGCCACTTCTCCTGCATTTGGAGAATTTATTGATTTTTTACGAACTCAAGGACAAAAAATAGAAATCGGCTTACGAAAGTCATTAGACAGCTATCAAACAATAACTGTTGCGGGGATCACGGAGATCCTCAATCATAATAATCATCTTATTTTTGTTCCAAAGCTGAAAATTTTGAGTCTACGTTTTTCTTATCAATCAGCGAAAATGCTTCTCGCCAGTTGTATAGGTAGTAAATTTACTCTCTCTTTAGAGTACACCACCATTACCTCTATTTTTGATATGAGTGCTCTTGATGATCCGCTGATTAATCAGCAGTTTTATGATTTTCTGAATAAGTATCGTCAGCTAAGTATTGCAAAGTCAGACGCTTTTTTTAGTGGGGATTTTTATTTGAAATGAGTCATCACAACAATTAGGTTTATGAACACGCTTGAAGGCGGGAATAACCCGCCTTTCAGTATTACACTAATGGTAATTCAATATCTTTAAATAACTCTTCAATCTCTTCATTAGTTCGTAACGCAACAGCTTGCTCAATCAAATTACGTGTAAGATGAGGAGCAAAACGCCACATAAAATCATACATATAACCACGTAAGAAACCACTACGACGAAATGCAATTTTAGTGGTGCTATAACTAAACTTATCACGCATATCAATAGCAACTAAATCACTATCGAGTACGGGATCAAATGCCATACTGGCAATCACACCAATACCTAAATGCAGTCTCACATAAGTTTTAATGACATCCGCATCAGTCGCAGTGAAAACTATTTTAGGTTTTAACCCTACTTTACCGAACGCATCATCAAGATCTGAACGTCCTGTAAAACCTTGGGTATAAGTAACGATATCGTAATCCGCAAGTTCTTTTAGTGTCACTTCTCGTTTTTGTGCCAATGGATGATCTTTTGACACCACTACAATACGGTTCCAACGATAACAAGGTAGCATCACTAAATCGTTATAAAGATGCAGTGATTCTGTCGCTATCGCAAAATCACTTTTACCTCTGCATACATCTTCAGCAATTTGCGTTGGCGAACCTTGGTTCATATGCAATGAAACATCTGGATAGCGCTCAATAAATCCTTTTATTACAGGAGGTAATACATAACGAGCTTGCGTATGCGTTGTTGCAATCGATAGTGAACCTCTATCAGGGTAAGTGTGTTCACCCGCAGCTGAGCGAATAGCTTCCGTTTTTGATAAAATCTCTCGGGACAGCCTTACAATTTCTTCACCCGCCGGTGTCACATGCGTTAAATGCTTACCACTACGAGAAAATATTTGTATACCTAACTCATCCTCTAACATGCGAATTTGTTTACTTATTCCCGGTTGAGATGTATACAAACGCTCTGCCGTGGTCGAAACATTTAAATCGTTATTCACCACTTCAACGATATAACGCAACTGTTGTAATTTCATGGAGAGGCTATCCCTTCAACAAAAGACTTATTATTCCGTTATTCTATTTATATTCATATAACTAAAAAGAATAATAAAGATGTAATTTATAACCACTATATCATTTATTTCATTTCGGTCTAACGTAATTAATAGCGTTATTTAGATTTTGTTATATCAAATAGTTATAAGCTATAAATAAGAATAAAAAAAGCCGACCTTAGTTGTCAGCTTTTATTCCATAATAGTGGCACTAAATTATTTAATCACACCACATGCCATTCTTGCGCCACCACCGCCAAGAGCCTCAGGAGCATCAGAATAATTGTCGCCTCCCACATGCACCATGATTGCTTTATCTTTCACTTGCTCAAGCTTAGTAAGTTTTGGGGCTAATACTGCGTAATCAGCTACACCTTTGTTATTTACAACTAATCCTGGTAAATCACCTAGATGCCCATCTTTATTATAAGGCCCCAAATGAACACCGACTTTTTCAGGATCTAAATGCCCTCCTGCTTTTAAAGCCGGCACAGGTTTGCCATCTTTCATATCTGGCTCACAAGAACCATTAGCATGAATATGAAAGCCATGAATGCCCGGTGTTAATCCAGTGAGTTTAGGTGTAAATAACAGCCCATAATCAGTTTCAGTGATAGTGACAACGCCAATATCGTTGCCTGCACCTGTCGGTAAAGCTTCTTTTAACGTAACATCTAACGTTGCAGCACTTGCCACAGAAGTGAAGAGTAAGCTAGATAGTAACAAAGGCATCAGTTTCATAGTATCTCCGTCTTATTATTAGCAAAGTAAAACATCAGACAAATAGAAATTAACCATTAATACTGTTTTGGTGTATTTAATTAGCATACCTTCTTAATACAAAAAAGCGACTAACTCTCATTAGTCGCTTTTTTATTCACCACGTAATGCCAATGTTATTTGGTTTTTTCAACCCACTTGCCATCGACATAAAATGCGGACCAACCTGTTGCCTTACCCTCTTTCTCTGAAGAAACATATTGCTGTTTTGTTTTACGACTAAAACGTACAATAGTTGGGTTTCCTTCAGGATCAGCCACTGGGGCTTCTGCTAGATAACGCATTTTCTCTGCTAAACGGTCTTTAAAGCGCACCAGTTCTTCTACTTTTGGTGCTCGCGTTTCTCTTGATTTAGGAAACGTGTTCGCCGCTAAGAATACACCCGCTGCGCCGTCTCGTAAGACAAAATAAGCATCTGATTTTTCACATGGTAATTCAGGAAGTGGAACTGGATCTTCCTTAGGTGGTGCAATTTCACCGCTTTTTAAGATCTTGCGAGTATTTTTACAGTCGTCATTAGTACAACCCATGTATTTACCAAAACGCCCCATTTTTAGGTGCATTTCAGAGCCACATTTATCGCACTCAATAACTGGACCTTCATAACCCTTTAAGCGGAATTCACCTTCTTCAACTTCATAACCATCACATGCAGGGTTATTACCACAAACATGTAATTTACGATGTGTATCAATCAGGTAACTATCCATTGCAGTGCCACATTTCGGGCAACGACGACGTGCACGTAATGCGTTAGTTTCTGCATCTTCCCCTTCAAGAATATTTAATAATTCATCTTCTGGGATCAGATTAATGGTTTGTTTACAACGCTCTTTAGGTGGTAAAGCATAACCCGAACATCCTAAGAATACGCCTGTTGTTGCCGTTCTAATTCCCATATGACGAGAACAAGTTGGGCATTCAATCGACGTGATCACCATTGGATTTGGTCGCATTCCACCTTCTTCAGGATCTTTTTCAGCAACCTCTAGCTGCTGACTAAAATCGGTGAAGAACGCATCTAATACTTCTTTCCAGTTTTCTTCATTATTGGCAACATGGTCGAGGTGGTCTTCCATTTGCGCAGTAAAATCGTAATTCATTAAATCGCTAAAATTCTCTTCTAAGCGATCGGTTACAATTTCACCCATTTTTTCTGCATAAAAACGACGGTTTTCAACTTTCACATAACCACGATCTTGAATGGTGGAGATGATAGATGCATATGTTGAAGGACGGCCAATACCACGTTTTTCTAATTCTTTAACTAACGTCGCTTCGCTAAAACGTGCTGGTGGCTTAGTAAAGTGCTGAGTAGGTTCTAACTCAGCTAAAGCCAGTTTTGCCCCTACATCAACTGCAGGCAAAGTTTTATCTTCATCTTTATTACGCATCGCTGGCATGACTTTCGTCCA
Organism: Proteus faecis; assembly: GCF_030286765.1. Lineage (NCBI taxonomy): Bacteria > Pseudomonadati > Pseudomonadota > Gammaproteobacteria > Enterobacterales > Morganellaceae > Proteus > Proteus faecis. The sequence goes on from NZ_JASVWV010000001.1 coordinate 135,638, forward strand.
ACCGGCAAAACGCAAAGTGCGACCTTTAGCACGGAGTTTATAATCACCTGCTTCGACGGTTAATGTCGTTGAATCGTATTTTGCTGGTGTCATTTGACAAGCAACAAATTGATTCCAAATCAGTTGGTATAAACGTTTGGCATCGTTATCCATATCTTTTAAAGATTCTGCGATAACGTTGATATCAGAAGGACGGATAGCTTCATGCGCTTCTTGAGAATTTTCTTTGCTTGAATAAATATTTGGCTCTTTCGGCAAATATTTAGCGCCAAAATTCTCATTGATATAATCACGCGCCATTTGAATGGCATCCTGACTTAAGTTTGTTGAGTCAGTACGCATATAGGTTATATAACCTGCTTCATAAAGGCGTTGAGCAAGCATCATCGTCTTTTTCACACCAAAGCTTAAACGCGTACTTGCCGCTTGCTGTAAGGTTGATGTGATAAGCGGTGCACTTGGTTTACTTGATGTTGGTCTATCTTCACGATCTTTTACCGTGAAGGCCGCATTTTGTAATGCCTTAACCGCAACCTGAGTTTCATCAGATGAAACTGGGTTGAAGGCTTTATCATGATAATGCGTGACTTCCATACGCAATGGCTGCTCGTCAGGCGTTAACAGTGATGCATGTAATTGCCAGTATTCTTCAGGAACAAAGGCTTTAATTTCACGCTCACGTTCAACTAAAAGACGCACAGCAACTGATTGCACTCGACCCGCAGATAATCCACGAGCCACTTTTTTCCAAAGTAAAGGTGAAACCATATAGCCCACAACACGATCCATAAAGCGACGTGCTTGTTGCGCGTTAACGCGATCTATATTTAACTCACCTGGAGTTTGGAAAGCTTGTGTAATGGCATTTTTAGTGATTTCGTTAAAAACCACTCGACTAAATCGTTCATCATCACCGCCGATAACTTCGCGTAAATGCCACGCGATAGCTTCTCCTTCGCGGTCAAGGTCCGTTGCGAGATAGACATGATCAGCTTTCTCAGCCAATGCTTTTAGTTCAGCCACGACTTTTTCTTTGCCGGGTAGAATTTGATAGTTCGCATTCCATCCATTATAGGGATCAACCCCCATACGGCTGACTAAGGCTGATTTCTCATCCTTTTTAACTTTTTTCACGCCTTTCGTGGCGGATGAGTTTTCGCTCTTCTGGCTGCCAGAACCACTCTTGGGCAAATCACGAATGTGACCCACGCTAGATTTAACCACGTAGTCATTGCCAAGATATTTATTGATCGTTTTGGCTTTAGCCGGGGACTCCACGATAACAAGAGCTTTACCCATAATTACCTTTACCTAATTAAACTTTGTTATGACGGTATTGTTTAATACCCTCAACTAAGAAAATGTTTAAAATCTCTTTTTTATATTGCGTTAGTTTTGCAATATATCAACCTGTTTTTATTCAAAGCTTTTGTTTGAGCTCAAAACTCATGACTTTTTTTGAGGTATTTTAATCACCTCACAGCTTTGATCAGGAACAGGCAAATCATTGTTTGCTACATATAGAGTAGCTAAGCTTTTAAAAATGCCACACTCTACCTGATAAAAAGTGAGGCGCAACAAATTATTTTTCTAAGGAGCACATATTATGTCAACACAAACTACACCGATTACAACAGAGATGCTACTTGAAAAAGCGAATAAAATCATATGTGAACATGAAGATTATTTACAAGGTATGCGTGCTGATTCAGTTGAACAGAAAGGTAATGTCCTCGTATTTAAAGGCGAATTTTTTTTAGATGAACAAGGTTTACCTACAGCAAAAAGTACCGCAGCATTCAATATGTTTAAGCATTTAGCTCATGTGTTATCTGAAAAATATCATTTAGCATAAGTCATCTTCGTGATTATTTTTTATTGACTAAAGTAGATAAACTTACTCTTTATTGATAACAAAAAAGAGACTTTGCTTGCCAGTTATTGCCTTCATCTAGATACCAATAACTGGCATAATTAAACGAAATAAAAGAATAAAAACTCACTTTTATCGTAAGGTGGCATTGTCTGTCATATCTTAATTCACGATTACACTTACCTATCAATACAATCAGTAATATCAATTATTTTTATTTTCTGTTTACAGCTATATTGAATGCGCCTAGAAAGAGGAAATATTTATCCTGTTTTTATAAGTAATATCAATTATTTCTCTGATTGCCAGTGACTTTTTCACTGGCTTTTTTTTGCCTTAGCAAAATAAAAGTAAGAATATTTATTCGGCAAGTTTAGGGATCGTATTTAAGTCAGGAAGGATGATATCAGCGATAATTTGTATCACTGATATCATGTATTACATATTTATTTGGCTTATAGAAGTGGTTTTTTGCTTCTTTGTACCCAACGCATCATCAATTTATCAATGCTTTCCATTGCACCACTTGTAACGCGCTCAACCATTTTCTTTTTGGTAACATATTGGACAGAGAGAACTTCAAAGTCATTAATATGATTGATCAACCAATCATCACTCACGCCAACCTCATCAATTAAACCTCTATTTAGCGCTTCTGAGCCGTACCAATATTCTCCAGTTGCAACACTATCGATATCAAGTTGTGGGCGATATTTATGCACAAATGATTTAAACAATAGATGCGTTTCATTTAAATCTTGCTTAAATTTTTCACGGCCTTCTTCGGTATTTTCACCTAACAAGGTCAATGTTCGCTTATATTCGCCAGCAGTATGTAACTCAACATCAATATCATTTTTCTTAAGTAAACGGTGAATGTTAGGGATCTGAGCGACAACACCAATCGAACCAATAATCGCAAATGGCGCAGCAACAATTTTATCTGCCACGCATGCCATCATATATCCCCCGCTAGCAGCCACTTTATCGACAACTGCGGTCAGTTTAATCCCTTTTTCTTTTAAACGTGTTAATTGAGCTGCGGCTAATCCATATCCGTGAACCATACCACCCGGACTTTCTAAACGCAGTAACACTTCATCATTTGCTTGTGCAACAGAAAGAATGGCACTAATTTCTTCACGTAATGCCCCCACTTCGTGTGCATCCATACTACCGTTAAAATCAAGCACATATAAACAAGGTTTTACAACGCCTTTTTTACCTTCTTTTGCATTGTTTTTACTCTGTTTATTCTCTTTTTTCTGCTGTTTTTTAAACGCTTTATACCAGACTTTTAATTCAGCATCGTCCATTTTTGCTTGTTGCATAACACGCTGTTTTTCTTCGTAAGCTTCAGCAAGATCTGTAACTCTTAACGTCCCTTTACGATTTTGTTTTTTATTTCCAATCACAACGAAAAACAACACGATAGCGATAATCGCCACCACAACAGTGACAATTTCTGCTAAAAACAACCCATATTGCAAAATATACTCCACAAAGACCTCTTTTTAAGGTTAATAACACTGACTAAAACCAATATGCCTAGTTTAACGAAATTCTGCTTTAGCGCCAGCAACAAAGGCATGATTATGTTTAATACCATAAAGAAAATAGCCATAAATTGTAAACAAAAAATCTAGCAAAACTGGTCGCTAGGCAAATAAGACGTTACACTTTATTTACTTTTTACTAGACAGGATATCAATATGTTGCAATATCAACCCGATCATAGCGTGCTAAAAGATAAAATTATTCTAGTAACAGGTGCTGGTGATGGTATAGGAAAAGAAGCCGCACTAACTTATGCGCAATATGGCGCAACACTTATCTTATTAGGACGTACTCTATCAAAACTGGAAGATGTTCAAGAAGAAATCATCACATCAGGTGGTCAACAACCCATGTTATATCCACTTGATCTACTTACAGCAACAGAGAACGACTTTCAACAGTTTGCTGACACGCTCGTTAAGCGTTTCCCCCATCTCGATGGTGTATTACAAAACGCAGGCTTATTAGGCGTTATTGAGCCTATTATTAATCAACCAAGTAACCTTTGGCATGATGTGATGCAAGTCAACGTCAATGCAACTTTTATGCTCACGAAAGCACTATTACCATTGATGCTCAAGGCACCTCATGCAAGCCTTATTCTTACTACATCCAGCGTTGGTCGCCGAGGCCGCTATGGCTGGGGAGCTTATTCTGTTTCTAAATTCGCTACAGAAGGCTTTATGCAAATACTTAATGAAGAATATAACGAAAGTACCTTACGTATTAACTGTATTAATCCTGGTGGCACTCGTACCGCAATGCGGGCAAGTGCATTCCCTGATGAAAATGCACAAAAACTAAAAACACCTAAAGATTTGATGCCGTTATATCTCTATTTAATGAGTGATGACAGTATTGATGTGAAAGGACAATCTTTAGATGCACAACCCGGTCGTAAAGCGGGTCCCGCTGAATAACGTAATTTAAGTTTAAGGTAGCACAATGAATAATGCACAACACCAAAAACGCCAACAACGTTTAAAAGAAAAAGTCGATACCCGAATTGAGCAAGCTCAGCGAGAACAAGGCATTGTGATAATTTTTACCGGTAATGGTAAAGGAAAAACAACTGCAGCAATGGGCACAGCGACACGTGCAGTAGGTCATCAAAAAAAGGTCGGTGTTGTGCAATTTATTAAAGGTACGTGGGAAAACGGTGAACGTAATCTACTGGAACAGTTTGGTGTACCTTTCTATGTGATGGAAACAGGATTTACTTGGGAAACTCAAGATAAAAGTACAGATACAGTTGCCTGTTTAAATACTTGGCAATATGCACTCAAACTACTTAATGACCCAGAATATGATCTAGTTATTCTCGATGAAATTACTTATATGATTACCTTTAACTATTTACCATTAGATGAAGTTATTTCAGCTCTTAGTTCTCGCCCTGCCCATCAAAATGTCATTATTACCGGAAGAGGCTGCCATAGAAAATTAATCGAGTTGGCAGATACAGTGACAGAAATGCGTCCTATTAAACACGCTTTTGATAGTGGGATAAAAGCACAAAAAGGCATAGATTGGTAACCACTATGTAAAGAACTCGAATATTAAATAAGAATGGGCTCCCCTAAAATACCAGCACCAAATATACGCCCATTTTTTTTAATAAAATCTAAATACATCTCTCTATCAACAAAAATCTGACGTCTTATTTGTTGATCATAAAGTATTGCCATTTTCATGATATGTTTATGATACTCACTATAAAATAATTTTCTTTCTGAAGGATCTCTTGAGGTTAAATATTTTTTAACTACCTCCTGAATGCTTATCGCTTCTTTCATCAATTTTTCATCATTGAAGCTAAAGTTATCTTCTAACGGAGATAAATCATCTGTTCGTGTATTATTTTCATCGATCCAATTAAAATTATCTTCTGCTATATATTGAGTTAATAAATCATGCTCAGAATAAAATTTAATACCATAGGGAAATTTAATGATATATTGGTAAAAATCATCTTTTGTAAAACATTTGGTCAATGTACTTACTTTTTCATTACCTTCCCAATCAGATAAATAAGTAGGTAGTGGTTCATCGATTGGAATATCACAACTAAAAATATTATTATCAATAAAGAGAGAATCAGAACTATTAATCGCACCTTTTAAAAGAATACCATTTACCCATACAGTACGTTCATCTATACGGATTTCCTCAGATGGAGGATATTCTTGTTTAAATAACGTGGTGAAACTATAATAGATATCTCTATTGGGATTAATTATTCCTCCACGGTTTCCGGGATAAACCATAAATATACTTTGTTTACCTTGACTATCAACAAGTATATGTTCGCCATTATTAAGTTTAATTTTTTTTACTTCACCTTTCCCCATCACAAATTTAGTATTATCAATTTTAAACTCTAAAGGTTCCAATTGATTATTGTTGATGTAGAAAACACCATTTTGTTTTTCTCTTATTGCAGGATAATCACATCCTGTTACTAAAGAGGTTATATATAACACAGTAATTAAATAAAAATAACGATACATATTATTTTGAATACCTTATCGTTAAATATAAAGTTATTAATAAATACGTCCTAATAGTGTCATCATAAATAGATTTATAAAAAAAAGAAAGTAGTCAAAAAAATAATCGCCCTATTAAAATAGGGCGATTATTTTCAAAATGACATTTTAATTTAAAATAATAAATAATTATTCGTTTATTATTTTTTATTTCCTGCTGATTGACGACGACTTGATGCTCTTTTAGCAGGTGATGTTGAAGTGCGTGTTGAGATTTTAGTATGACGCTTAACCGCACGACGGATCTGATTCGCTTTGATGCGACGCTGATCTTTTTCCACTGCAACTTTTGTTACTGTTTCGTCGTTTAATTCAACTAACTGACGTAAATAGTTGATTTGAGCTAACCCCAGTTCAACCCAGCCACCACGCGGTAAACCTTTTGGCAAATCAATATCACCATAACGAACACGAATAAGACGGCTAACTTGTACACCAACAGCTTCCCACATACGACGAACTTCACGGTTACGTCCTTCAGTAAGTGAAACATTGTACCATTGATTAATCCCTTCCCCACCACGGTAAGAAACCGAACGGAATGAAGCAGGACCATCTTCTAATTGTACACCTCGCGTTAATTGACGAATTTTCGCATCATCGATTTCACCAAAAACACGAACTGCGTATTCACGCTCAACTTCACGGCTAGGGTGCATTAAACGGTTAGCTAATTCACCATCTGTTGTAAATAACAGTAATCCACTAGTATTGACATCAAGACGACCAACAGCAATCCAGCGAGCACTGTTAAGGCGAGGAAGACGTTGGAAAACAGTTGGACGACCTTGTGGATCACTGCGAGTACACAGTTCCCCTTCAGGTTTATAATAAGCAAGCACACGACAGACATCTTTTTGTGCTTCACGAATATTTAGAATGCGACCATCTAAGCGGATTTTTGCTGTAGTGGTGACATCAATACGATCACCTAATTTCGCTTTTGTGCCATCAATGCTGATACGTCCCTCTTGAAGATAACCTTCAATTTCACGGCGAGAACCGTGACCAGAACGAGCAAGGATTTTTTGTAATTTTTCAGTGCGTTGCGATTTATCGCTCATGAAACAACCTCATGTGTCGCCTTCACAGGCGTCATAAAATAGAATTAATTTTTAAAAATCAATCAAATAAAAATAACCCATGTTTATTAATATAAGAAATAAACACAGGTTTATTGATTCAATAGTGAACAATATTGACGCTTTTTCACATCAACAGTGTGATAAATAGTGGCGACAAAGCGATGTCGGTAAAAACCTAACGACAATTAGCCGTTTGTCTGCAAATCGAGTTATTGTATTTAGCGTCTAAAATACGCGTTGATATAACCGATTTCAAAAACAAACACCGTGATTTTTATCGCAATGTATAAATTTAACACAAGCGATAAATCCCTTCACCTTTTATCTCTTTATCTCGTGATAAATTTCTTCACTATCGCGCCATTTGCTTCTAATCCCGTTTAATCAACTCAATAATTTACTGAAATGGCGTAATATCACCCGTACCTTCGCGCACAATGACTGGGGTATCTTCTGTTAAATCAATTACCGTTGTCGGTTTTTGCCCTAAATAACCACCGTGGATCACCAAATCAACTTGTTTGCTTAATAAATCTTCGATTTCTTCCGGATCAGACTCAGCAAAATCATTGCCCGGTAAAATCAGGCTTGTTGACATTAATGGCTCACCAATATTTTCTAATAATGCCAATGCAATAGGGTTAGAAGGAACACGTAAACCTATGGTTTTACGTTTATCATTCATCAAACGCTTTGGTACATCTTTAGTCGCTTTTAAGATAAAGGTGTAATTACCTGGCGTGTTATTTTTTATTAAACGAAACACGACATTATCAACATAAGCGTAATTAGCAATTTCTGATAAATCACGGCACATCAGGGTAAAATTGTGTTTTTTATCTAATTGGCGAATACGACAAATTCGCGTCATTGCATCTTTATTTTCTAAACAACAGCCAATAGCATAACCAGAGTCTGTTGGATAAATCACCACACCGCCCTTGCGTAAAATATCAGCACTTTGTTCAATTAAACGAGCCTGCGGATTATCTGGGTGAATATAAAAAAGTTGGCTCATATATCCCTCAACAAATTTCTAAAGTTACTCTTGCCATAGCGACCAAACAGGTTCTACGCCACTGGGTAACCATAAATTACGCCCTAATTCTATCCACGAACAAGGGCGATGAAAATCAGAACCTAACGAAGCTTTTAACCCATAAAATTGCGCTAAGGCTGCGTGTTGTTCTCGTTCTTGTGGTGGTTGTTGGCATTGTGCCACTTCGATTGCATCACCACTGAGTTGTTTAAAATAGAGCATTAAACGTTTTAACCATTTAGAGGATAGACCATATCGTCCCGGATGCGCTAATACTGCAACACCACCAGCCTCATGAATTGCAGTGACAGCGTCACCTATTGAGCACCATTGTGGTGGCACATAACCTGTTTTACCTTTTGCTAAATAACGTTTAAACACTTTATTAACCGAAGCAACATGCCCTTCATTGACAAGAAAACGAGCAAAATGTCCTCTTGTAACTTGCCCCCCCTGGGCTAAGGCTTTTGCCCCTTCAAATGCATTGACAATACCCGCTTTTTCTAATCGCTCACCTATCATTATCGCACGTGTTTCACGACATTGACTTTGTGACAAAAGAAGCGTCTTTATTGCGTTATGGTTGATATCAATATTCAATCCAACGATATGGATTTCTATATTCTCCCACAAAGTCGATATTTCGACACCTGATATCAAAGTAAGAGGCAACTTTTTTTCTGCAATATATTCATTAGCAGGGGTAATCGCCGCCGTTGTATCGTGGTCAGTAATTGCTAAGACATTAATTTGACGCTCTATCGCTCTCTCAACCAATTCTTCTGGTGAAAGCTCGCCATCTGACGCGGTAGTGTGGCTGTGCAAATCATAAATCACTCTTAAATCAGATAGCACTTCAGTCATCGCTTCTCCCTTTTCATCTTAGCAAGATAATAAATTTTAAAGAGTATGCCATAAAGTACTTGACGAACCTAACGCAATCCAGTTTACTAGTACACAACACGAGCTAGTCTATTAAACATTATCTGTCGTTAGCTGTAAGGAGATCTTATGAATACTAATCAACATCTTATCGCTCTTTGGTGGCGCAATACTCTTTTATGGGCGGTTTGATCTCCGGCTTTACGTCAGTGATATCTAAAACCCGCCTACGCGGGTTTTTTTATGCACTAAAAACAGTTAGTAAAAAATAATATAGAGCGATAATAATGAATACATCAATTGCATTCTCATTTAATACCAAGGCAACGCCACTGCCTTACCATAGAGAACCTGCTTTACTTTTCAATACATTATGTGGAAATAAACATCACACATTGCTGTTAGAATCTGCACAAATTGACACTAAAGCGAACTTAAAAAGTTTGTTAATTGTTGATAGTGCATTACGCATCAGTGCAGTAAAAAATCAAGTCACTATTGATGCATTAAGCGTTAATGGGCAAGCGTTATTACCAGCATTAAAAATCGCACTAAAAGAAAAAGCTATCTTAATGCAAGAGAGCGATAAACAATGTGTTTTTACTTTCTCAGCACCCGCCCAAGATATTGATGAAGAAAGCAAATTAAAATCAGCTAGTGTATTTGACGCTTTACGCTTTTTTCTTGCTAACAAAGAGACGAAAGATGCTAATGCCATTTTTGTTGGTGGCTTATTTGCTTATGACTTAGTCAGTGGATTCGAACCCATTCCTGAATTAGACACTATTTTTTCATGCCCTGATTACTGCTTTTACTTAGCAGAACAATTAGTTGTGATCGACCATCAAAATGAAGATAGTCAGTTAATTTCTATTGCTTTTACTGACGATAAAACAGAATGTCAGCGTCTCACTGTTCGACAAAATGAGTTAATTTCGCTAGCTAAACAACCCTTAAAACATCCTATTCGTCGCGCTTTAACAGCAACAGAGTCAACAATACAAGGCAATATGGATGATAAAGGTTATGGCGATATCGTTGAGGCAATGAAAACTTATATTCGTCGTGGTGATATTTTCCAAGTTGTTCCATCTCGTCGCTTTCAAGTTGCTTGCCCTTCACCACTTGCTGCTTATCAAGTGTTAAAAGAGAAAAATCCAAGCCCTTATTTATTCTATATGCAAGATGCTTCATTCACAGTATTTGGCGCATCACCAGAAAGTGCATTGAAATATCAAACTAGCGATCGCCAAATTGAAATCTACCCAATTGCAGGAACTCGTCCAAGAGGACGTAACGCAGATGGTTCGATCAATGCAGATTTAGACAGCCGAATTGAACTTGAAATGCGCACTGATACAAAAGAGCTTTCTGAACATTTAATGCTCGTTGATTTAGCACGTAATGATTTAGCGCGCATTTGCCAAGCAGGTAGCCGTTATGTCGCGGAATTAACAAAAGTTGACCGTTATGCTTTTGTCATGCACTTAGTCTCAAGAGTCGTGGGTAAACTACGTGATGACTTAGATATTTTTCATGCGTATCAAGCTTGTATGAATATGGGAACGTTATCGGGTGCGCCTAAAGTCAGTGCAATGCAATTAATTGCTCATTATGAAAAAACAAAACGTGGCAGTTACGGTGGGGCTATCGGCTATTTTACTGGCGCAGGAGATTTTGATACTTGCATAGTTATTCGCTCTGCTTATGTTGAAAATAATATTGCCACTATTCAAGTTGGTGCTGGAATTGTGCTTGATTCAGATCCTCAAATGGAAGCTGAAGAAACACGCAATAAATCACAAGCTGTAATCAACGCTATTTTACAAGCACATACAGATACACAACAGCAGGAGGCTTGCTAATGGCGACTATCTTACTGCTCGATAACATTGACTCATTTACTTATAACCTTGTGGATCAATTACGTAGCCTTGGTAATAACGTGGTGATTTATCGCAATAGTGTCACCGCCGATTTTATTGAACAAAAATTACGTGAACTCGATAACCCTATTCTACTGTTATCTCCGGGGCCTGGCGCACCGTCACAAGCAGGTTGTATGCCTGAATTGTTAAAACGTGTATTAGGCACATTACCGGTGATTGGTATTTGTTTAGGCCATCAGGCCATTATTGAAGCTTACGGTGGCAAAGTTTCTTCATGTGGAGAGATCTTACACGGTAAAGCGACATTAGCTAAACACGATAACAGCGAAATGTTTGTGAATTTACCTAACCCTTTACCCGTTGCTCGTTATCATTCGCTTTCAGGAGAACAAGTTCCAGAACAACTCATTATTAATGCTTGGTGCGATAACACTGTTATGGCGGTGCGTCACCGTCAACATAAAACGTGTGGTTTTCAGTTTCACCCCGAATCAATTTTAACCACAAAAGGCGCGCAACTTTTAGAACAAACAATCGCATGGGCATTAACTCCTAAAGGAGACGAATAAAATGGAAACTATCTTCAACAAATTATTTAGTGCACAACAGTTAACATTAGAAGAAAGCCAAACTCTGTTTAGCGCCATTATCCGCGGTGAGTTAACGGAATCACAATTAGCAGCTGTTTTGATCAGCATGAAAATGCGTGGTGAGCACCCTCAAGAAATCGCGGGTGCAGCACGCGCATTGCTAGATAATGCACAACCCTTTCCTCGCCCTGATTACACTTTTTGCGATATCGTCGGCACGGGTGGAGATGGTGCCAATAGTATCAATATTTCAACAGCAAGCGCATTTGTTGCAGCTGAAGTTGGGATCAAAGTTGCGAAACATGGTAATCGTAGCGTATCCAGTCGCTCTGGCTCTTCCGATTTATTAGCTGCATTTGGTATCCCTTTAGATAGAAGTGCTGATGATGCACGCCAATTACTGGATGAGGTAGGTTTATGCTTTTTATTTGCGCCTCAGTATCACAGCGGTTTTCGTTTTGCAGCACCAGTTCGCCAACAACTAAAAACACGCACGCTATTTAATGTATTAGGCCCGTTGATTAACCCAGCTCGTCCGCCATTAGCATTAATCGGAGTATATAGCCCAGAGTTATTGATGCCTATTGCAGACACATTAAAAGTTCTAGGTTATGAGCGTGCAGCTGTTGTTCACAGTGGTGGAATGGATGAAGTTTCACTGCATGCACCGACTCAAGTCGCTGAATTACATCATGGTGAAATCACACGTTATGAACTGACTCCCAGTGATTTTGGTCTTCGTCCTTGTGCTATTACTGATTTAGAAGGTGGTACACCTGAAGTAAACCGTCAATTATTAGCAGATTTACTACAAGGTGAAGGGAAAAGAGCACATACCGAATCTGTTGCAGCTAATGTCGCTTTATTAATGCGTTTACATGGGCAAGAAGATTTAAAAGTAAATACTGAAGTTGCTATGCACGCCATTTATAGCGGTAAAGCAATAAATCGTGTAACTGCATTAGCAGCGAGAGGATAAGAGCATGACTGTATTAAACGCCATTGTAAAAGATAAAGCTGAATATCTAATTGCACGTAAAGCAAGCCAACCGTTATCAGAATTTGTGCAGCAAATAGTGCCATCAACGCGCTCGTTTTATCAGGCATTAACTCAGCCTAATACCGTTTTTATTTTAGAATGTAAAAAAGCATCGCCCTCAAAAGGTTTAATTCGTGCTGATTTTGATCCCGCTACGATCGCAAAAATTTATCAGCCTTATGCTTCTGCAATTTCAGTATTAACTGATGAGAAATATTTTCAAGGAAACTTTGATTATTTACGTCAAGTTAGTCAAGCCGTGCATCAACCCGTTTTGTGCAAAGATTTTATTATTGATGAATACCAAATCTATTTAGCGCGTCTTTATCAAGCAGATGCCATTTTATTAATGCTCTCTGTCTTAAATGATGAGCAATATCGTGCACTGTCAGCCGTTGCTCATCAATTAAATATGGGTGTATTAACCGAAGTAAGCACCGAAGAAGAGCGTCAACGTGCTATTAATCTCAATGCTAAAGTTATCGGTATTAACAATCGTGATTTGCGAGATCTCTCTATCGATTTAGTTCGTACCCAGCAGTTAAGCCAAGGATTACCTAAAGATGCAATCGTGATCAGTGAATCAGGTATTCATACCCACCAGCAAGTTCAAGAGTTAAGCCAATATGCTAATGGTTTTCTAGTAGGTAGCGCATTAATGTCACAAGAAAATATTGACCAAGCGGTGAGAGCGCTGGTTTTGGGAAAGCATAAAGTGTGCGGGTTAACTCGTACACAAGATGTAAAAGCGGTTTACCAAGCAGGCGCTTATTATGCTGGGTTGATTTTCGCAGAGAAATCGCCTCGAAAAGTGACGTTGTCACAAGCACAAGAATTGATAACACAAGCTCCCTTAGCATTTGTGGGTGTTTTTCAAAACCAACCTATTGAACTTATTTGTGACTATGCAGAAAAACTTAATTTATCTGCCATTCAATTACACGGACAGGAAGATGCTGAGTTTATTGCACAGCTTAGACAAAAAATTCAACCTAATTGTGAGATTTGGCAAGCCATAAATATGGCAATCCACTCGGATATTCTTCCCGTTTCACACGTTAATAAATATGTACTTGATAATGGCACTGGTGGCACAGGAGCCACATTTAATTGGCAAAAAATTCCGAATACATTACGTGAAAAAGCATTACTTGCAGGTGGTCTTAACAGTGAAAACTGTTTAGATGCCGTTAAAACAGGCTGTATCGGACTTGATTTTAACTCCGGTGTAGAATCTGCTCCTGGCATAAAAGATGCACAACGGCTGAATCAAATCTTTGCACAATTAAAGCTAAACTAAATTTCACAAAAATAAAATTTTAAATAGGATGACATCACAATGAGAAAACTTAACCCCTACTTTGGCGAATTTGGTGGCCAATATGTACCTGAAATATTAATTCCTGCATTGGATCAACTCGAACAAGCGTTTATTGATGCACAAAACGATCCCTCTTTTCAGCAAGAATTCCAAGATTTATTAAAAAATTATGCAGGCAGACCAACGGCATTAACCCTTTGTCGTAATTTAACAGAAGGCACACGAACTCGTTTATATCTAAAACGTGAGGATTTACTGCATGGTGGCGCTCATAAAACTAACCAAGTATTAGGGCAAGCTTTGTTAGCAAAACGTATGGGTAAAACTGAAATTATTGCAGAAACTGGTGCGGGTCAGCATGGTGTTGCAACTGCTTTAGCCTGTGCACTGCTTAATATGAAATGTCGTATCTATATGGGTGCTAAAGATGTCGAACGCCAATCGCCTAATGTATTTCGTATGCGCTTAATGGGTGCCGAAGTTATTCCTGTTCACAGTGGTTCATCTACCTTAAAAGATGCCTGTAATGAGGCATTACGTGACTGGTCTGGCTGTTACGATCGCGCGCATTACTTATTAGGAACAGCAGCCGGTCCTCATCCCTATCCAACCATTGTCCGTGAGTTTCAACGTATGATTGGTGATGAAGCCAAAGCACAAATCCTAGAGCGTGAAGGTCGCCTGCCTGATGCCGTTATCGCTTGTATTGGTGGTGGTTCTAACGCTATCGGTTTATTTGCTTCTTTTATTCCAGAAACGTCTGTGCAACTGATTGGCGTTGAACCTGCGGGTAAAGGAATTGAAACAGGTGAACATGGCGCACCACTGAAACATGGAAAATTAGGGATCTATTTTGGGATGAAATCCCCCATTATGCAGACGGATGAAGGGCAAATTGAAGAGTCATATTCAATTTCAGCGGGCCTCGATTTCCCATCAGTTGGACCACAACACGCACATTTAAATAGTATTGGTCGTGCTGATTATGTTTCTGTTACCGATGACGAAGCCATAGAAGCATTTAAAGCACTTTCTCGCCGAGAAGGAATTATTCCAGCCTTAGAATCTTCTCATGCTTTGGCTTATGCACTGAAATTAATTGCACAAAATCCTGACAAAGAGCAACTATTAATTGTGAACTTATCAGGCCGTGGTGATAAAGATATTTTTACTGTAAACGATATTTTAGCAGCAAGAGGAGAAATCTAATGAGCCGTTATCAAGTATGCTTTGAGGCATTAGCACAAAAACAGCAAGGCGCATTCGTTCCTTTTGTCACATTAGGTGATCCTTCTCCTGAACTGTCATTACAAATTATTGATGCGCTAATTGAAGGTGGCGCAGATGCATTAGAGATTGGTATTCCATTTTCCGATCCTCTTGCTGATGGCCCGACTATTCAAGGCGCTAATTTACGAGCATTGAATGCAGATGTAACCCCCTCGGATTGCTTTGCACTTTTAGCCAATGTACGCAAAAAACATCCTAATATTCCTATTGGCCTATTAGTTTATGCCAACCTTGTTTTTAGTAATGGCATTGATAATTTTTATAATAAATGTGAACAAGCAGGTGTGGATTCTGTCTTAATTGGTGATGTGCCTTTACGCGAATCAAAAGCGTTCCGTGAAGCAGCACAACGCGCAAATATCAATCCTATCTTTATTTGTCCCCCTAATGCCGATGATGAACTTTTACAAGAGTTAGCAACATCAGGTGAAGGTTATACTTATTTACTATCAAGAGCAGGTGTAACTGGCACAGATAAACGCGCAGAACAATCACTCACACATCTTACTGACAAGCTAAAAACCTATAATGCGCCCCCAGCATTACAAGGATTTGGGATTTCAGAACCAAAACAAGTGAAAGAAGCAATTGCAAATGGTGCAGCTGGCGCAATTTCAGGCTCGGCAGTTGTTCAGATTATTGAGAAAAACTTACATCAGCCCGATGTAATGCTGAAAACATTGACTCAATTTGTTAAAGAAATGAAAGTGGCAACTATCGCTTGATCACCCTTTTGATCCGCTTTAGAAGAATAGTTTGCTATTTTTCTAAGCGGATTACTCTGAAATCCACACCGCTTAACTCACACTTTTTATTGCTTATTTTTCTGCTAACCCGCATAAAATGGTGCTGTATTCTCTCTTCTCTTATTTCAACAGACTTGAACCGCACTGATAAAAATTTGGCAAAATTTTATTTTTTGCACATACTTCATAAAGCGCTTTATATTTTCTTTTCAGAAATACTCAATCAATAATGTGATTAAAAGGAGTTTGATGATGAAACTATGGGCAAAGATCTCCGCTGTTATGGTGGCATTACTTATGGCGTTTACTTTATCTGCATGTTCACCCACGGCAACATCAGAAGGTACTGGGGGTTATTTTGATGACTCCGTGATCACGACTAAAGTAAAAACGGCATTAATAGGTGAAAAAAATCTTAACTCAACACAAATTAGCGTCGAGACATTTAAAGGCAAAGTGCAATTAAGTGGTTTCGTCTCTTCCCAAGCAGACGCCAACCGTGCCATTGAAACAACCCGTAAAGTGACTGGCGTAAAAGGTGTTATCAACTCAATGGTTATTCGCTGATCCCTTCTTTAATTCTAGTCTTCCTTTAGCCTTACTTCTTAGACCACCCTTGCGGTGGTCTTTTTTTAGCCATCACGGTATTCTCAATCTTCCTTTTATCATAATTCAGATCAATTTTTATAAAAAACGCCAATAGATTAAAAAAAGGTATTTTCACTCCGACTTAAAAAAATGTTCGTAAAGAGAATAATTGAAAAGAATAATTAATCATTTAATGGTTAAAAACCAACCTTCTTATTTTTATGAATATTGCTTCTCTTAACCCTCTTTTATTCTTTTTTTATTTCTTTCTATCTCTTGATACACAAAGCACTTTCACTAAAACCAAATTAAAGTTGCATTTAAAATATACCTATTTAATACCCTATTTTATTTATAAAAAGAACATTGGTTTTTAATAAATAAAAATACACTTTTTTATCTTATTAAGAAGGTAAAAACAAAAGATGCGTATTAAATGCATCTTAATTATTATCTTAATATTAAATGTTATATTTAAAATATATCTTTTCTATTTATCTCTATTTTCAATTACTCATAAATGATGTATTTAACAATAAAATAGAAACTTTATATAATCTAAAAAAGAAAGGTTCTGTGCAAATTTAAAAGATAAAAAAAGCGAAGATAAACCTCGCTTTTTCATTATGAGATATTCTTTTAAAGAAAGAAGAATTAGAAACGGTAGCCCACACCAAACATAAATACAAATGGGTCTAAACGTGTTTTAACGTCAAAGTCTTTATCAGCAACACTACTATTAAATCTTGCTTTTGTTTCGATATTCATCCACCAAACAGAAGCATTCAACATCCAGTTTTTATCCAGGTTATAATCTAAACCTGCTTGTGCTGCAAAACCCCATGAATCCTTAAGATCAAGCCCATTTAAGCCTAAACCACCCGCTCCAGTGCCTACTGCAGGGTTGTTATTAAATTTCTCATCAAAGAAAGTGGTAAAGTTCAAACCAGCACCTAAATAAGGACGCAGTTTATCTTCACTATTACCAAAGTAATACTGTGCCATTAATGTTGGTGGTAAATGTTTAACTTTTGCAATTTCACCAACACCAGTTAATGATACTTTATGTTCAAAAGGAGTCGCTGCTAATAACTCAACACCAATATTATCAGTAATCATATACCCAAAGGTTAAACCTAATTGAGTATTATTATTTACTTCAAAATGGTCGCCACCTAATATTGCATCAGAACCCGCATTAGGACGAACTGTTGCTGTACCTGCACGGAATAAGAAATCACCTGCTTGGTGAGCAAAAGAAATAGAAGGCGCAAGAGTTGCAGCCGCTAAAATAAGCGCAGAAAGTTTTTTCATTATTTAACCCATTCCTGTAATAAGTAAAATCTCCGCTAAAAATATAACCATTTATTGATAATTATGATCTAATACCGATCACAACTTTGGAATTATTTTTGCAGAAAGTGTTATTTCTCTTATTATTATTTATCAATGCGATTATTTATAATTGATCTGCATCAAATTACAGATTAATACAATTTTTTCTTATAATTAAATTTATTTTTATTAATAATTTTTGAATAAAAAATACCCTAAAAAATGTATTTAAAAATAAGGTTGCCTTTATGTTAAAAGAATGTTTTATTTATTTTAAATAATAAGTATATTCTAATTATTGATAGTAAGAAAAAAACCAAATAAGAGAAGTAAGAGAAAATATCCCATTTTGTTGTTGTAGAAGGTACAATAGCGCGCATTGACACAGTCTATTTTTATAGGAGCAGTTTCATGCCTACCACGGCACGCACAATCTACCGAGACAGTCTGAATTTTTATAAGAATGAACGACGTAGCATTGTTACCCTTTCCGCTATCCTTGCTGCTATTTTAGCGATAGTTCATGTCTTAATTGGCCCCAATCCTCAAGAATACCAATTGATGATTGAATTTGTGGCTAATTTTAAAAATACGCAACTTTCCTCTGCTTCTCCTGCTGAGTTAGAAGCAATGTCAAACAGTGTCGTGGGTATTGCCAAAAAAGTATTATCACTGTATGCATTTGAAACATTACAACAAAGCATTTTGGTTCTCACCTTATTGATGTTCGCTATGGCAATCTCTGCTGGTCACAATGTGACTCTAGGACAAACATTTAACGCATGCTTATCTCGCTTGCCAAAAATGTTTTTATTGATTGTACTGTGCTCTATTTTAATTAGCGCAGGTTTTATGGTGATGATTATTCCCGGTATTATTTTGCTCATTGGTTTTGCATTAGCACCGGTTGTTTTAGTACGCCAACAAAATATGGGAAGTGCAATACGTTTAGGTTGGAAAATTGGGTTTAGTGAATCTGGCTCACTTATTCCAGCTTTAGGTATTTGGATTTTATTGCAATTTGGCATCGGATTTGTGAGTAATCTGACTATTCAACTACCTGATCTTATCCATAACTTCTTATTCTATCTTCTGAAAAACATGGCTTCAGCATGGATGATTATTTACCTATTTCGTTTGTTTATGTTGATTGAAAACAAATACATAACGCAACAAACGCGCTAATTTATTCAAAACATAGCTACCCATCAAATTTACCGATAAAAAATCCCGTGTATAAGCTAACGACTTATCGCGGGATTTTACTGTTTATTAATTACCATTCATAAAATTAGCTGAAATACTTAAGGTGTTGAGGTCTGACTCTCTATTGGTACTTCTGATATCGATGCTTTGTTACTCTCGGCTTCTTGGCTTTCAGCTTCTTGCTTTAACGCTTCTTTTCTTGCTTCTTTCTGTTTTTCTTTGATCTGCTGTCGGCTTTGATAAAGTCGGATCACAAAATAGAGATCAGGAGCAATAATTAAGTCATCTTCATTGAGCGAAATTCTGTTACGTTCAATCCAACGATTTAACTCTGTTCTGCGTCCAGCTAAAACCAACTTAACGCCTTTTATTCGCAACTCTCGTATTAGTTCATCAATAGCGGCAAATACACTGACATCATCATAGGTAAAGCTTACAGCCGCATCTACCGCTAACCAAGCTGGACGTTGAGGTGCACTATCAACAAGTTGAAGTACCCGTTTTTTAAAATAACCCACATTAAAATAAGTCAGTGGTGAATTAAAACGGTACATCATTAAGCCATCGATAGGCTCAATACCATTATCCTTATTCATTGAGTGAACCATTCCTTGTTCGTCAACACCTAATAGTTGATCACTTGGTCGAAAAACAATACGTAAAAATTGTAATAAGCCTAATAAGACCGCAAAGCCTATACCATTAATCAACCCTGCTAATAACACTGCTAATAAAGTAAATGATGCCAATGTAAATGCTTGTTTATTACGTTTACGATAAGACCAAATATGACGAATACTCAGCAATGACCATGATGAGACGATCAACACAATTCCGAGCGAAGATAATGGAATATAGGCGAGAAAATCTGTCATAAATAATAGCACCAGCAGAATAACCAGTGCTGCAATAATAGAAACTAATTGCGTTTTACCACCGACAGAATCATTGACTGCGGTACGACTACTTGCAGCACTTACAGCAAATCCTTGTGAAAGTGCTGCCGCAATATTGGCAATACCTAATGCTTTTAATTCTTGATCTGCATCGACATCATAACCATTTTTGCTGGCAAAACTACGAGCTGTCATCATAAAACTCACAAAGCTAATGACAGCCAAGTTTATAGATGGAACCAATAATTCTCGTAATACACTAGGATGAAATCCACTCATCGACACGACTGGCAGAAATAGGTCAACATTTCCTGCCTCTTTATTCACAATAGCAATACCATAACTTGCTAAATCGAATTGCCAGCTAAGATAAGTCATCACAACCATGGCAATTAGTGGTGCAGGCCATCGGCTACGAAAATAACGAATACCTAATAATAAGGCGAGTGTTACCGCTGACATCAATACCGTAGGTAAATGCGCATCCATTAATCGAAATGGAACTTCAATAAGTTTTTCAATTAAGTGATCGGGAGAAGTATCAAAACCAAATACTTTACTAATTTGCCCGACCATAATGGTGATCGCGACACCATTTAATAACCCTTGAAGAATAGGACGAGACAAAAAGTCAGTGAAAGCCCCTAATCGAAAATGGCTAGCTAAAATACACCAAAACCCCGTCATTGCAGTCATAATAATGGCAAGTTGCCATCGTGTATTTTCATCACCAGCAGATAATGGAATAACGACTGCAGCAATAACGGCACACGTTGCTGCATCTGGCCCCGTAATTAATTGGCGAGAAGTACCAAATAATGCATAAATAATCATGGGGAAAATACAGGCATACAATCCAACAATAGCATTAATGCCTAATAATTCAGTATAAGCAATGGCAACAGGTAGCGCGACGGCAGCAACCGAAAGCCCTGCTTTTAAGTCATAGCCAAAATATTCACGCTTATAGTTAAATAATAAGCCTAATCCTGGCATCCATTTTATTATTCTTTTTCCGTTCATTGATTTCCTCTTATCAGAAATACTTTTTATTTATGCATTCATCAAAAAGTGGCGGGTGATAATGATGAGTAATCAAATCATATACTAGAGCAATGTTTAAATCCTCTTTCATAACTCAAGCTTGAGTTTTAATTTTACATAAATACAATTACGTTTATTTTTCATTGAGTTATTTCAGATAAAAATCGCGTTTTTTGTATAAATTAACACTCTGTCGTTAAAGATATGCAATTGTTTACCCATTTTCTGTCGCTTTGCATTAGAATAGCCAAGTTTATGAATTTAATTACCATAGGTTCCTATCTGTTATGAAAAATGGCTGGCTAAAACAATTACTTGATTTTGCTCCACTATTAGTGTTTTTTATCTTCTATAAATGGCAAGATATTTTCTATGCTTCAGGTGCATTAATTATCGCGACGTGGATCTCAGTCGGTTTGACATGGCTTATTTTCCATAAAGTTGAGAAAGCTCCGCTCATAACTGCCATCGTGGTCACTATTTTTGGCTCATTAACGATCTTCTTCCATTCTGCTGATTTTATTAAATGGAAAGTGACAGCTATTTATGCCATTTTTGCTATCGTTTTAATTGGTATGCAGTTATTTACGCCAAAAACGTTAATGGAAAGAATGCTAGGTAAAGAGCTCGCTATGCCACCTGCAAATTGGAAAAAACTCAATATTGCATGGGTGATTTTCTTTTTTGCTTGTGCTCTTGGTAATATTTATGTGGCATTTTCTTTAGCGGAAGAGACTTGGGTTAATTTTAAAGTCTTTGGCTTAACTATTTTAACCTTTATCTTTACGATCGCCAGTGTGGTTTATATCTGGAATAACCGTTTACCAGAAGAACAAACTAAAGACGAAACGGCAGAAAATAGTGAACACGAATTATCAGATGATAGGGTAAAACGAGTATCTAAACCGACATCACATGATGCTCATTCAAAATCTGAATAATCATTTTTATTTTATTGGGAGATGTGTGCTCTAAATAATTCAAAATGTAACCAACAACGTTACAGCTTGAAGTATGACGAGACTCTTACTCTAAATAATTCGAGGTGTAGCTAGGCGACGAGTGAATGAGACGCTAGGAGCATACATCAGTATGTGACTAGTGCAAATGAGCGAAGTCAACAACGCTGCAACTTGAAGTATGACAAGACTCTTACTCTAAATAATTCGAGATGTAGCTAGGCGACGAGTGAATGAGACGCTAGGAGCATACATCAGTATGTGACTAGTGCGAATGAGCGAAGTCAACAACGCTACAGCTTGAAGTATGACGAGTAAACTTGAAGTATGACGAGTAAACATCTCCTTGGTTTCAACATTATTTACAGATACATTATTCCCCATGACTGAACAACAATCTTTGCCTAATGGTGAGCTCGTTTTACGTACCCTTGCCATGCCTGCTGATACTAACGCTAATGGTGATATTTTCGGTGGCTGGTTAATGTCTCAAATGGACATCGGTGGTGCAATTTTAGCAAAAGAAATTGCGTTAGGTCGTGTCGTTACTGTAAGCGTAACAGGCATTACCTTTCTTAAACCTGTTGCTGTTGGCGATGTCGTTTGTTGCTATGCACGTTGCTTAAAAACAGGTAACTCTTCAATTACTGTTAATATTGAAGTCTGGGTTAAGAAAGTTGCCACAGAACCTGTTGGCCAACGCTATCGTGCAACAGAAGCGGTGTTTACCTACGTTGCCGTTGATGAGAATAATTCAGCTCGTCGATTACCTGAAGGTAAAGCTCACTTTACGTTAACAAGCACAATGGAATAAAACACCATTACCAAATTAACGAAAAGTATGTAAGTTGAAATACTAAAAAAGGCACTTATTAAAAGTGCCTTTTATTTATCTGGTATTAAATAATGATATCGCGTTGTGTAACGGCTAGCGTTATAAAAATTAGCTTGTGGATATCCCTGTCATTTTAAACTCAATAAGAACCACTTTTCCTTTATAAGGAATTTTTTCATAACGCCACTGGCGCATAGCTCTTTTTACTTCACGTTCAAACACATTTTTTGGATCAGCAGAAATAATTTCTACATTGTCCACTCGCCCATCAGCATCAACATCAAAACGTACTTTTATAGAGCCTTCAATTCCCACAGCTTTTGCTCGCGAAGGGTATTCAGGTAAACCTTGGCGTACTACATTAGGGACTTTGCCTTCACCACTGCTTGCCACTGCAACTGGCTTTTCATCACCTTTATCGCTTGGCTTTGCCGTCGGGTTAAGATTTTTGAGATCATTACCTTTATTAACAACTAAAGGTTGTAGTCGCTCAACAGGCGGTTTGGGTTTGTCCACTGGTTTTGGCTTAGGTTTCGGTTTTGGTTCAGGCTTTTTCTCAATTGGTTTTTCGATAACAGGTTTTACATCAGGAATAGGTTCTGGCTCAGGTTCAGGCTCAACAACTGGCTCTGGCTCTGGCGGAGTAACTTCTTCAACTACAGGCTCTGGTTCGCCTGCAGGCTCATCTGCTGCAAATGCCAACATCTGTATAGAGATAGGCTCAGGTGTAACGGGCTTATCTTCTACAACATATAACATCGCAGCCGCAACAAGTGAGGCATGTAGACAAAGTGATATGAGTACCCAAAGCTTCCAACGCATAACTGATCTTATTTCACCTAAAGAAAAAATATGCCTCTAGTTTAAATGCAAATAGCAATCATATTCAATAACGTTTAGCAAAATGATTGATATTAACTGTTAAAAAGTGAAATTATGAGTTCCATTCTATGTGTTGTACAAATAAAAGTGCTCTATGTTTTCTAGAAGTATCAAGTTTACGCAGTTTATAAATTCGGAAATTACGGCGAGATTGCCCTTCTAACCATCGACGTCGTTTACGTATAGCTTGTCTCATCATTCGCCAACGAGCTACTTCAGTCCTACTGTGTCTCATACTATCAGCACCTATTTTTTCGAATAAGTGGACTATTATAAGACGTTCATTTTGTGATCCAAGGGGGGATTTATGATTTGCTTAAATTTCATCCAGTATTTAAGCATTTCTCACAAAGAAAAAATGAATAAAGAATTGTATCTTATTACTTATTTAATGCTTATCTCTTAAGAAAGAGATTTGACAGAGATAATAATCCTGATTTAATAACAACATTCGGCAAATAACAAAAATAATGAACTATTTTTAGTAAATTGCCTTTAGCTTCTCCATGCAATTCATTTTCAACGGAAAATAGCTCTACTATGACAACATTTTATACTGTATTAAGTTGGCTAACCTTTTTCTTCTATTGGCTATTAATTGCAGGGGTCACATTTCGTGTCCTAATGCACCGACGACCTGTTACATCAACAATGACATGGTTATTAATCATCTATATTCTGCCATTAGTCGGAGTTATTGCGTATTTTGCTTTTGGTGAATTACACCTAGGGAAACGACGCGTTGAACATGCTAAACAGATGTGGCCTTCTGTTGTTGCGTGGCTTGAAGACTTGAGAAAATGTAAACATATCTTTGCTACAAGTACGAGCGATATTGCAACCCCACTTTTCCAATTAACCGCTAAACGCCAGGGTATTAGAGGTGTTAAGGGTAACAAAATTGAACTTCTAACTACCTGTGACGATTCGCTAAATTCAATTACACGAGATATTAATAACGCTCGTGATAATATTGAAATGGTCTTCTATATTTGGCAATCAGGTGGTTTAGTTGACGAAGTCACCGATGCCTTAATCAGAGCAGCTAAACGTGGTGTAAAATGCCGAGTCATGGTTGATTCTGCGGGTAGTTGGAATTTCTTCCGTACTAATGGCCCAGAAGTAATGAGAGCCGCAGGTATTGAATTCGTTGAATCACTGCATGTTAATTTATTTCGTTTCTTCTTACGCCGTATGGATTTGCGTCAACATCGAAAAATCGTATTGATCGACAATTACATTTCCTACACAGGAAGTATGAATATGGTTGATCCTCGTTATTTCAAGCAAGATTCCGGTGTGGGTCAATGGGTTGATATTATGGTAAGAATGGAAGGCCCAGTTTCTACTACATTAGGTATGATTTATGCCTTTGACTGGGAAATGGAAACGGGTGAGCGCCATCTGCCCCCTCCTCCTGATGATAATATTATGCCTTGTGAGCAAGAAAGTGGTCATACAACACAAGTCATCGCCTCAGGCCCAGGGTTTCCTGATGAGCTAATTCAGCAATCACTTATTACAGCAATTTACTCCGCAAGAAAAGAATTGGTACTGACAACTCCTTATTTTGTACCTAGCGATGATCTAGCTCATGCAATCTCAACGGCTGCGATGCGAGGGGTTAATGTCAGTATTATTATTCCTCGCAGTAATGACTCTTTCCTTGTGCGTTGGGCAAGCCGTTCTTTCTTTACAGAAATGCTAGAAGCGGGTGTAAAAATATTTCAATTTGAAGATGGTTTATTACATACCAAAAGTGTAATGGTTGATGGACAACTCAGTATGGTAGGTTCAGTTAACCTTGATATGCGTAGCCTATGGTTAAACTTTGAAATTACAGTTGTCATTGATGATGAAGGTTTTGGAAGTGATTTAAGCATTGTTCAATATGATTATATTGCTCGCTCGACAGAATTAACCATGGATGAATGGGAAAAACGCCCCTTCTTAAATCGTGTATTAGAGCGTATCTGCTATTTCTTTAGCCCTCTGTTATAACAGAAATGTTATAATCAATAGACGACTAAGAACGGGTAAGATATAACGGTGCTACATTAGTCAAAAAGCGATAAAAATAACGCGATAATTATTGGAACAATAGACACAGGCATTACCATGAATGAACCAACCTTAATCAGTGAAGACGACGCTTTAGAACAAGCTTATGATCTATTTTTAGCCCAAGCAGCTGATAATTTAGATGTTGCAGATCAATTATTATTTAACCTGCAATTTGAAGAACGAGGCGCAGCTGAAGTGGTTCCATTAGGTAATGATTGGCAATTTATTGTTGGTTTGCCTGTCACATCAGCCCGTTTTAGCGAAGTGATTATTGGTCTTGCTCCAGATGATGATTCTGATATCGATGATATTTTTGGTCGAGTTCTAATTAGTCGTGATCCACTACAACCTATGTTCCATATCATTTGGAAATCATAATCATTTTTCTCTTCACCTGCTGATGTTTTAGCAAAATCCGCTGTAGACCCTCGCCTAATATGGGCGAGGAACAGCCATATTGTTTCACTTAATATCTGTTATTCGAAGCATTTAGATGAATGCGCGATAGTTAAAAACATGGTGCCTTCTCTTGTCAGTGTACTGTCTTGTTTTATTGGTGGTGATTTGACCATTCTATCTATTTCAGTTGAAGAAAATTTATCACTTGCTTCATTATAAAAACACAAACATTGATCTTTACTCACATGACTATAGATATTTAATGTGTCCATACAATATTCAATAACTTTATTTTCTTGTGATTCAGAGCAAGAGGGTAATAAAAATAAAGAAAAAATAACAATTAAGGTTTTTTTCATAACTATTCCACTGTTGTGTTCGATTTATTTAATTATGAAAAAATTATTTCATTAAAGTAGGTAAGTTATTACGATATAAATCAAGTTTGAGTGGATAATTATTACTTGCATAAGATAAATAAAGAGAGTTCTTACTTTTCTTCCTATTTTATATCTTTAACATCTTTTTATTTAGTATTTATACTTATTTTTATTTAATCTTAAATGTAACAATGGAAAAGGATTTCCTTGCCCATCTAATTCTGAACGCCCTACTTGCTCAAATCCAATATAAAGATAAAAGCCAATCGCTTGAGGATTTTGTTCATTGACATCTAACTCATCAATATGCAGTGTATTTATCGCAAAAGTTGTAAGCAATTTACCACAACCATGCCCTCTAGAATTAGCATCGACAAAAAGCATTTCTAACTTATTTTCCGCCGTACCTAAAATTCCATGAATGACATTATTATTGTCTATTGCAATATAGGTATTAAGCATAGGAAAATAGTGTTCTACAATATCTTTTTTAAGCGATAAGATGATATCTTCAGATAAAAATGTATGTGTCGCTCTAACTGACGATTCCCAAACTTCAATCATTTCATCATAGTGCGAAGGTTCTGCTTTTATTACAGTTAACATAATTTCTTCTCCATAAAATATGAGATCTTAAATATTCTTTATTGACAGTCAAGTGTCCCGAATAAAAAACACACATTTAGTGTATATTAAATACATTTTGATAAGTGACATCTCAAATATAGTAATAAATATTTATGTTTATACTTAAATTAACAAAAAGGTCACATTACGTGACCTTTTGAAAATATTATTTATCAGCTTAAAATTAAAAACGATAACCGATGCCTAATACCCAAGTACCAAATTTTGCATCGTCAAATTTTGAATACTCATAAGATGCATCAATTGCTACGTTTGGGATTGGATTAATTTGTAAGCCTAATCCATAAGCCATAGAGGTTTTACTGTATTCGTCATTAACATAATAGTACTCATCATCTTGGTTAACATGACCAAAGCCGATTAAACCATAAGCACTAAAATAGTCATTAAAACGATAGCTAGGCCCTGCCGTTAATGAAACATAATCGATTTCAGTTGAACCCACTTTTCCCCAACGACTATAATAATTATAAGTTAATTTTGTGTATGTCAGTGATCCAATAACGCCCCAATCATTATCAAACTCATGATTATATTTAAAGTTAAATCCTTTAGGGTTATTATCGAATTTATCTTCACTCACTTTAATTGAACTCTGTGCATAACCTACTGACAAAGTATTATCTAATGCAGCTTGTGCATTAAAAGAAAATGTAGAAATAGCTAACAATGAAGTAGAAAGAAATATATTACGACGCATCTTTATTCTCTATGTAAAAAAGGATAGACAAATGGAACTAAATTAAAATTTAGCTCTCTTATTAAATCGAGTGTAACACTCGATAAATTTTATTTATTAATAATACGTTATTAATAATATTTAATAAAGAAAACCTTATGATTTAAATAATAATTAAAATACCATTTGTCTCAACAATAAACTTACCTTATTTTTCACTATTACTAAAGAAATATTAAGTTCATAACGTTATGAGAAAAGAGGTAACACCAATTGTTCTTTAGTTTCAGCGCTGTTTAAACATGATTAAAAGTTCAATTGAAATTCTATTGGTTATTAATCAGTAAAATAAAAGATACTCACTAAGTAAAATTAATTTGTCTTAATCTATATAACATTGACTAATATTTAAGTATATTTCTAATCTGGAATTTAAGATAAATAACCTTATTAATATTAATGTGTATAAAAAAGCCACTTATAAAGTGGCTTTTCCTTTTATATATTATTAGCAAGTTGCATTTTTAACCAAAAACTTTGCTGGCATAAATTAAAAAATTCTTTTCTACAAGGAGAAATCGGTTTGTTATTTGACTCTACAATTTCCCAAGTGATCCAACATTCTGGACATTGAGCGTCATTATCATAGTGTTCTGTTTCTATCTCTTCTGTGCATTTCAAGATGACACCATCAGGAAATAACCAAGTACAAGTTGCTCTGGTTATTTCTGTTAAGTGATCTACAAAATTCTGGGTACTTAAAATTTGATAGCTATCTTCTTGATTTACAATTTGAGATATATACTTCGCTAACATCACCTTCTCTCTTGTTTTACTTCTTCTTATCTAATGTACTCACTATAAATGAGCCGAGTTTCATGACTTTTGTTTTTCATCAATAGACAGAGACTCTTTCTTAGTCACTTCAACAAGTCCACGATAAAGAGATAAAACAATTTCTATCGCTTCTGTTTTAATAAAATCTTCGCAATGACTTATTTATCTTCTATCTGAGTGAAAATATGCGTTTAAATAATGCTGATTCTCTTTATATAATAGAAACTCATTAAGTAACACAGAGAAAATAGTATTGGGGGTTAACGTGTGGCTTGAACAATTTGGTGTACTCAATATCTGGACATACCTTGCAGGCATGTTTTTTATTATCCTCGTTCCTGGCCCTAATACACTCTATGTGCTAAAAACAAGCGCATCTGGCGGTGTTCGCGACGGGTATCGTGCTGCATTTGGTGTGTTTTTAGGTGATGCTATTTTGATTTTTCTCGCCTTTATTGGTGTCGCATCTGTTATAAAAGCCTCTCCTGTACTCTTTACTATTGTTCGTTTTTTAGGTGCTTTTTATCTCCTTTATTTAGGAATAAAAATTATCCATGCCACTTTTTTCTCCAAAAAAGTACATTCAGAACAAACAACAACAGTACAGAAACACGTTTTTAGAAAAGCACTTACATTAAGTATGACCAATCCCAAAGCGATTCTGTTTTATATTTCATTTTTTGTTCAATTTATCGATTTTAATTATGCACATACTGGATTATCTTATTTAATCCTCGCCTCCATGCTTGAAGCATTTAGTTTTATCTATCTCTCTTTTCTAATATTTGGTGGTGTAGCCCTTGCCCGTTTCTTTGGCTCACGTAAAAATATCGCTAAATTAGGTAATGGTGTTATCGGGCTTTTCTTTATGGGATTCGCGACTAAATTAGCAACATTATCATCATGATTTTATAGTTTAATAGCCTTACTCAAGTTATAAGGCTATTACTTCTTACTTTTTACCACCTTGAAAGCGCTTAACTGTAGTTATCTATATCGAAACTACCCTACCATCTGGTATCATTGGCGACTTATCCATTTTCTTGCCATAAATAACTTTGTTTTTCACACAACTTATTATTTGAATCTATAAAATATTTTATTTATTTATCATATTGTTAAGATATCAAAACACCGAAGAACAAAGCCTTGGTTAGCAAGTTACAGAATAATCAGCAACGATATAGAACCGTAAAAAATGAGCATCCCAAAAGAGCAGTATAATTTCAACAAACTACAAAAACGCTTACGCCGTGATGTTGGGCAAGCTATCGCTGACTTTAATATGATTGAAGATGGCGACAAAATCATGGTCTGCCTTTCTGGTGGTAAAGATAGCTACACGCTACTTTCTATCTTAATGAATCTGCAAAAAAGTGCGCCAATCAATTTTTCACTTATTGCGGTCAATTTAGACCAAAAACAACCCGGATTCCCTGAGCATATTTTACCTGAGTATTTAAATGAACTTGGTGTGGAATATAAAATTGTTGAAGAGAATACCTATGGGATCGTTAAAGATATTATTCCTGAAGGTAAAACAACCTGCTCTTTATGCTCACGTTTACGCCGTGGTATTTTATATCGCACAGCGACAGAACTTGGTGCAACTAAAATCGCTTTAGGCCACCATCGTGATGATATTTTAGAAACATTGTTTTTAAATATGTTCTACGGTGGCAAGCTTAAAGGTATGCCTCCTAAATTGATGAGTGACGATGGCAAACAAATCGTTATTCGCCCTCTTGCTTATGCTCGTGAAAAAGATATTGAGCGTTTTGCACAAGCTAAACAATTCCCAATTATTCCATGTAATCTTTGTGGCTCACAACCTAATCTGCAGCGTCAAGTTATTAAAGAGATGCTAAGAGATTGGGATAAACGTTATCCTGGTCGTATTGAGACTATGTTTAGAGCAACACAAAATATTGTCCCATCACACTTATGTGATACTCAATTATTTGATTTTGCGAATATCAAACATGGTGATGAAGTCATTAATGGTGGTGACTTAGCTTTTGATAAAGACGATATTCCAGCTGTTCCAGTGATGTTCCAAGAAGAAGATGATGAACGTCCTGATTTTAGCCAAAACAAACTCGATATTGTTGAAGTGAAATAATGCACTATCTCCTAAGCCTTGTATTCAAGGTTTAGGATTTTCATGACCAAATAATCGCCAATAATAAGTGTAAGCAAAAAAAAACCGATGTTAATAAACATCGGTGTAATAATGGTCAATTATTCTGTATTAAGAACTCAATATGAGAAAAACTACAATTATGGAGCACAACGTTCATCGCTCAACGTTGTATTCACCTGCGAGAGTTATAATGCCAGATGTTCTATTTTAAAAAATTGATATATCTCAAACAGGGTTAGAGAATTCTTTTTTAAATCCATTTAGTTACGATTAATTTGCTGAAAATTTACAACCACCTGCTACGTTTTAACCACCAAGTAACAATCACAATCAAAATAAAAAGAGATAAACAAAAAATGGTAAAACCATAAGGAAACTCATTTCCCGGTATTCCACCTAAATTGACACCAAATAGCCCAGTTAGAAATGTTGTTGGTAAAAATAACATCGCCATTAGTGACATAGTATAAGTACGTCTATTCATTGCATCAGCCATCATTGATGTTATTTCATCAGCAATCACCGCAGTACGAGAAATACTACTGTCCAAATCCTCTAAACGTCGAGAAAGTCTTTCTGAGATTTCTAGCATCGTAACCCTATCGCTATCACTCATCCACGGTAATTTTTCAATAGAGAGTCTTGAGAATACATCTCGCTGAGGCGCCATATAACGCCGTAAAACAATTAACTGTTTTCTTAATAATGCAAGTTCACCTCTTGCTGGTATTTGTTGGTCGAGGATCATATCTTCCAATTCAATTAATTGGTCATGTAGCGTCTCAACAAATTCACCTATTTCATCGGTTACTGCATCAGCCATTGTAATTAACCAATCACCACTACTTTCAGGCCCATTACCTAGCTCTAAAGTATGAATAACAGAATCTACTGAATTGACTCGACGGTGACGACTTGAAACAATTGTTTGACCGTTAATATAAATTCTAAAAGCAACAAGCTCATCAGGACGATCATTAGGATTATTATTAATTGTTTGCAAATTAATGACGACACCTTCACCAATGCGCTGTGCTTTTGGCCTAACGTTCTCTGCAAGTAATATATCTTTCGCAACAGGAGGAAGTAATTCTGTCTCTTGTATCCATTGAGCACTTCGTGGTTTGCGGTAATCTAAGTGCACCCAATAGGGTTTTTCATTTGTTGCAACAGTCTCTGCCGTAATTTCTGTTGCTCCTCCATGCCCATCAAGTTGAGTCATATAAATAGCATCTGAATCTTGTATAACAGAGTCATTAATTGTTTTCACTGAGCTTCCTCCATAACTTTTGCCTTAAATGTAATACTTGAATTCAATGCTCAATTAACAAATAGGATTAATCTACCTTCATTTTATAACGCTATGTTTTGAAACGCCATTCTATACTTTTTGGCTAGCTAACTGTATATCAACACTATTTTTGTTTAATTCATCCAAAGTTTCTATTTATCTTCATTACTTTAGGATTATTACACTAAATTGAATACTGATAGTTACGTTAAGATAGTAATACTTAAAACAACAGCAGGTAACTTATTTTATTTGTAGGAAAAAAATTACCTGCTGTAATTTATAATAACTATTTGCCTAGTGTATACTAAATATTCTTTAATATATTTATTGCACCCTAAAAATAAGGTCATCAATATGAACAAATTTATCGCTATTCCTTTATTTGTGCTTTTAGCTGGATGCAATGACACAACTTCAACTGAAAGTGCAAATACAACACCATCTACGGGAACAACAAAAACACTTCTCGTCGATTCACAACTGTATGATTGTGTTGGTGTCGCACCAATGAAGTGTATGAAGGTGAAAGAGTTACCTTCTGGTGAATGGTCGCTGTTCTATCAAAACATTGATGGCTTTGAATATAAAGCAGGCACTGAATACACCTTAAAGGTTAATGTTACAAATATCCCTAACCCTCCAGCAGATGCATCAAGTGTAAAATATACACTGATTGAAGTTGTAGATAAAAAATAAAACACCGCACTAAAATCTGGCTCACAATAGGTGTTAACGCTTATTGTGAGTATTCCCACCTATTCTATTTTCTCCTATTTAAATAATATCTCATTATTACATCATCATTAAAATTATTAATGAATTTTATATTAATTAATGATTAGCTATTTATGATAGTTTGATTTTTTATTTAGTCTAAAAATTAGCACTCAAACTTTTTTTAAGAGTAATTTCAATCAATTAATATTGAAATCAACACTTATTTTACTAAAAATAGTGCTCTACATATCAACATAGAAACTCTATAATGAATAAATTAGCTCTTGTTTTAATTAGCTTAACTTTATCTTATTCCTCTACATTACACGCCTATGATAAAAGTCATACCCTCTCTATTGGCTATCTTTATGGTAAAATAAAAGGTGACACTGCAAAAGGAGAAATAATCAATTATCGTTATGAAACAGAAAACACTTGGGGGATATTAATTTCCCTACTGAATTTAAATGCCAACCGTAAAGAATATTTTATTGATCCTCGTTTTACCACACCTTCAACAGTAAGGTACCGGACTAAAACGACAGGCCTATTAATCGGCCCTACTTATAGGATAACACCTGAAATTTCTGTTTATGCTCAAATGGGGCCTAATAAATTAAAACACCAAGAGGATAAATATCACCCTAAAATAAATACAACCGATTCCCACACTGTTAATACAACTAGTGTAATTGGTCAAGTTGGCATCGATTATAATCCTGTTAAGGATATATCATTTAGCATCGGCTATCTTTACTCAGATACGACAGCAAATAAACGACATCTTGAATTAAATGTTTTACAATTATCTCTAGGCTACCGTTTTTAAATGATTTTCTAATAATTATTGCAAATCGGTAATTTCATTTAATAATAAAGGAAAACAAATAGATAATTCAGATTATGAATTCTTCATGCACCATAATTAATATATTAAATATTATTATAACTAAGTATTTATATCTATAAATAAAACAATACATAATATTTAACATCAAGCACATTGCACAATTAGTCAAAACAATACCATAAAAATGTATTAACATATCATCTGCAATGTTTATTCCTTTTGAGTCTCCTTCTGTTTTTATAACAGAGGGATTTTTTTTATAAATATCTTATTAATCACTGTAACAGTTAGATACAATTAAAAGCGTGCAATAAAGGCATAAAAAATATAATTTATATTTAGACAATAATTCATCCTGCTTTATTTTGCTACGCCCCTTTTTAAAAGGGGTTCTTTTTTATACTTTTTTTATTTTCTTAGCTTACCTACTAACAATATATATCAACTTATAAATTAAAAAATTTTCACTTTTACTATTGATAATAGTATAAAAAAATACCTCAAAATAAATTTTAACTTTGAGGTATAATTTATAATCAATAATTTTATATTAGTTTAGTTTTAAGCTTCTAATTTAGTATTTACATTAATGCTTAAGAATATAAAACGTATGACTATAAGCAACATCTTCAGGGTTCTCAATGGGATACCCTTTTAACCATGGTTTTATTAAGCGTCCATTCGTATATTGATAAATAGGTGCGATTGGCGCATCTTCAGCAATCATTTGCTCTGCTCGATTATACAAATTATTTCTTTCATTTGAATCGATAGCCATGCTTGCGAATGCTAATATTTCATCATATTGTTCATTTTGATATCTCGAAATATTACCTGCATGTTTAGAGCTCAATAAACTTAAAAAAGTAGAAGGCTCATTATAATCACCGACCCAAGATGCTCTTATAACATCAAAATCCCCCGAGTTTCGGCTATCAATATATGTTTTCCATTCTTGATTACGTAATTGGACTTTCACCCCTAGCTTTTTCTTCCACATAGAAGCAACAGCAATAGCAATTTTCTGATGATTCTCTGAATTATTGTATAGCAATGAGAGGGTTAATGGATTATGAGGGCCATAACCAGCAGCCGCTAATAAGATCTTAGCTTGACTATCTAATTCATCTTGATTGTATTCATCATAAATTGTTGGTTCAGGAGTAAATCCCGCCGTTACATCAGGTGTAAAACGGTTTGCTGATTTTTCCCCTGTTCCTAATACTTTATCAGTGATAATTTTTCTATCTATTGCCATCGCTAACGCTTTACGTACACGAATATCTTTTGTTGGTCCTGATTGGGTATTAAAAGCGTAATAATAAGTTCCTAACTGGTCTGGAATGTATACCTCATTAGGAATATCTTTCATTAATTTATGATATAAATTTTTCGGGAACGACTCTGTAATATCAATATCACCAGCTAAATAACGTTTAGTCGCATGTGATTCATGATTAATTGGCACAAAAGTGACCTTGGTTAATACTGTATTTTTATGATCCCAATAATAAGGATTTGGCGTCAATACAATTTTTTCATTAACCACTCTATCTTTTAATACAAAGGCGCCATTGCCCACTAAATTACCAACGTTGATCCATTCTGAACCATATTTTTCAACATGATGACGAGGCACTGGATATAGTGAAAAATTAGTCGTTAAACTTGGAAAATAAGAAACCGGTCTCTCTAATGTCACTTTTAGTGTTTTTTCATCTATCGCTTCTACACCTAATGATGTTGGTTTTAATTTTCCATCAATAATCTTTTGTGCATTTTCAATAGATGCAAGTGATGCATACCATGCAAAAGGTGAAAGATTCTTAGGGTCAACTAACCTTTGCCAACTATAGACAAAATCTGTAGCTGTTACTTTTTCACCATTAGACCATTTTGCATTATCACGTAAAGTGAAGATCCATACACGATTATCTTCTGTACGCCAACTTTGAGCGACACCCGGAATAGGACGTCCATGCTCATCTTCTATCGTCAACCCTTCAAATAAATCACGTTGCACTTGAGCTTCTGTTAACCCTACTGCATTAATAGGATCAAGTGATGCAGGCTCATCTTTTAAATGCCGAACTACTTCTTGCTTTTTATCGAGTATCGTTCCTGCAGGGACTACTGCCGCATTTACCTGCGACATGATTAATCCTTGAACGACAAGTGCACATGAGATGACGAATATTTTGCGCATGTCTGTTTCGTCCTGTAATCTGTATGGGAATGAACTGCACAATTATAAGAGCCTGATAAAAAGGCACAATCACTGATTACAAATATTTTATAAATTTTTATGTTTTTAGTGGTGAATATGCCAATAATGGCAAATTTTTATAATGGTTAAGCATTAACGATAATTATCGTTAATAATGAGTATTAATAACAATTAGTCTGACAACTAATAAAGGAGAACAACAATGGCACATCAAGTTACTTTACAAGGAAATTCAGTGGCACTTGCGGGTAATTTCCCAACAGTAGGTCAAAAAGCTGCAGATTTCTCTCTCGTTGGTAAAGATCTTAATGATGTTTCTTTAGCGAATTTTGCAGGTAAACGTAAAGTTTTAAACATTTTCCCAAGTGTCGATACAGGGGTTTGTGCTGCAAGTGTTCGTCAGTTCAATAAAGTTGCAAATGAATTAAATAACACTGTTGTTTTATGTATTTCTGCTGACTTACCTTTTGCTCAAGCACGTTTTTGCGGTGCTGAAGGCTTAGATAATGTAGTAACATTATCAACAATGCGTGGCGCTGAATTTAAAGAAAATTACGGTGTTGCAATTACATCAGGACCGTTAGCTGGTTTAACTAGCCGTGCTGTGATTGTTTTAGATGAAAATAATACCGTTATCTATACCCAATTAGTTGATGAGATCACAACAGAACCAAATTATGATGATGCATTAAATGCATTGAAATAATATTGTTCATAAAAAAATAGACGAGCATCTGGCTCGTCTATTTTTTATTGGATAGAAAAAATCATCATGACATTAAATCTTATGATTTGTCATTCTTATTATTTGTCAAATTATATTCTCTTAGTTTGTTCGCAATCGCTGTATGTGAGATCCCTAAGCGTTTTGCTAATTTACGTGTACTTGGATAATCACGATATAAACGAGCCAAAATAGAAGCTTCAAAACGTTTTGTCATTTCATCTAATGAGCCTTCTAATAAATTCTCATCAAACATCGTTTCTTCTGTATGTTCAGGTAAAGCAATATCTTGGACTCGTAACGTATTTCCACTTAATTGCGCCATTGCTTGATAAACGATATTTCGTAATTGACGAATATTACCAGGCCAAGAATATTGTTTTAAATAATTTGAGAAATCAGCAGAAATAGACGGTACGCCCATCTTCTGTTCTTGACAATATTGATTAATAAAATGAGTTGCTAGCGGAATTATATCGTCCCTTCTTTCTCTTAATGGAGGCAAAGTAAGTGTTAATACATTCAGTCGATAATAAAGATCTTCCCTAAATAGACCTTTTTGCACTAATTCCCACAAGTTTTTCTGAGTAGCACAAATAATACGCACATCAACATTAACTTCTTCTTCTTCGCCTACTCTACGGAACGTTCCATCATTTAAAAAACGTAAAAGCTTAATCTGCATTTGCGGTGACATTTCACCAATTTCATCAAGTAATACAGTGCCACCATTAGCTTGTTCAAAAAATCCTTTTTTTCCTTCTACTGCATTAGGATAAGCACCTGCAGCATAGCCAAATAACTCACTTTCCACAACATCATCAGGCATTGATGCACAATTTAATCCAAGAAATGGATACCTTAAACGGTTACTCAATAAATGACAGGCTTTTGCTAATAAATCCTTACCTGTGCCAGTTTCCCCCACTAACAACAATGGATCATCCATAATTGCCATTTTTTTTGCTCTAGCAATAACTTGCTTCATTTTGGGAGTAACTGCAATTATTTGATTAAAACCACTTTGATCATTAGCAACTAATTTAGGGTGATCATAAATAATAGTATGGTATTTCAATAAAACAAAAGCGCCAACACAATGATTATATTGATTATCATCAGTAAGTTTTATTGGGACTATTTCCATTTCAAAATCTTGTTTTTTCAGCGTAATTGGCACCATCTGAATAAAATGCTCTTTTTGCTCTAAAAAACGGTGGATATTAAAATTTGGAATCAATTGGTTAAACGTTTTCTCAGAATTATCATCTGGAGATATACCAAATAGTAACCTTGTTGCAGGATTTAATAATTTAACCTTACCTTTTGTATCTATAGAAAAAACAGGTACTGGTACAGATTCTAATAATGTCCAAATTGCACGATGCTCTTGCTCTGAAGGCATAAATGCAACTGTACGTACATCAATAACACCGTTTATTCTACGAATTTCTGCCATTAATGGTTGAAAAATATCAAAATCAATCTGTGAAAAATTCAGGTAAATCAAACCGATTGGAAATATTTCAATTCCACGTAAATCAATATTTTTTAATACCAGCAGATCTAATAATTCACGGGTTAACCCGATGCGATCTTTACAAGTGACCTCTAAACGCATTATGAACCTTCTTAATACTGAGTGACCCTGAACTAATTCTAGATATTATACATAAATATCAACGAAATAAAGAAGATTGTCAGTAAAGGTTGACACCATTAGCATTTATTTTTACACAATTAAACTAATAACTTGATTTTTAACCTAGATTATTTATGCCTTAAAAAAACCAAATAATGAAAAAGAAGAGGTTTTAATTATTTTTTTCAGTTCAAAATCTATAAGATATTCGATATCCTTCACCAAAGGAGTTAATTCCTGACTGATTACTTTTTTGATGGTTTTACATCCATTTTCAAAACAAAAAAGCAAAAACTCCAGTGCATTTATTGCCTTTTCTTTCTTATCTGATTCAGTCAAATATTCAAAAAATTGGGATATCTCTTTTATTTGAAATGGCTTAGATTGCTTTTGGTATTGTCTCTTCTTAATCTCACTCGTCGTTTCGCTAAGGATTGGAATTAAAATACTTAATTGACTATCAATATTTTCGATATTTAATGTAGATTTTAAATAAAGTTCACGTCTTTTTTTTGAAAGTTTCTTTATTACTGATATTTGTATTCCTTTCATTTTTTCACCTTATTGAAAATATTATTTATTTTCTCTATTTTTTAAAATAAAAATCATCACTATTTCTTGAATAGTAAATTAATTAAAAAGTAGATATATCAAATATACATGCTTATAATAATTACCTTTGAGTGATATTTAACGCCATTTATCACACTAAAATCAATACTATTTTCTGTCAAAAAAAGAATATTTTGATTATAATTACAAATATTTCACCAGGAATACACACATTAACCTTTATATACAATAAGTTATAGTGCCTTTTGTTTTATTACTAACTTACTCTTTTTAAGAAGTATATCAAAGTAGTTTTATTTTAAAATAATAACATCATTGGTAATAAAATTATAAAAATACTTTATAGCACTCAGTGCATTATTTTAATAATAATATCTTATTATCTTCGTCATTAGGGCTATTTTATATAAATAATACTTTATCAGGCTTTATATAAAAAACCGCAGAATAAACTCTGCGGTTTTTATTTGAAATAATTAAAAGATAATCATTTATTCTTTCTTCTTACTACCAATGGTATTTTTTAATTTTCCGATTAGCTCTTTTCTAAAATCACCTAATTTAGGCTTATTATCGTCTATCCAAGGCAAAGGACGACATAATTCCATTGCTTTTATTCCTAATCGCGCGGTTAATAACCCAGCACCAATACCTTGAGCTGCTCTTGTTGATAATCGTGCAGCAAGATCTTGTGAAAGCCAGTCCATTCCGACTTCTCTAACGAGTTCTGTCGCCCCAGCAAATGCAATATTGACGAGAACAAGTCGAAAGAGTTTTAAACGACTATAATAGCCTAATTCAATACCGTAAATTTCTGCAATACGATTAATTAAACGAATATTGCGCCAACCAATAAAGGCCATATCAACCATTGCCAGCGGACTGACTGCGATCATTAAGGTTGACTCTGCAGCAGAACGACTAATTTCAGCTCTTGCTTGTTTATCCAAAACAGGCTGAACAAGTTGGCTATAAAGTTCTAATACTTCTTTATCATTATGTGTGTCATGCAATGCACTTTGCCAACGAATTAATGCGGGATGTTGTGAACCAATACCCGCTTGTTTTGCAAGTTTTTCACAAAATGGTCGACCATTTCCCATCGCATGGCTATATAGTAATTCTTTGGCTTTATCTCTTTCATCTGCACGTTGGCGTAAACGATAAATACGGCGCCACTCTGTTATCACTGATCCAATACCAGCAACAACAATTAAGCCACCAGCACTAGCTGCCCCCAATGCAATCCAGTCAGAGTTTATCCATGAGTCATAAATCCATTGTCCAGTTTGGGCAATAACACTGATCCCTAAAAGGGTACTCGCAATCGTTAATAAACGTTTCCAGACACTTTTTTTAGGTTTTAAAATTGATTGAACATCACCTTCCAATTGTCCTTCATTCTCTTCATCCAACTGTGGATCAATCGGTAAAAACTGCTCATTTTCATTAAAGCCAATACCTTTTTTCAAGGTAACTTCTTCTTGAAGTATGGGCTCTTTAAAATCAATTCGCGATTTTAATGGCTCATTCATTTTAATTTATCCCCTAGCAAGAACTCCATTGCACTATCCATTCGAATATGAGGTACCGCACTATCTCTTGATATTTGTTGCGGTCTAAAAGATTCGAAACTAAACCCTTGTTTTTCCCAAAACTCTTTTTCAGGTAATCGCTTAGGAACCTCTCCAGGGAAATAGACTAATGGTGTGTTATCGCTTAAACGAAAGCCTTTTAAGGCTGGTATTTTTTCACCATGATGATCAACAATTCCACTTTCAGTTGCCGCAATAGAAGCAAGTCCCATGCAATCAATACTGATCCCTTCAAAAATAGCATTTTGTTTAGCATCTTGAATAAGCTGTTGAAGTAATGACACTAAATTTTCATGTTGATCAACCGTGATGTGATCAGCTTTTGTGGCTGCAAAAAGAAGCTTATCGATACAAGGTGAAAATAAGCGTCTAAGTAAGGTTCTTTTTCCATAATGAAAACTACGCATTAATTGTGTTAATGCTTGACGCATATCATTAAACACATCTGCACCTTGATTTAAAGGTTGTAAACAATCAACCAAAACAATTTGTCTATCAAACCCTTGGAAATGGTCACGATAAAAACCTTTTACTACATGCTGTCCATAATATTCATAGCGCTGTTTTAACATACCAATATTAGTACGTTTATCTGCGTTCTTTAATTTAACAATATCGTATTTTTGTAAATCAGCCCATGGGAAAAACTGCAAAACAGGCGCTCCAGCTAATTCACCGGGTAATACAAAACGTCCTGGCTGAATAAAATGAAGACCTTCATTTTTACATGCTAATAAATAGTCAGTGTAAGCAGAGGCAATATCAGCTAGTAATGTTTCATCAGCCTGTGCAAAAGGATCACATTTTTTAAGGAGTAATTGCCAATGTTGTTCTGGTAATGTTCTTTGGCGATTGACCTTATTCATTTGCTCTGACCATTCAAAATAGTCTTGCTCAAGCATAGGTAAATCTAATAGCCATTCGCCGGGGTAATCAACAATTTCTAAATAAAGAGAAGATGTTTCTTTTATAAAACGAGTTAAAGATTCATTAGAGCGATAACGTAGCTGCAAACGAATTTCGCTGACCCCTTTTGTAGGAACGGGCCAACTTGGCGGTGTATGATAAAGAGCGTCCATTCCTTCATCATAAGTAAAACGAGGAATATTTAAATTGTGTTGAGGAATACGTTTTACACCTAGTAATTGCTTATTTCGTGCTGCCGAAAATAACGGTAAACGCGCACCAGTATGCACATTAATAAGTTGATTAACTAAAGAGGTAATAAATGCTGTTTTACCGCTTCGACTTAATCCAGTGACGGCCAAACGAAGATGCCTATCAACACCACGATTAATAAAAGCTGTAAGTTCATTTTGTAGGCGTTTCATGTTTCTCCCAAGACATTTGACGCGATAGCTTATTCAAACCTACTTTGATAATAGGTTCAGCTATCAATAGAACCAGCCAACGTAACGGTTTGCTACTTACTCGTTTTAATATACCGCCGGTGATTGCTGCTGGCCCAAATAAAGTAAATAACATTAACCCAAATGTTACCCCTTTTTTGGCTAATTGGGCGAGTTTATTTGTTTTTAAAGAAACGAATACTTGATTGGAATTCACAATACACTCCTCAATCAGACATTTTACTCTCTCAATACAAATGTTGAAAAAGATATACGGGTTGAAAGAAAGACGCTCCTAAATGGAGCGTCTTATCAGATTAAATGACAAAAAATATTACAAATCTCGAAAGCGTTTATTTAACTGATAAGTAGAAGAGGTAATATAACGTTCCATTTGTTGTAAACGTTTTTCACCTTGCATCAATTGATTATCTACTCCGCTTAATATCTCTTTTAAGCTCTCTTGCTGATCTTCATCTTTCTGGTAATTAGCTGGAGCTGGCTCCATAAACAAACTTAAGACAAAATAAGCAACTATAGTTAAACCAAAAAAGCCAGCAAACAGCGCAATCACAGCAATAACCCTGATAAGCAAAACAGGAATATTAAAATAATGGGCTAGGCCTGCGCATACGCCACGGATCACGCCCTCTTGTGGCAAGCGATACAATTGTTTGCTCTGCATCGTCATTGTGATTGCCTCCAGTTAGGATGTTCTGCATCAAGTATTTGTTCTAATGCCTTAATGCGCTCCTGCATTTGCTGAGCTTTATCCACCAGCGCGCTCAGTCGCTGCATTTCTTGATGGGTTAACTGAACATTACCTCCACCTTTTTGACTGTTATAGTGCAACCACAACCAAATAGGGAGAATAAATAAAACGAAAATTGTCAGTGGTATTCCCAGAAATATATAGCCCATTACATATCCTTTATAAGATGGTTATTACGCTTGCTGTTACTCTTTGTTGATATTGATTTTAGCTTTTAATGCCGCTAATTGCGCGCTAATTTCATCATCAGCTTTTAATTCAGCAAACTGTTGGTCTAATGATTTCTCTTTACCTAACCCGTAACTTTGAGCTTCACCTTCCATATGATCAATACGGCGTTCAAACTGTTCAAAACGCGCCATTGCTGCATCCATTTTTCCACTATCCAATTGACGACGAACTTGGCGAGATGAGTTTGCAGCTTGATGACGCACAACTAAAGACTGCTGTTTTGCGCGTGTTTCAGTTAACTTATTTTCTAACTCGCTAATTTCGCCTTTTAAACGCGTTAGCGTTTCATCAATAATAATCAATTCGTGTTTCAATGTATCATTTACTGACGCTACACGTTGTTTTTCGATTAATGCTGCACGAGCTAAATCTTCTTTTTCCTTAATAAGAGCCAACTCTGCTTTATCCTGCCAATCTTTCATCTGTTTTTCAGCTTGTTCGATACGGCGCTCTAATCCTTTCTTTTCAGCTAAAGTGCGTGCAGAAGTTGTACGGATTTCAACTAACATATCTTCCATTTCTTGGATCATTAGGCGGATCATTTTTTCAGGATCTTCCGCTTTATCTAATAAAGAAGCGATGTTGGCATTAATAATGTCAGCAAAACGTGAAAATATACCCATGATGTTATCCTTAATAGCTATGCTAATTAGTAACGTGAAATTATCTCAATAATGGCGCACTGTCGTAACGCCCGCATAATCTAATTAATACAATTTGCGTGCCAAC
This sequence comes from Proteus faecis, assembly GCF_030286765.1. NCBI lineage: Bacteria > Pseudomonadati > Pseudomonadota > Gammaproteobacteria > Enterobacterales > Morganellaceae > Proteus > Proteus faecis. The sequence goes on from NZ_JASVWV010000001.1 coordinate 179,096, forward strand.
TTTTAAAATTCACTTAACTCATTAATAATAGGCGACTTATATTATTCGCCTATTTTTCGAACACCTGATAAACTGGTAAAAAATACCTTTAAATGGTGAGTTTGACCAATGAATGAGAATTTAGAGACAATAATCGGCGTTGATAACCAATTTATTGATGTATTGGAACAAACCTCAGCACTTGCTCAATTAAAAAAGCCTGTATTAATTATTGGTGAACGAGGTACAGGTAAAGAGTTAATTGCTCATCGATTACACTACCTTGCTCCCTGGTGGCAAGGGCCTTTTATTTCGATCAACTGTTCTGCGCTCAATGATAATTTACTTGATTCTGAGCTTTTTGGTCATGAAGCGGGCGCTTTTACTGGCGCTAAAAATCGTCATCAAGGGCGTTTTGAACGTGCAGATGGAGGTTCTCTTTTCCTTGATGAACTGGCGACTGCGCCCATGCTTGTGCAAGAAAAACTTCTACGTGTCATTGAGTACGGTCATTTAGAACGCGTTGGAGGCAGTCAATCTCTGCATGTTGATGTTAGGCTTATTTGCGCAACAAACGCAGATTTACCCGCAATGGCAGAAGAAGGTAAGTTTCGTGCCGATTTACTGGATAGATTAGCGTTTGATGTGATTAGGCTTCCACCATTAAGAGAGCGACGCGCAGATATTATGTTGCTTGCTGAAAATTTCGCTATCTCAATGTGCCAAGAATTAGGTTTGCCTTTTTTCCCTGGTTTTAGTCATAGTGCGTGCCAAGTGCTTTTAGATTACTCATGGCCAGGTAATATTCGTGAACTCAAAAACGTTGTGGAACGCTCAGTTTATCGTCATGGAACCAGTGACAACACACTCAATAATATTATTATTGACCCCTTCGCTGGTTTTCAGACATCAAAAACCCCTGCATTAAAGGCATCGTCTAAAGAAAATTTTTCACTACCTGCATTACCGTTGGATTTACGCCAATGGCAAAACGATGTAGAAAAAAAATTAGTGAATAATGCATTAAAAGAGAGCTTATATAACCAAAAAGAGGCCGCAGAAAAGTTATCACTAAGCTATGATCAATTTAGAGGGCTAATTAAAAAACATCAAATAGCGACTTAATGTATTGATAAATATAATTTTTAAAATATTAAGAAGAGAGTTATAGACAATAGGCAAAAAAAAAGCCAGCACCCGAGCTGGCTAGTAAAAAAATACTGGAAGCAATGTGAGCAATGTCGTGCCTTCCGCGGAAAACCTCTTACCGCTGAAGGACAATACGGATGATAATATTTATCATTAGCATTTGTAAAGCACTTTGTTGAGAATTTTTCTCACTTTGTTTTTTTGACTATTTGGGGATAGAAAGTTTTTTAAGTTACAATGGCAAAATCGTTTCTCTAAAAGACATTATTTATGCGCCCTATTTTATTTATTGGTACTTTGTTACTCACGGTTACAAGCGCAACTTGTATCGCGGATGTAGCACCAAAAACACAAGCACCATCTATAACGCTTGAACCAACTCCAATTAATCAAAATGGTTTTGTTTACTGTGTTGATGGCAGTGTAAATACTTTCAATCCACAGTTATCAAGTAGTGGATTAATTATTGATCCCCTAGCTGCACAGCTTTATGACCGTCTTTTAGATGTTGACCCTTACACTTATCGTCTGATCCCTGAAATCGCAGCTCGCTGGGAAACATTAGATAACGGTGCAACATACCGCTTTTATTTACGTAAAAATGTCTCTTTTCAACAAACATCTTGGTTTACACCAACACGTAAACTTACCGCTGATGATGTTATTTTTAGTTTTGAAAGGATGATTAATCCACAAAATCCTTTCAATCAAATTAATGGTGGAAAATATCCCTATTTTGACAGTTTAAGTTTTGCCAATAATATCCAATCGATAAAAAAACTCGGCCAATACACAGTAGAATTTAGCTTGAAAGAACCTGATGCCTCTTTTTTATGGCATCTAGCAACACATTACGCCCCTATTCTTTCTGCTGAATACGCTCAAAATTTAGAAAAAACAGGCGATCAAACACAACTTGATTGGAAACCAGTAGGAACAGGCCCTTTCTTTCTAGATGAATATCAGCCAGGACAATTTGTTCGTTTATTTAGAAATAATGATTACTGGAAAGGGCAACCAAAGATGCAACAGGTTGTTATTGATATGGGTGCAGGTGGTACCGGTCGTATATCTAAATTACTCACTGGTGAATGTGATGTTTTAGCCTACCCTGCCGCAAGCCAATTAAAAGTGTTACGTGACGATCCACGATTAAGATTAACATTACGTTCCGGTATGAATATCGCTTATTTAGCCTTTAACACCAGTAAACCACCATTAAATGATCTTAAAGTTCGTCAAGCTATTGCTTATGCCATTAACAATGAACGTTTAATGGAATCTATTTATTATGGTACAGCCGAAACGGCAGCTTCCGTGCTTCCTCGTGCATCTTGGGCTTATGATAACCGAGCAAAAATCACAGAATACAATCCTGAAAAATCGAAACACATTCTTAAAGAATTAGGCCTTGATGGGTTGAAATTAAATCTTTGGGTGCCTAGCGCCTCACAATCTTATAATCCAAGTCCATTAAAAATGGCAGAACTTATTCAAGCAGACTTAGCACAAGTGGGTATTCAAATGAATATTCGTCCTATCGAAGGGCGATATCAAGAGACAAGCATGATGGATCGCACTCATGATATGACCTTATCTGGTTGGTCAACTGACAGTAACGATCCTGATAGTTTTTTCCGCCCTCTCTTTAGTTGTGCAGCCATTAGTTCACAAACTAACTTAAGTCATTGGTGCTTACCTAACTTTGATGATATTTTAAAAAAAGCGCTTTATAGTCAGCAACTTGCTTCAAGAATGGATTATTATCATAAAGCGCAAGATATACTTGCTCAAGAGTTACCTGTGTTACCTTTGGCAAACTCTTTACGTATGCAAGCATATCGTTATGATATTAAAGGATTAGTGTTGAGTACCTTTGGTAATGCGTCTTTTGCTGGTGTTTATCGAGAGGCAGAAGTAGACGAACAAAATCACAAGAAAGAGGCTGTAAAATAATCCATGATTATTTATTCAATACGTCGATTACTTTTATTACTTGTGACACTGTTCTTTTTGTCGCTAGTAAGCTTTAGCCTAAGTTATTACACACCAAATGCGCCATTAAGTGGTGCATCACTCACCGATGCCTACTTTTTTTATGCCCATAATATGATCCATTTTGATTTTGGTATTTCCTCTATCAATGGTGAACCTATCAAATCGCAATTGGTAGAAGCACTTCCAGCAACCATGGAGCTTTGTATCTTAGCGTTTCTCTTTGCCCTTATTGTAGGTATTCCCGCTGGTATTATTGCGGGAGTTTGGCGTAATAAATCCGCCGATATTATTATCAGTAATTTCGCACTCTTAGGTTTCTCTGTGCCTGTATTTGGGCTTGCATTGCTGTTAACTCTTTTTTTCTCACTAAAATTGGGTTGGCTACCTGTTTCAGGCCGTATTGATTTGCTTTATAACTTACAACCTATTACAGGCATTGCATTAGTGGATGCATGGCTTTCTGATTCTCCTTATCGCCAGCAAATGATCATTAACGTATTACAGCATTTGATTTTACCCATAATAACTCTGGCGATTGCACCAACAACCGAAGTTATTCGATTAATGCGAAATAGTACGGAAGAAATCATGTCAGAGAACTACGTGAAAGCGGCTGCAACTCGAGGCCTCTCACGTTTTACAATTATTCGTCGCCATATTCTTCATAATGCTTTACCCCCTATCATTCCTAAATTAGGCTTACAGTTCTCCACCATGCTGACACTAACGATGGTGACAGAAATCGTGTTTAACTGGCCTGGGCTTGGTCGTTGGTTAGTTACAGCAATCCGCCAACAAGATTACTCTGCTATTTCAGCTGGTGTCATGTTAGTGGGTTCAATGGTCATTATTGTTAACGTCTTATCAGATATTGTGGGCGCAATGAGTAACCCAATGAAACACAAGGTGGGATATGCCTTTAGATAGCCAATTTTATAAAGAGAAAAAAACGCCCACACCCGCAGCGGTAATTTGGCAATGTTTTTCTAAAGACGTTATCTCAATGGTCGGCTTTTATGGCGTCCTTTTTCTCTTAGTGCTCAGTATAATAGGTCCTTATATTGCGCCTTATGCACTCGACCAACAATTTTTCGGTCATCAGCTGACTCCTCCATCTTGGTATCAAAACGGCAATGTCTCCTATTTCTTTGGTACAGATGATTTAGGGCGTGATGTGTTTAGCCGAATTTTAATTGGTACAAGCATGACCTTTGGTGGTGCATTTATTGTCACTTTTGCAGCGACATTAATGGGATTAATTATTGGCTGTTTTGCAGGTATGACCCACGGCTTAAAATCCGCCATTCTCAATCATATATTAGACACGCTGTTATCAATTCCATCCTTACTACTTGCTATTATTGTTGTGGCTTTCGTAGGAACAAGCCTTGGTCACGCGATGATAGCAATTTGGCTAGCACTATTACCTCGTTTAGTCAGAATGATTTACTCTGCTGTTAATGATGAATTAAACAAAGAGTATGTTATTGCTTCTCGACTTGATGGCGCATCGAACATCTCTATTTTATGGTACACCGTACTGCCTAATATTACGCCTGTATTAGTTTCTGAATTAACACGCGCTTTCTCAATTGCTATTCTTGATATTACAGCATTAGGTTTTCTCAATTTAGGAGCCCAACTTCCTTCACCAGAATGGGGAGCTATGTTAGGTGATTCTTTAGAGTTAATTTATGTTGCCCCTTGGACAGTCTTAATTCCGGGCGCCACTATTATGATAAGTGTTTTACTGGTAAACCTGTTAGGTGATGGTTTACAGCGTGCAATAAATGAGGGAGTGGAATAATGCCTTTATTAGATATACGCAATTTAACCATTGAATTTATGACACCTGATGGCCCAGTAAAAGCGGTAGATCGTGTTTCTATAACCTTAAATGAAGGTGAAGTGAGAGGCCTTGTTGGTGAATCAGGATCAGGTAAAAGCTTAATTGCAAAAGCGATTTGTGGCGTAACAAAAGATAATATCAGTGTGACAGCCGATCGTTTCCGTTTTGATGATATCGACTTACTTAAATTATCACCCAAAGCACGACGCCGTGTTATTGGTCATAATGTCTCAATGATTTTCCAAGAGCCACAATCTTGTCTTGATCCTGCTACAAAAATTGAGCAACAGCTTATACAGGCAATTCCCCGCTGGACTTTTAAAGGTCATTGGTGGCAGCGCTTTCATTGGCGAAAACGTCGCGCAATTGAACTATTGCATCGTGTAGGTATTAAAGATCATAAAGACATTATGCGCAGTTACCCATATGAATTAACTGAAGGTGAATGCCAAAAGGTGATGATTGCTATTGCTATTGCAAATCAGCCTCGATTACTGATTGCGGATGAACCTACTAACGCTATGGAGCCTGCAACACAAACCCAAATCTTTCGTTTGCTGACTCGACTCAATCAAAATAACAATATGACCATTTTGTTGATTAGTCATGATTTGCAATGGATGAGTAAATTAGCAAATAAAATTACGGTTATGTATTGTGGACAAACTGTCGAAACCGCATCCCCTGACGAGTTATTAGTGACACCTTATCATCCTTATACTCAAGCTTTAATCCGCTCTATTCCCGATTTTACCAACTCATTAGCACATAAAAGCCGTTTAAATACATTACCTGGCGCAATTCCCTCTCTTGAGCATTTACCTGTAGGTTGCCGGTTAGGGCCTCGCTGCCCTTATGCACAACGACAATGTATTGAGGCACCTCGGTTACGTTTATTTAAAAACCACGCCGTGGCTTGTCATTTTCCGTTAAATGTGGAGCCAACTGATGTTCGATAAACTGCTTGAGGTAAAAAATCTATCAAAAACATTTCGCTATCGTACTGGATTATTTCGGCGCCAGCAGTTAGAAGCGGTAAAACCAGTGAGTTTTACGCTAGAACCCAAGCAAACTTTAGCTATTATTGGCGCCAATGGTTCAGGAAAATCTACACTAGCAAGAATGTTATCAGGAGTAACTGAGCCTACAGGTGGCGATATTTTTATTGATGGGCATCAACTGACTTTTGGTGATTATTCTTATCGTAGTCAGCGAATTAGAATGATATTTCAAGATCCCACTAACTCATTAAACCCACGCCAGCGTATCGGTCAAACATTAGAGATCCCTTTACGCCTGAATACGGAGTTGAGCGCTATTGAGCGTGAGAAACGAATTTATCAAACATTACGTCAAGTGGGTCTTTTACCTGAACATGCAAATTATTATCCTCATATGTTTGCATCAGGCCAGCGCCAACGAATTGCGCTTGCACGAGCATTAATTTTACAACCTCAAGTGATTATTGCTGATGAGGCAATAGCTTCGCTGGATATGTCTTTACGATCACAAATTATAAACTTGATGCTAGAACTGCAAGAAACACATGATATTGCCTACATTTATGTGACACAAAATTTAGGTATGACAAAACATATTAGCGATAAAGTCATTGTGATGGATAATGGTGAAGTCGTTGAACGTGGTAATACAGCAGAAGTCCTTGCATCACCATTACATGAAGTCACTCGAAGATTGGTAGCAAGTCACTTTGGTGAAGCCTTAACAGCAGAAGCTTGGCGCCAAGATTTGACTTAAATGTAAACAATATAAGCATAATGTTGATTGCACATTATTTCGCCCTTTTCCCTTAACTCCTCGGAGGTGCTAGGGAAATTAAACAAATTTACAAATGTCGTGGTAGAATCAGCCACGTTTATTAACAATAAGCGTGATAACCTAACAGATAAATAAAACTGTGAATGATGTTATTATCGCGATTTACGAAAAAACAAGGATACAGCTATGGGCTTTATGACCGGCAAACGCATTCTTATTACTGGTGTTGCGAGTAAATTATCAATTGCTTATGGTATTGCCAAAGCTATGCGTGACCAAGGTGCAGAACTTGCATTTACTTACCAAAATGAAAAACTGAAACCACGCGTTGAAGAATTTGCAGCATCATTAGACTCAAATATCGTATTAGAGTGTGATGTGTCAAAAGATGAAAGCATCGATACTATGTACGCAGAACTTGCAAAAGTTTGGCCAAAGTATGATGGCTTTGTTCACTCTATCGGTTTTGCTCCTGCTGACCAATTAGATGGCGATTACGTTAATGCAGTAACTCGTGAAGGTTTTAAAATTGCTCACGACATCAGCGCATACAGCTTCGTTGCCATGGCAAAAGCAAGCCGTGAAATGCTAAATCCAAATTCAGCTCTATTAACTCTGACTTATTTAGGCGCTGAACGTGCAATCCCTAACTATAACGTTATGGGTCTGGCGAAAGCCTCTTTAGAAGCTAACGTTCGTTATATGGCAAATGCTATGGGTCCTGAAGGTATTCGTGTTAACGGTATCTCTGCTGGTCCAATCCGTACATTAGCGGCATCTGGTATCAAAGATTTCCGTAAAATGTTAAGCCATTGCGAGTCTGTAACCCCTCTGCGTCGCACTGTAACAACCGAAGATGTTGGTAATACAGCAGCATTCCTATGCTCTGACTTATCTGGTGGTATTACAGGTGAAATCGTTCATGTAGATGGTGGTTTCAGCATCGCTGCAATGAATGAATTAGAACTAAAATAATTCTATTTCAAAAAATAAAAGCCAGTCTTACTGTTAAGACCGGCTTTTATATATCATTACTACTATTTTTACTCTTAACGCTATTAACTATCGCGTTTTTATCTAGCATTTCTCTTTTTTCTTCTATTTTGAATATTATAGCTCGTTAGATCAATTTCATTTTTTTAGTTTATTCCTATAATCCTTTTTTTATATTAGCGATAAAATAATCACATATTAATAAAAGGATTTAATGTATGAAGAAATTTAGATTTCTGTTTTATATTTTTGCCCTTATTGGTGCGATTATTTTTATTGTAGCTTTATTTGTTATTAAGTCTGAATTAAATTTAGTAAGAAATGGAGTCGAAACAATAGGGGTTGTTATTGATCAAAGTATCAGTAAATCTTCTAATGGTAGCTATTTGTATCACCCTATAATTCAGTTCGATACAGAAGATAATAGAAAAATAGTGTTTCGCTCTCCAGAAGGTAGTAGTCAATCCCGATTTTATCTTGGTGAAAAGATTAATGTTATTTATCTTCCCAGTGATCCCCAAAGAGCAACAATAAACAACTTTTTAGGCTTATATGGTGCGGGTACTATATTAAGTATTTTTGGATTAGTATTTGCATCAACAGGGCTTATCCCTTTATATTTCATCAGAAGAAGATCCACAAGAGATCAACGACTAAAACGCGATGGAATGCCTATTAATGTAAAAATATCTGAAATTATTATTAATAATAATATTCGTTTTAATCACCGTTCTCCCTATCAAATTATTGCTGATTATCATGATACATTAAACAATCGATTAATTCGTTATAAAAGTAATTATATCTTCTTCGATCCTACGCCCTATATTAATAGAGAACTTGTTACAGTCTATATTGATAAAAGAAACCCGAAAATTTATTACCTTGATATTTCATTTTTACCTTCATTTGAAGAGTCGTAATAAAATACGCCTTATATATTATAAATATAAGACTCATTTACTTTCGAGTGTTTTCATCAATTAATCGTTTTGTTCACAAATTTACAAAAGCCTGTTTTATTAGCACCATTTGAGTTTGCTAATTTCTTAGAACCTCTTATCATCTTATATTAGTGAAGATATTCTAATATCTGTAAGTTAATTCACCACCTCATTGATAGGGAGCTATTCAATATGAAATTGTACTACACGCCCGGTAGTTGCTCGCTTTCCCCTCATATCGTTTTACGTGAGACCGGTTTAGATTTCTCAATAGAGCGAATCGACTTACGTGCTAAGAAAACAGAATCGGGAAAAGATTTTCTAACCATCAATCCAAAAGGCCAAGTTCCTGTTCTTCAATTAGATAATGGTGATATTTTGACTGAAGGCGTTGCAATTGTTCAATACCTTGCTGACTTAAAACCTGATAGAAATTTAATTGCATCGCCAAAATCGCTAGAACGTTATCATCAAATTGAATGGTTAAACTTTCTTGCAAGTGAAGTGCATAAAGGCTATGGCCCTCTATTTTCACCAGATACACCTGAAAGCTATGTACCTATTGTTAAAACTAAATTAAAAAGCAAATTCGCTTATATTAATGATGTATTGAGCAAACAAAAATGTGCATGTGGTGATCATTTTACGGTTATTGATGCCTATTTATTTACATTAAGCCAATGGGCACCGCATGTTGGTTTAGATTTAACAGATTTAACACACCTACAAAACTACCTAAAACGCATTGCACAACGACCTAATGTACATAGTGCACTGGTCACTGAAGGGTTAATTAAAGAGTAAATTAAAACTCAATAAAAAAGCGGATATCACATTAATATCCGCTTTTTCTTCTCTTAAAGTCGATTAATTTAATCTAGTTGTGTTGCGCAGAATCTGTGTGTTGGATGCACCATTTGATCTTGAGCTGCAACGAGTTGCAGTTCGTACTCATTCATCTCTTTTGTTTTTAGCATCACTTCATAAACTGCTGAGGCAACGTGCTCTAATGCGGTTTGTAATTCAACACCTTTGAGTAAATCCACCAGCATTAAACCACTTGTTAAATCACCCACCCCCACGGGTTGACGTTCACCAAAATCAACTAGTGGACGACTAACATGCCAACTATGTTCTGCGGTTACTAACAGCATTTCAAAACGATCATGTCGATATCCAGCACGTGATAAATGTTTTACTAATACAACCTTAGGACCTTGTTTACATAATTCACGAGCGGCATTTACGCACTCATCAACATTATGAAGGGCTTTACCACCACTTAATGTTTCAAGCTCTAATAAATTAGGTGCAATGATATCACTAATAGGTAATGCTTCTTCACATAGCACACCAGAAACAGCAGGAGGAACAATACATCCTTTTTCAGGATGCCCCATTACAGGATCACAAAAATACCATGCGTTAGGATTCGCTTGTTTTACTTTTTTAACGATATCAACAATACGCAAACCCTGCTCAGCCGATCCTAAATAACCACTTAGTACTGCATCACATTGTGAAAGTTTACCGATTGTGGCAATACCATCAACAATCTCCGTAATATGTTCTGCTGACATGACACAGCCAGTCCATTTTTCTGGATATTGAGTGTGATTTGAAAACTGCACTGTATTTAGAGGCCAAACATTCACCCCCATACGACGCATTGGAAACTCAGAGGCACTGTTACCGGCATGACCAAAAACAACATGTGACTGAATAGAGAGTATATTTTTCATGACATAAACCGATTATTGTGAATACACACAACACCCAAGCTTTATCATCATAGGCGAGGTATATACATTTATTTATTGTTATTAAGAAAAAGGGCAACTCACCGGCTGCCCTTTACTGTCAATTATTTCCAGATAACGAGGCAGTAATGTTTTTTACCACGACGTAAAATGGAGTAATGACCAAATAAGAAATCTTTTTCTTCAAAGATGTATTCAGGATTATCTTGTTTTTCGCCATTAATTGAAACTGCGTTAGAGCCAATCATTGTACGAGCCTGACCGCGAGAAGGAACTAATTCTGCGTTAACCAGCGCTTGTTGCAAATCACTGCCTTTTTCTAACTCAATTGTTGGCATACCATCTTGTGCTAATTGTTCAAGGTCAGCTTGTGTTAAGTCTGCAATTGCACCAGAGAATAAGCTTTCTGTAATACGTTTAGCGGCGATTAAACCTTCTTCACCATGAACCAAACCAGTAACAAGTTCTGCCAATACACGTTGAGCACGAGGCGCTTGACCGCTATTTTTATCTTCTTCTTCAAGTGCATTAATTTCTTCGATGCTCATAAATGTGAAGAATTTTAAGAAGCGATAAACGTCAGCATCTGCTGTATTGATCCAGAACTGGTAGAATTTGTATGGGCTTGTTTTCTTAGGATCTAACCAAACCGCACCACCTTCTGTCTTACCGAATTTAGTACCATCAGATTTAGTAATTAATGGTACAGTCATACCAAATACTTGTTTCTGGTTGAAACGACGGGTTAAATCGATACCTGAAGTAATATTACCCCACTGATCAGAGCCACCGATTTGCAATTCAACACCTAAATGCGTATTTAATGACGCAAAGTCATAAGCTTGTAATAGGTTATAGGCGAATTCAGTAAAAGAGATACCCACATCGTCACGGTTTAAACGTTGTTTAACCGCTTCTTTGTTGATCATTTGGTTCACAGAGAAGTGTTTACCGATATCACGCAGGAATGTCAGCACATCCATTTGACCGAACCAGTCATAGTTGTTTGCTAATTCCGCACTGTTTTCACCACTGTTGAAATCTAAAAAAGGTGACACTTGTTTACGAATTTTTTCTACCCATTCGTGAACAGTATCTTGGGTATTCAGTTTGCGCTCGGTGGCTTTAAAACTAGGATCACCAATTAGACCCGTTGCACCACCCACCAACGCCACAGGCTTATGCCCGGCTAGTTGGAATCGTTTTAAACACAGCAAAGGAACCAAATGCCCCAAATGCAGGCTATCAGCGGTAGGATCGAAGCCACAATAGAGAGCGATAGGACCTTGCTCCAAACGCTCTACTAAAGCTGCCTCATCCGTGACCTGAGCGATTAGCCCACGCTCCTGCAATTGTGTGATTAGGTTCTTGCTAGACATCAATGACTCCATCGGTTTATTGTTTTTTGTCTATTTAAAATATAAGTGAAACACGAGTGGTATAGCATAAAGCGCCACTACATTAAGTACCAGTAGAAAAAGACTTTTTGAGGTAAATTTATTAACACGCTATTAAGGTGCTAACCGCTCAATGTCCCATCCTTGTGGTGATTTTTGATAGATAAAGCGATCGTGTAGCCGATTTTCTCGTCCTTGCCAAAATTCAACAGAATCAAATATCACACGATATCCCCCCCAGAAACTCGGTAATGGCACTTCCCCATTTTGGAATTTCTGCTTTAATTCTAGAAACTTACTTTCTAACACGCCTCTTGCGGAAATGCGGGAAGACTGTCGAGAAGCCCACGCTGCAATTTGACTATCTTTAGGGCGACTATGGAAATATTTAATAACTTCAATAGGAGATAGTTTTTCGGCTTTCCCTAAAAAACAAACTTGTCTTTCTAATGGATACCAAGGGAATAATAAACTGACGCGTTGATTGTGCTCTAAATGACTCGCTTTGCGACTGCCTAAATTGGTATAAAAGACTAAGCCATGTTCATCGAAATGTTTTAATAACACAATGCGTTGGTAAGGTTGACCATTTTCATCAACAGTTGCAACACACATTGCAGTAGGATCACTCAAACGCGCTTCACAAGCCTGCTTTAACCATTTTTCAAACAAAACTAATGGCTGTTCAGTTAATTCATGACGTCGTAGCCCACCGTTCATATATTCGCGGCGTAAATCAGCAACATCAATAAAATCAAGTTGTGTCATTTTTCACTCTCTCTTTTGAGAAACTACATTCAGCATATCACGCTTAACGAGGATTTGTAGGGTAAATCGCCCCTAAAACGGTTTCTCTCGATGCCCCTGTTACAGAAGGTAAATTCCCTGATTCATTTGCAATAGTGCGCGCTGCTAACCAAGCAAATGCCAGTGCCTCCATATCATCACCACTTAAACCATATTTATCCGTTGTTGTGACTTCTGTGCCGGGTAATAATGAAGCTAAACGATGCATAATTTGCCCATTTCGCGCCCCCCCACCACAAACGAGTAAACGTTCACATCCACCGTTTAATTGTATCTGTTGCACAATACTTATCGCGGTTAATTCAACTAGCGTTGCTTGTACATCTTCAGGAAAAACATTAGGTACTCTTTCTAAATGGTAATTTAACCATTGTGTATTGAAATATTCTCGCCCTGTACTTTTAGGTGCTGAACGCGAAAAGTAAGGATCCGAAAGCATATCTTTTAATAAAGTTGGGTTTACAGTGCCAGTCGCAGCCCATTTGCCATTATCATCATATGGTGTTTGATTGTGGATCCAATTCCAGCTATCTAATAGCATATTTCCTGGTCCCGTATCGTAGCCTTTAACTGCAATACCGGGTAATAACAATGAGATATTGGCAATACCACCAATATTTAAAATAATACGTTTTTCAACAGGATGTCCTAATACAGCAAGATGAAAAGCCGGTACTAAAGGTGCGCCTTGTCCGCCGTAAGCGATATCTCTACGACGAAAATCACCGACTGTCGTAATTCCTGTTAGTGTAGCAACACGGTTATTGTCACCAATTTGCATAGTAAATGGCATATCACTTTCTGGCTCATGCCAAACAGTTTGCCCATGACACCCTATCGCCGTAATATCACTCGCGCTAAGTTTCGCTTTTGCAAGTAACTCTATGATCGCTTGCGCATAAAGCTCACCTAATTGAGCATCTAATAAGCCGATTTCATGCAAGGTAGTCGGTTGCCCTTGGCAAACAGCTAAAATTCGTTGGCGTAGATTTTGTGGATAAGGCAGAAAATGATTTTCTTGTTGTGCAACAAACTTATTATTGATTGCAGCTAATACAACATCAACACCATCTAAGCTTGTGCCAGACATCACGCCAATGTACCGCCCTGCTATCATGTTCTTTTCCTTATAATCAAGATGATGCAAATTTTTAACATATAATGTTATATTCTCTTTTTTCAGAAATCTCTTCTGTTTTTACTATCGGCCTTTACTATATAGTAAGCTATATATTATTAAAATCAGTCTCGACATACGCAAAAAACAAGCTATAACTGATAATAGATAACATTGGTATAATCTGAGCAATTTACCTCAGGTTTTCTTTAGGAGTGACTATGTTTAAGCATTTACTTATTGGCCTTTTCACAATGACTGTACTTACTGGTTGTGTGAATACAAATTCACTATCCGGTGACACTTATACTGCAAGCCAAGCCAAACAAGCTCAAAATATTACTTATGGTACAGTGGTTTCTGTACGTGCAGTGAATATTCAAGCGGGTAGCGATGAAAATATTTTAGGTGCTATCGGTGGTGCCGTTCTTGGCGGTATGTTAGGTAACACTGTTGGCGGAGGAACAGGTCGTAACTTAGCAACAGCCGCTGGTGCAATTGCAGGTGGTATGGCAGGACAACAAGCACAAGGTGCTTTAAATACGACTAAAGGTGTTCAAATTGAAGTTCGTTTAGATAGTGGTAAAACCGTCGCTATCGTTCAAAAAGCAGATAATACCGTGTATCGTCAAGGTCAACGTGTTGCAGTTATCGGTAACGGAAATAACTTAACTGTTTCTCCTCGCTAATTAGCAACAAAAAACAGGCAACATTAAAGTTGCCTGTTTTATTTTATGATCCAATAATAAGTAATCTAAAGAGAGAACGAATATATAATCTAGTTCCTATAATTAGGAATATATAATGATTTTTGTTATATACTCGTCAAACTTCAGTATTATTGATATCGTTTACTCGCACTAGTTACATATTTTGCTCCTAGTGACTCATTCACTTGTTATCTAGCTGAATATTGGATTATTGAGAGTATAGTTATCATCATATAATTAATATTATTTAAATAGAATATATATTAAACTTGAAATTGTTAGTCATGTAACCTATTTATATTTTTTTCTAGTTTTTGGATTGTACTTATTAGTCTTTCTATTTCCTCTAGTTGAATACCACCTAATATTTCTCGTCTCGTTTTTTCTATAACAGCATAAACCTCATTAATAAAAGGCTCAGATTCTTTTGTTAATTTTATACGTTTTGCTCTACGATCATTTGCACATGTATGCCGACATATCAGTTTTTTCTCTTCCAGTTGATCTAAGGTTCTTACTAAAGATGGTTGTTCGATTCCTATTGCTTTTGCCAATTGGATTTGTGACTGCTCTGGAGGTAATTGGCTGATATTGTACAAAGTAACCCAATGGGTTTGAGTTAATTTTAATGGTTTGAGACGATGATCAATTAAAGCACGCCATAATCGAACTAAACGCGCTAAATCAGCTCCTAATGTTGATTCCACTTATCTCTCCTTAATTAGCATTTTCAGTCAACTTATTACAAAGTTTAGATATTCATTTTTAATACAGTATTTACCTATTCTTTTTAATTAAAACATTACCTTTAATAACTAATGTAGTTATATATCCTATTTATTAGATAAGTAATTATTTTCCAGACATAATTAAACCATTTCTTTCTAGCCACGAAAGTTCATAAAGAATAACCTTGTTATAAAAACTAATCTATATTTTTTTACATAATAATAATTATTATTTTACAGACAACATCCGAAACAAAAAAAACACATTGATAATCAGCCAATTAAAAGTAGTGTGGTCTGGTAATAAGTTAAAATTGCAACCTTACATTAATAAAGAAAAAATAATAAACCACATGACTACAATAAATAACAATAATGAATTAAAAAGATAGTTAATTATTATTTTAATATTAAAAAATAAATAGAACATTTAAAATAAATTGAGTTGTTTATTTTCTTTTTCAATTGCAGAACCCACTTTTTTTAATGACCTTAAATAACGTTGCTGACAAAGCCGTAATATATTTCTTTTCTGTTGTTGATTCATTGTTGACCAATTAAACCGCTCTTGACGGCTGCGATAGCAGCCAACACAATATCCTTGCATATTCATTTCACAACGCCCAATACAAGGGCTAGGAATATCAAAAAATTCTAATTGTTCCTGCATTTGATTTTCCCTCCCTATTGTTTGTTACAATAGAGTATAGTTAATAGAGATATTAACTGCACAACATAGTTTATTGAACTGTTAAAGGCGTAGTAAAATTGAACTTTAGGGCTTTAACGCGTTATAGTACCCCGCCATCAGTTTATCTGTAGGGTTTAATCATTAAAAAACACAAGAGGTTTATATGCGAGTACTTCATACCATGATCCGTGTGGGCGACTTACAACGTTCTATCGACTTTTATACCAAGGTTTTAGGTATGCAACTTCTACGCACTAGCGAGAATGAGGAATATAAATACTCGTTAGCTTTTGTTGGTTATGGTGATGAAAGCACTGGTGCAGTTATCGAATTAACCTATAACTGGGGTGTAAATAGCTACGAAATGGGAACCGCTTTTGGGCATGTGGCATTAGGTGTAGATGATGTTGCCGCAACCTGTGAAGCCATTCGCCAAGCTGGCGGTAATGTTACCCGTGATGCAGGCCCAGTAAAAGGTGGCTCAACAATTATTGCTTTTGTTGAAGATCCTGATGGATATAAAATCGAGCTCATCGAAAATAAAAGTGCAAGTCACGCTCTAGGTAACTAATTTTATTAAAACCAGAAAGATACAGATGTTATCTTTCTGGCCTTACTGATTATCAATTTCCGATATTTTATTTTTATCGGATAAGTACAACTTAATGCCTGATATAAATAATCCCAATAAGCTTTGTAACCGTTTTCGGGGTTACTACCCTGTAGTTATTGATGTTGAAACAGGTGGATTTAATGCGAAAACAGATGGTTTGCTTGAAATCGCCGCTATTACATTAAAAATGGATGAACAAGGTTGGCTAAAACCTGATAACACATTACATTTTCATGTTGAACCTTTTGAAGGGGCTAACTTAGAGCCGGCAGCCTTAGAATTTACAGGTATTGATCCAACCAACCCTTTACGTGGCGCAGTCAGTGAATATGAAGCTTTTCATGCCATTTTTAAAATGGTGCGTAAAGGAATGAAGGATGCAGATTGTAATCGCGCCATTATTGTGGCTCATAATGCAAATTTTGATCACAGCTTTGTAATGGCAGCAGCTGAACGTGCTGGATTAAAACGTAACCCTTTTCACCCTTTTGCCACTTTTGATACTGCGGCTTTAAGTGGATTAGTATTAGGACAGACAATTTTAGCTAAAGCCTGTATCACTGCTGGTATTCCCTTTGATAGCAAATTAGCACATGGTGCGTTATATGATACTAATCGCACATCATTACTTTTTTGTGAATTAGTTAACCGCTGGAAAAAGCTTGGTGGATGGCCATTGCCTACACCTTGAAACCATAATTTTGCTGATACATATATGAATAATAGAAAAAGCCAGTTCACACTAATGAACTGGCTTTTTCTTGAAGAACTGATTATTTTTATACGTTTCAATAGCGAAACGATAAAAAATTAATTACTGTGCTTCTTCTTCACCACGATATTTATCAGCAGTCTCTTTTAGTAACTTCTGTAATTCACCGCGCTGATACATTTCTAAAATAATGTCACATCCACCGACTAATTCACCATCTACCCATAATTGTGGGAAGGTTGGCCAGTGTGCATACTTTGGTAATTCTGCACGAATATCTGGGTTTTGCAGGATATCAACATACGCAAAACGCTCACCACAAGCAGAGATAGCTTGAACTGCCTGAGCAGAAAAACCACAACTTGGTAATTTTGGTGAACCTTTCATGTATAAAATAATTGGGTTTTCGTTGATCTGGCGTTCAATTTTTTCAATAGTCGTCATTTGTAAGTCCTTACAGCCTTTTATATTCGATATGCTTTATAGGGGAAAACATGAAAGAAGAATACCACTTTATATTAGAAACCTCTATATAAGTTTAGTTATCGATATAAAACAATAAGTTGGTATTAAACTATGAAATTACTGATAAAAAAACACGCATGATACATAAAAAATAAATCAATACGTTACAGATGGTTATGACTGTGCTTCATCTTACCGCCGACATAATCACTAACTATCCTTTATATTAAAGAAGAAAAAAAGCAACTTTTACATCAAAACCAATACATTAGATTTCATAATTTATACATTAAGATAAAACGCTACCTTCTTAAAAGGATATAATGTATATAGATAGGTTTGTTATAAAACCTGATGAGTATTAACTATTATGGACATGATTTTGCTATTTCTTTTAGTAGGATGTATCACTGGCTTTTTTGCTGGGCTACTTGGCATAGGAGGCGGTGCAATCATTGTTCCGGTAGTAATGTATGTTGTGAGTCAACAAGCTATTCCAATAGATATGGTGATGAAAATTGCCTTATCTACCTCCTTCTCTGTCATTATATTTTCTACAGCATCTTCAGCGTATTCTCATAACAAACACAAAGCCATTTTATGGCAGCAATTTCCTCTATTATCTATCGGCACTATCATCGGTATGCTTGTTGGGACATTTCTGGTACAAAAAATGTCAAATACGATATTACAAATCGTGTTCTGTATTTTCATGGTATATACCATCTATGGATTATTAACTAAAAAGAAAGAAGCGGAACGTATTGAAAACGTGAAAGATCCTACTGTTTCAAAACCAGCGTTAACAAGTGGCGGCTCTTTGATTGGCTTTATATCCAGTTTTATTGGTATTGCAGGTGGTACGATCACCATTCCTCTTTTAAGTCATTGGGGATTTAATACCCGTAAATGCATTGCGACATCATCAATGATCGGCGTTATTATTGCCTCTATCGGGACTATAATGGGTATTATTTATGGGTGGGGTCAAACAAATATTAATGACTATTACTTAGGCTTTATCTATTTACCTGCCTTTATCGGAATAAGTATTACCAGCATTCTCTTCGCACCTATCGGTGTGAAAGTCGCTTATCGACTTCCTATCCCAAGAGTTCGCCAAATATTTGCATTATTTCTATTCTTAGTCGTGGTGAAAATGATATATACGCTTATTATGGAATAATAACTTGTTAATGAAATAAGCTTTTTGAGGATAATTTCTAGGAATTACAAACAAGGCCTATGCTAATTAAAATAAAGGTAATTCCTAGTTAAACCAACTCTTTTCAAAGGAGAAATCATAATTACAACATAATAACAGCCTAACATAACTATAAATATTTTATTTTAGTTACAATTTTTAGCTTTAAAAACCATGTCTTGTTGCCAATCCAGAACTGCCCCCCATTTTATTTGCCAGTCTAATAACCACATAACAGAATGAAATTTGTACTTTTTACTTCTCTCATTATAAATGCCATTTTGCTACTTTACGTGTAGGCAAGAGGGATATACTCTTATGAGTATAATTAATCTATATAGCTTATAATTATAGATAAAAGATATTTAGCTGTTATTTCAGCAGATTTTTGTTAAAATAATTAGCAAAATAGTAACAACTTAGTTATTCATTTGCCTCATTCTATCGATTCAAATAATTTTGATGGAATGATTTCAGGCACAAAACCCGAAATAGATAGTTTAAAGGAGTACGCAATGTCTTTCGAATTACCAAAATTACCTTATGCGTTAGATGCTCTTGAACCACACATCTCTAAAGAAACTTTAGAATATCACTACGGCAAACACCACCAAACCTATGTAACTAATTTAAATAACCTAGTTAAAGGTACTGATTTAGAAAGTAAATCTTTAGAAGAAATCATCAAGTCTACTGATGGTGGTGTTTTCAATAACGCTGCACAAGTATGGAACCACACTTTCTACTGGAACTGCTTAGCACCAAATGCAGGTGGCGCACCAACAGGTAAAATTGCTGAAGCTATCAACAAAGCATTTGGCTCTTTTGAAGAATTCAAAAAGCAATTTAATGATGCTGCAGCAAAAAACTTCGGTTCAGGTTGGACTTGGTTAGTTAAAAAAGCTGACGGTTCAGTTGCGATTGTTAACACATCAAATGCTGCAACACCTGTTTCAGGCACAGACAAACCTCTGTTAACTGTAGACGTATGGGAACATGCTTACTATATCGACTACCGCAATGCACGCGTTAAATATTTAGAAGAGTTCTGGGCATTGGTTAACTGGTCATTTGTTGAAGCTAACCTTGCTTAATTTAGTGTGATAATCAAAGGTGAATGAGTAAAATTCATTTTTGATGACATAATAACAAAGGGCCTTGAGCCCTTTGTTATATTCAGTATTCGATAATCTATTACTTAAATTAATCGAGTACTTATTAAAACATGATTAGAAAAGCAGAGTAGAAAAAATAACAATCATAACCAGCGCTGCTATTGCTGTACTCAAACCAAATTTCAGATCCGTATCCATCTATTCTCCCTCAAAATGATTATAATACACATAATTAACCATAACCTTGTCATGGTTAATTATTATTACATATCAGAATTTGTTAAAATAGCGACTAGTGCACAATTTATAACATTGATTAATACTTTCACTTTTGAGCTAGATCATACAAAATTCACAGCTAATCGCTAAATTATTGCCAGTGTTTGCCCTATGTATGACTATACTGGCAGTTAAACCATAAAATTAGATAAAAGAGACCAATGAAGGTCAGGAGTTTTCCACACCATGGCAACAATAAAAGACGTGGCAAAACGCGCAGGCGTATCAACCACGACTGTTTCTCATGTGATCAACAAAACCCGTTTTGTTGCTGAGAACACACGAGCAGCAGTTTGGGCCGCTATAAAAGAATTAAATTATTCGCCAAGTGCCGTTGCGCGTAGCTTAAAAGTCAATCACACAAAATCTATAGGCCTGTTAGCCACGTCCAGTGAAGCTCCTTACTTTGCTGAAGTGATTGAAGCAGTTGAAAATAGTTGTTATAGCAAAGGCTATACCCTGATTTTATGTAACTCACATAACAATCTTGATAAGCAAAAAGCGTATTTAGCCATGCTGGCACAAAAACGTGTTGATGGATTATTAGTCATGTGTTCTGAATATCCCGATCACCTTCTGACTCTTTTAGAAGGCTATCGTAATATTCCAATGGTTGTCATGGATTGGGGCAAAGCGCGTGGTGACTTTACAGATACCATTATCGATAACGCTTTACATGGTGGTTATATCGCAGGTCGTTACCTTATTGAGCGAGGTCATCGTGATATTGGTATTATCCCTGGTCCATTAGAACGGAATACAGGTGGTGGTCGCTTACAAGGTTTCTTAAAAGCCATGGAAGAAGCAAAAATCACAGTAAAAGATGAATGGATTGTACAAGGTGACTTTGAACCAGAATCTGGTTATAAAGCTATGTACCAAATGCTAAATCAAAAACATCGCCCTACTGCTGTTTTTTGTGGTGGTGATGTCATGGCAATGGGCGCAATTTGCGCTGCAGATGAACTTGGTCTGCGTGTTCCTTTAGATATTTCCATTGTGGGTTACGACAATATTCGTAATGCACGTTATTTTACACCAGCGCTAACAACCGTCCATCAGCCAAAAGAGCGTTTAGGTCAAATGGCATTATCAATGTTGCTTGATCGCATCGTCAATAAACGCGAAGACGCCCAAACAATCGAAGTTCATCCGCGATTAGTTGAGCGCCGTTCAGTTGCCGATGGTCCTTTTATCGACTACCGCCGTTAATTCTTATTTATCCAGTTATCTGATTTCTAGCGAAGCCATTCCTCATTTAAGGTTTGGCTATCTCCAAGATAATCTAACAACCATGTCAAAGCAGGCGATTCACTTTTATCGACCCACGTCAGGCAGCATGGGCTGTCTGGCAATGGCTGTGCCAGCTGTAAAGTAACCAGTGTACCTTGTTCAATTAAAGGTTCAGCACGGTGCCAAGGTACCATTCCTACGCATAATCCAGCTAATAAGCATTCAAGCCCCATATCCCATGTCGGTACAACCATTCTACGTTGATTATTTAGCGCCCATGTGTCACGCTTTGGTAAACTGCGTGATGTATCTTCTAAGCATAAACTTGGATAAGGTCGCATTTCATCATCCGTTAGTGGATGTTGTGCTTTCGCTAAAGGGTGATCAACATGACAAACACAACGCCAAGGCATAAATCCCATATCTCGAAAACTATAACGTTCACCAATGGGTGAAGCTCTTGTTGCACCAATAGCTAAATCGACACGACCATTAACTAAAGAATCCCATACGCCATTAAACACTTCAGGGTAGACATACAGTTCAATATCCGGAAAATGACGGTAGAAATCGAGAATAAGTTGTTGTGTTCTTTCAGGTTTAACAATGCCATCAACGGCTATACTGAATTGACCACGCCATCCATTAGAAACTTGTTGGCAAAGATGCCGAGTGTCATTCATTTTTTTGATAACAGATCGTGCTTCTTTGATGAAAATTTTACCTGCATCGGTTAATTCTACATCACGGTGACGACGCTCAAACAGAGGAACAGCAAGCCATTCCTCTAGTTGCCTAACAGTATAACTAACGGCGGATGGCACTCTGTGCAATTCTTGAGCAGCCGAGCTAAAACTTCCTGTTCTTGCGACTGCATCAACAACTTCTAAAGAGTATTCTGACCACATAGAGTTTATTCCTTTGAAAATTTTTCACAGCATTAACCAAATATTCCCGTTTCACAAGTAAAATAGGTCTTAGTTACAATACATAAAATGTTCTACATTACATAGCATAGAAAATAAAATGAATTCTAAAACTTCCACACAATCAAAAACACCTATGAGCTTTATGGTGTACCTAGCAGGTTTGAGTATGCTAGGTTACTTAGCTATTGATATGTACTTACCTGCGTTTGGTATGATGCAACGTGAACTCTCTATCAGCGAAGGTGCTATTAGTAATAGCTTAAGTATCTTTTTATTTGGCTTTGCTGTTGCTCAATTACTTTGGGGACCACTTTCAGACAAAATCGGTCGAAAACCTATTCTTCTAGTTGGTTTAAGTCTTTTCTCTTTAGGCTGTCTTGGTATGCTGTGGGTCGAAAGTGCAACTGGCTTACTTGCTATGCGCTTCCTACAAGCTTTCGGCGTCTGCTCTGCAGCTGTTATTTGGCAAGCTCTTGTCATCGACCGTTTTGATGAATCTCGCGCTCAGCGCGTTTTTGCGTTAATTATGCCACTGGTTGCATTATCACCAGCACTTGCGCCTTTAATCGGTGCATCATTATTAAACCACGGTGGCTGGCGTATGATTTTTATGCTGTTAATGGTAGTAACATTAGTTCTGATGTTACCGACGTTAATGCTAAAAAACATTAAACAAAAATCCGTCACAGATGCAAACCAATCTTCTGCTTCATTTATGACTTTATTAAAATCCCCGCTCTACACTGGTAACGTATTAGTTTACGCGTCTTGTAGTGCAGGTTTCTTTGCTTGGTTAGCTGGCTCCCCCATCATTCTTGAAAAGATGGGCTACTCTCCGCAGGATATCGGTTTAAGTTATATTCCACAGACTATTGCATTTATGGTGGGTGGTTATGGTTGTCGCATTTTACTGTCAAAAATGACAGGTAAAACGCTACTACCACTGTTATTAATTGGTTATGCTGTCAGTATGACTGCGTTATACCTTGTTGCTAAATTTACTGAACCGACATTAACAACTATTTTAATTCCGTTCTGTATTATGGCTGCAATGAATGGCGCATCGTATCCAATTGCAGTATCTAATGCTTTGTCTGCTTATCCTGAAATTAGCGGTAAAGCAGCTGCATTACAAAATGCACTTCAACTTGGCCTTTGTAGTTTAGCTAGCTTTATTGTATCTGCATTTATCAGCCAGCATCCCCTGATTAACACTACTGCAATTATGGCGTTAACAGCGATCCCAATGGCAGTTGGCTACTTTATTCAGCGTAATAAATCTGTTACCAAACACACAGTTCAAGCAACTGAATAATCCCCCCTCTATTTTAAGAGAATTCTCAAAACGGCTATTTTATAAAAAATGGCCGATTTATTTTATAGAGAAAAATAATTCACATATCTATACTTATCTAAACGCTTAACAGCGCTTTATCTATTTTCCTTTCGGATTTTGAGGCATTAAACAAATTATTAGCTGATTATGTGAGATTAGTTGTCTTATTAATTCTATCCGTTCAATTCATATTGAACACAATACTATTTTAATAATATCTATCTACGCACATTCTTTCTTAGTTTATGTCTCTAAACCCGCTTAGTTTACGCCGGAGAGTTTATGAGTACATCTTGTGTAGAAGAAGGCCGAAAGACCTCCAATGATCCTTATAAAAGGATTGCTATCGAACTATTAACCCATGCTGATATTCGCGTTAATGGTTCAGAACCTTATGATATTCAGGTTCATAATCAAAATTTTTATAAAAGAGTATTACAGCAAGGTTCGCTTGGACTCGGTGAAAGCTATATGGATGGCTGGTGGGATTGTGAACGACTGGATATATTTTTTCATAAAGTTTTACGTGCAGGCCTTGAAAACAAGCTTCCCAAAAATCTACATGATATTTTCAGAATTGCGACAGCACGCCTTTTCAATTTACAAACACAAAAACGAGCATGGATGGTAGGTAAAGAACATTACGATCTCGGTAATGATTTATTTATCGCCATGCTTGATCCTAATATGCAATATTCCTGTGGATACTGGAAACAGGCCGATAATCTTGCCCAAGCCCAAGAACATAAATTAGATTTAATTTGCCGAAAATTAGATCTAAAACCAGGAATGACCTTACTAGATATTGGCTGTGGTTGGGGAGGACTTTCTGCTTATGCGGCAAAACATTTTGGTGTTTCTGTCACTGGGGTTACCATTTCTATTGAACAGCAGAAATTGGCACAAGAACGATGCCAAGGACTTGATGTTAATATTATTTTAGAAGACTACCGCGATTTACATGAACAATTTGATCGTATCGTTTCAGTCGGTATGTTTGAGCATGTAGGACCTAAAAACTATGAAACCTATTTTGATGTAGCTCGCCGTAACTTAAAGGAAGAAGGCCTATTTTTATTACACACTATCGGCTCTAACCAAGATAAAGTGAATGTAGATAGTTGGATTAGTAAATATATATTTCCTAATGGTTGTTTACCCTCAATTCAAAAAATTGCAAATGCGATAGATGGTAAGTTCGTCATGGAAGATTGGCACAATTTCGGTGCTGATTACGATAAAACCTTAATGGCATGGTATCAACGATTTTTAGCCTGCTGGCCAGACATTGAGTCAAATTATACACCGCGTTTTAAACGCATGTTTAGCTATTATCTAAATGCGTGTGCAGGTGCATTTAGAGCTAGAGATATTCAATTATGGCAAATCATGTTAAGCCCTAAAGGACATATTGGTGGCTTACAAATTCCACGTTGATTTTTCTTAAAAAGAAAAAGCCAGTTTATTGATTAAACTGGCTTTTTTAGTGCCATTTTTAGCGCAACACATTAATAGTTAATTATGTGTTTCATTCCTTATTTTCATTTTGTTCGGTTGCCACTAATAAAGCTTTCTGCTGTGCCATAACTCGCTCTACCGTATCGACAATTGCCTGAGTTTGCGGATCAAGTTCAATATTGACCTTGTCACCAAGACGTTTACAACCTAATGTTGTTCTATCACGCGTTTCAGGAATTAAATGTACACAAAAACGGTTATTAACCACATCGCCAACAGTTAAGCTGATCCCATCAATACCGATAAAACCTTTGTGTAAAATATATTTCATTAATGCTTTATCAAAAATACGGAACCAGATTTGTAAGTTATTCTCTGACGTAATAATTTTGGCGACTTCAGCCGTTGTCACAATATGACCAGACATCACATGCCCACCAATTTCATCACCATATTTAGCCGCTCGCTCAATATTTACTTCAGAGCCGACTTTTAATTCACCAAGGTTAGTTAAACGTAATGTCTCTTTCACTAAATCAAAGCTAATATGTGTACCTTCAATTTTAGTAACCGTTAAACAGCAACCATTATTTGCAACAGAAGCACCTGTTTCTAAATTGCTGACTAACTCGTTGGGTAATTCAATGATATGGGTACGAAAATCGCCTTTATCTTCGATAGCAATAACCCGCCCTTTTCCCTGAACAATACCTGTAAACATCTTACATCTCCTTGGGTCGATAAACTGGTAAACTCAATTTAGGTTTTATGCTATTCAGGATAACATAGCTCGGATTAATCCAAAGGAACAATTACCGTATTTATTCCTTATTGATTATTACCGTTCAATATAGCGTAAAAACCCCTAATAAATTATCAAAATTCTGTGTTTAAAAAGCCTAACTTCTTTCGTTGCTAATTAAACTTTTATCATTAGAATAAGCGGTCTTGAGGATCTCTTTACGTCATTTTAACAACGCGACGTTTGTTCTCTCCCTTTCTCGTTTTCTTATAATAAATAAAGGTGTATGCGTGCAGAAGTATATAAAAGAAGCGCGTAGCTTACTTGCTCTCGGTATCCCCGTTATCATCGCGCAATTTTCCCAAACAGCAATGGGAGTGGTTGATACTGTCATGGCGGGTGCTGTAAATGCCACAGAGATGTCGGCAGTCGCAGTAGGTACGTCTATTTGGTTACCAACGATTTTATTAGGTCAAGGCATATTAATGGCTTTAACACCAATCGTTGCACAATTAAATGGTTCAGGACAACGAAAACACATTGCTAATCGTACACAGCAAGGTTTTTGGCTCGCCACTTTCTTATCAATCATGGTAATTGCTATTCTTTATAACTGTCGTTTTATTATTGAAGCGCAACATGATATCGAGCCCGAATTAGCCGAAAAGGCCATTGGATTTATACATGCCATTATGTGGGGTGCCCCTGGTTGCCTCTATTATCAGGTACTGAGAAGTCAATGTGAGGGATTATCGAAAACAAAACCTGGCATGATCATTGGTTTTATTGGATTATTGATTAATATCCCTGTTAACTATGCCTTTATTTACGGTAAGTTTGGTGCACCACAATTAGGGGGGATTGGTTGCGGTGTTGCAACAGCCTCTGTATTCTGGGCGATGTTCTTAATGATGCGTTATTACGTACGTCGAGCACCGACACAACGTGACGTTATGCCAAAGAAACGTTTAGTAAGCCCTGATTTCCACACGATAAAACGTATTACAATTTTAGGCTTACCCGTTGGCCTAGCCTTATTCTTTGAAGTAACACTATTTGCCGTTGTTGCATTATTAGTTTCACCTTTAGGTGTTACTGCAGTTGCAAGTCACCAGATAGCACTTAACTTTAGCTCCCTGATGTTTATGTTCCCGCTTTCATTGGGAATAGCAGCAACAATCCGTGTTGGTCATAACTTAGGTCAACGATCTACAGAACAAGCCCGTACTTCAGCGATTACAGCACTTGCTGTTGGGTTAATGTTGGCAAGTTGTACCGCAATTTTCTCTATCATCTTTAGAGAAAAAATTGCGTTAATGTATAACGATAATATTGAAGTGGTAACATTAGCGTCTCATCTTATGTTATTCGCTGCGCTTTATCAGTTATCAGACTCTGTGCAAGTCATTGGTTCTGGTGTATTACGTGGCTATAAAGATACCCGTTCTATCTTTTTCATTACTTTTATTGCCTACTGGGTAATTGGATTGCCTTCTGGTTATATATTAGGACGTACTAATTACTTTGTTGAAGCAATGGGGCCAGCTGGTTTCTGGATTGGCTTTATTCTAGGTTTAACTGCCTCAGCAATTATGATGGGTTCCCGTATTTGGTGGATCCAGCGTCAATCTGATGAAGTGGTGTTATTACGCTCAGAGCGTTAAAGAAAAACGGTTATTTAGGCAAAGGAACGACACAAATATCAACAAATAGCTTTAAATACGAGCAGTTGAATATAATTTTGTGTTTTTCCTCTTGCCAGAATCGAATCATCTCGTTAATATTCGTCCCCGTTGTCACCTAATAGATAATGCGTCCATAGCTCAGTTGGTTAGAGCACCACCTTGACATGGTGGGGGTCGGTGGTTCGAGTCCACTTGGACGCACCATTTATTTTTCGACAACATCTCAATACAGTGCGTCCATAGCTCAGTTGGTTAGAGCACCACCTTGACATGGTGGGGGTCGGTGGTTCGAGTCCACTTGGACGCACCATTTCTCTATATTCTTATTTTTACTTATCTTACTACCCTACAAAACCATTAATTTAGCTTGCAATATTTTATTGCGCAACAAAATGCTTAAAAAACAAGCAGTCAGCACTGTATTTTGATTATATCACTGAAATTTACCTTTTTTCGATTTTCTTCATAGAAATTAACCTCTATAATACGAAACATAAATTTGTTGAAAGGTTTCAGCGTGTTGATTTACGGGCATCTTTAGAAAACAGAACAAATGAATCATGATAGACTATAATGTAAGATGTCTGCCAACCTTTGATACAAAATAGTGACAAGATTTTTATGATGTTGCTGAATCATTAACATGTTGCGCAACTTATCTATTAGAGGTGAGTTTGTACATCCTGTTTTGCAACGCTGATACTGTTAATAGAAAACAGCGACATTAATCCTTATTCATCCATTACAATACAACCATTAAATAGACTGCCATGAAAAAGACAAAAATTGTTTGCACCATCGGGCCAAAAACCGAATCTGAAGAAAAACTGAATCAATTACTAGACGCAGGCATGAACGTAATGCGTCTAAACTTCTCTCACGGTGACTATGAAGAGCATGGCAACCGTATTAAAAACCTGCGTAACATTTGCGCTAAAACTGGCAAAAAAGCCGCTATCTTATTAGATACTAAAGGACCAGAAATCCGTACCATCAAATTAGAAGGTGGTAATGATGTGACTTTAGTTGCTGGTCAAACTTTCACTTTTACTACAGACAAAACTGTTGTTGGTAACAAAGACCGCGTTGCCGTCACTTATGAAGGTTTCGCTAAAGATTTAACTGTTGGTAACACCGTTTTAGTTGATGATGGTCTTATCGGCATGAAAGTAACTGCTGTAACTGATACAGAAGTTGTTTGTGAAGTTTTAAATAACGGTGATCTAGGTGAAAACAAAGGTGTTAACTTACCTGGCGTTTCTATCGGTTTACCTGCATTAGCTGAAAAAGATAAACAAGACCTCATCTTTGGTTGCGAACAAGGCGTTGATTTTGTT
Source organism: Proteus faecis (assembly GCF_030286765.1). Taxonomy (NCBI): domain Bacteria; kingdom Pseudomonadati; phylum Pseudomonadota; class Gammaproteobacteria; order Enterobacterales; family Morganellaceae; genus Proteus; species Proteus faecis. Next base: position 208,105 of record NZ_JASVWV010000001.1, read on the forward strand.
GCTGCATCATTTATTCGTAAGCGTTCTGACGTTGAAGAGATGCGTGCTCACTTAAAAGCACATGGTGGCGAAAACATTATGATCATCTCAAAAATTGAAAACCAAGAAGGTTTAAACAATTTTGATGAAATCTTAGAAGCCTCTGACGGTATCATGGTTGCTCGTGGTGACTTAGGTGTTGAGATCCCTGTTGAAGAAGTTATCTTCGCACAAAAAATGATGATCGAAAAATGTAACGCTGCGCGTAAAGTGGTTATCACTGCGACGCAAATGTTAGATTCCATGATCAAAAATCCACGCCCTACTCGTGCTGAAGCTGGTGACGTTGCAAATGCTATCTTAGATGGTACTGATGCTGTTATGTTGTCAGGTGAAAGTGCGAAAGGTAAATACCCGGTAGAAGCTGTGACTATCATGGCAACTATTTGTGATCGTACAGACCGTATCATGCAATCTCGTCTTGATTACAAACAAACAGCGGCGAAATTACGCGTAACTGAAGCAGTGTGTCGCGGTGCCGTAGAAATGGCTGAAAACTTAGATGCACCTCTAATTGTTGTTGCAACTTTCGGTGGTAAATCAGCTCGTTCTATCCGTAAATATTTCCCAACCGCACCAATTTTAGCATTAACAAACAACGAAGAAACAGCTCGTCAGTTACTACTAGTTAAAGGTGTAACAACGCAATTAGTTAACGAAATCGCTTCTACTGACGACTTCTACCGTATTGGTAAAGAAGCAGCATTAGCAAGTGGTTTAGCTCATGCTGGTGAGCGTGTTGTTATGGTTACTGGTGCCCTAGTTGATAGCGGTACAACAAATACTTCATCTGTTCACGTTCTGTAATTTAATAGTACGTCAATAGCTCAAACGCCACGGTTATCGTGGCGTTTTTTCTTCTCTTCCTATATTTTCTTCTATTCTGCTAATTTTTCCTCTCTTATTGTCCTCATTTCTTCTATGCTTTTAATAAACTATTTTATTAATGTAAGTGAAATAAGGATGTAAAATGTCTGATAACACAATAAATACCCATGCTTTTGCTTGTACTACCCTTGCTATTAAAGATAAGAAAAATCGCATTTATCATGGTAGAACAATGGAGTTTTCAGTCGATAAACCTGCCTCAATATTTGCATATTATCCTAAAGCTCATACCTTCCAACAAAATGCCCCCGATGGTACCCCCGGGTTAAAATATGCCGTTAAATATCCTTTTATCGCCATTACAGCGCCAATTAATTTAGAAGGAACAAAAGATGTACTTGAAGGAGTCAATACAGAAGGACTCTCTTTTAGCTTGAACATGCTTCCTGATTCAAAACTCGATGACATTAGCCCTGAAAACTACGCAACTTCAGTGCCTATAGCAGCAATTGGTGAATGGGCTTTAGCACAATACGCAACCGTTGAAGAATTAAAACAAAACATACCTAAAACGGCATTTTGGTCACAAAAGTTATTTCTATTACACAATTTACCCAGCCCTTTCCATTATGCTTTTTATGATAAGACGGGAGCCTGCATTGTTGTTGAAGTTTCAGAAGGGAAATTGCATATTTATGATAATCCAACTTATTGCATGACCAATGGTCCATTATTTCCATGGCATCTGACCAACTTAAATAATTATACTCATCTTTCTAATATTAATATTTCCACCAGCACACTGGGACATATTAAGGTAAAACAACCGGATAGTGGAATTGCGTTAGCAACATTGCCAAGCTCAGATACTTCTGTTGATAGATTTATTCGTGCTGTCTATTACACAACTTATTATCACCAAGTTTTTGATCAGGACACACAACTTGTTGAACTGGCTCATATTATGAACCGCTTTGATCGCCCTAAAAATTCTACAATCGATCCTTTACTGGGTCATAACACATTAAAAGCTCTTCATACCAGTGAGTTTTCAGTATGGACAACACTCACTGATTTAGAACGAGGAATACTCTTCTTTAGAGGGTATAATGATCTTAATTTCCAAAAATTTACACTTGAATCGTTTAAAAATGAGGTAGAACCTATTTTCATAAAAGTAAATTTAGGTGGCGCTTTATAGCGATAAAGATAAGTAACAATAAAACAATACAGATAAAATGTTTTTCTATCAGACTATTATGAATAAAAATCTTTTGTGAAATAACACGCATTTTTTGTACTGAAAATTTGCGTTTTAGGTGTTATTTTTCCTATTGTTCAACTAATGGGTTCAGTAGAATGCGGTAAATAAATCCAGCATTTTCCTATATATGTGCCATACTTATTAATGGTTTCATATAAATGCTACTTGTTCCTTTACACAAACTAATAATAGAGGTTGTAACTATGAAAGCGAAACTTGTACTAGGTGCGGTAATTCTGGCTTCAGGCTTATTAGCAGGTTGTTCTTCTAGTAATAATGCACAATTAGATCAAATCTCTTCTGATGTAAGCCGCCTGAATACTCAAGTTCAACAATTAAGTAGTGATGTACAATCTGCTCGTGCTGAAGCTAAATCAGCTTACGACGAAGCAGCTCGTGCAAATCAGCGTTTAGATAACCAAGTGACTACTTATAAAAAGTAATTTGACTCACTGATAAGCTGGAAACAGTTTTAGACCAGTACTAATAGCAAAGCCTCAATCATTGTAATTGAGGCTTTATTTTTAATAATTTAAGCTATAAATTAATATACTCTAAATTCTGCTATCTTCTCCTATTTCCTATAACTTAGAATTAATTTTATCGCTCGCATTTCCTTTTAATAATTCAATTTCTTCTTGATATCTTTTATTTATATCTTTAAGTAACGTAATCATGTCATGTTTTTTCATCATTGGATTATTATTTTGAATGATAAATTTATTATTAATAACTTCAGATATCTGTAATTTTAATAAAGAGCCATAACCAAAATTAGTATTACTCTTAATATCTTCATCTACCTGTTGATCAACTTGATAAAGCGTCGCTAGCATTATATTGACTGATTTATCGGGGTGCCCCTCTGTAATGGACAAAAAATTATCCGCTTGATTTAATAGTTCATTTTTGATAAGACAGACTAATTTAGCCACTTCATTAGTCAATATTTTATGGGTTAACTTAGCGCTAATACGACCTATATTATTTAATTTTTTTGCGTCTAATATTTCATACTCATCATCTTTTATTTTTGTTGAGATCCGCAGAATTAACTCACCACATATTTTATTAATATTCTGTTGTCTTTTTGCTTCACTTCCAACAAAAAACGTTTCTGTACTATTTTTTATTGAAGCGACTATATTTGCCAATTGACTAAATTTATTTCCAATACTAGAAGTAATACGTTCAAAAACACCACTAGTAGCATTTCTTGTAGTAGCATCTCTTGTGTAAGTTTTCATATCCATAACTCAGTTATTTTATAAAAAGATGTTATTGATATTAAAGAGTAAAATGTCAATTTAATATTAAAAATACACCTTTTATTAGGTTAAGCTGTTTTATATAAACTATTATTTATAAAAAAACAGATGGCTTAAGCATCTGTTTTTTATATCTATTAAGCAGTAAAAATATTAATTCGCAGTTACATCAACAGGTAAACCTGAGCGACGAATTATTTCAGCATCGACTTTATCTTTATCAACCTTGCCACTTTCATACCATTGATTAAATTGCTTAGTAAAAGTTAATGGCATCGTTTGCGGATCGTCATCCTCATTACGTGATAGTGGTTGATGAACTTCAATAAATTGTCTACCGTCTGCAGTTTCAGTAAATTTAATCGGTTTATTGATAACCTGAACTCGACTTCCTTTAGGCACTACATTAAATAATGTCTCAATATCATTTGGTCTTAAACGGATACAACCAGAACTCACTCTTAAGCCAATACCAAAATCAGCATTAGTACCATGAATAAGGTATTCACCTCGACTATGTGCCAATCTTAAGGCATATGCTCCCATTGGATTTTCAGGACCAGCAGGAACAACAGCCGGTAGCGTGATCCCTTTAGCCGCATAGTTTTTGCGAATATTCGCCGTCGGTGTCCAAGTTGGATCTTTAATTAATTGGGAAATCGATGTCACCATTTCAGGTGTTTCTCGCCCTAATTGACCAATACCAATAGGGTAAACATCAACTGTACCTCCTTCTTTGGGGTAATAATACAGGCGCAATTCTGCAAGATTGATTACAATACCTTTTCGTACTGTGTCAGGCAAAATCATCTGTAATGGAATAGTTAATGTTTTACCCGCATCAGGTAAAAGAGGATCAATACCAGGATTGGCTTCCATCATATTGAGCAATCCCACTTGGTATTCGGACGCAATAGCTTCTAGTGAGCGTTTATCATCGGGAACTATATATGAAAAATTTTCACCAATAATACGCTGGTCATCAGCAGGTAGTAGATATTCTGTCGCATAAGATAAGTGACTACTCATCCCTAACAGCGATACCCCCAAAAGAGTTAACCATTTTTTCATCGTTTATCCCGTGTGTTAGAAATAAAATAAACTGACTATTATGATGATAACATTATCATTGTTATGCTTTCATATAATAAGTCAGTTTAGAACATTAATGCGGGATCAGGTAACATTTATGCTACAGCGTATTCTGAAAAACGCTTGACTAGTGTCGTAACCATCGCATGTAAACCCTGCGTACGAGAAGGTGTTAAGTGATTTTCTAGTGCTAATGATGAAAAATAATGTTTTACATCTGTCGCTAAAGCTTGCTCAATTGTTTTACCTTGAAATAAGATAATGACTAAAGCAACAAGCCCTTTCACAATGCCTGCATCACTATCGCCAGCCAATAGCAGTTGTTTATTCTCATCAAGAGAAACCGCAATCCATACTTGGCTTTGGCAACCTTCAATAAAGTTAGCTGAAATGCGCTGTTCATCTGTTAGCGACGGAAGACGCTCACCTAATTCTATCATATAAAGATAACGCTGTTCCCAATCTTGGCAACGAGAAAAATTGCGTAATAGTTTTGCTTCATCTGGCAAATTGGCAACTGCCATGAATAACCTCTTTTTTAATCATTAACCTAATAACATTTCAACACGTAATAGCGCATTAACCAATGCATCGATATCATTTTTATTGGTATATAAGCCAAGAGATGCACGACACATTGCAGGAACTTGGTAATAATCCATAATTGGCATCGCACAATGATGCCCTGTACGAATAGCAATACCATAATTATCAAGAAATGCGCCAACATCATAAGCGTGATGTTTACCTAAATTAAACGCTATCACACCTTGTCGAGAATCATTGCCATAAAGCGTTAAAGATTTTACTTTTTGCAACTGTTCTTGGGCATACTTCATTATATGATTTTCATACTCAGCAATATTATTCATGCCTAATTGTGAAAGATAATCTAATGCAGCACCTAAGCCAATCATTCCCATTATATTCGGTGTTCCTGCCTCAAAGCGCCAAGGTGCATCAACATAGGTAATATCACCATTAATGTGAACATGCTTTATCATCGCGCCACCGCCTTCCCAAGGCGGTAATTCATTCAGTATCTCTTTTTTACCATACAACAAGCCAATACCAGTAGGTCCATAAAGTTTATGGCCGCTACAAACAAAAAAGTCACAATCAAGTTGTGAAACATTAATTGTTTGATGCATTGCACTTTGAGCACCATCAACCAATATATGTAACTCCCCTCCTTGCTCAATAGCATATTGGCGAGCATCACGAATAATTTGAGCAATAGGATTCACTGTGCCCAATACATTTGATTGATGCGTAAGGCTGAGTAATTTAGTTCTTTTGTCGATTAAGCGAGGTAATTGAGCTAAATCGAGTGTACCATCTTGTAATAGCGGTAATACACGAACATTAAAACCATACTGTTTTGCCAACATATACCAAGGAACAATATTTGCATGATGTTCCATTTCCGTAATGATGATATTGTCACCGTCATTTAAAAATCGTTGGCTATAAACATTTGCGAGTAAGTTGATCCCTTCCGTTGTTCCCTTAACAAAAATAATCTCTTCTTCGCTATGGGCTCCTAAAAAATGACTGGCTTTTTTACGGACATTTTCAACTAATGTTGTCGCATTTGCACTTAACGTATGAATGCCGCGGTGAACCGCGGCATATTGTGTTAAGGCAAATTGCTTTTCATGTTCAATGACGCAAGCCGGTTTCTGAGCACTTGCGGCACTATCGAGATAAATCAATGGTTTTCCTTTTACTTGTTGTAAAAGAATTGGAAAATCATCTCGCGCTTTTTCAATGGAATGCGTCATAATGCCTTATTTTATACCTCTAATAAGCGCTGATTAATTCTGTCTAATACCTGCGCCTTGATCACACTATTTTCTAGCGATTCAGTTAATTCTGCCGCAAATGCATGGATGATCATTTTACGGGCGTCATTTAAAGCAATACCGCGTGAACGCAAATAAAATAGTTGTTCATCATCAATTCGCCCTACAGTGGCACCATGACTACATTTCACATCATCAGCATAGATCTCAAGCTGTGGTTTAGTATCGATTTGCGCTTTCTCACCCAGCAACAGATTGTTATTAGTCATTTGACCATCTGTTTTTAATGCCTGAGGTGTCACGGTGATCATCCCGTTAAATACGGCTTTCCCTGCATCCATCGCAATACTTTTATGCAGTTGACGACTCTGGCAATTTTTTTCACCATGAACCAACCATGTACGGGTATCCGCTATTTCGCCTGCTTTAGGTAATACAACGCTATTCATCGAAAGCGCTGTATTTTCACCTTTTAGTGCCGAGCTCGTGTGATGACGACTAAGTTTAGCACCTAATAAAAATGCATAACTATTGACTCTAGCATCACGACCTATCATCAGATCGTTATGAGCAAAATGCTGACTTACACCATTCTCAAAACTTAATTTGATATGGTTAAACGAGGCATTATCACCAATCGTTGCGGTTAATCTTGCCCCTGTAAAATGACGATTTTCGTTGTTACTGCTGATATAGTGCTCTATCACTTGCATCTGAGTATTCGCACCAACATCAAGGTGAAAACGATAATTTGCACTATTTACCTCAGTGCCTTGCTCCCCTTGAGTAATATTGAGGATATAAAGTGGTTTATCCGCAATAACATCTGATTTCAGGGTAATAAGCAAAGGATGTGGCGCTAAACTTTCCACTAAATGCAAGAAAATTTCACCATTTACTGCTTTGGGTAATTCACTTTGGTTATCAAGTAAAGTGACTTGATAAGGGCCAAAGTCTCTGCTGCTTTCTATCGGTGAAAATGTGCCATTCACCATAACAATACGGTAGCAATCAAAAGATAATGCGTGTTTGGCCATTAAACTTTGCACATCAAAAGGTGGCAACTGTTGATAGTGCTGGCTTAACGTCTCTTCTAATGGCGTATAATGCCAATCTTCATGGCGGTAAACAGGGAAACCGACTTTCTCGACTTGCAACCAATGATTACGAGCATTGAGATTATCGTCACCTTTACGTTGATGATATAACGCTGAAAACATCTTTAGTGCTTGTTGATTACGCAGTTCAACTTGGCGCTGTTTTTCACGCTTTTCATTGAGGGTCAATAAGCCAGCCATAACCTTGTTCCTCCAATTTTTGCGCCAATGAAAAATCACCTGATTTAATGATTTTTCCCTGATAAAGCACATGTACAAAATCAGGTTTAATATAATCAAGAATACGTTGGTAGTGTGTTACAACAATAAAAGCACGTTTGCCATCACGCAAACTGTTAACACCATTAGAAACGATTTTTAATGCATCGATATCAAGGCCTGAATCCGTTTCATCTAAAATACATAATTCAGGCTCTAATGCAGCCATTTGCAAAATATCGTTACGTTTTTTCTCACCACCAGAAAATCCCACATTAACTGAACGTGTTAACAAATCTTGTGGCATATCCAATAATTTGATTTTATCTTCAATAAAATCTTCAAAATCAAAGCGATCTAGTGGCGCTTGACCACGATATTCTCTCACCGCATTCACTGAAGATTGTAAGAAAAATTGGTTGCTAACACCGGGTATTTCAACAGGATATTGAAACGCCATAAAAATACCTTCACCTGCGCGCTCTTCCGGTTCTAACTCTAATAAATCTTTATTTTTAAAGGTAATTGAACCTTCATCAACTTCATATTCATCACGCCCAGCAAGTGTTGCCGATAAGGTACTTTTACCCGAACCATTTGGCCCCATAATTGCGTGAACTTCACCTGCACGAACTTGCAAATCTAATCCTTTAAGGATCTCATTGCCTTCAACACTGACATGTAAATCTTTAATCTCTAACATAATATATGCCTTCGGTATTTTTATACTCAGAATTTGGTTAATAATCGTTAACCGACGCTATGCTCTAAGCTGATTGCTAATAATTTTTGTGCTTCCACAGCAAATTCCAGCGGTAATTCTGAGAACACATCTTTACAAAATCCGTTTACAATCATTGAGATTGCATCATCTTCACTTAACCCGCGTTGACGGCAATAGAACAACTGGTCCTCACCAATACGTGACGTTGTCGCTTCGTGTTCAAGCTGTGCTGAGTTATTCATTACCTCAACGTAAGGGAAAGTATGCGCACCACACTGCGTACCAATTAACATGGAATCACATTGGGTAAAGTTACGAGCATTTTGCGCACCAGGGAGTACTTTTACGAGTCCACGATAACTGTTTTGACTTTTACCCGCAGAAATACCTTTAGAGATAATGGTTGATTTGGTATTTTTGCCAATATGGATCATCTTAGTACCTGTATCTGCTTGTTGGTTGCCATTCGTTAAAGCAACCGAGAAAAATTCAGCAGTCGAATTATCTCCTTTTAAAATCACACTTGGATATTTCCAGGTGATCGCAGAACCTGTTTCTGATTGTGTCCATGACATTTTGGCATTTTCGCCTTCGCAGATAGCCCGTTTAGTCACAAAATTAAGAATACCGCCTTCACTATCGCCACCAGAGAACCAGTTCTGTACAGTCGAGTATTTTACTTCGGCATCTTTATGGATAATGACTTCAACCACAGCAGCATGAAGCTGATAACTATCACGAACAGGTGCTGAACAGCCTTCAATATAACTGACATAACTGCCTTCATCTGCAACCAGAATAGTTCGTTCAAATTGACCTGTTTGAGCCGCATTAATACGAAAATAAGTTGATAATTCCATTGGGCAACGAACCCCTTTGGGAATATAGACAAAAGTACCATCAGATGCGACCGCAGCGTTTAGTGCAGCAAAGTAGTTATCATGGCTTGATACAACGGTGCCTAAATATTGGCGCACTAAATCAGGATATTCTTGAATAGCTTCGCTAAATGAACAAAAAATAATGCCATGCTCAGCGAGCTCTTCGCGATATGTTGTAGAAACAGAAACCGAGTCAAAAATGGCATCAACAGCAACGGCTTGCCCTTCTCTTACAGGCACACCAAGTTGGTTAAAGGCATCTTCAACTTCTTGAGTTAAATAATCTTGCGAGGCTTGTCTATCACTCACTACCGCCTCATTTGTGCCACCAGCGCAACTACCATTGGCACAACATGAACTGCAAGATGGCGCTGAATAATAGCTATAATCTTGATAATTAAGTGATGGATAATCTGCTTTTAACCAATGAGGCTCTTCCATTTCTAACCAATGGCGATAAGCATCTAAACGAAATTCCAGCATCCACTCTGGTTCATTTCTTTTTGCCGATATTGCACGTACAACCGCTTCATTTAATCCTTTTTCTAAGGTATCGGTTGAGATATCAGTATAAAAACCTTCTTTATAGTGATGATCGCTTAACCATCCCTGAACTTCATCACCAATTTCAACATTGCTCTGAGACATAATCTAACTTCACTATGTTATACCCCGAAGCTCTCACCACATCCGCAGACGTTTTGAGCTTTAGGATTATTAAATTTAAACATTTGATTAAGTCCTTCACGAACATAATCAACAACCAACCCATCGATAAATGGCATTGCTTTTAATGAAACAAAAAGTTTTGCTCCATTATGTTCATAAACAAGATCATCATCATTTGGGGCAGTAGCGAGTTCAATAACATAACCATACCCCGTACAACCAGAGGGTTTAATACTTAAGAAAAGCCCTTGTTTTTCAGGATTTTTCTCAATTAAATGGCAAATATGCTTTGCCGCACTATCCGTTAATACAATGCCTTGCCAAGCTGTGTCATTAAGAGAAAAAGTTTCAACGTTGTTTGTCATTTCTGACCTCATTTCGAAAGGAGATTGATATCTTTCCTGACACTAATGGTAATGATAACCCTTATCACTTCAACCATGTCTTTTGAAAGGATATTCTATATATGTGTATTTTTTGTTCTATTTTTGCGGTTTTTATGTTAAGAAATAATGTTAACACTATGTAATATAACACTTTTCTGTTTTTTGATTACAAAAAATAAAACTTTTAATTTTTCTTATATTTCGCACAATACGCATATAAGTTGCAATATAAATACACTTTATATGTTATCACTGAAATTTAGAGAAAAAAGCATAAAAATGTATTTTCACATACAGCTTACTAGCTCCATTTACATTTATTTTTATGCTTATAATAAGGGACAAGATAGCACCACTTATGTGGTGACCTCTTATTGGATTGTGTGCTCTTCGAACTTATTTACTAATAGTGATGGTTTGGATATATTTATTTGTACATTCAAGGGTTTGACTATTTTTTTGCTTGTTTGATTGGCTATTGAAGTTACTAATCAATTGCAGTTGCCATACTCGATTCGTTTTAATATCAGCTGCTAAAACCCCTTCATAACTCACATTTTCTTTTGCATATTTTCCTTCAAAAAAGACATGTCGACTTTCCACGCTTGGGATAGTCAATGTTTTTATTGATGTGGATATTTCATTCATGCCATCTATTATCGCAATATTATCAACGATGCCTTGTGCTCCTGCATCCACATCGTAACTCATTGTATCGTTCATTTTAAAATAAACCAAACGAACCTCTGCCAAATCACAAATAGGTTCTGATTTATAAACCATCATTTCTGTTGTGACATCCTGAACATTATCTGGTAATGATTTAAAATAATTTTCAGTATCTTCTCTGCTCATTGTAAATGAAGTGGGATAAGCTATATTAAAACCAGAAACAGTTTGTACTGGAATATTACTTATATCGTTACTCGTTTTAGAGGTAGAATTATTATCACATCCACTGATTAATAAACCTGCAATTAATAATACTGTAGTGTTGAATTTAGAAATAGTTAACATTATTGTTCGTCTTATCTTTTATTATGAAGATAATGATTATCATTAAAAATAAAATCTAAATAAAGAAATAATTTTATTTTCTCTCTCTATTTTTATTCTTTTTGATATTATCTATAAATGTAAAAAAACGCACAAAGCGAGTATTTCACTTTGTGCATATGTCTTTTATTCCTTAAGAAATAACAGATGTTGTTAATCTGGAAATACACACTTGACGACCTTCATCATCAAATATTTCTATTGACCAGACTTGGTGTGAACGTCCTAAATGAATAGGTTTGCATACACCTCTTACCTTACCTTCTCTCGCTGAACGAATATGATTCGCATTGATTTCTAGCCCAACAATCTTTTGTTCACCTTCAGTACAAAGATAACCCGCAACAGAACCTAATGTTTCAGCTAAAACAACAGAAGCACCACCATGTAAAAGTCCTAAAGGCTGCTTAGTACGATGGTCAACAGGCATTGTTCCTTCAAGATAATCATCTCCAAGACATGTTAATTCAATGCCCAAATGGCTCATCATATTATTTTGTCCGATATGATTAAGATGCTCAATTGTCGTTTCACGTTTCCATATCATGGCATAATCTCCAAAAGTGCCTGTAGTGGGTGTTTTAACTCAATATTATCAATACGTTTCACCTGACTACGACAAGAATAACCAGTACTTAAACAACGCATTGTTGGTAATGTTTTTAATGCATTACCCCATGAGAGTTGATAAATTCCCAACGAGTTTTCGTAATTATTTAGTTCATGTCCATAAGTACCTGCCATTCCACAACATCCAGTGCTCACAAATTCGAGTTGCTGCCCATAACGTTGGAAAATAGCCTGCCACTGTTTCATACTTTGTGGTAGCGCCGTCACTTCTGTACAATGCCCGAAAAGATACCATTTTTCGGCATCATCACGAACAGCTATTGGCTCAGATACCAATTGACTTAACCATTCATGAACAAGTTGAACATTGAAATCCCCACGCTTATCACCCAGTATTTCACGATATTCATCGCGATAACAAAGTACTAATGCAGGATCAACTCCCACCATAGGGATGCCTAATTTTGCAACACGATTAAGCATGATTGACGTTTTTTGCGCCGTTTTACTAAATTGCTGTAAAAAACCTTTAATATGTTGCGCTTTACCATTAGGTGAAAATGGCAACAAGACAGGTTTAAACCCAATCTTTTCAATTAGCTTGATAAAATCGGCAACCACTTTTGCATCGTAATAACTGGTGAAAGGATCTTGTACCACCAGCACATGATGACTACGTTGCTTTTCTGATAAATGTTCTAAATCTTCTAGCGTCATATCTAACGCGTTGTGCCCAGCCAATTGCTGTCTCAATGTAGGTGATGACAGCAAAGGTAAATCGACCATCCCTATCGTGTGCTTACTTAATGTTTGCACCAGCGGTTGTTTCATAAAAAAATTAAAGAATCTAGGTGCTTTCGCCATAATCGGCGTTGTTAATTCAACATTAGCGACAATATGATCTTTTAACGGACGTAAATAACGCTGGTGATAAAGCTCAGTAAACTTAGAACGAAACGATGGTACATCAATTTTAATCGGACATTGTGTTGAACAAGCTTTACAAGCCAAACAACCATTCATAGCCTCTTTAACTTCATGAGAAAAGTCATATTCACCACGTTTGGCTTTCCAAGTATTACGTGTTTTCTCAATTAAACCTCTTAAGCTAGGTTTATTATTTTCAAGGCTAGATCTAAGTTGTTTTGGGCTAACGCCTTGCTCTGTTAATAAGCGCAGCCACTCTCTTACGAGTGCAGCTCGTCCTTTAGGAGAATGAATGCGTTGTCCGCTAATTTTCATTGAAGGACACATTGGGCTTTTGGCATCAAAGTTAAAGCAAAGTCCATTACCATTACAATCTAATGCACCTTTGAAATCTTGACGCACAGATAAAGGAATTGTGCGGTCAAAGGTACCTCGTTTGATCGCATCAACTTGCTTCATCGGCTCATCGACCGCTAAAGGTGGACATATTTTCCCAGGATTTAATCTATTTCGAGGATCGAACACCGTTTTGATTTGACGCAGCTCATGATAGAGTGTTTCTCCGAAAAATTCGGGGCTATATTGCGCTCTAAAGCCTTTTCCATGCTCACCCCAGAGTAACCCACCATATTTGGCTGTTAACGTGACAATGTCATCTGAGATAGATTTCATCAATAGTTCTTGTTGTGGATCGCACATATCAAGAGCAGGTCTTACGTGTAATACACCAGCATCAACATGGCCAAACATGCCATAATTGAGCTGATGGCTGTCAAGCAATGCTCTAAATTCTGTAATATAATCAGCAAGATGCTCTGGTGGTACACAGGTATCTTCGACAAAAGGAATTGGCTTTGCTTGCCCTTTAGCGTTACCTAATAAACCAACCGCTTTTTTGCGCATGGCATAAATACGGTTAATATCCGCCAAATCTTCGCAGACTTGATAACCGATCACACCACCCTGACCCTCTTTCATTAATGAATCTAAGCGCTGGCATAATGATGCAACTTGTGAAGTGATAAGATTTTTATCATCACCCGCAAATTCAACAATATTAAGGCCTTGCATATCTTTATCAGGTATGTCAGTAATCAACTCTTTAACGGAGTGCCAAACAATATCTTCACGAGCGAGATTTAATACTTTGGAATCAACAGTTTCAACAGACAGTGCATTTGCTTTAACTAAAAAAGGCGCATTACGTAATGCTGAGTCAAAAGAGTCGTATTTCACGTTGACTAAGCTACGCTGTTTAGGAATTGGTGTGATATCAAGTGTCGCTTCAGTAATAAAAGCTAACGTTCCTTCAGAGCCGGTTAAAATTCTCGTTAAATCAAATCGTTTCATGTCATCACTAAAGACATGACGCAAATCATACCCGGTTAAAAAGCGATTTAATTTCGGGAATTTTTCAAGAATAAGCTTTCGTTGCTCTTTGCAACGGGATAAAACGGTACGATAAACTTTACCGATTGCAGAACTCTCTTGGGCAATATTTTCTGCTAGTGCGGTATCCATAGCTCGTGTTTCAAGCAGTTCACCACCTAACAAAACCGCCCTAACACCAAGAACGTGATCAGAGGTTTTACCATAAACCATCGAACCTTGCCCTGATGCATCGGTATTAATCATTCCACCTAATGTAGCGCGGTTACTGGTAGAAAGTTCTGGTGCAAAAAAGAAGCCGTAAGGTTTTAAAAAGAGATTAAGTTCATCTTTTATCACTCCTGCTTCCACTTTCACCCAACGTTCTTCTGGATTTATCTCAATGATGCGTTTCATATAGCGAGATAAATCGACAACGATACCATCTGTTAAAGCCTGCCCATTGGTACCTGTTCCTCCTCCTCTTGGAGTCAGGGAGAGCGAATGAAATCGAGGTTCATCAACTAAGCGAGCAATAATAGTTACATCAGCTGTTGAGCGAGGAAAAACAACCGCCTGAGGTAATAACTGGTAAATACTATTATCTGTTGCCATAGTGAGTCTATCAGCATAACTACTGGAGATATCACCGGTGAAACCGTTTTTTCGAAGAGTATCAAGAAATTCTGTTGTGAGTTCACTGACTTGCGGTGCTTGCGATATACGTGGGATCATTTGTTATAGCTCTTTAATCTAATAGTCCACATTGCTTAATTTTAGATGTTGAAATGTATACTAAGAGGTACTTTGCCTCATTTTGTACTTTCAGACCGATACCTGTTCACCTTATCATACAATTCTGGCAAATTGAGTAGTGATATAAACAACGTGATATTTGCAATGTTTATTCATCTGCTTCTAGCATTTTTATTCGTGTAGGGATTTAAAACCATGGAAAAACCGCAGATCCATACAGATATACCCAAAATTTTATTCACTGTTCTTTTTATTTCTTTTTTTATTATCGCCAGTTTTTGGATCCTAAATCCCTTTATTGTGGGTTTCATTTGGGCTGGAATGATTGTTGTAGCAACGTGGCCTTTACTTCTTATTCTTGAAAAGCGAGTAAAGTATCGTTGGCTATCAACCATGATCATGATGATTTTGATATTACTGATCTTCGTTATTCCTATTATCTTATTAATTAGTAGCGTCATTGATAATAGTGCCCCTTTAATTGAATTAGCAAAATCACCTTCGAATATTCAACCACCTCAATTATTATGGCTTAACGATATCCCTATGATAGGTAGCACGCTTTATGATACATGGCACTCTATTCTTGTCACTGGGGGCAATGCGTTAATCTCAAAAATTCAGCCTTATGTCGGACAAGCTGCAAACTGGTTTTTTGCACAAGCCTTAAATATTGGTCGATTTGCCCTACATTTGGGTGTGATGTTGTTATTTTCAGGCTTACTGTTTTTACAAGGTGAAAATGTCGTATCTTGGTTGCGCCATTTTGCTATTCGCTTAGCGGGTCAACGTGGTGATGCGGCAATCTTACTTGCATCCATGTCTATTCGCGCAGTCGCATTAGGTGTGGTTTTAACCGCCTTAATTCAAGCTATTGTCGGTGGTATCGGTCTTGCTGTATCTGGTGTGCCTTATGCTACGGTATTAACCGTGATTATGTTTATTTGCTGCCTTGCTCAAATAGGTCCTTTATTAGTATTGATCCCTTCAGTTTTATGGTTATTTTGGACGGGTGATACAACATGGGGCATTGTCATGGTGATTTGGGGTGGCGCTGTTGCAACAATGGATGGTGTATTACGACCTTATTTAATCAAAATGGGAGCTGATTTACCTATGGTATTAATTCTCACGGGTGTTATTGGAGGAATTTTAACATTAGGTATGATTGGATTATTTATTGGCCCTGTTGTTCTTGCTGTTGCTCATAGCTTATTAAATGCATGGATTAATGAAGTACCAAAACCTAATCCTGATTTAACAGAAACAGTAGAATTTATGAATAAAAACTTTATTGAAAAAGAATAAATAATAATGGAGCATGTAAGTGTAGCTACTTACATGCTCTAAAATAACAGAGCAAAGTTTAATAAAGATTATCAATTTAGGAATAAACCATTATATTTTTATATTAAAACTTACATTCTGAAACAAATTACATTTTTTTAAACCTGTTTGTTACCAGCAAGTTATATTCACTTTTAAATAAACCAATAATCTTTTTATTGAGATAATTCTTAGAGCATAATTAACGCATTTCTCTTAATATAAATATCAACGAAACAAATGTTTCATCAAATTAATAATTTCGCCGTACATATTAATAAATTAATTGGCGGAATTAAAGAATATAAAATATTGCTGTGTGTAGTCTTTGCCTGTCAGCCCATGATAGGCTTTTTTTTTACCTATTATTTATATAATTGTATAAAAAAAGCTCACATTATATTGTGAGCTTTTTATTTATAGCGATGATATTAATTCTATTGCGCTAATTTTACCCAAGTTTTAATTACAGTATCTGGGTTTAAAGATAAACTATCAATTCCTTCTTCCATTAACCATTGTGCGAAATCTTCATGATCAGAAGGTCCTTGACCACAGATACCCACATATTTTCCATTACGTTTTGCAGCTTGGATTGCCATTGATAATAGTGCTTTCACTGCATCATTGCGTTCATCAAACAGTGAAGAAACCACACCTGAATCACGGTCAAGACCTAATGTTAATTGGGTCATATCGTTAGAGCCGATAGAGAAACCATCAAAGTGTTCTAAGAATTTATCCGCTAATAAGGCATTTGATGGAATTTCACACATCATAATGACTTTTAAGCCGTTCTCACCACGTTTTAAACCATTTGCCGCTAATTCGTCAATCACCTCTTCAGCTTGGCGGACAGTACGCACAAATGGGATCATGACTTCAACATTATCTAAGCCCATATTATTACGAACACGTTTTACCGCTTCACATTCAAGCGCGAAGCAACGACGGAAATCATCAGAAACATAACGACCCGCACCACGGAATCCTAACATTGGGTTCTCTTCATCTGGCTCATAACGATCGCCCCCCACTAAGTTGGCATATTCGTTAGATTTAAAGTCAGATAAACGAACAATAACGCGTTTAGGCCAGAATGCGGCGGCTAATGTTGCAATCCCTTCTGTTAATTTACTGATGTAATACTCAACAGGAGACTCATAACCTGCCATCATTTCATTGATTTCGGCTTTCAGTGCTTCAGTTTGGTCGTCATACTCTAATAATGCACGAGGATGCACACCAATCATGCGGTTAATAATAAATTCCAAACGCGCAAGACCAACACCATCATTTGGTAAACCTGCAAAATCAAATGCACGATCAGGATTGCCGACGTTCATCATGATTTTGAGCCCTAATTCAGGCATATTATCGATTGCGGAGCTCTGAATAGAAAAATCAAGTTTGCCATCGTAAACAAATCCTGTGTCACCTTCAGCACAAGAAACGGTTACAACTTGTCCTTCAGTAATACATTCTGTTGCATCACCACAACCAACAACAGCTGGAATACCTAACTCACGAGCAATAATTGCAGCATGACATGTTCTACCACCACGGTTAGTCACAATCGCGGAGGCTTTTTTCATGATAGGTTCCCAATCTGGGTCTGTCATGTCAGTAACCAGCACATCACCCGCTTCAATTCTATCCATCTCACTTAAGTTATGAATAACTTTAACGGCACCTGTACCAATACGATGACCAATAGCACGGCCTTCAATAATAACAGAGCCACTTTCATTTAATTGATAGCGTTCCATAACTTGTTGGTTAGAACGAACTGTTTCTGGGCGAGCCTGAACAATGTATAAACGACCATTATGGCCATCTTTAGCCCATTCGATATCCATTGGACGACCATAGTGACGTTCAATCAATACAGCTTGTTTAGCCAACTCTTGAACTTCATGATCAGTCAAAGAGAAACGATTGCGCAGTGACTCTGGTGTATCTTCAATACGAACTTGTTTACCATGTTCAACACTGTCTGCATAAACCATTTGGATCTTTTTAGAACCAAGATTACGACGAACAATAGAAGGTAAACCTTTTGCTAAAGTTGGCTTGTGTACATAGAACTCATCTGGGTTAACTGCACCCTGTACAACCATTTCACCTAAACCATAAGCTGATGTAATAAAGACAACTTGATCAAAGCCTGATTCAGTATCGATAGTAAACATCACACCCGAAGAAGCAAGATCAGAACGCACCATACGTTGAACACCCGCAGATAACGCAACACCTCGGTGATCATAACCTTGGTGAACACGATAAGAGATTGCACGGTCGTTAAACAACGAAGCAAACACATGTTTGATTGCAACAAGTATGGCATCAATACCTTGAACGTTTAAAAACGTCTCTTGTTGGCCTGCAAAAGAAGCATCAGGCATATCTTCTGCAGTTGCAGATGAACGAACGGCAAATGAAGCTTCAGATTCACCTTCACTTAATGTGAGATAAGCGTCACGAATATCTTTTTCAAACTGAGGCGTAAAAGGTGTATCAATTACCCACTGGCGAATTTGATTACCTGCTTGAGCCAGTTGATTAACATCATCAACATCAACACTATCAAGTAATTCATAAATACGCTGATTGATACCGCTCTGTTCCAGAAAATCATTAAACGCTTGCGCTGTGGTAGCAAACCCATTAGGAACAGAAACACCCAGTTCCGCTAGGTTTGTGATCATTTCACCGAGGGAAGCATTTTTCCCACCAACACGATCAACGTCATTCATACCCAATTGGTTATACCAAAGCACATTGCACGGGGTGAGGCTATTGCTGGACATTGAGAACAATCCTTTTTTAAACAATTATGAGAGAGAGAAAAAAAGAAAAACCCGCTGTCAAAATGACAACGTAAATAAGCGTATCACAATGTGATGCTGAATATAGAAAGGTGAATCGATCAACCAGAAAACTTTATTTTTTTATCCTTTATAATCACTAAAAATGCTTTAGATAATATTGTTTGATTTGCTAATTCAGCTAAAAAAAGGTGCGCGTTATGATATTAAGCTTAAATTCTATTAATTGTGATAATAATGAACCTATTGATAGAACAGTCTTTTTTATCTCGGATGGTACAGCGATTACTGCCGAAGTATTAGGTCATGCGGTACTTTCTCAATTTCCATTAAAAATGAAAAGTTATACATTACCTTTTGTTTCTACGGTGGAAAGAGCTGAAGAAATAAAACAGAAAATCTCTGAAATTTATAAAAAGAGTGGCGCTAAACCTCTTGTTTTTTATTCGATTATCAGTCCTGAAGTTAAACAGATAATAAATAGCAGTGAGGGTTTTTGTCAGGATATTGTGCAATCTCTCGTAATACCACTTGAAAAAGAAATGGGGATCAACGCATCACCAAAATTAAATAAAACCCATGGATTAACTGAAAAAAATCTTAGTAAATACGATGCTCGTATTGCTGCCATCGAATACACCCTTTCCCATGATGATGGCATATCATTACGTAATCTTGACCAAGCTCAAGTGATCTTAATTGGTGTTTCTCGTTGTGGAAAAACTCCCACCAGCCTCTATTTAGCAATGCAATTCGGTATTCAAGCTGCCAACTACCCATTTACTGCGGATGATATGGATTTCTTAAAATTACCTAAAGAATTAAAAGAGTATCAGAATAAATTATTTGGATTAACCATTGCGCCAGAACGGCTTGCAGCTATTCGTGGTGAACGTCGTGAAAATAGCCGTTATGCTTCAATTCGCCAATGTAGAATTGAATTAGCAGAAGTAGAAGCGCTTTTTAGAAAAAACAATATCCCTTATCTCAATACAACCAATTATTCGGTTGAAGAAATTTCAACCAAGGTGATTGATTCTATGGGATTAGCAAGAAGAATGTTCTAACGCATTTTCGTCATTTTTTTATTGGTTTTTCACTGAGAAGACTGTGAAATTAGCTGAATTTCGTTTATTGTGATCTTAATCACTGGGTAGACTTACCCTGTATATTTATTGAGATAAATTATGTTAAAGACAGACGAACTACGGACTAAGGCTTTAGACAGTCTGGTAACGCCAGAAACCTTAGCAAAAGAGTTCCCCATTTCTGATGAGATAATCCAAAATATCACATCAGCACGTAAACGAATTGAAGCGATCCTCACCGGTGAAGACCAGCGATTATTAGTGATTGTAGGGCCTTGCTCTATTCATGATCCTAAAGCTGCTAAAGAGTACGCAACTAAGCTTAATCAGTTAAAAGACTGTTATCAAGACTGCCTAGAAATCGTCATGAGAACCTACTTTGAAAAGCCACGTACGGTCATTGGCTGGAAAGGTTTAATCTCTGATCCTTACCTTGATAACTCTTGCAATGTCAACGAAGGTATTCGCCTTGCAAGAAAACTATTAATTGAAATAAATGCATTAGGTTTGCCCACTGCAACTGAATTTCTCGATATGGTCACAGGCCAATATATTGCAGATTTAATTAGTTGGGGTGCCATTGGTGCCAGAACAACAGAAAGCCAAGTTCATCGTGAAATGGCATCCGCACTCTCTTGCCCTGTCGGCTTTAAAAATGGCACTGATGGTAATACCCGTATCGCAATTGATGCTATTCGCGCTTCTCGAGTGGGTCATACGTTCTTATCACCAGATAAAAATGGTCGTATGACGATTTACCAAACCAGTGGTAATCCTTATGGTCATATCATTCTACGTGGCGGCAAAAAACCGAATTATCACGCAAGTGATATTGCTGATGCAGTGGATGCACTAAAACAAGTAGATTTACCAGAACATCTTATTATCGATTTTAGCCATGGTAACTGTGAAAAAATTCATCGTCGCCAATTAGAAGTAGCCAGAAATGTTGCTCAACAAATTAAAGATGGCTCACAAGCGATTGTTGGCGTGATGGCTGAAAGCTTTTTACAAGAAGGCTCACAAAAAGTCGTGCAAAATAAACCTCTTAATTATGGACAATCGATCACTGATCCTTGTTTAAGTTGGAATGATACAGAACAACTTATTGAATTATTAGCACAAGCCGTTGAGAGTCGATTTAAATAACCACATTATGCTAAAGGGGGTATTTCTATCCCCTTTTTATTTTGCTCCCACTCTATTTTGATAAAGATATAACCTCACCTTTATTCCACTGTTCTAATTCTCATCGCATCACGCTTTATTATTCACAATATGACTTAATTTTACGTCTTTACGTTAAAAAAAGCTTGTCTAAATATTCTAGTTAACGATAATGATTATCATAATGATAACGCTTATTACTCTTAGTATGTTATGAATAAAAAAGCTCATAATTTAAATAGTTCTTCAATCCATCAGAACTCTCACTCTTCAATAATTCAATCCATTAATAGTATTGAATTATTGGGTAAAGATGGCGTGGTTTACATTCAACACAACGGAGAGTTGTATCAACTACGTCAGACAAAAGCAGGAAAATTAATCCTGACTAAATAATCATTTTCGACAATAACTTGCAAGCCACCTATTACCTCAGCTAGGCAGCCAGCTAAATAACTCCATATACAAGGATTTTTTATGGACATTTATGGTATGTGTATGCTGAAAAAATATTTCAAATATTCTGGTATAACAACAGCACTTTATTTGTTGTGCCCCTCTATCGCCTCTGCACAATCAGACAATACAGAGACGGACGCTCTCACGGTTGTCGGTCATTACATTGATAAAACAACTCATGATTTTCATTCCATTCTTGATAATTCAACACCTCAAGCACAAATCGCATCAACAACTGGTGAAATGCTAAATAAAGTCGCTGGTGCAACCATATCAGGAACAGGTGTTACGAATGGCGCGAATATCCTTATGCGTGGTTATGATCAAAAAGGCGTTAAGATCTTAGTCGATGGTATCGAGCAACCTTTAGAAAATACTATCAACAATTTAGGTGGGATTTTTCTCGATCCTTCATTAGTTAAACGTATTGATATAAAACATGGTTCATCCCCTGTATTACATGGCAATGGTGCTATGGGTGGCGTTGTTTCATTTCAAACACTTGATCCTCATAGCTTACTAAAGAGAGATGAAAAACTCAGCGCCAAATTATTTACCTCACTTTCATCCGCAGATAGACACTTCACTTATGGGGGGATTATTGCGGGACGCCACGATCTTATTGAAGGTTTATTTGCTTACAGTCAACGTCAACGCGGCCCTATTCGCTTAGCGAATGGTGATAAGCTCGAAAACCACGAACACATTAATAACTTTTTTGCTAAAGCTTATCTTTATCCAACAGAAAATCAGACCTTTATTTTTTCAGCGCGACATTATGAGAATAAAGGCACTCAGCGAGAAGTTTTACATCGCATGGGTGGGTTTGGAAAAAATGAAAGTAACCAAGTAGAACGTAAATCTGAACAAAAAAATTATTCAATCACTTATCATTATGAGCCAGAAACACACAATTTGGTTAATTTAACCAGCCATTTGTATTATTCACAATTCAATATCAATCAAATATTTTTAACGGATACCTCCCTTTCTGATTATCAACGCCGAAAAAACCAACAAGGGAAAATAGGTAGAAATGAAGATCGGACACAATTTACTCATGGATTAAAAATTGAGAATAACTCTCAACTTTCTTATTCAGATAAATTAAACCAAACAATTACTTTAGGTTCAGAAGCTTATCAACAAAAAATGGTTTCTAACCAAGCAGCTAAAAACTTTCCTCTCGCAAAAATGTTTTATGCCGCTGGCTGGATAGAAAGTCAGTTATCAACACCACATTTACCTTTAGCATTAACAACAGGTTTACGTTATCACTATTATAAAAATAAACCTCAGAGTGAATTAAATTCACTTTTAGCGGAATTTAAACAGCATAAACCCGATTTTCATCAAACAAGTGAAAGCAATATCAGTAAAAATATTGCGCTAACCTTTACACCAACACAATGGTTACAACTCTATACCTCATATTCAACCAATATGAGAGTACCAACACTCAATGAAATGTTTAACGATTCACTTCATTTTGAAATACCGGCTATTTGGGGTCGTACTGCAAAAGGATTTTGGATCCCAAACCCTAATCTTAGCCCAGAGAAAAATCGAACTTGGGAATATGGTGGAAAACTGACTTTTTCACACTTATTAACCTCTGATGATGAGTTTTCTCTGAATGCAGTTTATTTTGATACAAAAGCAATAGACTATATTACATATGACATTTGGGACGCCCGAGTATTAACGAAAAAGCTTCATTTGCAAGCTATTAATATTCCTATGGCGCTTATTGAAGGCGTAGATCTTAGCTTACGCTATGCACACCCATTAATTTCTATTGGGTTAGGCTATAACCGTACTCAAACTCTTGAATTAACTACCCATGAAACTATTTCACCGGTTCGCCCCGAAGTGCTCACAACCTTTATTCAACTTCCTATTGTTAAAACGCCTTTCTCATTAGGGTGGTCAGGCAAATTTGCCAGCGCAACAGAAAATAAAGGTACACATAAAGGGCGAGCACCTCACGTAAAAGGCCAAACAACAAATCGAATGCAAGAGCTTATTACTCAATATCCAGGCTATGGCATTCATGATTTTTCAATCACTTATCAATCTAAAAACAATAAAGATATTCAAGCCGCATTAGTGCTCGCAAATGCCTTTAATCGAGAATATTTCTCAGCATTAGGTGTTCCACAAGAAGGCAGAAATATCAAAATGTCCGTCAGTTATCGCTGGTAGATAAGGAGCAATGATTTATATACCAAAGGGCTGTTTACCAGCCCATTAAATACCGGAGATCTATCTACATGTCTCAGTCATCTTTATTAATTAAGTTTAGTTTGCTGACTATTGCGGTCTCTTCTGCCTGTGCGTCAGCACAAGAGAAAACACAAGCTGATGAGAGAAGAAAAACAGAGGTACTTACGGTTTATTCAACAGGTAATGAACGCGATAGCTTCACATTACCGATGATATCAACGGTTATAAAAAACAACAATGCGTTGTCAGCAACCGCAGGAAGTGCTTCTGAATTACTTCGTCATATACCTGGGATTTCTATTTCGGGAGCAGGCCGTACTAATGGTGAAACCATCAGTATGCGTGGATACAGTAAAAATGGAATACTAACACTTGTAGATGGCGTGCGCCAAGGAACAGATACTGGCCATATAGACAGTGTATTTATTGACCCTCTACTTATAAAACAAGTTGAAGTTATTCGTGGTCCTTCTGCACTTTTATATGGTAGTGGTGCTCTTGGTGGTGTAATCGCTTACGATACTGTTAATGCAAACGATCTACTTTTAAAAAACGAACAAGGTGGCGTACGTATTACTGGACTGGGTAATACCGCTCAACATAGCCAAGGTTTCGGTGTTACGGCTTTTGGTAGACATGATAATCTTGATGGACTCGTCGCATTATCTGCCCGCGATAAAGGTGATACCCGTTATGGTGGCGGTTATCGCGCACAAAATGACGAAACCATTATTAATCTCCTTTCTAAAGGACGCTGGTTAATTGATGATAGCAACACGTTAAGTGGGCAGTTCCGCTATTACCATAACAATACAAATCAGCCCAAAAACCCTCAAGTTCCCTCAAATCCCACATCTGCTAATGTCGAAACTGATCGTACCACGACACAAAAAGATATTCAGTTAACCTATCAATTTGCACCTTCAGATCAGCAGTGGATTAATTTGAAAACACAGGCTTATTACAGTGAAGTTGATATTAATGCTAAAACGATACAAAAAGGATTTGAGGGTCGAGAGCAAAAAACCTATGGTGTAAAACTCGAAAACCGCTCACAAATGGGCACATACAGTTTTGCATCACATGGATTAACTTATGGTGGCGAGGTTTATAAACAAAAACAATCGCCAAGCCAAAATACAGAAAGCTTCCCACAAGCCGATATCCGGTTTATGTCAGGTTGGGTGCAAGATGAGATCACTTTACGTGATTTACCTGTCTCTTTAATTTTAGGAACGCGTTTTGACAAATATAAAAGCCAAAACGATCGTTATGATGACATTACTGCGGATAAATGGTCATCAAAAGGAGCTATCAGTATCACACCGACGGATTGGTCAATGCTTTACACCTCTTACTCACAGGCATTTAGAGCACCAACTTTAGGTGAGATGTATAACGATGCAAAACATTTTGATTCACCGCTCCCCGGCGCACCAACAAACTATTGGCGTCCAAATCCTAATTTAAAACCCGAAACCAATTCAACAACTGAATATGGATTTGGTTTCCAATTCGACGACTTATTATCTAATAATGATAATCTGAAAATTAAAGCTGCCCATTTCAATACTCGCACAAAAGATTATATTGATGCAGATGTTGCTATTTTTCAGGGATATACACAATCAACTAATATTTCAAGAGCAACTATTTGGGGATGGGATGTTTCTATGAATTACCAATCGAAATTCTTTAATTGGGATTTAGCCTACAACCATACCAAAGGGAAAGATAATGCGACTAATGCCTCAATTACCTCAATTGAGCCAGATACATTAACCAGTCGCTTTGATGTACCTGTACCAAGTACCGATTTTTCTGTCGGCTGGGTTGGTCAATTTACCAAAAAAACGGATTTTACCAAACATAACCGTTTTAATCGCCCAATCAATCAACAACAAGCAGGTTACGGCGTTAATGATTTTTATCTTCGCTATGAAGGTCATGCCTCATTAAAGGGGCTAACAACCTCATTTGTACTAAGTAACGCATTTGATAAAACTTATTATTCTTCTGCTGGTATTCCTCAAGAAGGCCGAAATGCAAAAGTACTTGTGAGTTATCAATGGTAATCAACAATAAAATCAACGATATAATAGGAGTTTCTGTGAATAAACCTCTTTATGAGAGCTACCTGCAGGCTAAAGCGGATAAAAAAGCATCATATGCGCGTGATCTCGCTGCTTACTTAAATGTCAGTGAAGCTGAACTCACTTATGCCCGTGTAGGACATGATGCAAAACGTCTACGCAATGATGTACAAGAATTATTAAAAGCATTAAGCAAAGTTGGTGAAGTCAAAGCGATTACTCGAAATGATATTGCTGTTCATGAACACCTTGGTGAATATACCAATGCACGTTTTAACGATCATGCAGGTTTAATCTTGAATCCACGTGCAATGGATTTACGTTTTTTCTTCGCTTATTGGTCAAGCATTTTTGCACTTGCCGAAGAGACATCAAAAGGAACACGTTATAGCATTCAATTCTTTGATATGCATGGTGATGCATTACATAAAGTCTATGCGACAGAGAACACAAATATGGATGAATGGAATACGCTTATTCAATCATTTATATTGGAAGAAAATCCTGCTCTGGATATCACCCCTGTTGAACCATACTCAAACACGCCTGTTAGTGATGAATTAGCGACACAACTTGAACAACAATGGCGTTCAATGACTGATGTTCACCAGTTCTTCAAATTACTAAAAGAAAATAACTTAAGTCGCCAACAAGCCTTTAAAGCTGTTCCTGACGACCTTGCTTATCAGGTCGATAACAGCGCGTTGAAAACCTTATTAGAGCTCGCAAAAGAAGCACAAAACGAGATCATGATATTTGTCGGTAGCCGTGGTTGTGTACAAATCTTCACAGGCCAAATTGATCGCCTAGTACCTCATCAATTTGAAAATAGTGAGCAAGTTTGGATCAACGTTTTCAATCCTGCTTTTACGCTTCATTTAATTGAAAGCGAAATTGCCGAAAGTTGGGTAACACGTAAACCAACTCAAGATGGGTTTGTGACTAGCCTTGAAATCTTTGATAGCAAGGGACAACAAATTGCTCAACTTTATGGACAACGCACTGAGGGTACCCCAGAGCAACAACAGTGGCGCGAACAAGTGAATACCCTCACTAAAATAGCCTAATCGGAGAATGAATTAATGAAAAAATGGCTTCTTTTGATCCTGTGTAGTGTCATGTCGTTCATCACTTTGGCCAATGAACGTATCGTTACTATTGGTGGTGATATTACAGAAATTGTTTTCGCATTAGGTGCAGGTGAGCAGGTTATTGCAAGAGACAGTACTAGCTTAGTTCCTGAACGCGTGAAAGCACTTCCTGATGTGGGGTATATGCGAATGCTAAACCCTGAAGGGATCTTATCTGTCAAACCAACGTTGATCATTACCAGCGAATTAGCTCGCCCTTCTTTAGCATTACGTCGTATTAAAGAGGCTGGAGTCGCAGTTAAAACGATTACAGGTACACATTCATTAGAAGCCATTAATGAAAAAATAGACACTATTGCGACCGTTTTAAATAAGGAACAAGAAGGAAACCAACTAAAAGAGAAACTAGCCCTCTCTTTCAAGCAAATTTCAACCACACCTATCGATAAAAAAATCATATATATCATGAGCCATGGTGGCGTTGTTCCTATGGCCGCAGGTCAAGATACAGCAGCCGATACCATTATTTCATTAGTTGGTGGTAAAAATGCCATGCAAGGGTTTACAAGTTATCGTCCACTTTCTCAAGAAGGTGTTATTGCAAGCCAACCTGATATTTTGTTAGTCACCAAAGAAGGTATTAAAGGCATTGGTGGAATTGAAAAACTGTGGAATTTACCTGGCATAAAATACACACCAGCGGGTAAAAACAAACATTATGTTGTTGTTGATGATATGGGATTATTAGGCTTTACACTCTCAACACCAGAAGTCATGCATCAAATTCGTCAAGCATTGGAGCAATAATGTCTCGTTTTCGTTCACCGTGGATGAGTATTTTTGTTTTACTCTTTTTACTCACCACTGTTACATTAATTTCTGTGAATAGCGGTGCATTAGCCCTTTCGTTTCATACATTATGGAATAGTTCTTTTGATGATATCGAATGGCAAGTTTGGTTAGATATCCGTCTACCTCGCGTTTTATTAGCGATTCTTGTTGGCGGTGCTTTAGCAATATCGGGTGCGATAATGCAGGGGTTATTTAGAAACTCATTAGCTGATCCTGGTTTACTTGGTATTAGTAGCGGTGCAGCACTAATGGTCGCTATTGTCATTATTCTACCCTTCTCTTTTTCACCCATCTTTGCATTCTACAGTCATATTGTTGCCGCCTTTATTGGCGGTTTAATTGTGGCTATGATTATTTTCTCATTACATCAATTGAGTGATGGTAATTTAGCACGGTTATTACTTGCTGGTATTGCTATCAATGCACTATGTATGTCTTTTATTGGTGTATTAAGTTACATCAGTACTGACCAACAATTACGGCAATTCTCACTATGGATGATGGGATCATTAAGCCAGATTGACTGGAAAACCCTATCTATTGCAACCCTAGTGATCATTCCTGTCAGTACCTTAGCATGTTGGCAAAGCCATAAATTAAACCTATTACAACTTGGTGATGAAGAAGCACATTATTTAGGACTAAATGTAAGAAGAACCAAATTTATCTTGTTACTTCTTAGCGCTACCTTAATTGGCTGTGCTGTCGCACTAAGTGGTGTTATTGGATTTATTGGACTTGTCGTTCCCCACCTTATTCGTATGCGTATTGGCAGTAATCATATATGGCTGTTACCTGCCACTATTTTAGGTGGTTCAACACTATTACTCGCTGCTGACACATTATCACGAACACTGGTATCTCCAGCAGAAATCCCTGTGGGGCTTATTACAGGATTAATTGGTGGCCCTTATTTCCTTTGGCTTATCTTACGACAACCCGCAGGAAGAATGTCATGATTGAAAAACAAAAAGCATCATTACTCAATGGAAAGAATTTAACTTACCGAATTGACAATAAGACCATTATTGATGATGTATCACTTTCACTTAATGCTGGAGAGTTAATTAGCATTATCGGCCCTAATGGTGCAGGAAAATCATCACTATTACGTTTATTAACTGGTTATACAACTCCAACACAAGGCCAGTGTTATTTTAAAC
Organism: Proteus faecis; assembly: GCF_030286765.1. Taxonomy (NCBI): domain Bacteria; kingdom Pseudomonadati; phylum Pseudomonadota; class Gammaproteobacteria; order Enterobacterales; family Morganellaceae; genus Proteus; species Proteus faecis. Next base: position 237,347 of record NZ_JASVWV010000001.1, read on the forward strand.
AAAAAGACTATTCACAATGGAATAGTCAACAATTAGCGCAAAACCGCGCCGTTATGCGACAAAATAGTCAACTCTCATTCTCATTTTCAGTCGAGGAAGTGGTTGCCATGGGAAGAACACCTCATGGACAGCAACATAAAAAAATTGCAATCGAAACCGCACTACTCCAAACAGATTGTTTAAAGTTTAAGGATAGAGACTATCGTCAATTATCGGGTGGAGAACAACAACGGGTACAACTGGCTAGAGTATTAGCGCAATTATGGCACCCTACACCACAAGAAGCGCTATTGTTCCTTGATGAACCAACCTCCGCACTTGATCTTTACCACCAGCAACACAGCTTACGTTTATTAAAACAATTGGCAAAAACACAAAATCTTATGGTGTGTTGTGTTTTACATGATCTTAATTTAGCGTCTCTTTATGCTGATAGAATTTTATTACTGCATCAAGGAAAGTTAGTTTGTGAAGGTACACCACACAGCGTACTCACAACAGAGAATATTCAAAAATGGTATGGTGCAGATGTGAGTGTTAATACTCATCCAGAACATTTATATCCTCAAGTATTTCTACGCCCGTGACTGCTCCCCGCCCTGTCGGGCGAGGCTTCCCACTTCTTAGACCGCAACCGTCTGTGTGACGGATTTACGCTGGCCTCCATGGGCAGAAACGACGAGTCCCGCCGCTAAAAAGGACACTGTCTAAATTTTTGTTATCAAGCCACCTTTTAACATGATTTTCTAAAGGGTGGCTTAGTAAATATATTCTCAATAAGCTTATCTATTGAAAATAAAACAGCGAAGGTAACACTCCAAAATTAATTAATAAATCTTATTTTAATTTTTTTGGTACTTAGTCAAATAAATTGACTTCAAAATGCACCTTAATCAATGATTAGAGTGTATTTCGCACAAAAAAACATAACAGTGATAAAAATAAAAGGCATAACAGAACGATTAAGATAAAAAATAAATCAATAAATTCAATAAAATAAAAGTCATACAAAATAACATTTTTAATCAGAAAGATTCAGTAATCTAAACCTTATTTGAACTCTATAAATCAAACCTATCACTATGATAATGATTATCAATCACGAAAAGCACTTTTTGCCTACCAGTTATTCTCCCCATGCTTAAAATAGATTACAAATAACATACGTTACTATTCTATTTACTTGGGCATTGTGTCCCCACCATTTTTGTGGGAGGTTTTATGGCTGAAAATGTCGTTAATGATATTCTGAAATGGTTAGAAACCCAGTTACAACGTAACGAAGGTATAAAAATCGATACGATTGCAAATAAAAGCGGCTACTCAAAGTGGCACTTGCAACGTATTTTTAAAGATTTCAAAGGTTGTACATTAGGCGAATATGTTCGCAAACGTCGCTTATTAGAAGCTGCTAAATCATTACAAGAAAAAGACATGTCTATTTTAGACATTGCTTTAATGTATGGTTTTAGCTCTCAAGCAACATTTACACGTATATTTAAAAAGCATTTCAATACTACACCCGCTAAATTTAGAGAGAATGGCAAAATGCCAGACACTCATTGCTTTATGTCATGTGAAAATCACTAATCAATTTCGCATCACATTATTCTTGATGAAAAAACCAGCCTTTGAGCTGGTTTTTTGTTTTTTATTATTTTCTAACATTGCTAAAAATTACGCTATCGCTGTTACAAGCCATTCTTGCAGCTCATTAAGCTCTATTTTATTATTAGGATAACGCTGAATAAGTTGCCCAATAAGCCCTTTCAGAGACTCAGGTGTATAACGTTGCCCTACCAACATCTCGGATAATGTTTCTAATGGTGCAGGATCTAAACTGTCTGTATATATTTGACTTATAATAACATTGCCACGCTCAATATCAAAATGTAGCTCAACCCCACCCCATTTAAAACGATTGTCTAAAAGATGTGAAAATGCAGGTGCTTGCCCAAAATTCCATTCCCAACTACTTTGTTTAGTGAATGTTTCTTCAAAGCCGGGTAAATCAGGTAATTTTTGCGGTGAAATAATCTCAGCCTCTACTCGCTCGCCATAATATTCAAAAAAGCTTTCAGTAATTGCTTCACAAAGTTTTTCATGAGTGATATCAGGCTTGAGTTCAACCAAGTTAGCCACTCGAGAGCGTACAGATGTGATACCTTTGGCTTGAAGTTTTTTCGGATCTGGATTGAGGTAATTAGCTAATCTAGATAAATTAGCATTTATTAATAATGTACCATGATGAAAACCGCGATCTTTAGTCTCTTTATAGGCTGATCCAGAAACCTTTCTTTCACCATCATCTTGAGGAACCACTAAATCGTTACGTCCTGATGCCGTCGCATTAATACCCGCTTTTAATAATCCATCAAGAATAATTTGAGTTGAAATCGTTTTATTATATTCTGGCTTTCCTGCCATAAAGGTAAAACAAGTATTGCCAAGATCATGGAAAACAGCACCACCACCACTCGAACGACGAGCTAATTTCACACCATCTTCATCCATTTTACGAGTATTACACTCTTTCCATGGATTTTGTGCTCGACCAATAACGACCGTATTATCGTTACGCCAAAGAAAAAGTACGCGTTGATCTGCAGGCATTTGTCTAAAAATACACTCTTCAACAGCAAGGTTAAACCAAGGATCATAAGACTCAGAAATTAACAGACGCAATCTGCCAGACATAAGGAATACCTATATGAAGAAAATAAGGTATAAGATACCATAACTCTCAATATATTAGGCTGTTAAATGGCACGAAACTACAATCGACGAGCTTGCCAGAATGTCTTTTTCCAATAGACATTATCAAGAGATGAACGAGTTACCCCTTTGCTAGTTGATGCATGGATAAATGTATTATCAGTATCATAAATACCGACATGAAGCCCATTCTCACCACCACCAGTTTTGAAAAAAACCAAATCCCCAGGCATTAAATCACTTTTACTGATTTGTGTACCATATTTGGTTTGATCAATAGTCATTCGAGGAAGTTTTATATCAAAACGATCACTATAAGTTTTGTACACAAAGCCTGAACAATCAATACCAGAAGGTGTCATTCCACCATAGCTATATGGCGTACCATACCATTGCTCAAGTTGCGATTTTAATTGCACTATCACCATGATAGGGTCGGAAAGTTGTGTTTTTAAAGGAGGCGCAGGTGGAATACGCTTAGACGGACTAGATGAACACCCAGCCAGCAGAATAATACAGAGCAAGAAAGGATAAAAAATAGACTTTCTCATTGCATCCACCATTATTGTTACCATAGATGTTAAAATCTATCTGCTTTTTTAAGCAAAAACAAGTTATTGAAGATGCCTGAGTGATAATTGGTAGTATAAATCGCACAATTAACAACAATGATCAGAAAATAAATTCTACAATCACTCAGTTAGTGTGATTCCACTTCTTTCGTTTTTTGGCTTATTAACCACACTCCAACCATGATAAATGCTACACCCAATGTTTTTGTCCATGATGGGGTTTCTTGAAACCAAGGTAATATCACTGCAAGAATATAAACAAACACATAACTTAAGCTGATCAGCGGATAGGCTTTATTTAAAGGAATAGTACGCAAAGTAAATAGCCAGCAAACCATAGAAAGGACATAACCGACAAGGCCAGCAAACACAATAGCGAGTGGCGTTACATTAGCCCATAACCATGAGAAATCTAGCCACTGTTTTTCCAGCTGTAAATCTGGTAGTTCAGACATACCAAACTTTAACAACAATTGAGCTATCGTCACTAATAGCGCGCTTCCAATTGCCCATAGATAGCCTTTCATGCTTGCATACTCATCAATACAATACCAATCATAATTGACGCGATGCCAATCCAATGTTTTATATTAACTGGCTCTTTATAAATAAACTGGCCAATTAATGTCACCACTATAAAATTAATACTTAACATCGGATAAGCAATACTTAGAGGAAGGATTTGTAATAACCGTAACCAAAATAACATCCCCAAACCAAGCATTGCAATGGCAATAAAAAGCCAGAAAATCGTTTTTCTGGCTTTTGTTAATGAGTCACTTTGCCAGCTAACCACCGCTTGTTTTTGACATACTTGTCCTATGCAGGTCAAAAAGCTCACGATTAGCAATAAAACAAATGACATTAATCACGCTTCTCATAAGTTAAAATTGCAACTCGATGGTTGGTCACCAACTCTTCAGGTCTTGGCAATTGTGCTAACTTCTTAGGATCTTTAAAAGCAATAACAACTGAAACATTCCCTTCTTTTCTTGCTTCTTCTAACCATTGAGCAAAATCATCAGGTTTAATTAATTTATGATAAGAATCTGGATACTCTTCAATACCATAAGTCAATTCGCCTGTTCTTTCATAAAGATAGATATCACTACGCTGTAATTCCCACGCTAATCCCGCACCAACACCAACACTATTACTCACAATGTATTTGCTAGCGTTTAATGTCTCTATATTTTGGCGAATAAATTCTTGAGGTAATTTTCCATCCACGCTGCTATTGGGTATAGCCTGACCGATACATAAGCTTACACCTAATGAACAAGACGCCGCCCACAACCAGTGTTTGCCATTAAGCGTAGAACAAAGGTAGCCAATAATGCCCCATAATGAAAATGCCACTATAGCTAATACCCATTTAGACCATTCATATGGCATATAAATAGGTTTTGAAGAGACAAGTTGGATAACTAAAATAGCGATAACAGCAGCAACACCAATAAAAATATTGATATAGCCGTTAATACGTAGCGCTTTCATTCTAAATTTGCGTGCACAATCTACGCCATATTTCGCCATTAGCATTGCTAGTGGTGCCATAAATGGCAACATATAAGTCGGTAACTTACCTTTTGCAATACTAAAAAATAAGAATGGAATAACAAACCAACAGAATAAAAAGAATAATTCAGGACGTTTACGTCTTTTTTTCCAAGCGCCAATTAATGCGCCAGGAAGTAATCCAAGCCAAGGGATCACACCTAATAAGACAATTGGGATATAGTACCAAAATGGAGAACTATGTTGAGCATCTTCACCCGAAAAACGTTGGATATGTTCAACCCAAAAGAAGTAGTGCCAATAATCAGGTTCTGCTTTTGCAATAGCCAATGCCCACGGCAAACTAATTAATGCAGCACTAAATACAGCAAGTAAGCCATAGAGCAACATTTGCGTAAATTGTTTTTGATGCAACGTTATAGGTATCATAACAATGACCGGAATAGCTAACGCTAAAAATCCTTTGGTCATAAATGCCATACCACATGCAAGCCCTAAAGTTATCCACGCTAATATTCGTGTTTTTACTGTGGTAGCTTTAAGCGCCCAAAAACAGCAAACCATACTCGCGGTAATCCAAAGCGCCAACATAGGATCTAATACACTGTAAGTGCCTACGCTAAACACTAAGAACATAGATAAATAGATTAAACTAGAGACAAAAGCGACTTGACGATTACGCCACATCATTCTTGCCAATAAATAGACAAGTAATGTGCTTAAAAGAATGGAAATAACTGAGCCAAAACGCACAGCAAAATTGGTGTGACCAAAAATTAATTGGCTAACATTATTGATCCAATAACCGGCTATGGGCTTCTCAAAATAGCGAATGTCGAGCATATGAGGAACAATCCAGTTCCCGCTCACTACCATTTCTCGGCTAATTTCCGCATAACGAGTTTCATCTGGTTGCCATAATAACCGGCTGTTCAATGGAAATAAGTAGGTAAGAACAAAAAAAAGAGCCAAGAGGATGGCCCCGATTTTACTCGCCCGGTTATTCAACATAGTTTCGTTAAACCTCTTGTTGGCACCCTAACCAGCCTTCTCGACCTGGAAAGTCAGATCGAACAACTTTACCCATCGGAAGCGTTTCTTTATCTTGTGGTAATAAATCGCTTAACGGACAGAATTCGATGCCTTCATTTGCAATCATTGCCAGTAGCTGCTCAAATTGAGCGGCTTTTGACATTCCTTCAACTTCAGTGTGGATAGTATAAACAGGTATTCCACTATCTTTTTTGATTTCATCAATAATAAATCGATTAAAATCTTCATCCTTTACTTTTGTACCAACAACTTCATCATAAGTTGGTAATGTTACTGGAATTTGCACCGTACCGATAGAACCATTTTCTAAAATAGGCCTAAAAGGATGCGTTCCTCGACAATCGCTATTGTAATCGAATTGAAAATTTTCTTTAACTGTTAATACGCGTTCATCTGCGCGCCACCCAGCAACTGCCGAACATTTTACAGGGTTTTCAAGTACTTTTTCCAGTGCTTCAACACCTAAACGAACTTGTTGCATTAATTCTTCTGTTGACCAGCGCCCGACTTTTGCTTGCCAACTTTGATGATCCCATGAGTGCAAGCCAACTTCATGCCCCGCATCTTGGGTTTCTTTCATCAAATAACCTAAATTTTTAGCTATTTTTTTGCCCGGCCATGCAGTTCCTGCTAATAAAATATCTAAGCCATACAGCGATGCAGCATTAGATCTCAGCATTTTCCATAAAAATTTAGGCTTTAAAAGGCGCCATAAATGGCGCCCCATATTATCTGGTCCTACACTAAAGAAGAAGCTGGCATGAATGTTATGTCTGGCAAATACATCCAGCAGTTGTGGAATACCTTGTTTCGTTCCTTGATAAGTATCCACATCAACTCTCAAACCAACTTTCTTCATTATTTATTCCTATTTAGTGCCTAATTCTTCAACTGCGCCACGTAAGAAGAAATCTAATGTTTCTTCTACTGTTTGGCGAGTCTCAATACTTGGTTTCCAATCCAATAAACGCTCTGCGTTTTTGATACTTGGCTTACGGTGTTCAACATCTTGGTAGCCTTTACCATAATAACTGCTACTTTCGATCTTTTTGAAGCCTGCAAATGGAGGGAAATGACCACGCAACTCATGTTTTTCAAAGCAATCTAACAGCATTTCTGCTAATTCACGAATACTTGCTTCGTTAGTTGGGTTACCAATATTGATAATTTGACCATCACATTTGTTATCACGGTTTTCAATAATACGGAATAAAGCCTCAATACCGTCATTAATATCAGTGAAACAACGTTTTTGCTCGCCACCATCAACCAGTTTAATTGGTGAACCTTCAACTAAATTCAGAATTAATTGTGTGATTGCACGAGAACTACCGATACGCGCTGAGTTTAAGTTATCTAAACGAGGTCCCATCCAGTTAAATGGACGGAATAACGTAAATTTCAGACCTTCTTTGGCGCCATAAGCCCATATAACGCGGTCTAATAACTGTTTAGATACAGAATAAATCCAACGTTGTTTATTGATTGGACCAACAATCAAACGAGAGTTGTCTTCGTCAAATTCTTTATCATCACACATACCATAAACTTCTGATGTGGATGGGAAAATAATACGTTTATTATACTTAACGCAATAACGTACAATTTTTAAGTTTTCTTCAAAGTCTAATTCAAATACACGTAATGGATTACGGGTATATTCAATTGGTGTTGCAATAGCCACTAATGGCAGAATAACGTCACATTTTTTAATGTGGTATTCAATCCATTCAGTATGAATGCTCACGTCACCTTCAATAAAGTGGAAACGTGGATTACCGATAAAGCGTTCAATTGCAGAAGAACCAATATCCATACCATAGATATCATAGTTATCATCTTTCAATAGACGCTCGGTCAAATGGTTACCAATAAAACCATTTACACCTAAAATAAGAACACGTTTACGACGTTTAACTTGTGCCGTTGCTTTTGGTCCAACACGAACATCCGTCACGATGCCCATTTCAGTCGCTAAACGACTTCCTTGAACATAAAGGCCATTTTCACTTTGACCAGTAACGACTTCGATTGCACCTTTCGCACACGCAATGACTAAAGGTTCTGTTGAGATAACAGTACCAGGACGTTTGCCTTGATTATCAGCAACAGCGCGTGAACGCCAGATAATCATTTTACGTTCACCTAAGAAAGTGAATGCACCTGGGTATGGTTCTGTAACAGCACGCACTAAGTTGTGAACTGTTTTAGCATCTGCATTCCAGTCGATTAAACCATCATCAGCACAACGGCGACCAAAATAAGTTGCTTGGCTTTCATCTTGTGCAGTTGTTGAATAATTGCCTGAAGCAATATGTGGTAATGCACCAGAAAGTAACTTATTAGCGGCTTCTCTTACTTTTTCATGTAAAATCAGAGAAGTATCATTATCTGCAATGGTGACTTTTTCTTGAGCAACGATATCACCCGCATCAGCTTTCGCGGTCATTTTATGCAGAGTAACACCCGTTTCTGTTTCACCATTCACAATCGCCCAGTTAATTGGTGCACGACCACGATATTTTGGTAATAAAGAACCATGTAAATTAAATGCGCCTTTAGGTGCCAAATTCAGGATTTCATCACTTAACATGTGACGATAATAGAAAGAAAAAATGACATCAGGTTTCATTTCACGAATGCGTTCAATCCACAATGGGTGATTGACATTTTCTGGTGCAAATACAGTCAATCCCATTTCTGCACTCACACGAGCAACAGATGAGAAGAAATGATTTTCATTAGGATCGTCAGTGTGGGTAAATACAGCCTGAATATCATAACCAGCTTTTTCAAGTGCTTTTAAACCGACACAGCCAATATCGTGATAGGCAAATACTATTGCTTTCATTAGTCTTTTTCCTGATCTTCGTTGGGTTTATTAACGCCAACCACTTTTTGGATAAAATACCGAGGACGCGCTCTTACATCATTATAAATTCGGCCTATATATTCACCTAATAAGCCCATTGCAACGAACTGCGCTCCGATAAACATAAATAAGATTGCGAAAAGTGTAAATACACCTTCAGCGGCCCACATTGCACCGAAAATGATACGTAAAATAATCAACAGTAAGGCTAAAACAAAACCTGATACAGCGATCACACTGCCGACGATGCTTAATAAACGTAATGGTGCCGTAGTAAGACAAGTTAATAGGTCGTACATTAAATTAATAAGCTTTAAAAAGCTGTATTTTGAATCGCCATATTCACGCTCCGCGTGTGCGACATCAATTTCAATAGTACGACGAGCGAATGTGTTCGCAAGAATAGGGATAAATGTACTTCTTTCGTGACACTGTAACATTGCGTCAACAATGTGGCGACGATAAGCACGCAACATACAGCCATAGTCTCCCATAGAGCGGCCTGTTGCTTTAGTGATCATTGAGTTGATCATTTTTGAAGCGGTTTTGCGAAACCATGAATCCTGACGGTTACGACGACGAGTTCCAACAACGTCATAACCCTCTTCAGCCGTCGTAACAAGTCTTGGGATCTCTTCTGGTGGGTTTTGTAAATCAGCATCCAATGTAATAACTAAATCACCATCAGCCTGATTAAAACCAGCCATAATTGCGGAATGTTGACCGTAATTACGGTTTAAAATAATTGCAATAACGTGATTTTCTTCAATTGCAGCCGCTTCTTCTAACATCTTAGCTGAATTGTCACTACTACCATCATCAACAAGGATCAGTTCATATTCTTGTTCTAATTGTTTACAGCTTTTAATTGTACGTTCTAAAAGCTGAGGAAGGCTCTCTTCCTCGTTATAAACGGGAATGACAACCGATACTTTCTTGATTTCATCAAATGTTGACACTTAAATATGCTCCGAAAGAATTTCATTGATCGCATCTACAACACGAATAACATCTTCATTACTCATATCAGGAAACAGCGGCAGCGAGCATAACGTTGCAGAGTTCCATTCTGATTGAGGAAGGGATAAAGAGGGATAGCGCTCACGATAATATTTTTGTGTGTGCGCTGCACGGAAATGTAACCCTGTACCGATATCTTTCTGCTTTAATTTCTCCATAAAAGCATCACGATCAATACCACAGGTATTTTTATCAACTCTCACCATAAATAGGTGATTTGCATGTAAATGTGAATATTCAGGGACACTCAACATTTTTAATGGAGAATCTTTAAGTTTTTCACGATACAGAGCAACTAACTCGGCTCGTTTAGCATTCATTTCATCTAAACGTCTTAATTGCACCACCGCAATTGCCGCATGAATATCAGATAAATTGTATTTGTAGCCAGGTTCAACAACTTCGGCTTGAGGTTTACGACCTTGAATTTGTCTATCAAAGGCATCTACTCCTAAACCGTGGAATTTTAAGCAACGCACTCTATTGGCCAACTCGTCATTATCAGTGACAACCAATCCACCTTCTGCACAAGTTACATTCTTAATTGCGTGAAAAGAAAAAATGGCAGTGCCTTTTTCACCAATCCATTCATTTTTATAGCGAGTCCCTATAGCATGCGCGGCATCTTCAATAAGAGGAATTCCTGCATCTTGTGCAACTTTTCTTAATGCATCAAGATCACAAGGTGCACCAGCATAATGAACCGGAATAATCGCTTTCGTTCTAGGCGTGATTGCTTTTTTGACATCTTCTGCACTTACCATCAAGGTATCACGATCAACATCAATCATCACTGGCTCCGCACCAAGTAACGTAATGATATTCATCGTTGAAACCCAAGTTTGTGATGGTGTGATAACTTCATCACCAGCGCCAATTCCCATCGCCATTAAAACAACATGCATACCTGCAGTGGCAGAGCAAATTGCAATAGCATGTTTGCTACCAAATTTTTCACAAAAATCTTGCTCTAATTGGTGATTTTGAGGGCCTGTTGTAATCCAACCTGAACGCAGTACATCTTCAACGGCTTTGATTTCTTCATCGCCAATCGCAGGGCGAGAGAAAGGAAGGAAGTGACTCATAAAAAATGTAGCCTAATTAATGAATGAATAAAAAACAATTATATACAAACTATTGTTCACCGGCATCAGTCTTATTAAGAAAACATTAAAAAAACCTTAATAATTACTCAGGGATAAGCTTAACAATAGCCATATTATTGTAAAACTAGCCAATCAATATGATCAACATCATTGATGCACTTGATATTTGTATTAAATGTAGTTGATAATAAAATTTCGTCCAATAAAAGTGCAGATGCGCCAGAATTAACCAAGTATCCATTTTTTATAAGCAAAACTCGGTCTGCTTTTTGATAGGAATGATTCAAATTATGTGTACTCATAATAACAGCACCGCCTTGTTGGCAAAATTTATCAACCCACTTATCCAAAATAGCCAACTGTACGACATCTAAATTATTCGTTGGTTCATCAAGTAACATTAATTTTCCTTTTAAATCATCACTCGACCATAATTGGATAAATGCGCCAACAATTCTAACCCTCTGCCATTCACCTCCAGATAAATGATGAATGTTTTTTGACAATAATTTGTCAATTTTAAAATCATTTAACAGCATATTTAATTGCTGAGCATCCATTTTCGACAATTGATGGTATAACGAGAGATAATGAAAAACGGGCATAAATGACAAAGCTTCCAATTGTTGTATAACAATGCTCTGCATTCTAGAAAGATCATCATATTTATAATGTCTTATTGAAGTTTCGTTTAGAATAATTTCTCCACTAAACGGAAGCTCTCCCGCGATCGCCATTAAAAGTGTGCTTTTTCCCGCACCATTAGCGCCAATTAAGTGGACACGCTCGCCATAGTTTACTTGCTCTGTAAATGAGCGAAGTCGGTCATTTACACTTAAATTATTAAGTTTAAGTAACGCCATATTACAAACGCCCCATCTCTTTTGTTGCCAATAACCAAATAAATAAAGGCGCACCAAGAGTTGCTGTAATCACCCCTATCGGAACTTCTGCACCATTTAAAATCAATCGAGATAGTGAATCAGCAAGCAATAGCAATCCGCCTCCAGCAAGCGCACACGCTGGTAGTAAGGTTTTATAATGCGTTAATCCACATAGTCTCAATAAATGTGGTACAACAAGCCCTACAAAGCTTATAGCGCCCGCTAAAGCAACACTGAGCCCTATCAATAACCCAACGGCTAAAATAAACCAATTTCGCCATTGATTAACGGATATACCTAATTGCTTTGCTCTAAATGAACCTAGAGATAAATAATTAAGAATATCGGCTTGTAGAATAAGAATTAAAACAATGGGTATAAGAGCCCAAAATAAGATTTGATGACGCCAATCAATACCGCTAAAACTTCCCATCAACCAATACATTAATTGTCTTAAATCTAAAGCTGAACTGAAATAAACCAACCAAGTCATTATCGCGCTTGCCATAACGCCTAATGCCACACCAATTAATAGTAACTGAGCATTAGATAACTTTTTTATTCGAGTAAAAAACATTAATAAGAGAGTAATACCTAATGCACCGAATATCGCTACACTACTTATTAACCAAGGACTTAAATTAATTTGCAAAACAATAAGCAATACAACACACACACCAGCACCACTGCTTACGCCTAATAGTCCCGGCTCTGCAAGTGGATTTTGGAATAAAGCCTGCATAATAGCACCTGCAATGGCTAAGCTGGCTCCAACTGTCACTACTGCAAGTATTCTGGGTAACCGGATCTGCCAAACAAATAAATGGGCTTCATCCGTTAACCATTGATCTGGAAATAACGAAATCTCACCAACAGAAAGGGAAAAAATAAACAAGAAACATAATACTAACACCATTAGAAACAGCTTTTTTCTGTCGTCAATGCGTTGTTTTTTAGTAAATTTAATCAAAGGATTAATGTCTTTATTCATTTTATTTCCTATCCATGCAGCAATGGCTCTTACTGTTTTTTATTTATAATATAATTTTTTAGCAACATAACATGTTCTCATTCAATGATGAAAAACTAAATTTAGAACATGTAAGATGGTCTCTAACAATGAAGAAAAAAATTAGGATTAACTATCACAATGTTGATACAGATAAGTGATAAAAAGAAAGAGTCAAAATAAGAATAGAAAGAAAATAAAAAGATCCCATCCAAATAGAAATATCCATTCAGACTATATTGATAAATATAAACATCCACGTGCGTTTATTATCAATATTAAATACAGATAATCACGATAAAAAAACGGCTTTCAAAGAAAGCCGTTTTGGATGTTTTTTAAAACTTATTCTTTTGGTGTTGCGCTCTCAACCCGGCTTTTTAACTTTTGTCCTGGGCGGAAAGTAACAACACGGCGAGCTGTAATAGGAATGTCTTCCCCAGTTTTCGGATTACGACCTGGGCGCTGATTTTTATCACGTAGGTCAAAGTTTCCGAATCCAGACAGCTTCACCTGTTCCCCGTTTTCAAGAGAACGACGCACTTCCTCAAAAAAGGATTCTACAAGGTCTTTTGCATCGCGTTTGCTAACACCAAGTTTTTCAAACAGATTTTCTGCCATTTCAGCTTTTGTAAGCGCCATAGGTCTAGTCCCTCAAGGATGCTTGGAATCGCTGTTTCAATGCTGCTACACAGTTACTCACTGTTGCAGCAATCTCATCTTCTTCCAGTGTATGCTCGATATCCTGCAAGATTATGCTAATAGCGAGGCTTTTATAGCCCTCTGCTACTCCCTTACCACAATACACGTCAAATAAGTTTATGCCAACTATTTGATTTCCGCCAACTTTCTTACATTCAGCTAAAATATCTTCTGCAGCAACATCATTCGGAACAACTACAGCGATATCTCTACGATTCGAAGGGTAACGAGAAATTGCTTTTGCTTGTGGTAAACTGCGATTTGCAATTGCATTCCAACGTATTTCGAATACTACCGTACGGCCGTTTAAGTCAAGTTTACGTTCAAGCTCTGGATGAACAACGCCAATACAGCCAATATATTCATTTCTCAGATAAATCCCAGCACTTTGTCCCGGATGAAGTGCTGAATGATTAGCTGGTTTAAATGTAATTTCATCTAGCTGGCCTGTCAATTCCAGAATTGATTCAATATTACCTTTCAAATCAAAGAAATCAACAGTTTGCTTCTCTAAACTCCAATGTTCTTCATAACGGTTGCCCGCGATCACACCAGCTAACATAAGTTCTTGGCGTATTCCATATTCTGCTTGATTATCAGGAACAAAACGCAGACCTGCTTCAAATAACCTAACTCTAGACTGTTGACGGTTCTGATTATAAACAGTAGTCGTCAATAATCCGGTTAATAGAGACAGTCTCATTGCTGACATATCTGCTGAAATCGGATTAGGCAGAATTAATGCCTCTTCATTTGGATGTAATAAAGATTGGATCTTAGGATCAACAAAACTATAAGTAATTGCTTCTTGGAAGCCATTATCTACTAGCATTGTTTTAACGCGTTTTAATGATAAGTTCGCTTCACGATGATTGGTCATCACCAAATCAGCTCGTAATGGGACATCTGGAATATTGTTGTAACCATAAATACGAGCAACCTCTTCAATCAGGTCTTCTTCGATTCGAACATCGAAACGCCATGAAGGAACTATTGCTAACCAGCCATCGCTTTCAACAGAAACTTTGAACCCTAAACGAGTCAACGAATCCAGAACTTGTGCATCATCAATCACATGACCTAATAAACGGTCTAATTTTTTACGTGTTAATTTGACCGGTGCAATATTTGGTAAATGTGCTTTATTGGTGACATCAATTACTTCACCAACTTCACCACCGCAAATTTTTAATAGTAACTTAGTTGCACGCTCAATTGCGTTATATTGCAGCTCAGAATCAACGCCACGTTCAAAGCGATGAGAAGCATCGGTATGCAAGCCATAACGACGTGCACGGCCTGTAATAGATAATGGAGAGAAAAATGCACACTCTAAGAAGACATTTTTCGTTTCTTCATTAACACCTGATGATTCACCACCGAAAATGCCAGCCATACCTAATGCCTGTTTTTCGTCAGCAATAACTAATACATCTTCTTTTAATGTAATTTCATTGCCATCAAGTAAAGTCAGTTTTTCACCTTCTTTACCCATACGAACAACAACAGCACCTTCAACGCGATCAAGATCGAACGCATGTAGTGGTTGCCCCATTTCAAGTAGAATTAAGTTGGTAATATCAACAATTGGGTCAATAGAACGAATGCCACCACGGCGTAACTTTTCTTGTATCCATAAAGGTGTTTTTGCTTTCACATTCATATTAGTGAAAACACGGCCTAAATAACGGGGACACGCTTCTGGCGCTTCAACACGTACAGGGAATGTTGCTGAAGATGTTGCCACAACAGGCGACATATCAGGGACTTGGCATTCCATTTTATTGATAACCGCGATATCACGAGCAACACCTAAAATACCTAAACAATCTGCACGATTTGGTGTAACACTAATTTCGATCGTATTATCATTTAATTTTAAGTATTCACGAATATCCATACCAATAGGTGCATCGGCAGGTAATTCAATAATACCTTCATGGTTTTCTGAAATAGCTAATTCAGAAAATGAGCACAGCATACCTTCAGAGGGTTCACCACGTAGTTTTGCCGCTTTAATTTTAAAATCGCCTGGTAATACAGCCCCGACTGTTGCAACCGCAACTTTTAGGCCTTGACGGCAGTTAGGTGCACCACAAACGATATCGAGTAATCTGTCACCACCTACGTTAACTTTTGTTACACGTAATTTATCGGCATTAGGGTGTTGTCCACATTCAACAACTTCACCTACAAACACACCATGAAAATCACCGGCAACTGCTTCAACGCCATCAACTTCAAGCCCAGCCATTGTTAATTGTTCAGAAAGTGCTTCGCTACTAATCGCTGGGTTTACCCACTCACGTAACCAAAGTTCACTGAATTTCATGAGATAATCCCACCTTATTTAAACTGTTTGAGGAAACGAAGATCGTTTTCGAAGAATGAACGCAGATCGGTGACACCGTAACGTAACATAGTTAAGCGTTCCATACCCATACCGAACGCAAAACCTGAATACACTTCAGGATCGATACCTACATTACGTAATACATTTGGGTGAACCATACCGCAACCCAACACTTCTAACCATTTTCCATTCTTACCCATTACATCGACTTCTGCAGAAGGCTCTGTGAATGGGAAATAAGAAGGACGGAAACGAATTTCCATATCTTCTTCAAAAAAGTTTTTAAGGAAATCGTGTAGTGTTCCTTTTAAATTGGTAAAGCTAATGTCTTTATCAACAATTAAGCCTTCAATTTGGTGAAACATTGGTGTGTGAGTCTGATCGTAATCATTACGATATACGCGACCTGGTGCGATGATACGAATAGGTGGCTGTTTATCTTGCATAGTACGAATTTGTACACCTGACGTTTGTGTACGTAGTAAACGTTTTGCATCAAACCAGAAAGTGTCGTGGTCAGCTCTTGCTGGGTGATGTGCAGGAATATTCAACGCATCAAAGTTATGATAATCATCTTCGATTTCAGGGCCAGATTCTACAGAAAACCCTAATTCGCCAAAGAAAGTTTCAATACGTTCAATTGTACGAGTTACTGGGTGTAGACCACCGTTTTCAATACGGCGACCAGGCAAAGATACATCGATTTTCTCAGCAGACAAGCGTTCGTTTAATAATGCTGATTCAAGATAATCTTTACGACTATTCAGCGCTTGCTGAACATCTTGTTTAGCCTGATTAATGACAGCCCCTGCAGCTGGACGATCTTCCGCGGGTAAGTCGCGCAGCGTGGACATCTGAAGCGTTAAATGACCTTTTTTCCCCAAGTATTCAACACGAACCGAATCCAGCGCAGCAACATCCTGTGCCTCTTCGATAGCTGCTTTAGCTTGAGCAACGAGTTCAGCGAGATGTGGCATCGTTTCCTCTTCCTTTGACCTGTGAGGTCTATTAGTTGTTATCAATGATGACGAATAAAATTGCCCTTTTTGGTTTCTAACCCAGTATAGGGATCTGAAAACAAAAAAGCCTCCATATTGGAGGCTCAGGCGCTACTTTTCGTTTCTTTTCTTACGCGCAAAAGCCCCCTTGAATTAGGCGCTAAAGTAAAAAAAGAAACGGAAAAAAGCGATATTTAACATTGGTAATGTCTCTTAAAATATTAACTTATTGAATTTATATCATTAAGCCACAAATTTAGACAAAATAAAAGAGGGAGAAAACTCCCTCTTCCATTGCTTAATAAATAATTAAGCCAGAGCACCTTTCGCTTTTTCAACTAAAGCAGCGAATGCTACTTTGTCGAATACAGCGATGTCAGCCAGAATCTTACGGTCGATTTCAATGGATGCTTTTTTCAGACCATTGATGAAACGGCTATAAGACATACCGTTCTGACGAGCTGCTGCGTTGATACGCGCGATCCACAGCTGACGGAACTGACGTTTTTTCTGACGACGGTCACGGTACGCATATTGACCAGCTTTGATTACAGCCTGGAAAGCTACACGATATACACGTGAACGTGCACCGTAATAACCTTTAGCTTGCTTTAAAATTTTCTTGTGACGAGCACGGGCGATAACACCACGTTTAGCACGAGCCATATTAAACTCCTAAATGTCTATATTCTGTTAAAAAAGTGATACTTATGCGTATGGTAAGCAAGCTACGACCAGACCTAAATCTCCTTTAGAGACCATGCCTTTTGGACGTAAATGACGTTTACGCTTAGTTGATTTTTTAGTCAGAATGTGACGGAGGTTAGCATGTTTGCGCTTGAAGCCACCACCAGCAGTTTTTTTAAAGCGCTTAGCTGCGCCGCGTACTGTTTTAATCTTTGGCATTTCTATAATCCACTTCGCATTGTTAATAACATAAAATAATAAGGCGAATAGCAATCAGCCTTTAAAGGCTGACGCTATTACTTGAATTGCCCGACTATTTCTTCTTCGGCGCTAACACCATGATCATCTGACGCCCTTCAATCTTATTAGGGAAAGATTCAACAGCAGCCAGTTCATCTAAATCTTCACGGATGCGGTTAAGCATCTCCATGCCGATTTGTTGGTGTGCCATTTCACGACCACGGAAACGCAGTGTGACTTTAGCTTTATCGCCATCTTCAAGAAAACGAATCAGGTTGCGTAGTTTGACCTGATAGTCGCCTTCATCTGTACCAGGACGGAATTTAACTTCCTTAACCTGAATAACTTTTTGTTTCTTTTTCTGTTCTTTGAGAGTCTTACTTTTCTCATAGAGGAATTTGCCGTAGTCCATAATACGACAAACTGGCGGCTCGGCATTAGGACTAATTTCAACTAAATCAGCACCTGCTTCCTCGGCTTTCTCAAGAGCCTCTTTCAGACTAACAACTCCAATCTGTTCGCCATCTAAACCTGTTAAACGAACTTCATGAGCGCGAATCTCACCATTGATGCGATTCTGACGCGTTGATTGAATTCTTTTTCCGCCTTTAATACCTTATTCCTCCAACTGATGAAGACTTCTGCTTCTAATTTCTTGCAGAAGCTTTTCTTTAAATTCGTTAACGTCGATACTGCCAAGGTCTTTTCCTCGACGAGTACGAACCGCCACTTTGCCTGATTCAACTTCTTTATCTCCACAGACAAGCATGTACGGAACACGACGTAAAGTATGTTCACGAATTTTAAAGCCAATCTTCTCATTTCTCAAGTCTGCTTTTGCACGAATTCCGGCATCTTGCAATTCTTTGACGAGTTTTTGTACATAATCAGCCTGTCCATCCGTGATATTCATCACGACAACCTGCTGTGGTGCTAACCAAGTTGGGAAGAATCCTGCGTATTCTTCTGTCAGAATACCAATAAAACGTTCTAAGGATCCTAGCACTGCTCGGTGTAACATAACAGGTACTTTACGCTCGTTGTTTTCAGCAACATAAGATGCGCCTAAACGACCTGGTAGTGAGAAGTCTAACTGTACTGTACCACACTGCCATGCACGATCTAAACAATCGTAAAGTGTAAATTCAATTTTAGGGCCATAAAACGCCCCTTCGCCTGGCTGATATTCAAATTCAATATTGTTATCAGTTAAGGCTTTGGCTAAGTCTGCTTCAGCAACATCCCATAATGCATCTTCACCGATACGTTTTTCTGGGCGAGTAGACAGCTTAACAACGATTTTTTCAAATCCGAAAGTAGAATATACATCATAAATCAATTTGATGCAGTCATTTACTTCACTTAAAATTTGTTCTTCTGTACAGAAGATATGCGCATCGTCTTGTGTAAAGCCACGAACACGCATTAAACCATGTAATGCACCTGATGGCTCATTACGATGGCAACTACCAAATTCAGCCATACGTAATGGCAAATCACGGTAAGAACGTAGACCTTGTTTGAAGATCTGTACGTGACCTGGGCAGTTCATTGGTTTAATACAATATTCACGATTCTCTGATGATGTTGTGAACATGTTTTCTTTGTAGTTTTCCCAGTGACCTGTTTTTTCCCAAAGAACACGATCCATCATAAATGGACCTTTTACCTCTTGGTAATCATATTCTTTTAATTTACAACGTACAAATGTTTCTAACTCACGGAAAATAGTCCAGCCATCATTATGCCAGAAAGCCATACCTGGCGCTTCTTCTTGCATATGATATAAGTCAAGCTGTTTACCAATTTTGCGGTGGTCACGTTTAGCGGCTTCTTCTAAGCGATCTAAGTAAGCTTTTAACTGTTTCTTATCAGCCCAAGCTGTACCATAAATACGCTGTAACATTTTATTATCGCTGTTACCACGCCAATATGCACCTGCGATTTTCTGCAATTTAAAATTATGACAGAAACGCATATTTGGAACATGTGGCCCACGGCACATATCAATATATTCTTGATGATGATAAAGACCTGGTTGAGAATCTTGGCTAATATTTTCGTCAAGAATAGCTACTTTATAGTCTTCACCACGAGAAACAAAAGTTTCACGAGCTTCAGCCCAGCTTACGCGTTTTTTAATAACGTCATAATCTGTTTTCGCCAACTCTAGCATACGCTTTTCTAGAGTATCTAAATCTTCCTGTGTTAGAGAATGGTCTAAATCCACATCGTAGTAGAATCCATTTTCAATAACAGGACCAATCGCCATTTTGGTGTGTGGCCATAATTGTTTAATAGCATGTCCCAATAAGTGGGCACAAGAGTGACGAATAATTTCAAGACCTTCATCATCTTTTGCGGTGATAATCGCTAGATTTGCATCATGTTCGATTAATTCACAAGCATCCACCAGCTCACCATTAACACGGCCTGCAATACATGCTTTCGCAAGTCCAGGCCCGATATCTGCAGCGACATCCATGACAGAAACTGCATTTTCAAATTGACGTTGGCTTCCGTCAGGAAGAGTAATAATTGGCATTTAAAATCCTTATTTACAGTGGTGACCCATACGCAAGATCACTTGTAAGCTTTTTATTTCGTATATATTCAGTACGTTACGACAATTTTCTCACTTTACCTCGCGAGGTTTGCACACAGAGATGAACACTTACTTATCAAGTAATTATCTATAATATCGCTGAGCCTTATCGTAACTCGGAGGGAATTTTATCACAGACAGCAAAGATTTATAGCTTTATCTCATAGGTAATTTTAACGTTTATTTTTAATACACAGAGAGATAGAAATTTTTATTTAATTTGTCTACCATAATAAACAAGCGGAAACCGTGGCTTTAAAAAACTTATTCTGGGGCGGTCCAGATTTTTATTATAAAAGGTATATACATGTTTTATCTAAAACCCCGCCCTCGTAAATTAGTTTATGCTATTACTTTTGAAACTCTCGCTATTTTATTAAGCACTGTTTTACTTGCAATATTAAGTCAAAGCCAATCACATAATTCACTACCTGTTGCAATCGCTGTCTCTGTTATTGCCTTGATTTGGAATTATATTTTTAATTCTTTCTTTGAATTAATTGAGTCAAAACTAACAATAAAAAAACGGACTGTCATAGTACGACTAACTCATGCAATAAGTTTTGAATTAGGTCTGTTTTTCTTTACCATTCCACTTTATATGTGGTGGTATAACGTAGGTTTTATCAAAGCTATAAGTATGGAAATAACTATATTAGTCTTCTTCTTTATCTATACTTATTTATTCACGCTTGCCTTCGATAAATTATGTCCCCGAGTTTATTCAGCAGAAATAAAGTAGTGTAGTGACTTAATCCTGCCGATACTCAGTAGGACTTTTATTAAAGCATTGGCGAAATGCCTGACTAAATGCAGAATGAGAGTCATATCCCACTGCTAAAGCAATATTTTCAATATTTAGTGGTGTGTATTTTAATAATTCAGCCGCTTTGCTAAGTCGTTGTTGAGTAACATATTGCATCACAGACATCCCCACCTCTGCTTTCATTTTTCGTTGTAACGTACTCGCTGATGTATTAAAGGCGAAAGCAATATCATGTGTTGTTAATGGCGTATGTAATTTATTCGCTAACCAAACATCCAAACTATCGCGCCAACCTTTTTGTATTTTCATTTGAGCAAGTAATAGGCGTGTTATCGTTGAATATTGATCTGGGAGTTGGGGATATTGATGCAACCACTCTAATAAACCAATAACTGCTGGTGATAATGCAAATTGCCCACCTTTCTCACTTATTTGCCACTGTGAGGTTGCAGGGAGTTCTAGAATAAGATTTTTATTATCTATATTTCCTGAAAAGGCATGATGAATAGTTGGAGGAATGATCAAGCAGTTTTGATTAGAAATCAAAAAATCTTCTCGATTGAAATTAACTTCCATTGACCCCGAAAGCCCGAAAATAATCTGCCATAAATTATCATGCTGATGAGATACCGTCTCTTGTGTATAACATCGAAAATGCAATTGAGGTAATAACAAAAGACACTCCTTTATCCCCATCCTGCTATTAAATAATAACTATATCAAAATTTAGCAGAACATCACTATTTAAGAGTGTCTTATCAAGATACTTATTTATGCTAAACGTGAACCATTTGGTAAAGGCAAGTTAAATTCAGCCAATACAATTGCTCCCGTTTCATCTGGTGCCCCCGTAATTAAGACTTCAGATTTTATACCTGCAATGCGCTTAACTGGGAAATTACATACACATAAGATACGGCGTCCAACAAGCTCTTCATGCGTATAGTTTACCGTAATTTGAGCACTTGAACGTTTTATGCCTAATTCGCCCAAATCAACTTCCATAACATAAGCAGGTTTATTAGCTTTCTTATTTACTTCTGCACTAATAATCGTTCCCACTCTCATTTCTACACGTAAAAAATCATCCCATTCAATTAAATCTGTCATCTTTTTACCAATCTATTGTGTTTACAGTTTATTACTGAATGTTAGATTAACATGCATTATTCTGGCTCACCTATGGTGAGGCAGTCATTCTCTGTTGAGAAAGAATCACTCACACTCTTTTTTCTCTGATCCTCATTATTCTGAATTTTGCCTATTTTTAATAACATTTAAAATAATCATATCAATTCATAATTTTGTTATGTATAAAAAAAATTCCTATTGATAACCCCAGAGAATATTTATTATGAAAAAAATAACAGAATGGGCAACTTTGGAAGGAAAACTTGTGCGTTTAGTTCCTCTCAGTATGGAGCACTATTCAGAACTTCATGAACTCATTGAAAAAGATAAACTTGATGAGCTTTGGTATACCAGCGTTCCTTCTGTAACAGAGTTACAACGTGATATTGAGCATAAACTTCAATTGCAACAAAAAGGGTTAATGTTGCCTTTTTCCATTATTTCTAAAGCTAATAACCGTGTCGTTGGCATAACAACCTTTATGAATATTGATAGCCAAACACCAAGATTAGAAATTGGTTCAACCTGGTATACAAAAGAAGTACAAAGAACAGGAATAAACACAGAAACTAAATATCTCTTACTTAAATATGCCTTAGAAGACTTGCAATGTATTGCTGTTGAATTTCGTACTCACATATTAAATCAAACTAGCCGTAGAGCAATTGAACGACTGGGTGCAAAACTAGATGGCATTTTGCGTAATCATAGATTAACAACGACGGGGCAAAAAAGGGATACTTGCGTTTATAGCATTACTGATTATGACTGGGGATCGGTGAAACTACATTTAGAATGGCTTATGAAAAAATACTAATACACTTTAAGATTATTATGATGAAAATGACTTTTTATCTCGTTTAATTTGTTATCATAATTACTCCTTAATTACCTGTTATCGGGAGCCGTTATATTCCATGCATTCTGTTTACCAGTTTTTTCAGGCTATCGGTCTTGGTCTTATTTTGCTTTTACCTTTAACCAATCCATTAACGACTGTTGCTCTTTGGCTTGGCCTTTCAGGCAATATGACCAAAGAACAACGTAATCAACAATCCTTAATGGCGTGTGTGTATATTTTCCTCATTATGACCATCGCGTTCTATGCGGGACGGATCATAATGACAACCTTTGGTATTTCTATCCCCGGTCTTCGTATTGCAGGTGGAATGATAGTTGCCTTTATTGGCTTTAGCATGTTGTTTCCAAACACACCTAATGTCGATGATCCTATTTCAGACGATAACAACCCACACCATAATCCCAAAGAGCCTAATATTGCTTTTGTTCCTTTAGCAATGCCAAGTACAGCAGGCCCCGGGACGATCGCAATGATAATCAGTACAGCCGCTTCAATCCCCTCACGCACTGATATCGCACAATGGGTATTGTATGTTGCTCCTGTAACAAGTTTCTTTTTAATTAGCGTTATTGTTTGGGTTTCACTTCGCGGTTCTACCCGCATTATGAAATATTTAGGCCACAGTGGTATTGATGCTATTTCTCGCGTAATGGGATTTTTATTAATCTGTATGGGCGTTCAATTTATGATCAATGGCGTTCTTGAAATTATTGCTGATTTGCCTGCTTTATTAAAACAGGCTCAAGCAGCCGCTAATTTGCCTGATTAATTATCTGCTGCGTGGTAAGCAGCTCTCACTTTTGCCAAATAACGTGGCGCTTGAGAAGCCGGATGATTTTTTTCGACATAACGATAAAAATCATCCGCACTCATTGAATTAATTTTAGCAATAGCATTATCTCTATTTTTATCAAATGTTCTTAAAAGAGCGCCAGCGCCATTCACATAAGCAAGAATAGTCGCGTAATAAAGAGTTTCAGGATCGGCAATACCCACAAGGTGGCGCTCTCTTAATAATTGAATATAAGCTGTGCCCAAATCAATATTAATGGCAGGATCTTTTAGTTGAGCCGTCGTTGGCTGTCCTGCCTTACCTCTATTTTGGTAGACATCTCTTCCCGCAGTTGACGCTTTAATTTGCATTAATCCAACTGCATTTGATTTACTAATAACTTCAGGTCTAAAGTTTGATTCAACTTGGATAATCGCTTTAATTAATGTTTCATCAACATCGTAACGGCTTGATGCTTGCTGTATATGGGTATCAAAAGGTGTTGATTTCCATTGTGCCGTTGAAATTGAAGCATTATTAATTCGATTCTCTACTGGTTTTTGACTTAAGAAGCGCGATGTTTCTTTTTGAACAGGTTGACGAGCATTATCAGCACAACCAGCAAGAAGCAAAATTGCCAAAGAAAAGATGATTTTTACTTTCACGTTTTATCCTTCTGCATACAGGGTTGTACAAAGACATATTTATACATCAATAAGTTATAGATGGTTATTCTATTTTCACTCAAAAATGCATGCTAAAATATGGCAAAACGTGAAAAATAAATCAATCTATTACTACTTCTAGTGTGTGTTTTATCTCAAATCTATCCCATTCACTATGATTGCCCCCCCCAAATGTATTAATCAGAATAGAATCTGCCATAACAAGTTTATATCGTGTTATTACTTATTTTTGAATAAATGGTATGCATTAGTGCAATGTAAAAAAGAGATTGAGAGATCGCGATAAAATCGTAGCGGCATAACCGACGTTGAATTAATAAGGGAGAAAGTGCATTTTTATGCGTAATAAAAATCATCTCTTACACAAATAGTTACGAACTATTGTTAATTTTTGTGACAAAACTCGACAATCTACTTAACATTTATTGGAATACATGTTGTTATCTTATTTATGGCAGTTATCAAATGAAGCTTTTACACAGAGATAACTTGACTTTTTTGAAATGATATTGATAATCATTATCAGTTAAGAAAACAACTCTGCAACTATAAGGCAATAATAATATGGATATATTTCGCTCTGCAAACAAACTTTCACTTACAGCTTTATGCCTTATGGCATCTGTATTTTTAACAGCACCTACACAAGCAAAAGATAAACTAAAAGTCGTCACTACGTTTACTATTATTCAAGATATCGCTCAAAATGTAGCTGGAGATGCTGCAATTGTTGAATCAATCACAAAACCCGGTGCTGAAATTCACGATTATCAACCTACACCTAAAGATATTGTAAAAGCTCAAAAAGCTGATCTTATATTATGGAATGGCTTAAACCTTGAACGTTGGTTTGAACGCTTTTTTAATGAATTGCGTAACGTACCCGCTGTTGTTGTCACTGAAGGCATCACACCAATGCCAATTAGTGAAGGTGCTTACAAAAACAACCCTAACCCACATGCATGGATGTCACCGAATAATGCATTAATTTATATTGAAAATATTCGCAAGGCACTTGTTGAACATGATCCAGATAATGCCGCTATTTATAATCAAAATGCAGCACGCTACGCAGAAAAAATTAAACAACTTGATGCCCCATTAAGAGAAAGATTATCTCGTATCCCACAAGAAGAGCGTTGGTTAGTGACCAGTGAAGGTGCATTCAGCTATTTAACTCATGACTATGGGTTTAAAGAAGTTTATCTATGGCCAATTAATGCAGAAGAGCAAGGTACACCGCAACAGGTTAAATATGTGATTGATACCGTTAGAGAACATAAGATCCCTGTTGTCTTTAGTGAAAGTACCATTTCAGATAAACCCGCTAAACAAGTCAGCAAAGAAACTGGCGCAAAATACGGTGGTGTTCTTTATGTTGACTCACTTTCTACCGAAGGTGGCGAAGTTCCTACTTATATTGATTTAATTACGATTACAGTAGATACAATTGCGAAAGGATTTGGGCAATGAGCAATATAAAAGCGAATCCTACATTGACCGTTGATAATGCTACAGTTACTTACAATAACGGTCATACGGCTATTTTCGATGCAAGTTTCTCTATCACTGGTGGCACTATTTGTGCCCTAGTGGGGATCAATGGCAGTGGCAAATCCACACTATTTAAGACCATTATGGGGCTTGTAAAACCCTCTAAAGGTAAAGTTACATTAAACGACAACCCTATCCAATTGGCGTTAAAACAAAATATGATCGCCTATGTTCCACAAACAGAAGAGGTTGACTGGAACTTTCCCGTTCTCGTTTCTGATGTGGTGATGATGGGGCGTTATGGAAAAATGGGCTTTTTTCGTATTCCTTCAAAACGCGATCATGAAGTAGTTGAAGCATCATTAGAACGCGTTGGCTTATCAGGTTTAGGACACCGCCAAATTGGTGAGCTATCTGGTGGTCAGAAAAAACGTGTTTTCTTAGCACGAGCAATGGCTCAAGAAGGTACTGTTTTATTACTTGATGAACCTTTTACAGGTGTCGATGTTAAAACAGAAAATGCCATTATTGAACTTTTACGCAATTTACGTGAAGAAGGCCATTTAGTTTTAGTTTCAACGCATAACTTAGGAAGTGTACCTGAATTTTGTGACCACGTTATTTTAATCAATAGAACAGTGTTAGACAGTGGTCCAACCGAAACAACATTTACACAAAAGAATTTAGAACACGCATTTGGTGGCGTGTTACGTCACATAAGCTTATCAGGTTCTGATCTCCATGATGATGACGATCCACGTTCACTCACTGTTATTACTGATGATGAACGTGCCGCCGTCTTCTATGGTCATCAAAAAGAACACACTCCAGCGCACCAAAGCCAGCGCAAACAAGGAGAGTAGCAATGCTAGATTTACTCCTACAACCTTTTGAATATAACTATATGGTGAAAGCAATTTGGGTCAGTGCCTTAGTCGGTGCTGTCTGCGCTTTTCTTTCATCCTATCTTATTTTAAAAGGCTGGTCGTTAATGGGAGATGCCCTTTCCCACTCAGTTGTTCCCGGTGTTGCTGGGGCTTATATATTAGGTTTACCTTATGCAGTCGGTGCTTTTTTTACGGGTTTGCTCGCTGCATTATCAATGACATTTATTCGTCATATCACACGCCTTCGTGAAGATGCTGTGATTGGTTTTATTTTTTCCACCTTTTTTGCCTTTGGCCTGTTGCTGGTTTCTCTTAAACCAACAGCCGTCAACGTTCAAACCATCATTCTGGGAAATATTTTAGGTATTGCTGATGAAGATGTATGGCAAGTAGTTATTATTACTGCTGTTTCTTTCTTAGTCTTATTTTGTATTTGGAAAGACTTGCTGGTGGTTTTCTTTGATGAAGTTCACGCAAAATCAATCGGCTTATCACCACTAAAATTAAAAATTATCTTCTTTACTCTTTTGAGCGCATGTACTGTTGCGGCTCTTCAAACTGTTGGGGCCATTCTTGTCATTGCAATGGTAGTGACCCCTGGCGCAACTGCCTATTTACTGACAGACCAATTTAAACGACTGGCAATTATCGCTATCTGTATCGGCACAATCACAAGTGCTGTAGGCGCTTATCTTAGCTACTTCTTTAATGGTGCAACGGGTGGCGTAATTGTCACAATGCAAACATCACTCTTTCTGTTGGCTTTCTTATTTGCCCCTAAACACGGTATGTTAGCCGCTCGTCGCCGTGCTCGTTACAGTTCACAGCAGTTGATCACGCAATCTCATCAGCATAAAGGATCAACAAAATCAGAAGAGGTGAAACTATGAATGAGTTGATGGAATTTTTCATTGAGCCTTTTCAATATCCGTTTATGCAACGCGCTATTGTTGCAGCCATTATTATAGGTATCGCCTGTGCTATTTTATCTTGTTATATGGTATTAAAAGGGTGGTCTTTAATGGGAGATGCAATCTCTCACGCCGTTTTACCTGGCGTTGTTCTTGCTTATGTCACCGCAATCCCGTTAACGGTAGGCGCCTTTCTTTCTGGACTATTTTGTTCTTTTGCCACAGGTTATTTAAAAGATCACAGTCGCATTAAAGAAGATACCGTGATGGGGATTGTATTCTCAGGTATGTTTGCGGTGGGTTTGGTTATTTTTGCCAGTGTCGATACAGATCAACATTTAATGCATATTTTATTTGGTAATATTTTAGGTATTACTCCTGATGTATTAACTCAAATTAGTATTATCTGTGTCATCACCATCACGATTATGCTTATTAAGCAAAAAGATTTTATGCTTTATTGCTTCGACCCTAACCAAGCCAGAATTGTTGGTTTACCCGTCACATTATTGCACTATGGCTTACTGTCTATTTTGGCATTAACCATTGTTGCCTCAATGCAGGCTGTTGGGATTATTTTAGTTGTTGCCATGCTTATTTCACCGGGGATAACTGCATATTTATTAACACGCAGTTTTTCACGCATGATTATGTTAGCAATTGTATTTTCTGTCGTATCTAGCGTTATAGGAACATTTATTAGTTTCCATATTGATGGAGCAACAGGCCCATGTATTGTGCTAACGCAAGCGGTGTTCTTTATTATTGCGCTACTCTGTAATCAGATTAAATTGGCAAAAATAAAGCGACAAACAAAACCCGCTAACGCCTGATAATATTCTTTATCTTAGCAAAAACGGGATAATCATCCCGTTTTTTAGTTTTATACTTTATTGATTTAATGAAAGTGTTATTGTCATAGTATAAACATCGCTCGTTATTATTTTATTTGGGTCTACTAAGTAAACAACTTTGCGAGGTGTAAGTATGTGGCAGAATATAGGTCGTTTACTGGAATCAAACTTAGGATTTTCAGCAAAGATAAACGAAAAAATTCACCTTTCTAGCGGTGATATTCATCATACATGGAAAATTTATTATGGTGATACGCCTATTTTTGTGAAATCTAACTTGCGCGAATTTCTGCCTAATTTTAAAAATGAGGCAGAACAACTCGAAATGTTAGCAAAAAGCCAAACAATTCGAACTCCTCGAATTCTTGGTATCGGTAATAGTAAAGATGCCAGCTTTCTACTCCTTGAATTTTTGCCTGTTCAACCATTTACACCTCATAGCGCCTACTGTTTTGGACAACAATTAGCAAGACTACATCAGTGGGAAGAACAACCTAGTTATGGCTTTGATTTCGATACCCAAATCGATACAACACCTCAACTCAATAGCTGGGAAAAACGCTGGAATCACTTTTATTCTGAAAAACGTATTGGTTTTCAGCTACAACTAGCTTCTGAAAAGGGTATGGTTTTTGGAGATATCGACGAGATCACTCAAATTATCACTCATCGCCTCGCTGATCATAATCCACAACCCTCTTTGCTTCACGGCAATCTATGGCCTAAAAACTGTGCTGCGATTGGTCAATCAGAAGGTACCGTGTTTGATCCTGCTTGTTATTGGGGGGATCGAGAGTGTGATATCGCGATGTTACCGCTTTGCACTGCAGTACCTGCAAATATTTTCGATGGCTATCAAAGTGTTTGGCCACTATCAGATAAGTTTTTATCTCGTCAACCGATTTACCAACTCTATTTCTTCCTTAACCGTTGTAATTTATTTGGGGGTGAAGAAAATTATTTAGAAGTCAGAAAAATCATTGATGATCTATTAGCAACCCCTTAATAGGAATAAAGCGAAATAGTATAGAGATAATAAAAAACTTAAAAATATAACCTCGCCAGATTCAGTGATGCGAGGTTTATTTTTCCTTTCAGTTAATATAAATAAGTAAACACTCCTCGTTCACTTTAAAGCAGTGTTACCACCCTAAAAATTTCATTAAGAAATAGCCTATTGCAATGACAATCAGAGGTGATAAATAAAGCACCATAATTTGAGTAAAGATAGTATGTCGCGGTAATTTGATATTTTGTTGCAATTCTTCAGCCGTTACACCACTTTTCATTGCTCGTTCGATAATAAGCTGATCTTGTATATTTTCTTTCAAATATTTCACTTGACGATAAATTCGTAATCCTGATGCGCTGAATGCTAAGCCTATAAACATAAAAAGAAAGATAACAAAAAAAGTGATATTTTCTTGGCTAAATCCCATTTGTGTATTGGGAATAGGTGAATTTCGCCAGAAAAAATCTAAAAAAGGTGTGTTAAATTGCACCATTTCCGCTAATACACGAAAAAAATCATTAATTACGGCATTTACACCATCACCACTTGGACGTTGAATTGCAGCCAATCCTATCAATGATACAGCTGTCGAAATAAAGGCAGGAATAAAAATAAGCCAGCCAAGTACACGCTTTAAAATGGCATATAATCCTGCATATTGATAACTCATCACATCCTCACTAGTTGAATTCGTCAATATTTATCTGTTTATCGTAGTCTAATTAACGGCGAATACGACAATAAATTAATAGTAGCTATTCTCTCTATTTATTTTACAAAATAAATAAGAAACTGATTAAAAAGATTTTCCCTGTAACTCTTGCTACAATCGCCACTCGACAACATAGACCTTATTTATGGAGAGTAACATGTCTTTTAAATTCCCTATTGAAGCTGCAATATTTGATATGGATGGTTTATTAATCGACTCTGAACCATTTTGGCAGCAAGCAGAACATGAGGTCTTTGCTGAATTAGGCGTCGATTTATCTCTAGCATCGGCAATGCCCGATATGGTTGGATTAAGAATAAACGAAGTTATTGATTTATGGTATAGAGCATCACCTTGGCAAGGCGTTTCAAAACAAGAAGCAAAACAAAAAATGGTTTCTCGTGTTGTCAAATTAGTTGAAGAAACAAAGCCTCTATTACCAGGTGTTGAACATGCCTTAGAGCTTTGCAAATCATCAGGGTTAAAAATTGCACTAGCATCAGCATCTCCTGATTTTATGCTTGAGCGTGTCCTTGAATTGTTTAATATTCGTCATTACTTCTCAGCTGTTGTGTCTGCAGATGAACTACCACACAGTAAACCACACCCTGAAGTTTATCTAAATGCAGCTAAAGCGCTTAATCTTGACCCTATCCACTGTGTTTCATTAGAAGATTCTCGCAATGGTATGATTGCTTGTAAAGGCGCAAGAATGCGATCTATCGTTGTCCCTGCAATAGAACAATTTAATGATAAACAATGGGGATTAGCTGATGTAAAAATTGCGTCACTCAATGAACTAACTCAACTACATTTATTAGGCTAATTTCCATAAATAAAAAGGATATCCTACTGTGTAAGATATCCTTTTTGTTCGGTTTTTAATGAGCATAACCCCACCGACCTCTTTTCTATTTTTAAGTATTCCTCTTGTATATTCCTTTTATTTCCTCTCGCCGTGATCTTACTTTTTGGTTTCTTATCCTAAATTCGATCATTTTTAAATCAATCAAATAAAATATTCCTGTTATTCCTTAATATTTAAGACAATTTTTATCTTTTTTGTCTGTTAGTTATCATCAAAACCTTTTATACTTTATTACTGTATAAATGAACAGCAAATAAACAGACATGGAATGACAGCAGAAGGACATCTACTTTTTTCTGTAGCAACACTTGTATTAGCGCAGAAACTTGAAATAACGCCAGCTCTTGCTCATGGTGATTGGTTTCACATGATCCCTGCTGTCTTATTAGGCTCACTCCTACCTGACTTAGACCACCCTGGCTCTATTCTCGGGCGGTTATTCCGTATTATCTCTCTGCCTCTATCAAAACTCTGTGGTCATAGAGGTTTTACGCATAGTCTACTTGCGTTTTGTGGTTTAGCTATTTTATGGGAAACCCAAGTTTCACCACGGTGGGATATTTCTGCCGATATCTTTCATGCCCTTTTGTTAGGTTATCTTAGTCACCTTATTGCAGATATGTTAACTCCCGCTGGCGTTCCTTTCCTATGGCCTTTAAAAATGCGTTTTGCATTACCTATTTTAGGCAAAAAGAATAATAAAAAAGGTGAAAGATTTATCTCTGTTTTGATCCTTGTTGGCGCACTTTTTTTACCCCCACACCTTACCCTTACGCTACCTTTACAAGTTAACGACTGGCTACAGATGTACCACAACAAACGTACTAATTTTTAACACACTCAGACAAAACTCTACTCTTCTCTATTTATTTATAAATTCTTACTTCTTTTTATGCCAACTTTCCTTGTTTTTATAACCAAATGATTATATAAAATAATAATTAATTATAAAAAGTTATTAACAATTCTGTTACCCTATATCGAATTGGTGCTGTTATATCCTTTCTTATTGCCTAAGAACTCATATCGCATACAATCGTCGAAATGATATAAATAAAGATCTCGTTGGAGAGTTAAGATGAATTTTCCGTTAATCATTAACGTACTCGTCTTTGTTGTGCTATTACTCATCTTGGCTAAATTAAGTCAACGTCAGTGGAGCCTTTCAAAGAAAGTTCTTGTTGGTTTAGTTTTTGGTGTTGCTTTTGGACTAGCATTACACGCATTCTATGACTCACACGATCCTATTATTAAAGAATCTATTCTTTGGTTTAATATCGTGGGTAATGGCTATGTACAACTGTTACAAATGATTATTATGCCATTAGTATTTGCCTCTATTCTTAGTGCTGTAGCTCGTTTGCATCAAGCTTCATCCCTAGGAAAAATTAGTGGTCTCACTATTGGCACACTATTATTCACCACTGCCATTTCTGCCTTAATAGGTATTGTTATTGCTAATTTATTTGGCTTAACAGCAGAAGGCCTAGTACAAGGTGAACAAGAAGCACAGCGCTTAATTGCACTTGAACAAAATTACATGGGCAAAGTTTCTGATTTAACGATGCCACAACTTATTTTGTCATTTATTCCTAAAAATCCATTTGCTGATTTAACAGGTGCAAGCTCAACATCAATTATTAGCGTAGTAATTTTTGCTACTTTCTTAGGTATGGCTGCACTGAAGCTACTTAAAGAAGACCAACCCCGAGGCGAGAAAGTTTTAGTTGCGATTGATTGCTTGCAATCATGGATCATGAAACTGGTTCGCATCGTTATGATGTTAACGCCTTATGGTGTAATGGCTCTGATGACTAAGGTTGTTGCAAGCTCAAATATGCACGACATTATTCAATTAGGAAGCTTTGTTGTCGCCTCTTATGTTGCTATTGGCTTAATGTTTGTGGTTCATGGATTACTGGTCAGCTTTACGGGGTTAAATCCTATTAAATTCTTCAAAAAAGCGGGACCTTTATTAGCATTTGCATTTACAAGTCGTTCAAGCGCTGCAAGTATTCCGTTAAATATTGAAACACAAATTAAGCGTGTGGGTGTACCAGAATCTATCGCAAGCTTCTCATCATCTTTTGGTACAACGATTGGTCAAAATGGTTGTGCGGGTATTTACCCTGCGATGTTAGCCGTTATGGTTGCACCTACAGTGGGTATTAACCCATTAGATCCAATGTGGATTGCAACTTTAGTTGCTATCGTGACTATTAGCTCGGCCGGTGTTGCTGGTGTTGGTGGCGGTGCAACATTTGCAGCCCTTATCGTTTTACCTGCAATGGGCTTACCCGTAACATTAGTTGCTCTGTTAATCTCAGTAGAGCCATTAATTGATATGGGACGTACGGCATTAAACGTGAGTGGCTCAATGACAGCGGGTACGATCACCAGCCAAATTATGGGACAAACGGACAAAGCTGTATTCAATCAAGATGAAGAAACTGAACTTACAGTAAAATAAACTTTATCTACGTCTATTGATAAAGCCAGTTCAATTTGAGCTGGCTTTTTTTTGTATCTATATTAAGTTACCTATTTTCTATTTATGTTATCCCCAAAATTAATTAAAACCCTATAAAACTAACAAGGTAAAACCGTGCAAAAAATTATGCGAGTTTTGCGTAAACTCTATAAATATGAAAACAGTCAATATGATCCAGAACGGCAAGTGTCACTATATCATCTTGATATTCTTTCAGAAAAAGAACGGGGCTTGTTATCCGAAGTCAATTGGCAACCTAATGTTATTGAAAAATTTGCTGATCACTCTGATGTTATTTCGAAATTAAATAGCTTAAAAAACAATCCATTACTCACACAAAAGCGTTGCTTAGATGCATTTATTGCTGGTATTGGAGGCAGTTATCTTAGAGGTCGATCTGTTTTAGGTGCTTTTCATAAATTACAAAATTTGCCATTACATAATTATAAAGAAAAGCCTCAATATGCCTGTTGTTGGATTTGTAGTGATGGGGATCAGCAAAAACATATTAATGACAGCTATTTTCAATATTGCCTCTATTACGGTAATTCTTATACAAGCAATCCCACTTATGCTTACTTGAATTTAAAACATCTACTGACTGTTGCACCTGTCAGTCCAACCCCCGCAGATAAAGAGAGCTTTAAGCAACTACTCCACTTATTACGCCATGCTCCTGAAGATGAAACTCCAGGTAAATTTGAAAAACGATTAAATGAGGCTAAGTTAATTTCAGGTGATAGATATACCAAACGCGGTATTTTACATTCACTTGCCTTAGTGGGTGTTATTCCTAATGCCTATATTCCATTATCTTTAGATCATTGGGCTAATTTCGGCGATATTACCATTGCAGAAAATCAACTTAATAACACCAAAGGTCGCTCTGATATGGAAATGCCATGGGCAGGCTGGAAAGGCAATCTTAAAATTGATGAGGAAAAAGTGGCAATATACTTTGGCGAATATTTAGATTAAACACCCTATTCTTCATACATAGAAAGCGCTCAATACTTTCATATTGAGTGCTTTTATTTGAGTATTCGCGATTAGACTCTCAACTTTATTTCAGATACTCACCATTGCGCAGTGCTTCAATACGCTTATCTAATGGCGGGTGAGATAAAAATAACTCGCTGAATGACTTATTACGACCATTAATACAAAAAGCCATCATGCTACTTTCTTCTTGTGGCTCATAACTCGTTTTCAAACGTTGTAATGCAGCTATCATTTTCTCTCGACCAACAAGCTTTGCAGAACCTGCATCCGCATGGAATTCACGATAACGTGAAAACCACATTGTTATAATGCTGGCAAGAATACCGAATAAAATTTCCAGAACCATTGAGACCCCCATATAGACCCATGGGTTTCCATTACTATTTTCACTCTCTTCATCATTAGAGACAAAATTAGCAACAAATTGAGCGATGATACGAGAAATAAAGATAACAAAGGTATTCACAACACCTTGCAGTAAAGTCATGGTTACCATATCACCATTAGCAACATGGCTAATCTCATGGGCAATAACTGCTTCTGCTTCATCACGGCTCATACTCGCTAACAAACCAGTACTTACAGCCACCAGCGAAGCATCACGACGAGCACCTGTTGCAAACGCATTAATATCAGGCGCATCATAAATTGCGACTTGTGGCATTTTAATACCGACTTGTTCAGACTGGCGTCTTACCGTATCTAATAACCAACGCTCTACTTCTGAAGTTGGGTTTTCAATAACTTGGCCACCCACTGAGCGTAATGCCATCCATTTGGACATTAATAGTGAAATAAATGCACCACCAAAGCCAAATAAGCCCGCCATGATCATCAAGCCTTGAACACTACGACCTTGAATGCCTGTTAAAGATAAGATGATCCCAAAAACAAACATGACGGCTAAGTTTGTTAACAGGAATAAAGCAATTCTCATCATATTGATACTGTTCCTATTTTATCTAATTATCACATTGCTAAAACTGTCTTATAAATAAGGCTTTTTTAGATTTTATCAAGCCTTTTAACTTATTTAATATTAAAAACGATATAACTTTACATTTTGATAGAAAATAGTTAGTCAACGCCTAATATTAGGTATCATTTAGAACTTAAGTATAAAGTAAGATTGATAATAGATGATATGAATTTTCTATTTTTTCAAACGGAAGGAAATTATTTAGGAAAGACTGGTATCGTTTAATATTGCAACAACAAGTTTATCATAAAAAGCACCGTAACATGTAGACACCACCATCTACCATGCTCGATAGAGCAACTATCTCTAGTTTTATGCACGACTCACAACATATGTAAGCCGTGCATTTTATACCAGCAATAATGGACTCAATTACCGCTATAAATTACATCTTGAAGCGATATGTTGTTGTCATCGAGCCAGATAATGAATGAGCTCGTTGTGAGTGACCATCATAAAGTTTTGGTGTGGTATAGTCGTTTTCTTGCTGGTGGTGCCAGCCGATACCACCGCTTAAAGAGACAGAAAGATTTGCGGTTGGTTTCCAGTAGCTAAATAAACCAAACTGTCCTTGTTTTAATCTTTCACCAGAATAGCTGAATTCACTATAGTTGGTACGCGCACCAACAGACAGTTCTTTACTAACTTTGTATTCAGCTTCCAATGCTCCCATGACCTCACCATCACGAACATAGTCGATATCTGCGTAAGCTGGTGAGTTAAAGCGCCCACGGGTATTACCAATTGGGTTACGAGCAAATTGCCCAACACCATTGGCTTTTTCAGCATCGGTATACGTCACACCTGTGCGTATTGTCCATGGTGACTCTGGAATACGCCATTCCAGGGTACCTGCAACGTGCCATGCGTCATGATCAAAGTTACGCTTACCCTTATTGGCATCACTTAACGTACGTTTGCCATCACTACCATAATCATGATAATAAACAACACCACCCACAGTCACATCTGAAGTTAATTTATATTTTGCTTCTAAGCCATGCTGACGAAATACATCATCCGCTTGACCATAGAAATAAAATACTTTTAACGGTTTAGTGTTGTAGTTAATACCGCCGGTAAGAACATGATCGATATTATGTCTAACGCCATTACCATCGCTGAAATACATTCTGTCGATATTTGGGCTATCACGACGCATCACTTTACCGTCAAGGAACAATAAATCTAAGCTCCAATCACCCATCGCTGTATTAGTTGCATAACCATTATAACTGTTTAATGATAAGCGCTGTGAGTTCGTAAAAATACCGGTATTTTTTAATGTAAACCAACCTGCCTTACCATTAATTAACACAGGATCTAAATCAAATTTCACTTTTGCGAAACGTTGACCAATTTTGTTATAGCCTTTTGCTTCACCATCATCATTGTATAAAATTGCACGAGAAGCGAAGTCTTTACTTGCGCCTAATTTGATACCACCATAATAAGAAACATCAAACCCTAGAATGCCACCTAAATAACCTGATTTGAAATCAGCTTGGAAGTTTTGCCCCCAAGCATTAGCAACTTGCTTTCTGTAACGTTGCTCTTCTTTATCAAAACGGTTTTCAGTTTTCAAATACTTCCACATATTAATTGTAGAAAGCTCAAGTTCTGAATCTGAAATAAATGCACTTTCTTTAATTGAATTTTCCCAATTCGCAGCATTAGCAGCGCTTACAGCTAAGAAACAAGGAGACAGCATAAACAATACTAATTTTGTTACTTTCATCTTAATGCAACCTGGTTAATAAATATTTAAATTATGCTGATTTATACTCAGCAAGTTTAATAAAGTACCCTTTCTTTATTTAGCTAAAAAATAACCTTTGATTAAATTTATAGTTGCACTAACTTCAAGCAACAGAGTCATTTTTTGGCGCAAAAAATCGAATATGAATATCTCATCATATTTATATTTACTTATTTTTCGTAATAAAATCCGATAAGCAAATTATAAATTATTTGCCTTTAACCATTATCCCTTACGTAGAGAACCCTAATCTAAAAATATAATATTTTAGCTATGATTATTTTTCTAAAAATACATTTGGGACCCATAGAGTAAAAATGATTCATTATTTAGGTAATGATTTTAGCTAATCTGTCAATATTCCAAAATTACGCAAGAATTTCATGAACTGTATACTATAGTAATCTTATGTCAATTTAAGAGATCGTTGTCACAATATGTTACATTTATTACAATTCACATGCCATTAAAAGAGATCTTAATCACAATTAGCAACTGCTTTATCTTTTTATTCAACTTATCAAATAAAAAACTCACTTCGTATCTAAAAATTAGACAAATATTCTCTTTTATAGCTAACAAAACTTACTCAAGATATATTTCGAATTAAAAACAAAGTAACATAAGTTAAATTCAAATATCCTTATTATTAATAAAAATTTATATTACTGGTAACTTAATATAGCGAATAACTAAAAATATGAATACTCCTATCCCAAAAGATACTATTGGTTTTCTTAAACAATTTTTAATAGAAAACCTAATAAATATTGATTGGCAATAATAATTTTATATTTTGATTCAGATAAATATAAAAAACCCCAATAATTGGTTATCCAACTATTGGGGTGACTTTAAGTACCTGTTGTTATAACTGATAACTTAATTTAATAATTTTTTAGGCTTAAGCACTTTTGAAAGATCAACTGCAATTTTAGCCGTCTCATCTAAATAAGGATCCGGACCTTCATAATCCTTAGGTAAATCATCGAGTGACTTCAATGCTGGTTTGCCTTCTAATTTAAAACGCTCATTAATACGATTTAATTTTATGGCTTCTAGCTCTTTGTTTTCTTTCTCTCTTTCAGCGAAGTTTAAAACAACAAATTTATCTTCACCTTTTGCTTTAGCATCGTTATAACGTTGAATATCAGCAAAGATGTATGAAAATTCTCTGTCATTTGCAATACGCTTAGTATGTTGTTCAGTTAATGGTACTAACGCCGCTTTCAATTTGTCTGAATATTCAGATAATTGATAGTTTGCTGGAGAGATACTATCCCAAGGCAACGCGTTATCTTCAAAACTCTCCCCCATTTCAGCACTATCAAAGCTTGGTAACAACAAATCAGGTGTTACACCTTTAAGCTGAGTACTACCACCATTAATTCGATAGAATTTTTGAATAGTGTATTGCACTGAACCTAAACCCGGCCAATCAGGGCTTAGCATTTGATCGTAAACTCGGGTTAATGGGCGATATTGTTGTACCGTTCCTTTACCGAACGTTTGCTCACCAACAATTAACGCTCGCCCGTAGTCTTGCATTGCGGCCGCAAAAATTTCAGAAGCAGAAGCACTAAAGCGATTTACGATAACAACTAGTGGCCCTTTATAATACACGACATCATCTTTATCAAAATCTTGTCGAACACGACCATTGTTATCTCTGACTTGCACAACGGGACCACTTGGAATAAATAATCCCGATAGTGAAATCGCCTCTGTTAAAGCACCACCACCATTACCGCGCAAATCAATGACTAAAGATGAAACATTATCTTTCGCCACTTTTTGTAACTGTGTTTTTACGTCATTGGTTAAACCCACATAGAAGCTTGGAATATCCAAAATGGCGACTTTATCACCGTTAATTACTTTTTCAGTTAACTTAACAGCTCTGTCTTCTAAACGGATTTGCTCTCTGACTAAAGTGATTGTTCTTGGTTTGGCACCTTTCTCATCAGAAATAACTTCTAATCTTACTTGACTACCTTTCGGCCCTTTAATCAAAGCAACGATATCATCAAGTCGCCAACCGACAACATCAACCATCGGTTTATTTTGTTGTCCTACTGCAATTATTTTATCACCAACTTTCAACTCTTTACTTTTTGCAGCTGGACCACCAGTTACCATAGAGTTGATCATAGGATAATCATCATCCATCTGTAATACAGCACCAATTCCTTCTAAGGATAGGCTCATTTCAGAATCAAAGGCTTCAGTATTTCTTGGTGATAGATAGCTTGTATGAGGGTCAATTTCGCGGGCGAATGCCGACATAATGATTTGGAAAACATCTTCACTTTGGCTTTGCGTTTGACGACGTAGCGCTGCTTTATAACGCTTAGTTAAAGTCTCTTTAACTTCGCTATCTGTTTTGTCAGATAATTTCAGTGTTAACCAATCATATTTTACTTTTTCATCCCAAAGTTTATCTAGCTCAGCTTGAGTTTGTGGCCATGGTGCTTTTGTTCTATCTAACTCAAACTTATCTTGGCCAGTTAAATCTATGGGTTTATCTAGGCGGTTTAAGGCGTATTGAAAACGTTCAAAACGCCTTTTTTGCGCTAAATTAAAGAGATCATAAAGGGGCTGAAGCTCACCTTTTTTCAGATATTCACCTACTTTGGTTTTTTCTTTATCAAATTGGGCAATATCTGATGCTAACAACACATTGTGGCTATAATCTAATAAATTAAGATAGCGATTAAAAATCTTTTCAGAAAAGTTCGCATCTAGCGAAAACTGACGGTAATGAGAGCGTTCAAAACGAGAGGTTACTCGCTCGCTCACAGTAGAATGCTGCGGCTCTTGCTTCAATTTAGGTAACTGATCAATAGTTACCATTGCTGGAGTGGCTGGTTTCTCAGCCATTACAACAGAAGTGCCTATTAACGTTAATCCGATTGCAAAAGCCACATTTAGAAGTTTGTTCATGCTCTGGTTGGCCTCCGTATCAGAACTTTAAATGTTCCGTGCGTACATTCATTGCCAAACCGTTAGGCAATTGTACACGTACACCCTCTTTTGCTATCTCTAGCACTGTCGCGTCCATCACGCTACTACCAACGTTAACTTTCAACGATTGACCAACAGTAAGAACTGACGTGTCTTTCACTGGAATTAACTTTTCAGTATTTTGGCGTGGTGGTGCTTTGCGAGGTGCTTGAGTCGCTTTTTGAGGACGAGGCTGTCGTTTTTCACCTTCTTTAGGTGGTTGACGACGCGTATTATTTGGCTTTTTCGCTGCCGGACGTTTACTGGTCTCCTTATCACCCTCAGCTTCGCGCTTCTTAGCACGTTGCTCTGCTCTTTGAGCTTGAACGCGCGCCTTAGCTTCTGCTAATTGTGTACGAGCATGTTCAATATGCTCAGCTTCCAGTTCGCCGCAGTCATTACCATTCAAATCGACACGTTTTGCCCCTTCTTTAACTCCATAAAGGTAGCGCCAACTTGAGGTATACAAGCGTAATGCTGAACGTAACTGTGTTTTGCTCAGTTGAGTTTCATCTTTTAGATCTTCAACAAGATCTTGAAAAATGCCAACTTTCAAAGGGCGAGCTTCACCCTCAGCAATAAAACACTTAGGGAAACGTTCAGCTAAAAAAGCGATGATTTCTTTACTACTATTCAACTTAGGTTGATTTTCCATGAAATTTCCTGATTACAACGGTTTTGCCAACCAGCGCAGGCATGAACAAGCGACATTATAATAGTGTTGCCAACAATTTCTATGGCAAACGCCTGTTAACTTACACAAAATTCACAATATTTTGCTGTATGACAAGTTTTTAAATGCTCGCAGAGCACGTCACACAACGCTTTAAGCCCATTTTCATCTTTTTTATCAAAACGATCAAAAATAGGACTATCAATATCGAGAACGCCGATAATTTGTCCATTTACTTTTAAAGGTAGAACAATTTCAGACTGACTTGCGCTGTCACAAGCAATATGACCACTAAATTGATGAACGTCACTTACTCTTAAAATTCTATTTTCAGAGTATGCGGTTCCACAAACTCCTTTCCCAAAACCTATTCTGACACAAGCAATTTTGCCTTGAAATGGGCCA
This sequence comes from Proteus faecis, assembly GCF_030286765.1. Taxonomy (NCBI): domain Bacteria; kingdom Pseudomonadati; phylum Pseudomonadota; class Gammaproteobacteria; order Enterobacterales; family Morganellaceae; genus Proteus; species Proteus faecis. The sequence goes on from NZ_JASVWV010000001.1 coordinate 278,948, forward strand.
AGAACTAATGAGTCACCATCATTAAGATAAAATCCAACCCAATTTATCGTATCTAACTTCTCGTAAAGAAGCGCGCTGGTATTAGCAAGTGATGCGATAAGATCATTTTCACCAGACAACAAGGCTGACAAATTATCAGTGAGTTCCTGATAAAAAAGCGATTTTGGCATCATTAAACCTTATTTACGTAACTAAAATAGATAACATACTCATAATTTAGCCTATTTTATCTTGGGGTTGAATACTCCATTTTCAAGAATTGGGCAAAAAAACGATAATATTCCCTTAACACCCACAAAAAAAATCAGACACTTTGTATTGTAAAATGAAAGGCATAAATATAATAAAAATGATAACTTGTGAACCATTGAGTATAGGTACTTTTTTTTAGCTTAATCAAACGATAACTCTTCAGAAAACCAACTTAGGCGAATTAACGAGCGACACAGTGAACAATATTGCAACAAAGGAAAAGAAATCAATACGCTGTCAAGAGTGTGACCACCTCGTGACACTACCTCTTGCATTAAAGCGTGGAGAGGATGCTTATTGCCCGCGTTGCCAAGCCAAACTTGCATCTTATCGACATTGGTCATTAACTCGCCTACTTATTCTCTCTATTACAATGCTTATTTTGGCATCCATAGCATTTACTCAGCCATTAATTAAGATCCACCTATTAGGCACAATGATAACTGCAAATGTGGTTGATGGTATTCGCATGATGTCAGAGCAAGGTTCTCCTCTTACGGCAACAATGGTCGCCTTTTGTGCTATCGCAGCCCCCCTTAGCCTCCCTATCGCTATTTTATATCTCCATTTAGGAGCGCGCTTACGCCTTAATCTTCGCCCGGTCTTATTAATGTTAGGAAAATTAAAAGAATGGGTAATGCTAGATGTCTATTTAATTGGGCTTGGTGTTGCAACAATAAAATTAGGCGATTATGCAACCGTCTATATTGGCAATGGTCTAATTGCCTTTGTTTCTTTAATGATACTTAGTTTATTAATGCTAATTAACATTAATATGGACCAACTTTGGCAACGTTTTTATCCGCAAAAAGAAATAGAAAACAGTCCTGCAACTTGCCATTATTGTCATTATCATTTTAAAAGAACACCATCAACACACTGCCCACGTTGTAAATCTTGCTATACCCCAAGACAGCCAATGAGTTTACAAAAAACATGGGCAGCATTAATTTCAGCAATAATTCTGCTAATACCAGCAAATTTATTACCTATTTCTATTTTCTATTTAAATGGTCAACGTAGTGAAGATACTATCTTTTCAGGTGTACTTTCCTTAGTGAATTCAGGCAATACCCCGATTGCGATTATTGTTTTTATTGCCAGTATTTTTGTACCTTTTTTCAAGATTATAATTATGCTGGGCTTATTATTAAGCATTCATTTTAATTCTAGTATTGACCCTTTACTTCGAATGAAACTATACCGTTTCGTCTCTTGGATAGGACGATGGTCAATGCTTGATCTTTTTGTGATTGGGCTGATGATGTCATTGATTAATCGAGATCAATTGATGACTTTTACAATGGGGCCAGCGGCTTTTTATTTTGGTACTGCGGTTATTCTTACTATCCTTGCCGTTGAATGGTTGGATAGTCGTTTATTATGGGATACTTATGCAACAAGAAGAAAACGACGTTCAGGACACACAAGCCCAAATACGCCGCAAGCGTAAAATTTCGACATTTTGGCTTCTCCCTGTTATCGCCATGTTTATTGCTAGTTGGTTGCTTTTCCAACATTGGCAAGATAAAGGTATACAAATCACGATTGATTTTCAAACCGCATCAGGAATTGTCTCTGGCAGGACACCTATTCGCTATCAAGGCGTTGATGTGGGTCTTGTTAAAGATGTCACTTTAAGTGATGACTTACGCCAAGTGATTGTTACGGCTGATATCCGCAAAGATCTTGCGACAGCACTACGCCAAAACACACAGTTTTGGTTGGTTACACCTAAAGCTAGTCTTTCCGGTGTATCTGGACTAGATGCTTTAGTTGGTGGTAACTATATCAGCATGTTACCCGGGGACGGTGAAAAGCAGTTTAAATTTATTGCTCAGGATGTTCGTCCTCAAGCTAATATAGATAAAAATCAGCAATTAATAACGTTAACAGCAGATAAATTGGGTTCACTCAATGTTGACTCTCAAGTTTATTATCGTCAAGTTCCTGTTGGTAAAGTATATAGCTATGCAATTCGTCCTGATAATCAGGGTGTTTTTATTGAACTTAGTATTGATAAACAATATGCCCACTTAATTCGTCAAGATAGCCATTTCTGGAACGTCTCTGGCTTTCAAGGTGATTTCAATTTAAAAAGTGGTGTATCAGTAAAAATGGAAAGTGTTTCTGCTTTAATCAATGGTGCAATCGCTTTTGATTCCCCGGAAAATAGTCCTCCAGCACAAGAGAACCAGCAATTCGTTTTACAATCAGCAACCTCTGTAGATGCGGGTAAAGCGATATATGGCGAAGATGGATTAATTATTTCTCTAACCAGTGAAGAAAGTTGGGGCGTTGATGCAGGGCAACCTATTCTTTTTAGAGGAATAACTATTGGACAAATCATTCAGCGTAATATAAGTGATGACGGGGTTATTTTTGATGCAATTATTGCCCCTGAATATAAGCATTATATTTATGAAAATAGCAAATTTGTTGCCAATAGCCGAATTAACGTCAACATGGGCCTAAATGGCATTGAAGTTCAAGGTGCGACACCTCAAGAATGGCTTGAAGGAGGCATTCATCTTATTCAAGGTACTAAAGGCTCACCTAAAGAACAGTATCGTCTTTATCGTAACGACTTTTTTGCTAAAGCCAGTGTGAATGGCAATGAATTACCTGTAACACTCACTTTAAAAGCATCAAGCCTTCCCGGGATACAAAAAGGTTCTGTGGTTCTTTATCATCAATTTCAAGTCGGTGAAATTACTGATGTTCGACCTTTAATAGATGAATTTGATATTGATGTATATATCTCTAAACAATATCGTCATCTACTCACAGAAAAAAGTGTCTTCTGGACTGAAGGGGCTGCTAAAGTATCTGTTAATGGCTCAGGATTAACTGTCGAAGCAACGCCATTAAATCGCGCATTAAAAGGCGCAATCAGTTTTGATAATTTCGAAAATATCAATAGTAACGTTTCACGTTACAAACTCTATCCATCAGAAACTAGCGCACGAGCTATCGGTGCACAGATTACTTTAAAAACCTATGATGCCAGTAAACTCTCTGAAGGAATGCCAATTCGTTATTTAGGAATTGATATTGGGCAAGTCGAATCCTTGATCCTTTCACCTGATAGAAAAGCAGTGACTGTATCTGCTGTACTCTATCCTGATTATGTCAAAACCTTTGCGAGATCAGGCAGTCGCTTCGCTGTTGTTACTCCTGAATTAACAGCATCGGGATTAGATAACTTAGATTCACTTATACAACCATATATTAAAGCAGAGCCCGGCAATGGGGGTGTATATCGTAAATTTGAATTACAAACATCCAACATTACAGACTCACGCTATCTTGATGGATTAAACCTTGTGTTAAATGCCACTGAAGCGGGCTCGGTACAAATTGGTACACCAATTTACTACCGTGGTTTGGAAGTCGGCGCCGTAACAGGCCTTGAACTAGGTAACATGTCTGACAGAGTATTAATTCACATCCGTATTAGTAAAAAATACCAATACCTTGTTCGAAATAATACAGAGTTTTGGCTCTCATCTGGATATAACTTCTCGTTTGGCTTAACTGGTGGTGTTATCCGTAGTGGAACATTTAAGCAATTTATACGTGGTGGGATCACTTTTGCAACCCCCCCGTCCACACCATTACAAGCAAAAGCAAAACAGGAACAGAATTTCATTTTAAATGATAAAGAACCTAAAGATTGGAATGAATGGGGAACGGCAATACCTAAACCTTAAAAATTAGATAATTCAGCCCTATTTCAGAAGATTTATTTAAAGCGGATCACAAAAAATGATCCGCTTTTTTTATTTTCAAAAAACATTTTGGAAATCGATTCCATTTATACTATGCTTAATTCTGTTTGGTCAAAAAGCATTCTTTGAAATAAATGCCTCTAACAAAACATAACGGAACACAACATCGCTTAAACCGGAGTTTTATTATGAAAAAGATAACGTTGAAAATTGCTTGCTATGAAATTGAAGATATTACTTTAAAACACTCTTCCGATAATCAATTAGCTTATATTCATATACCATGTGATTATGACAAAGAATTTTGCATGCAATTAGATGGATGGGATGAAAACACCAGCATTCCAGCCCAACTGAAAGATCAAAATATTCTGCTTTATCGCCATGCTTATGATAAAGATAATCACCACTGGATTTTAAAAGTGGCATAACGAGGATGCTAAAGCGAAATAAAAAAAGCCAGATAAATCATTTATCTGGCTTAGGGAAATGGCTCATTTTGAGCCGTGCGCTAAAAAGTAAAATGTTGCTTACGGCATAAACAAAAATCGAGAACTCACTCAGACTTTCTCAGACTTTTCTATCTCACAACCTACTGTTAAATATTAGCTAACAATATGTAAAGATCCAGTAAACAACCTAGTAGCACACTATTTTCTACTCAAAAAATCGTTGTTATTTATTTTTATTATTTAAATCAACATGATAAAAATAAAAAATTCTTATCTATATTATCAATCAATTGATTAATTGTTCTCACAAAGCGACTTAATCGCGCTCTGTATCACTTCTACTGATTTTTTCTTTTCAGGTGAATGAGGATCTGGTAGCAAAATAACATCAATTAGCTGCGCTTTTACTTTGCCACTTTCCATTTGTTTCATTGCAATTTCATTAAGAGGATACTGCATCAGTGTTGCTGGATTAATCACAAACCAAGCACCATCAGCACGACAATTAAGCATCACTTCTTCACGTGTAAATGGCCAATCGTCACCAAATTGAAGCTTACTGACCGTTGAAATAGGTGCCGCCGAGAATGCTTGAAAAGTAAAGAGCATTAACATTCCCGCGAATAAGAAACGTTTCATGTAGATATCTCACTTAAGAAATTAGGTTTTTTAAATTATATCGCAATCTATACAGGTGAGTTAATCGCAAAGATGGCTACGGTAAAAATAACCATTGTTCCAAATAATAGTTCAAGCCAACTATTTACTAGCAGCCATTGAAAGTTATTTTTCTTACGAATATGAGGAACTAAGACATAACGATTGATTACAGCTAAACCAAGCATTAACAACACTAAACTAATTTTAAGCCATAACATGCTTTGGTATTCAGATGATAATTGTACTGCTGGCCATCCAGGAATTAACATAATGGCACTGATAATACCGGTAATCGTCACCAATAAAACAGCAAGATGACCAAAAAGTGAAAACTGCTTCATTGTACCAATGATAGGCCTGATCATCCCATCTGCAAGCTCATCTTTATTCCGTAAAAACTGCAAACAAGTGACAAATGGCCATAAACCACCAAACCAATACGCTGCGCTAATAAGATGAATACTTTGATTAACTTTATAGAATATCGCTTCTGATCCTGTAAACATAGCACCATGACCAATTGATGCATGTAAAATCAACATAATTGAAGAAATAATTAATAAAGAAAAGTTGCGAATATAGCGTTGGTGTATAAATAAAATAGCCAATGCAGCGGTTGCTAATACCAATTGCCATTGCCAAATTTGACCAAACGAAGTACCTAAGACGGCTCGCCATATTTCAAATGACCAAGCATCTTCCCAACCATCCCCCATAATACCAGATTGCACAATCATCCATAAATAAGTCGTAATAAAGACGATAACAGTGCTAATAGCTAATGCGGGGCGCAAACGAACCTGAATAAGAGGAATGAACTTATCTTTAGCAAGAATGGCAGCCGAGAAGCTCAGTCCGAACATAAACATGACTGCCACGAAATGGAAAAAACGGCATAAAATATAAACGTCTTCAGGTGTCATTATTTTACACTAAATTGATAAGAACCTTTTGTCTTGTGTCCATCAACAGAAACAACATTCCAATTAACTAAATAATCACCTTCTGATAAATCACTTTCTAAAGGCAATAATAATTTAGTATTGTTAACGGGATCTAAAGTCAGTTTTCCTACGGTGATTTCTTTGCCATCACTATTAGTGACTTTGATTTTGCTAAAAGCTAATTCAATACCTTCAGAAAAGTCTAGCGTGATAACTTTAGGCGCTTGTGCTTGTTCAATAGCAGCACCTTCAGCAGGTAACTGTGATTTTAAGTGTGCATGTGCTAATGCTTGTTGGTATGACATACCAAGGAATAAAACAGCAATAGCCGATAATTTACCCCAAGATGTCTTAAGTGTATTTAATGACATAATAACCTCTTAAATTACAGGTGATTTTTTTATTTATGAAAATATTTTATAGCAATTTTACGTCAAGATCTTTGCTTCTTGATATTAGAAATAAAAGGTTGTGAACTAGCACTCAAAATATATGTTATTTAGAGCAGTTTCTGTTTCAAATATCACCCATTTTTACACTTCGAAAAAATATAATACCCTTATTGACAGTCTAAACAGTTCAATACATAGCCAAATACAACTAAAAGTAAAATAATCCCCCTGTATAAATAGCATTCAATAAGTATTTTTAAGAGCAAAAAAACAATATTAGTAAGAGAAAAAATAAAAGATAAGAATAGTAAGGAAGGCGATGCAGAAGAATAAAAAACGCCCTGCTATTCGTTCACAGCAGAGCGTAATAAGTCATTTATTAGCTTAGGCCTAAAAATTAAACATGTGCAGATGCTGATAATGTGTTCAGATCTTTATCTAATAAGAATAAAGCTTTGCCACTGTCACCAACCATTGCTAATTTATCTAGGATTGATTTGAATAATTTTTCTTCTTCATGTTGCTCTGCAACATACCATTGTAAGAAGTTAAATGTCGAATAATCCTGAGTTGTCATTGCAACATGTGCTAATTTATTAATCTCAGATGTAATATGCTTTTCATGTTTGTAAGTTTTATCGAACAACTCAGCTAATGATGAAAACTCAGCAGGTGGAGCTTCAATCGCTCCAAGTAAAGGCATTGCACCTGTATCACTTAAGTAATCAAATAAACGGTGCATATGTTCCATTTCTTCACGAGAGTGAGCTTTTAAAAATTTAGCAGCACCATCAAATCCTTTATCGTCGCACCAAGCACTCATTTGCAAATACAGATTTGCCGAGTAAAACTCTAAATTTAACTGTTCATTCAATTTATTGATCATATCTTGATGTAACATATTTTACGTCCTTTGCGATGAAAATTAACATTATGGGTATTATGCACAGTTAAAAATAAAAATATAGCGATTTAGGTGTGGTTTATTTATTTTTTCAATTAATTACCTGTAATAAAAATAAAAACCAATCTCATTTGTAATATGTTTTTAATACTCTTAGAAAGCTAAATAGCACTTATTATCATTAAGAGTAAATATGCATTTATCCATTAAAGAAAAAAATCATAACAAGTTGAAATATATGAATATTATTTTTTAGTTTCAATTTTTCATATTTATTAAACTTTTCTTTATAACCCAAGATATACAAATTAATATTAAATAAAGATCATATCTTACCTATGAAAAATATAAAAAATAATCTTTGTCATATATCAACAAAATAATATCTATAACTATCAATACTAGAAAAATAAAACATCCATCCATTAGCTATTATTATTCGCTATTTTTTATAATTTCCATTTGATATTGCTACATATTCGTTTGCTCAGACATCCATTCTTTTTCACTTTTTTTCATATAAAAAAATACATAACTCTCAAAAAATAAAAATAATTTCAATTTTTGTGCAGTTTTTCATTTTGACTGATAAGATTAGTAGGTAACTCATATTTGTATGCACAAAAAATTAATATTAAAGCCCTAATCATAATAAAAGGTTAATTAGGAGCCACTATGACAAAAACAGTGTTAGTACCCGTTGATTTTACAGAGCTTGGTTTATTGGACAAGGTTGTGTCTCATCTAAAAGCATTGTCTGTCGCTGACAAATTGAATATTCATTTTTTATCAGTCATTCCAAGTTATGAGTCTTTTGTCGGATTTGCATTTGCAGGACAAGACAGACTAGCAAGTGACAAACAACGGATTGAAATTGCATTATCCACACTAAAAGAAAACTTATCGCATATTGACATTCCCAATAGTACAACTCAATTTTATGTATCTATAGGTAATCCTCGCGATAAAATTTTAGAAACCGCAAAAAAAATTCAAGCAGAGCTAATTGTCATTGGTTCTCGTAATCCAGGTATGAAAACTTATCTTCTAGGTTCTACCGCATCTTCTGTGGTCAGTTATGCAGAATCATCTGTATTAGTCGTGCGCTAATCGCCCACCTCATCTTCCATAAGAAATCTGGTATTTGTCATAAGCCAGATTTCTTATTCTTTTCACTATAAAATCCATTCAAAATGATATTTTATTTTATCGTTCTTATCTTTAAGAGTAATGATTAAAAACATATTCTGAAACAATAAGATAATTATTAAAAAACACCACAAACATATTCACTTTAATGCTTTTTATATAAACAAATATATTTATTCATCTCATAATAAATTTATATTGTTCATAATGTTAAATTATGTAAAGATACTTTTTCTATTAAGACTAACTTTAATCAATAGGGTAAAAAGAATTAAAATGAATAAAGAACTTTCTGAAAAGTGGCAAGAGCGTTTTTCATTTTTTGACAAATATGGTTCACCTAAAACACCAGAATTTAAAGCAGCTTATAAAGAGCTAGCCTTTGGAAAACGAATTCTTATTGGAATGAATATCTGGGCATTTTTCTTTGGTTTTATTTACTTTCTTATTTTAGGTTTATGGCGTAAAGCATTAACATTATTTGCTATTAATATTGCTATTTTTACAATTATTGGTTTTTTACCTGTAAATAATGGTGTTATCAATGTGGTGGGTATTGCAGTTAACATTTTATGGGCTATAACAGCCAACTATGCCTATTACTTAAAAGAAACTAAAAATGATCAAAGTTGGAACCCATTTGAAGGTGTTCTGTAATAATAAAGGGGGTAATGCCCCTTTATTTTTTCTAACTCTTTTCTTTATTAATAACATTATATCCCCTGCCTTTATTTCATAATAACGTTATCTATTGTTGTATTTAAACACTTTTATCTAATTTAAATAAAATAATTAAATAGCATTAAAAGTTTTTTATCCCAAAAGGACTCATTGTTAATGCTATAATTCATTAACGCTAATTGGGGGAAAACGTATGTCTGAACATTTTCAAGGCAAATTTGAAGCTGAACTAAAATATCACCTTCAAAATCCAGAAAATTTTATTAATGAATTAAAAAAAGCAGGTGCCACATTATTTACGCCTGAAAATAAAGAAACAGATTGGTACATGGAACATGATAATACTGAATTTTCAGCTCCTACTATCAGTTTATGTATAAGAAAAATGCATCCCGCAGGAATAAATCTTCTTATCGTTAAAGGTCCTGATTTATCGCAATGTGAAGCGGTTCGTATCGAAGATGCAGAAAAAACTGTCTCTATATTTACGACTCTTGGCTACCATTGTATTCTCAATTATACAAAATCAAGAGAAATTTATTTTCTAGATAAGTTTCATATCACTATTGATAAGTTAGATAAATTAGGCTCATTTGCTGAGTTTGCCATTATGACTGACGACCCAAGTAAACTCCCACTCTATATTGACCAACTAAGGCATTTAGCCACAAAATTTGGCTTCACAGATAAAAATCTTGAGAAAAAGAACTATAAAACACTAATGTTAAATAACTTAAAATCATAAATACATTTATCCCTTCACGCTATCATTCTTTAGGGATCTTTTTGCTTCTCTCTCACTTATAACGTTAGAGTCTCTTATTTGTTCTATTAAATAAACAAAAAATAATTTAATTTATTGCTGTTTTAATCATTATTACTTTTTTATTTTATAAATAGAAGCACTCACACTATTTAAACCTAATTGTTTAAAAAGAAATGAGTTAATTACATAAAATTAATAATAAATCAACAGGTTAACTACCATTCTCTAAGGAGGTATCTTTTATATCATTTTTATTATTTATCTTTAACTTTTAATATTTAAGAAAAATTAATTAAAAATCAAAGCATTACGAAGCAATAAAATACATTTGATAAATTTATTAATTAGAACAATAAATAAGCATAAAGAATATTTATAAAATGCCGATACTATTTTTTAGTATTTGAAAAAATCAAAAGGATATATGGCATTAAATCAAAGAGTGACCTAAAAACATATTTTCATGTGTTTTTTTATTCTTTGTCTATACCAGTTACAGGAAGTAAAAATAAAACTTAAAAATCAATAAATTACACAGTTATATTTTTATGAAAAAGGAAATAACATTACATGTTTAACAACTTAAAACAACGTTATTTGCCAAACGTCTCTTTTAATATGTCAGGTTTAAAAACCACCACTTTAGTTTGGCTTATTACAGGCTCTTTAATCTTACTTCTTGGTCTAGCCTGTGTTCTATTCCTCTCTTCAGTTAATGATTACAAGAGAAATTTAAACACATTAAACAATATCTATCATGAACAATCACTATTAAATAGTACTTGGGAGGATTTACTACAAACGCGTAATACCTTAAATAGAGCCAGCTCTCGCCACTTATTAATTATTAATAAAATGGCTACAGCTAACACTGACATCTCTTCATTATTACAACAAACTAAAGAAAAGCTACAGCACGTTGAAAATGGATGGGAAAGTTTCAAAAATTTTCCTCATAACGTTGAAGATCAAAATTATGTGCAACAATTAGAGCAAAAATATACTGAACTTAATGTAGCACTCATTGAATTTTTAGCCTTCCTAGAACAAGGCAAAACATACGAGTATTTAAATCAGCCAACACAAACCTATCAAGACAATTTTGAGCAAGCCTATACAGCCTATCATCAACAACTAGAAAACTATTACACAGCTTCATTGGATGAAGGTGAGTTGCTGTACGATAAAATTATTTATAGTTTAATCGTTATTTCAGTTTTAATTGTTATCTTTTCTTTCTTAGTCCAAGTTGTACTGCGAAAAAACTTTATTTCACCTTTAAACGCAATAATGAAAAATATTGAAGATATTAGCAATGGAAAATTAGCAACCGATGTCACCACAAAAGGTCTATATGAAATAAATATTCTCACTGCTAATATTCAAAAAATGCGAGATCAGATAAAACGGATAGTCAATAATATCAATCATAGCTCAGGTCTTATTAATTCAGAATTAAGTGATATTGCTGTTATGAACAATAATCTTGCTATTCGAGTTGAACAACAATCAGCAGCCGTACTCGAAACTTCCGCAGGAATACGACAATTAAGTGTTACATCAAAACAGCATGCAGAAAATACACAAGCATCATGTGAGCTAGTAACAAAAGCAGATACGATGATCCACCAAAGCAATGAAATGCTCGCTAACGTTGTTGAAAATATGCATGAAGTTGTCACGTTCTCTGAACAAATTAATGATATTACTTCTACGATCGACAATATTGCCTTTCAAACAAACCTATTGGCTTTAAATGCTGCCGTAGAAGCGGCAAGAGTGGGAGAACACGGAAAAGGTTTTGCTGTTGTTGCTAAAGAAGTAAGAGAATTATCCATTAGCTGTAATTTAGCATCAAAAGAGATAAAAATACTTGTCGCTAATTCAAGTAAAAAAATAAATCAGTGCTTTCAGCTAGCCGCTGACGCAAACGATAATATGATAGATATTTCTAAGCATACTGAAAATATTAATGAAATGATCCACGATATTTCTATTTCTACAAATGAACAAAGTAATGGCATTGCTCAAATTGAAGATGCAATAAATCAATTAGATCAAACCACACAAGCTAACGCAACAATGACACGAGAATTAGTTAGTTCATTAGATTCATTGCAAACACAATCAGATAGACTGAAACAAGAACTAACTGTTTTTCATCAGTAAATGTTAAAGCCACTTCATATCATAAAAGCTATCTTAATCTTAGGATAGCTTTTTTATTCATGATTTAACCCAATGTTAAAAATGGCTAAATTCAGGGATCTCTTTTTTACCGTGTGATTTTAGAAAATCTAGCACTCTTCTTGGGGTTACATTTAGTATACGCTCTTGTGGAAAATCTATTTGGGCTAATACTTTTAATACTCGATCAAATTTTCCCAGAGAAGAAGCTATATGTGAGTCAGAACCTAATGCAATTAATCCTCCCGCATCACGTACAGCTTTAGCGATTTCTATACAGTTTTTCTCACTTCCTACTCTAGAATGAATAAATGATGAGTTATTCATTTCTAAAGCAACATTGTAACTAGCAGCGGCTTTTGCAACTTCAGCAATCTCTATTGGATATTTTGGATTACCTGGATGCGTAATCATTTGAACGCAACCACTTGCTATTGTTGCAATTAATGCTTTTGTATTATCAACAAGGCCTAATGACCCCATGACAGGATCATGAAAACCAGCAAGCACAATATCTAATTTCTTGCTCATTTTCTCACTACAATCTGTTTCACCTTTAATATTTTTAATATTCGCTTCTATACCGTAAAGAATACCCACACCATCAATAATACGAGGGATCACAGGTAAGTTAGAAAAATGCCATTCATGAGGAGCATCATCCATATCTGGGCCATGATCAGTAATTGCAAATAATTGAATACCCTGTTTTTTAGCTTGTTGGAAATATTCACTAACTGTACTGTAAGCATGTGTACTAGCAATAGTATGAGCATGTAAATCAACGGGATACATAAATAACTCCTTCCTAAAAACACCTTATGAACATCAATAAGATAGTTTTCTTAGCTATAAGATCTATCTAATATTAATTATCAATTCCAGTAAAATACGTAATAACCAACAAGCAATATACTATCGACTTGATCCTTTCTCACATTGGAAAGAAATGAAGATAAATTTTGATAAATATGCTTTAATCTTTAACATACTATTTAATATCAAATAGATAAATAAATTTCACTTTAGTACTATACACAACACAAGAATTTTGAAAACACATTATATTATGTAATTTCGTTTTAAATCCGGCTTTCAACTTTATAAAAGGTTATTTATGTTCAACTATCCAGCAATCGCTCATTTTGATGAAGAAAGTGAAACTTACGAAATTACCTACCGTGATTTTGATAACATACATGCAGTTGCTTATACAGAAGATGATATTGAACTAGAAGCCTCTGATATTTTACATGTAGGCCTTGAAGAATTTATTGCGAGTAAACTGCCTATTCCTGCACCATCAAAAGCACAAGCTGGTGATTTTATTGTCTACTTACCCCTTATCAGCTGTTTAAAAATTGCATTACATAATGCGATGCTAGAAACAAAAACAAAAAAATCCGATCTTGCAAGAAAAATGAATTTAACGAGCGCACAAATAGAGCGTTTACTTGAAATTAATCAAACCTCAAAAGTAGATAGCCTAGAGCAAGCACTTTATTTATTAGGTTATGCTATTTCAGTCAGCGTTAATAAAGATATTAAACAATAGTAATTAAAATAAAAATGGCTCTAAATCGATTAGAGCCATTCGTGCTAGACTATTTCACAACAAGTATGCAGGATATTAAAGCTTTTTACTTGCTAAAAAATTCGCATGGTTTGTATAAATAGCAACAATATCTTCACCACGCCCTACTAACCCAGCAACCTGATTTACCATATCCAGATGATCTTCAGCATAATCATCTTTAATCAGTTTACCTAACCGCATACTTGTACGACCTACCAAACCATCATTTTCATGTTCAGTAAAGAATGCACTTAATACACGCATTGCTGCATGAGTAGGATCCAGTAGATTGCCTTTCTCACCAACAATCAAACCTTGAATATAACTACCAAATGAATAATAGTAGACGCCATTTACAACTTCTTTACCTTCACCACCACGAATGGCAGGTAACCCTTGTGGGTACTTTTTATTAAACTCAGTTACATTTTCAGTTGTTAATGCTTCCAATGCAGCAACGGCATCTTGTGGATTACTGCGATGACCTGAAAATGTAGAGATAATAGTACCAATAGCTTTCATTACTGCATCAGCAATATATTCTGGCACACTATCCTTACGTACAATACGTCGTACCAAATCTGCAATCTCTGAACCATGGTTTACACCATTAATAGAGGTAACAGAAGCAATATTTTTTGCATGTTTTGCAGCAACATAACGACAAGCTAATGGTCCTTGGCTATGGCCAATTAAATTTACTTTTTTGGCTTTCGTTTCTTTGAGAACTTTTTGCACAAATCCCCAAAGTTGTTCACCACGAACTTCATTAGCGTTAAATGCCGAAAGAGAGGCAGTAAAAACTTTATGACCATCCTTTTCTAAGGCATCCGCGATGCCATAAAAATAAGGATAACCGACGACATTATCAAAACCAGATAGACCATGAACTAAAACAATTGGATATGTAGTTGGCATATTTTCCATTCCTTGGGCTTAAGTTAATCTATTTAATTTGCTAAACATCCTATTAGCAATTTCTAGAACAATATTTAGAGCACAAAAATCAAAACACAATATTTGAAGCGCAAAAATTATAGTAAACATCGTGTTTCAATGCCTTAATTATTCTAAGTATTATTAGCATAATCTCTATTTTACGATCGTAAAGCATTATTTTAATTTATTTATAATCTTAATTAACACCCGAAAAAATCAGCATACCTTCAATTATACCTTCCGCTTTTTTCAATTTTTTTCCAATATATGTATCCGAACATTTTTCATATTTTGCAAGCTGAATAAATGTCTTACCAAAAACATAATAATTAATAAGTAACTGATAATCCTTTTTATTGTTCACCATCAATCTTTTCATTAAATCATTGATAATATTAGCATCATGATGCGTACATTTTTTTCTTAATCTTATGCGTTCTGGTATGATTTCTTTTTTATTATTCAATAGATTAATGGCTTTTTGATCATTAGCCATCCATGCTCCCCACATTTCTAAAACTTTTGAAATATTTTCCATATTAACATCCTTATTTATCCATAAAGTCATAATTGCGTCCTACAATCATTTAATAAAACTTTATTAAAACTTAATAAACATTGATATTAATATAGTAAATAACGTGTAATTTACAACTAAGATTATAAATATACTAAGTTTTTAACTTAATTCATTGATACTAATGAAAAATAAAGAAGATATAAGTAGCCACTTTAATTAAAAACTCAATCATTTTGAAACTATAAAGAGTATTTTCTCTTAAAATGGCTATAAATATAAAAGAGTAGCAATTATGGTAATACTTCTTCAGGACGCAAAGTGAGTACTTCATATCCTGTTGCTGTTACTAAAATAGTATGCTCTGATTGAGCAGATAATTTTTTATCTCTTGTCACAACTGTCCAACCATCTTTTTTGGTTTTTATTTTAGCGCCACCTTGATTTATCATTGGCTCAATCGTAAAAGTCATACCTTCTTTTAATTCAACACCTTGTCCTTTAATGCCATAATGTAGCACTTGTGGTGCTTCATGCATTTCTCTTCCTATTCCATGTCCACAGTATTCTCTCACTACACTATACCCATGACTTTGTGCAAAACTTTGAATAGCATGACCAATATCACCTAATGTCGCACCTGGTTTTACTTCCTTGATACCTTCCCACATTGCTTGATACGTTATTTTTGCTAATTTGCGCGCAATAGGAGATGCCTCTGGCATAATATACATTTTACTAGAGTCAGCAATAAATCCATTTTTTTCTAGTGTAATATCAACATTAACAATATCTTTGCTTTTAAGGCGTTCATCTGCTTTTGGCACACCATGGCAAACAACTTCGTTGATAGATGTATTTAGCACATACTCATAACCATATTGACCTTTACTTGCTGGTCTCGATTGGAGTTCATTGACAATAAAATCATCAACTTTATCGTTAATCTCTAGTGTAGAAACACCCGGTACAATAAAATCATCAAGCATTGTAAAAACTTTCGCCAATAAACGTCCTGACTCACGCATTAATTCAATTTCATCAGCTGTTTTAATCGTTATTTTATCCACTCTTCTTTCCTCTTATTCTACTTCTTGCTTGATGGCTTCTTTTTCCAGCATCTCATTGATAATCATTGGAAACGTTTTATCTGGATTTAATTCAGCTTGAATGCCAATTTTTATCCAAAACTCTGCTTGAGCATTAACAGAGCGTGACATCACACTACTTGCTTTTCGCAAGTACTCATGTAACTCATCAGAAATTTTTACAATACCCACGTCAATCCTTATATACATATCATTATAAAACATATACGTTCTATAATAGAATTAAATTCATCTTCTTTCAATTGCTATTCGATATCGTTATAGGCATAAAATGCCGAAATAAAAAATAAGAAGAACAAGAGGAAATAAAACTCAATATAATGAGATTACCTTTTTATTTTTATATAGTTAATTATCTGTGTTTATAAATTCATACTATTTGATTTTAAACTATCAACTCTTATCAAAATAAAAGTTCTTTATTAAAAAATGTAGTTATTTACTAAATCCTTTCCAAAATAGCAACGATGCCCTAGAGCCTTGCATTCCTTAATGTTTATTCATTGCGTTTATTCTAATATAATGTAATCATTACGCTATTTTTTGAGCTTCGTGAAATAAAGCCACTTAAGATTTATATTAGCATTTAATGCTAATACACTTTTCTAGTTTCCTTTTTAAGTATACTTAACCTCTAACAACTTTAGTCTTAACGCCTTCTATACATCATCACCATTCTCTTAATTAATTATATAAACTTATAGGAGTTATCATGCCTGCAAAATCAGATCGTATTATATTAACTGGAGGCCCCGGCTCTGGAAAAACCACACTAATAAATGAACTTAAAAATAGAGGTTATCCTTGTTTTTTAGAAGCAGGAAGAGCCATTATTCAAGACCAAAGTGTGATTGAAGGAAATGCATTACCATGGGAAGAACCTAACGTTTTTGCACAAGCAATGCTAATTTGGGAGTTACGGTCATGGCATGAAGCAAACAACAATAAAAAACTTTATTTCTATGATAGAGGCCTCCCTGATATTGCAGGGTATTTACTACTATGTGGTTTAGCTATTCCCAAACACATTGATAAGGCAATTAACTTATTTCGTTATTCCACAAATGTGTTTATAGCACCACCATGGGCCGAAATTTATACTCAAGATCAAGAAAGAAAACAAACAGAAAAAGAAGCAAAAGAAACCTATTTAGCTATGGTAGCTATTTATAAAAGATATAATTATAATTTAATAGAGCTACCTAAAATAAGTATAACTGATAGAGCTAATTTTATTATTAATAAAATATAAAAATTTATTATCAGCCAGTAGTCATTACTGGCATAGATAATAGTGTTAAATTTTAATAAGAAGCCATGATCTGCAAATCAGGTTTTTCGCCTCGCATAATTGCCCGTTGTTGTTCATGAACGGCTTCATTAATTGCTTTTTGTTCTCCGGGGGTTCGAGTATTCTTACCACAAACTAATGTAGAACACACTGGGCTGCCTATTCTATGGCTCCCTGAATTACCCGCACTAAAAGTAACATTATCAGTAGTACAACCCAGTAAAAGAACAGATAATAAGAAGATTACTATACGCATATTTTTCCATATAAAATAAATTTTAATTTGATATTAAAATATTAATAGGCATCAAAAGTATAATGTGGCTTTTGTTTCCATTTGAATTCAACTGTTTGTTTTTCTTCATTCCAAATAGGTTCAGGAACAGGCATGGTAAAGCTTATTTTTTGAATAGGCTTTAATGTTGAATTATTATTTAAATACTGATTATTTATTGATGGTTTTTTATCGTTTAAACCAACTTTAAAGACTTGTCCAAATCTTTGTTTTTCTTCTTGGGCTTCCACTTCAAAACGAGACTGTTTTCCTAACATAAAAGCCAAGTTATTATTAATCAAGTGACTATCAATATTGGGATTATTTGAGCGTGTTTTCGTTAACTTAACCTGAGTTATTTTATTAGTAGTACAACCAGTGCTTATAAATACAGAAAGTAATAAAAATAAAAAATAATGCATAAACTGAATGTCAATAAGAAATAGGAGAAAATAATTATTTCATAAAATCGTTTCATCAACAAAATAAATTTCTTCATTTATATAAAAATAAAAAAATCAACTTATAAAATGATAATAAGAGATAATTTAAGCTATAAACTGGTTAGTAATACAAAATAAGAGAATAACTTAACTTAAATAATGAGAAAAAAAGCCTTATAACTTTAATTATTATAAGGCTTATCGTAATAGAATAAAATTTATTGGCCTGCTGACATTTTTTTCATTTGCTCTAAAGAATCTAAAGCTTGCTTACAAGTACTTTCCTGAACATCTTTAGGTAATGCTGCAAATTGTTCTTTAGCTTGATCATATTGCGCTTTCATTGCTTCTGCTTGAGCTTTAGTTGAATCATTTTTTGCCATTAACTCAACATAAGAGTCAGTTTCTTTAAAATAGTCTTCACATGCTTTAGATAAATCAGCAGAAACAGCGATAGATGAAATTGACAACAAACCCAATGCTAAAATAAGCTTTCTCATAAATATCCTTTAAGTGTTATTAACCATTAAAAAGTAACTTCCATTATTTTCTTACGTCAGCATTATCTCAAATAATAATAAAATAAGGATAAGCATTATCTTAATTAAAAAAACAAAGCCTAATCTAATAATGATTATTATTACAAACACAATCAAAATATGATGATTAATTTTAGTTTATTAATTTTGACGTGATCTATTTAAAAGAATCATGCTTTATTCTTATATATAGTTGCTCCGTACTTAATAGGTTCTATTAGTCAGGGGGGCTCCCCCATCAACGGAGGCATTTGATGTCTATAAAATGGGTTTTAATCTTATCTGGATTTATTATTGGTGCTATTGCGTTACTTCTTGGTATTAACGGAAATCCACCTAATATGGGGATTTGTGTAGCTTGCTTTATTCGTGATAGCTCAGGAAGTATGGGCTTACATCACACCGAAACGGTACAATATCTTCGTCCTGAAATATTTGGTTTTATTCTTGGTTCTTTTATTGCCGCACTTATCTTTAAAGAATTTCAATCAAAAGCAGGTTCTGCACCTATTATTCGTTTTACACTGGGCTTTCTAATGATGGTTGGTTGCTTAGTATTTTTAGGTTGTCCATTAAGAATGGTACTTCGTATCGGTGCCGGTGATTTAAATGCTGTAATAGGATTAATTGGATTAATTATAGGAATTGGTATTGGCAGTTTATTTGTTAAAAAAGGATTTTCTCTCCCAAGAAATTACAGCCAATCACCTATAGAAGGTTTTATTTTACCTACTATATGTATATTCCTATTTGCTTTATTCTTATGGAAGAGTGATATATTCAATGCCAGTGTAAAAGGACCTGGATCAAGTCATGCACCAGTATGGATGTCTATCATTGCAGGGCTTATTATTGGTTTTATTATTCAACGAACAAGATTCTGCTTTATTGGAATGGCCAAACATGTATTTCTATCACGCAATTATAATATGGCGCTTGGTGTAATCGCATTAACACTCGTTGTTTTTATGGGTAATCTCTATTTAGGCAAGTTTAATTTTAGTTTTGAAAATCAACCCATAGCCCACAGCGATGGATTATGGAATTTTCTCTCTATGACACTGGTAGGCTTATGCGGTGTACTCATTACAGGTTGCCCATTACGACAACTAGCTAATGCTGGTCAAGGTAACTCAGACGCTGCAATAAGCGTGATGGGGATGTTAGTCGGGGCTGCATTTGCTCATAACTTCAATTATGCCTCGAGCCCAGCCGGTGTCACGGATAATGGTAAGCTAGTTATTATTATTGGTTTATTGTTTGCTGTCATTGTTGCGACCATTTATACCCTTAATATAAGTAAAGCAAATAATAATGGAACTAGAAAAAATGACGCATAACTATTTATTTCTTTTTCATGAACAATACGCTGTAAAAAAACTTCAACAACAACTCCAGCAAAATAATTTTTCCTCAAAAATTATTGATGCTCCGCGAAAAATATCATCAGAATGTGAGCTAGCCATATCTATTTATTTTTCTGACGATGAAAATTATAAACAGTATATTAATGATAATGTTAGAGCTGTTTATAAAATAAATTCAAATCATTTTGATGTACTTTGGAAAGATGAATTTTAACATAGTACATAACTAAATTACCATTTTTAGAACCTAGGCAGTAAAAAGGCTACATCAGTAGCCTTTTCTTTATAAATAAACGGTGTGATTTATACGATTTTTAATCAAAAATAAATTATTTTTCTAAAAATCAAAAACCATCCTTTTTTAGTTAGATGGTTTTGTATCTTTATAAATTTATGGAGTAATTATTTTTACTACTTACTCTTCTTCCGGTGGATTTTTGAGGATCTGATGAATTTTTTCTTTCAGTTTCAATTTTTGTTTTTTTAGCTCAACAACTTCTTCACCATACCCTCTTCTATCTTTATGCTCTAATCTAACAATTCTATGGTCAAGTTCGTTATGTTGTTCAAAAAGAGCACGAAAATCGGGATCAGTCTGGCGAAGTTTTGAAATTAAATCACGATATTCTGGAAACATAAATAGTTACCTTCCTTATTAATTGTGAATTAAATACTCTTATAATATTTACCCAAACCGAGTAGACTGTCATTGCCTTTATGTTAAAAACAAGACCAATATCAATTAATATTTTTATTTTTTAAAATAACCTATTATTCTTATATTGTGCACTTTCAACATAGTTATAAAATTCAATGCACAAGAGCGTATAAAAAATGTAAATATAATTAATCTAAAAATCATAACGTAATGAAAAATACGTGTTTATTTATCTCTTCAAACCAAACATATCCATCCCTACCAATAATAAATTATATCCTTTTGGTAGATAAAGATAATTTATTACTTTAGGTAGCCATCTTTCCAGATATTCTGTAAACAGAGTTGATAAAAGTTGTCTTTTGCACACGATATTCCTCACAATAGGAAAATCAACTTATCGCTATCAACTAAGTACCGCCAAAAGAGAACATAGAGCCATCTATTCACATAGCAAAAAGTAAAAACAAGTAAACCCACGTAACACCAGATGCTCATAGGGAATGAAAAAACACCAATTTGCCTTAAAACTAGACAACATAAAGCATAAAAACACTTTTTTACTAAAAAAAAGCATTTATTGTTAATTTATAAAATGAAAATTCACTACATTTATATCGATCTCTAATAGTTTTTTATACCCATCTATTCGAGTCACTAAGCCCAATGCCGCCACATTGGGCTTTTTTATTAGCAATGGTTAGTATTAGTAGCATGTCTGATTATAGCTAGATTACATCTCTTTCACTTTACTCTAATACTTTTTAAAAAACTAAAACCATTTGATTTAATGTAACTTAATCAATGCTAACGACTACATTAAGCAATATTTTTATTTTTTCTCTATTTTTTATCTCACTATATTAACGTGCCTAATTTTACAACCGTTCATTTAATACAATAAAAAACAGGTAAAACAATAAACTCCTACGACAAAAATCATAAAAATAGAGATGCCGACTTAATTCCCTCTTGTCGGCATTAGTTACTATTTATTAGATGAAATATCTTGCTCTCGTAATTTAGAAAGCGCTAATTCTTTCATCCAATCTGCAAGTAATGGTGCTGTTTTTATTGAATCCAATAATGCGCGTTCTTTTTTTGTTAAACGAATAACAATAACTTCTGTTTTCATTGTAGACATAATATTTCCCCATTTGTAAAAAGAAAATATTGACACAAAACAGTAACAGAACGGTCTGACTTACACTGTTTTACAAAATCATCATTTAACGATGACGAGCAATACATTATGGTGGATTTATTTAACTTGGCTTAATCATTCTAATTTTTATATAGATGTTTTATTTAAGATGGATCATCATTAATAATAAGAACCATACAAATATAAATAAAGGTAAAAGAGTTAAAAGAAATTACAAATATGCGGAAAAGTATTATGTTAAGTTGTCGCGTAACTAGCAAACCAGCATCAAATCACACTAGCCATTTAATCTATATCCGCACAATCTGCTTCGGAAGCAGAAAACCCTTTCTCGCAAGAAAAAAGGAAGGTTCAACTCTTAAGGCTCTTAAACCCACAAGGTTATGGTTATAGATTAAAACTCAGCAATTGTTCAACTATATTTAATTCATTATAATATTTTAATCAAAAACATTATTAATGATTGAAACCACTATTGCTGTGCTTAATGCAATTAACACCAAATCATTTCCAACAATGCGCCATTCGTAACCAGGATAGTAAGGTAATTGGCTAAGCATTTTTTCAGGAACCATTTTCTTCGCAATACCAGGAGGCAATGGCTTTCCTCTTACTAAATTTTTAGCAATACCTGGCGGTAGCGATGAGTATCCAGTAAATCCACCATTCAGCGCAATTGCTCTAGCCTCATTGTAAGATAACGAAATTGAGAAAGATGTTTCATTATCAAAGTGGTTATTTTGTGATTTATTATGCCATTTGTTTGGTTTCTCTCCTTGATATCCTTTATTTTGACCTCTTCCATGCCCATTATTTGGATCAGCATAAGAAGAAACAGATATCATTGACAATCCTATAATTATCAGCAACGATTTACTTATTCTAGAAAGCGTTCTCATATCTATGACCTCAACAATTAATTTTTCACAGAATATCCTTCAAGTTACACGACTACCATAAGTAATACTCCTAGAAAAAGAATAATTAACAATATCATAGGGTTGATTCTGTAGTCAGCACTGACAAAAGTCTCACTAAACCAATTATTATAATAAGTGACTGATTCATACTCTGCACTGCCAGAATTTTTCTGCTGTTAGATTATTCCAAGCATATTGAGTTAGTAATAAACTGATTCACAACACCCAAGATAAAACATATTGATATTTTTATATTACAAAAGATCATTATTGCGATATAGCTATTGAGTTTTTATTTTATTTTGTTTATTAATAATAATGTCATTAACGCTGTAGGGTTATAGATTCTAAGTTGTTCATTTAGTTAACATGCTGTTCTCATCATTATACGATATGAGTATTTTCCTTTTAATCCATCTTCCCCAGATGGATTTTTTTTGTCTTTGAATAATTTGAATAATAAGAAGAGCCATATAAAAAACAGGATACTTCAATTAAGTAAAATTGCGTGAACTATATCATTAGATTTAAAATTCTGTTTATTAAATAAATATCAAAATGATAATTTTGTAATTCTAAATGATAATTTTCACTCAAACAACCTTTCTTAGTATTCTTTTAATTTAGAAAATTAAAAATTAAAAATTAAACTTTGTGATCAGAATCAATAAAATTATCGACCATAAACATTGACCGTTATAAAAAAATAATTTATTAATAATAACGGAATTAATTTTTATACAAATGTGTAATGATTAATTTCTAGAATACTTATTTCAAATAAGTGTTCTAATTCCTTCCTACTGCATATTTTATTACTTTTTTAATCCATCTCACTCAGATGGATTTTTTTTACCTTTTCCCTTACCCATAAAAATATTTAATTTTTATAAAAAAACAATATTTTTTTATCTCATATTAATAAAATTAAATAGAAAACATGGAGATTTAAATTATTTTATAATATAAAGAAAACTCATAATCTTTTTCTTATTATAACAATATAACCCATTTCCCCCAATTCACCTTGGGGGTTTTTTATTGAATAATTTAATACAAAATAACAAAAAAGGTCACCGAAGTGACCTTTATAAGAATGCTAAATAATTTTTAATAAAACTAATAATTATTAGCTAGCTTTGCAACCACTCAATACTGGTTTGTCTGTTCCTTCAACTAAATCGGCATTATCACCTTTAGTATAAAGCTTATAGGTGTAATTTTTATTTATTGCCTCATAATTTGCTCCAGAAGCCATTTTCATAATTTTCATTGGTATCATTTCGTTCATTTGATTAATAATTGCATAGCTATCCTTTTCTGTATTTATATAAATAACTTCCATTATTTTATTGTTTTCACATGTATAAGATACTTTCGTTACCTCATCTGCATTATCAGCCATAACAAAACCCGCAGATAAAAGGCTAACCGTAAAAGCAAAACTTTTTAATAATAGTTTCATATAATCTCCTAATACTATTTGGTACATACGTCTAATACATCACTAACTAATTTAATATAATTAATCAAAACTTTATATTTTTTTCCATGAGATTTATCCAATTGTAAAAAACACCATTGATTATTGAATAATAAAGAGATTATTTTAAGCTTTTCTTAATTTATATTGAAGATATAAACATGATTAGGTAAGTATTCAAAATATTAGCTGGCGAAATAGGTGTTGGCTCTAAGTTAAGGAATATGGAACAAAATCACAAAAGACCAGGCGTTTATTAAAAGCATTATGACAAATATAATTATTTAAGAGAAAAACACGTGATATGTAGAGTGAAAAGCCATCTTCACTTCAAGATTAGTGACATTTTATCTACACCCAACATAACGAGCTTTGAATATAGAATACCCCCTATATTATAATCCCCTCCCCCTATCTTAACTAATCAGTTTATCAGAATGAAGCTCAAACGAATTATCCACCAACACTGTATTTCTACCTAGTATAGGCGCCAAACTATTTCGCATTCAAGTTCTGTTACTTTGTATAAAATTCTTGCTTCACTCAGAATTTTAATACTTCTTCCCATAATTTTTGTCTAACTTTATCGACATTCTTAAATTTTTGATCACACAATTTATCTGCTATTTAATCAAGAATGGGTACACTATTTTCTTCTCCTGCATTATTGATGCTACTTATCATTTAATTAATATAAAACAATTAGTTATAGTAGATTTGGACTAAAATTATAGAACGACTATTTATTCAAGGTAAATTGAAACTGTTTCTTAGTTAATGCCAATAAATTCATTTCAAATAAGTATATCAATACAGTACAATGAATTAATTTCTATATAGGGCGCCCATATGAAACAACAAATTAAGCCTGAATCAAATCAAATTACCCAACCATATTGGCCTACTTTAAAGCTGATATTGAGTTCTTTTATTGTTTTTAATTTCTACTTAAATTTAGCTGATAAAAATAAAGTCTCATTTTTTATTGATATTTTTGACTTAACATTAATTCCTATGTTTGTATTTATAGTTGCATTCGTAACGAAGAATACCACGTGGAAATCTTTAAAACTTAGTTTACTTTCATCTTTTATCATTTACTTAACATTTCAAACAGTTGATGCAATTCCGCTATACTTCTCAGGCGAATTGAGTTTAAATACTTATATCTTTGAACCTCAAAATGGAGTATGGTTTTTCTTAGCCACTCCTGTTTGGCAAGCTTTTTTCTTATTATTACCAAAAAAATTAAAATCTAATAGCTTAATATTATTTTGTATTTTGATAGGATCATTATTCCTTTCTTATTTAGCCCAAAATAATTTAATTAACTCGTCAAAATTTTTCTCTATTATTATATATTTCCCATTCTTTATAATTGCTTATTTTATTAGTGCTGAAAAAATATCCTCACTTAGAAAAAAGCCTTGTTTGATAATTGTAATCACGACAACTTTAGCTATAGTCACACTCTATCATAAGGAAAGTATCACAAGCTTAATTATAAACATGACCAAAGTTGATTTTTTATCGTCTTTTTTTGTTATGTATATTTTAAAATTCTTTATAAGTATCGTTTTAGGTTCTAGTATAATTTATTTCGCTTTATCAACTGATAAATATGCTAGAGTATCAAACAATGCTTTAGGTGTTTATTTAATCCATCCTATTATTTGTTTTATTTTTTTACAAATCCTAGCTTATTTCCATGTAGAATATAATTCATTAGTAATAATATTACTGACACTATCAACTATTTTCCTCTCTATTTTATTAACTTTTAACTCTACCATTCACTGGTTTATTGAGCCTAAAAGAGTTGTTTTTTTTCAAAAGGATTAAGACAGATATGATTATTTAAGAAAAATAGGGTTCACGTAATGTGTGGTGTGAAAATTTTTCGTTACTAAAAGATGAGTAACACTTTATCTGTATCCAACATAATTAGCTTTAAACATATAAAAAACCCCATTAAAAGGCCTCTGTTAACTTAAAAAAGCAATAATTAACCTTTTAAATCAAGACGTACCATTTTTTGCAAGCCATTCTTTAACGCCCCCTTCGGGGGCGTTTACACTAACGTCGATATCTTTAGCTACACGATTAATGTTGTTCAGCATTATCTGCCATAACAAAACTAGAAGACAAAATACCTACTGCAAGAAAAATACTTTTAAATAAAAATCTCATATAGCCTCCTAAATGCCATTACGTTAGCATTTATAGAGTATTCTTTTACTCTTCACTCATTAAAAAAACCTATCTGAAACTCTAATGGGATTTATACCATTTAATATTAATCAATTAGTTATCTTTTGTTGGCCCCATGCAACGACTATTATGGCAACTAGCGAATCCAGCTATCGCTTTATTTGAATATACTCGAGTAAATTTGGGATGAGTCCAAACATTAGGCTGAACGTATAATCTAAAGCTTTTACCTGTTGTGTAGTAATAATGTGCTTGCTGAAAAAAGTGCTCATAAGAAGAAGCCCAATCTGACTTGTTAGACACTGCACAGGCGATAACTTCACCACCATGATTCATGGCTTTAACACAAAAATACCGACCATCTTCAATTTTTCCTGAATTAAAATCCGTTAACGTAACATTAGAATAATATTCAATATTATGACTTAATGTATCTGTGGCAAATGCCACTGGCGTTAATAATGAAAAGGCAAAAAACAGACTACGCACTAACATACTATTCCTTAAGAAAATAAAGATAAAAAGCCTCTAATTAGAATAATATTTCTTATTATTTTTTATTCTTTGCTGTAAACAAAGCTACAGTACCTTGTACATGTATAGAGATGTCATGGAATAAAGAGGAAAGCATTTCTTCCAAAGAGTCCGCTGAATCAGAATAATTGCAAAAAATACCTTTTTTGTTGTAAATAGACATTAATTTTTTACCAAAAATATTATGCTTTACTCCCTGCCCTAAAATCGTTGTGCCATATAAAACCCCTTTTTCTGTCAGTAAATAACTTATATTTTCTATCGCTTTTTTCTTATCAACCATCGTTCCTGGTAAACAATGTAGTAAATAAAACAAGGAGATAGAATTATAAGATGCATTTAATTTATTAGAAAAAGGCTGAAAAACATCATGCTGGAGACAATTTATTAATTTATCATCAGGTACATACTTTTTAGTATGTTCCAGACTGTGTAAATTAAGATCAGTCAATGAGATTTCTTTTATATAATTTAAAGATTTTTTTAAATAAAATCCCGTTCCAACACCAATATCCATATGGCGATCGCCGAGATGATTTTTAAAATGTGGTATTAAATATTTATTCGTATCACACTGCCATGCATAGCTATTAGAAATATTAAGCACCCACCAATCATATAGCTTCAATGACACTGGTGTATATACTTTAGCTCCATCATGTGTACTTAATGTCATACAATACCCTATCAAAAAATGACTATTTTATTTTTTATTTCTTGAATGAATAGTTGGAAATACCGAATAGTAAATCAGGAAATATTTTTAAAATATCATCTACTAACTAAATCACTTACTTCATTTCTATTAATTATAAATGAAAGCTTTCATTACTAAAAATTATCAATAATAACAATGATATATGATTTATTATTCTATATTTTAAGTAAATTTCAGTAACAATCAGCAACCATTACTTACCTTTATAATCTAAATATGATTAAGTAATAATCACTATTAACTAACTTATTCTGGTGATAGTTATGTCTTGCAAATACAAAATTCCTCTTGGAATTAATGTGCTAGATGCTACTCAAACACGAATTGAATGGTTGTTTGATACTTTTGAACAAATCTCTCTCTCCTTTTCTGGAGGTAAAGATTCTACTGTTCTGTTTCATCTTGTTGCTGCAGAAGCAAGAAAGCGACAT
This sequence comes from Proteus faecis, assembly GCF_030286765.1. Taxonomy (NCBI): domain Bacteria; kingdom Pseudomonadati; phylum Pseudomonadota; class Gammaproteobacteria; order Enterobacterales; family Morganellaceae; genus Proteus; species Proteus faecis. The sequence goes on from NZ_JASVWV010000001.1 coordinate 307,241, forward strand.
CGAAAATTCAATGTTATGTTTCTTGACTGGGAAGTCCAATACTCCGCTACCATTAGCCATGTTGCAAAAATGAAGCTTTTGTATGCAGATTGTACGGAACGATTTTACTGGATAGCATTACCTATAACGACAGAAAGTGGGATCTCACAATATGAACCAACTTGGACAGCTTGGGAACCTGAAAAAAAATGGGTAAGACAACCTCCAGAAGATGCAATCACTGATCCAAACTTTTTCCCTTTTTATCATTCGAATATGATTTTTGAAGACTTTACACCCGCATTTAATCAATGGATCACAGGAAATCATCGTAGTTCAGTTATTTTATTAGGGATCAGAGCCGATGAATCATTAAATCGCTTTATTGCTATCAATAACAACAAAAAACTACGTTATGCTGATGATATACCATGGACAACGGCATCACCCGAAGGTTTTTATTATATGGCCTATCCTATTTATGACTGGCATGTAAAAGATATTTGGACATACATTTCACGTTTTAACCTCCCCTATAATTCTATTTATGATCTAATGCACCAAGCTGGGGTTAGTTTAAGTCAGATGCGCATTTGTGAGCCATTTGGTCCTGAACAACGTAAAGGACTATGGTTATACCATGTTTTAGAACCTGAGACGTGGAGTCTCGCCTGTGAACGAGTGAGCGGTGCTGATGCAGGTATGTTATACACTCACCCTCATAATAAATCAGGTTTTTTTGGGCAACGTAAAATTAGTAAACCTACCCATCATACATGGAAATCTTACGCCCACTTTTTACTAGCGAGCTTACCAAAACAAACAGCCGAACATTACCGAAATAAAATCGCAGTTTATCTTCATTGGTATGCTGAACGGGATTACCCAAATGGAATACCTGATGAACAAGACGGTGATACTAGCAGTAAACAAATCCCGTCTTGGCGACGGATCTGTAAAACTATTTTACGTAATGATTTTTGGTGTAGAACATTAGCATTTAGTCCTACCAAATCACACTGTTATGACCGATATTGCAAACGGATACAGGAAAAACGTAAAAATTGGCAGTTGATTTAACAAGAGGTAAATATGACTATTGAAACAGTGTTTTCTTCACTAAAAGATTATTTGCTAAAACTAAATGATGAACAAAAAATCGAAGCGATAAACAAAATTAAATTATTTCTTCATCAAATTAGCCCGTTCAAAAATGAACCTATAGATTGTGTTCTTTGGGTAAAGCAAAATCAAGTCGTAGCAAATGACTACAATCCTAATGTTATGTCTCCTACAGAAAAGAGATTACTCAAAACCTCATTAATAAAAGACGGTTATACTCAACCCGTTGTAGTATTGTCTGCACAACAAAATAAAACTAAACAATTGCAATGGCAAATCATTGATGGCTATCATCGTTATTTATTAAGCAAAGAAAATGCCTTAAAAAAACGGATTAATAATTATTTGCCCGTCACCATCCTTGATATTAAAAACAACACAATGTCAGATCAAATAGCAACTACTATTCGGCATAATCGAGCAAGAGGACAACATCAAGTCGCAGCGATGTCAGATATAGTTAGAGATCTATCTCGATTAGGATGGAGCGATAAACGAATTGGTGATGAACTAGGTATGTCACAAGATGAAGTATTACGCTTAAAACAAATCTGTGGATTAGCTGAATTATTTTCAAAGCGCCATTTCTCAGAGGCTTGGACAGTAAAATAAAAAATAACTGTTTTCTACCGATAAAACCAATCAACTCGGTTTTAAATTAATCCAATTTAAAACCCTGACAAAAACAATTAAGGCTACACATAATGCGTAGCCTTAATCTTATTCACGTTACCTAACTCAATTAGCTTTTATCTTTGTTTTCTATCGCTATTGTTTGCCGTTTTTCTTCTTCCGGCAACTCATATTCAATAGCAATAGTCAGAAGCCCACTTGATAAATCGGCTTTTTCTATTTTAACATTTTTACCGAGGTCAAACTGCAATGTAAATTGTCCTTGAGATATACCTCGGTGGATCCATTTATCATTGTCTTCTTCTGATTTTTCTTCTTTTTTCCCTTCAATCAATAAACGACTTCCTTTTAATGAAACCGATAGGTCATTTTCTTGATATCCAGGCACACTCACTGTCAGTTCATAATGGTTATCATCAATCTGTTTCAGGTTATAAGTCTGTACAGGTGATGCTATTGGCTTACTGCCTGTTAACTGACTAAACAGGCGATCTATCTGATCAAAACGATTTGAAACTAAGTTGTCAGATAATGTTGGGAATAATGAAAAAGGTTTAATGTTAGGCATAATTCCTCCTTCAGTATTTAGTAAATTATGGGCGGTATCTTATTGACCCTAAATATAAATATGAACGAACGAGAGTTTTTCAAGCCCTAAAATCTAAATTTTTTTATCTGTAGCCAATATGAGATTGTAGATAACAAAAAACCCCCCGCCGAAGCGAGGTTTTGTATATTCAACTATTTAATGCTTAACACATTTGAGCTGTCATCACATTTTTGCAAAAGATACATTTTGCGCCGCCCGGGTTGTTCACTGAGACATCGAATTGTGATGTTCTATATTGTGAACCGCGATAACAAGGGCATTTAAACAAGGTCTTCTGTTGCTCGATATGATCTAGCAGATGTACTAATTGCAATTTCTTTCATAATATAAATATAGTATTCGATATTAAATGTTTCATTTTAATATTTTTTAGAAAAATATTAACCATCAAATAATTAACAACAACTCTCACCATGAAAAATATATTTTTTTGATATTTTTATATAATAAAAATGCATTTATGAAAAATAATCATTGCTATTTTATATTATGTTAATTAATAATAGCATCGTTATTAGACATTATCCGTTTATTTAAATTTGCTTTATTCGATAAATTTCGTCATTTTCATTATACGATTGATATATACATTTCTTTAATCCATCTAAAAAGATGGATTTTTTTTACCTTCCTTTCAAAAAGAAGAAAAACCTTACTATTAAAACTGATACTAAATTAGTATTTTTTTATCTCAAAATAATAAATCCCCCAAAAAAGCATTGCAATTAACAATTATTTTATTATAAATGATACCTACAATATTTTTTCCTATGTCATTATATAACTCACTTCCCCCAACTCACTTGGGGTTTTTTTATTAAAAACCGATATGAATATTTTGATCTTTTTTAAAAGATTAAATAAATGCTAACACAAAGTTACATACATAGAGTTCCATATTTATATATACAACTCACCATTGCTATTTTCTCTAAGATATTTAAAAAGGAAAAGTTTTTATGTCTAAGAAATTAATCATTACTATAGCAACATCAATATGTTTACTTTCTGGCTGTGCAGTTAGATTAGCATCCTCACCAGAAGATTACCAAGGATCTGATTTTTCAAGAATTAGGGCTAAAAATTACGCATACCCACTTACGATGAATATTTATGAGAAAGACGGGGACTGCTATAAACACACTGATACAAAAAGTTTGGGGCCTGGATTTAATATTTTTGGTATAAAATCAACATATAACAAAAAAATACCTGGAATGTTACCCGCATCAAAAGAAATGCAAGGATTAGATGCTCTAGAATATAAAATAAAAGCTAATCAGCGGATTGAATTAGAATATAAAGCAGTAACATTCCGTTCTCAATACACACAAACAATTACAACATACCGACATAGATTTATACCTAAAGAAGGTCATGACTATGATTTATATGACGACAATTTAGGAATAATAAATATCTTTGATTTAACAACAAATAGCTTTGTAAATGATGGCTGGGGAAGCGACAAAGAATGCAAAGGTAAAGTAAGTTATTGGACAGGTAAAATGAATTATGATTAAAGCTAATAATATTACTTACCACCTTATTAAACCTCATTTAACTTATGTAAACTATTTTCTAAAAACAGAGTGGATAAACTTATTGACTCCCCCTCAAACGAGAAACACTTGATATATGGAGTGAAAAGCTTTTTCACTTTAAGATATATAATAATTATTTTACATAAAGTTAATCAACGATGATATTTTTAGGTAATCATAACCACCCGTAAAACGGGTGGTTTGCTCTCGCCCTATAAGGGTTTGTTATCGACTGCGCCTAAATGACGCTGCTTTCTCTTCGTTCAAGCTAAGTGTCTTTGCTACTTTGACTTACCCCTTGAAGAGGTTTTCATATTCTTACTACTCAATTTATCCAAGATTAAATCCGACTTTTCTTGCTCTCTGATATACTTTTGAATAGAGGCTTCATTGAGTCCAACTGTTGTGTCATAGAACCTTTCCGCCCAAAACTTTCTGTTGCCAAATTTATATTTGAGATTGGCATGTCTATCAAAGATCATCAACGAACTTTTACCTTTCAAATATCCCATGAAACTTGATACGCATATCTTCGATGGAATACTCACTAACATATGAACATTATTTGGCATAAGATGCCCTTCGATTATTTCCACACCTTTATACTTACAAAGGTCTCGAAGGATCTCACCTATACTTGAACGAATTTTATTAAAAATTACTTTCCGTCTATATTTCGGCGAAAAGACGATATGGTATTTACACAGCCACTTTGTATGTGCTGAGATTTGTGCTTTAATGCCCACAATAAAAACCGGAAACTAATAAGCTCCCGTTAACTATTTATCAAATTAACAATTACCTATATTTGATAATTGCGCCTTCCATACCTTTAATGATTAAATCAGCAGCTTCTGTCCAATCCATATAGCGTAGCATTATACCCATAATAATTAAGTAACTTATTAAATAAATTATAATTATTAGGGGTGATAATCTTTTTTTATGTGATCTTGGTTTGTATGTAACTGGTTGATTTTTAGTTTGGGTTGGAGTGGTTTTGGGGAAGATATTTTAAATGATTGAGAGCTTATTAAACTTGCCGCCAAACACTCAAATCTATTATTTATATTAAATAATAGATTTAGTTATAATAATTAAAGCTAGTAATAAATTAGAATATCTTATTTAAACTGAAAATAAAAAATAACAATTTATTATTCAACCGTTAGAACTTGATTATCAGCTTTGAGCGAAGAGCCGACTAATGGAGTAGATATACTAATATTGATATTTCCACGAGTCGATATCTAGGTATCCAGCAGTTTCTAATTCCTTTAGAGTTATTTTTTCCTCATGTATAATTCGGTGTAGCCAACTTATTAAGCTAGGAATAACATACTTTCGTCTGATAAAAGAAGGCAACTCAGACACTACCTGACATATTTCATTCCCATAATATTGCTGAGAGAAACTTGATTCAGTTTTCAATATATCCATATATTCACTATCAGATATATTAACAGGGAGATAGCTTAAAGCCATACTAAACTGTGAACATCGCCCTATAAGCAGTTCTGTAGTGGGTGGAAATATTTTAATTTTATTTGGCCTAGAGGATATATCTGCTAAAGAAAACCTATTCTCAATTATTGTTCTTAAAATTACAGGTGCATCGTCTTCATCTTCGTTTAAGTCAAAGATATAGAAATTAAGTTTTCCATTTGTGCAAACATTATGAAGAACTTCTTGCAAATAACGTTCACGTTCTTTCATTCGACGAAGTTTTTTTCGGAGTTTAAGTCTTTTTATTCGAATATCCTTCTGTATAGGCTCAACTGCCATTTCATTGATTTTTTTAATCAATTCATCAGTTTCACGTTGTCTTACAATAACATGCCCTGTTGGCCAATCATGATAATCCTCATATAATTCTCTTACAGCTATTGACCATTCCTCATCGGCTAACTCAACTTTGCCATCGCTTGTATACCATGTGCTAAGCAAAGGTGAGAATTCATTTGAATTAGCACCTACTGAGAAATGTTTTTTGGCTACCATAGGATAGAGTGCAATTTTTCTTACAATATCTCCCCAAAACAAAACTTGCACCAGAAAGTTACCATTTTGTTTGCGCGACACATTTAATTTCCTGATGTCTTTTTGTAATTTAGCATCAGCTGAAGCTGTGGTAAGAATGTAGAACTCTTTTAGCGGAGGAATAAATTTTTCAGCTTTTTCAATTTCAGATGTTATTTCGGATAATTTTATTTCTTTCTCGGGCCACTTAGATTTTTTTTTACATTGTAGACCAACTGGATAATCTTCCCCTCTTGCAGCAATAATATCTACTCCATCTTGTACCTGTCCCGCTCGTCCATGCCTAACAAGATTAGGATCACTCCACATGATCTCGAAAAGGTCGGCACAGAGTTCCTCAAACTGTTCCCATGACCTTGGTGGTGCATACTCAAAGTGAACTAATTCTGCCATCAACTAAACTCCTTCAAACAATGATTTTTATAAAATACCATTTGTTTCTGTTAAAAGTGACAAATAACTTCGAAATCATATCAAGATTCAAGCGTCCACTTCTGGCACAGGGCTGATAAACAGCCCTGATAGATTTATACTTCAATTGACTCAGAAATTTCCAATGCATCATCGACTTCAATACCGAGGTAACGGACCGTGCTTTCCAGTTTTTTATGTCCTAATAATAACTGAATTACACGAAGATTCTTTGTTTTCTGGTAGATCAGGTATGGCTTAGTTCTGCGCATAGAATGCGAGCTGTACAACGAATTATCAAGGCCTAGCTTTTCAATCCAACCATGAAAAATACGGTTGTATTGTCTGGTAGAGATATGATGAGCAGAACCTACTCGGGATTGGAAAATATAGTCCGCACTACGCAACTGAGCCATTCTTATCCATGCAGCAACTGAATCTCTAGTTCCTTTAGTCAGTTCAAATTGGACAGGACTACCCGTCTTTTGTTGTAACACTGTTGCTCTGCTGGAGACTGAACTGCCATATGCAACATCTGACACTCTCAACTTAACGAGATCACAGTCCCGAAGCTTGCTATCCAAGGTTAAATTAAACAAAGCTAAGTCGCGAATTTTCCCTTCTAACTCTAGTCTAATACGGAACCCCCAGATATGAGATATTTTAAGCGGTCGTTTTTGCCCAATGATACGATTTTTATTCCACGGTGACTTAGACATAATTAAATCTCCTATGATGTAGAGATTTAATTATGATTGTTATCCCGAAAGGAGCGAAGAGTTGAAAAGGTACCTGCTCTGTATGCAGGAAAGCCTCTAGAAGTATATGGAACGATTATATGGGATACTTACAATCCCTACAAAATTAGCATCGCAATAGATTTATTCAACAGGATCATCCTGATCAGAAAATCGATCTATCAAGTGGTTGAGATTCGGCACCTCTATTCCAGGAGGCAGCTGTGATTGGATAAAAGAAGAGCGATAGGGAATGTAGGAGTTCGAAAGGTCTTTTAATGTGATGAAGCTTAGATCTGGATAGAAGTTTGGCTCAGGGTGGGAAATCCCGTGGACAATTCGACCGGTATGCATCCCATTTAAAGTAATTTCAGGTGCTGGCGTGACTGATTTCATCTCTCGGCTCAGCCTGTTTGTCTCTTCCTGCCACAGTGAAGTCAAATAATTTTCATGTATGTGACTGCCGAAATATACTGAGTTATAAGACTCGTGGATTTGCAGCTTGTTGATTTGATGTACGTCTTCTTCGTTGTGGATATCAATGACAATGCTTGCTGAGCCTCCAGTAATTTCATACGCCTCGGTATCGTACAGGAATGCTAGCAGTGATGGGCTTAGCGGAAAAAATACCATCAATCCCAAGTTAATATTGCCCAGCTTGCTGCACTTATAGTCACTCAGGGCGATGTTGGTAAACGATACCGGAGAGTCGCTAAAAATGAATGGGCGACTTGTAGTGTTTTTCAGAATGATTAATTTTAAATCACTGACTTCATCTACCTTGTCTGGCACACACATAAGATTTACATACTGCGTTATTTTAGGATCACTAAAGGAGGACAACACTTGTTTCATTGCTTGCCTTACAGCGTCGGTAGCTTCTTGTGAGTGCCCAGAGTCATAGTTTACCAAGTCATCAATCTGGGGCTGGAGAAAATTTTTATAAAAATCCCGCACAGGCATTTCGTTGCTTCTGTACGTCAGCGTGCGCTCTCGCTGAAAAAGAATATTTTCAATGAGCGTGTTGATGTGCTCTCTTGATAACTTATCGACGGATTCGGTTCTAAGGACTTCAAGAATAGAGTAATGGTTCTTAGCGTACTTGGTATCAAAGTCAGTAATATTAGCTTCTGTTTCAATGCTCCCATAAAAATTATTTTTTGAAGATTGAGTATCGATAGCCGCAGGATAGATTACCTTGCCGTTCTTTCTGAGCAGCATACATATGCTGTTTTCATCGGCGGAAAAAAAGCGAAAATAATATTGAGGTACATAATGCTGATTTTGTGGCTTCTGATCGTCTACCATAACCATTTCCTTGATGTTTCTATTGTAAATCCCTGATATAAGCAGCAGCCAACTGGTCTACAGGCTATCCGAGAATATGAAAACAATATCAAATTAAGAATGCTTGAATCAAGCTGTAACATATTTAGTCGCAGCCAGCTCAGTTCACCCATAAGCGTAAGCTCCGAGAGTTCACTGCCGAGCCACTAACTAGCAATAATAGATTGAATTACTACATCTTGCCGAATTGTGTTGTTAGCAAGCCGCAGCTTTGGATCGAAAGCGGAGTTAGTAGAGTGTCTGCTATTGGCACAAAGCCGACCACCAACGAATATATCCTTTTTAGCGATCTCTCGTACTCAATAACTAAACTAACCATCTAAACTCTTCCTATCACCCACCATACTTCCTCACATCAATATAAAAATACTGCTTTCCTAGTGAGGTTGTTGACATCTGTCCGGAGACTATCATGGAATGTGGAATAATACGATTGCCTCGTCCACAAAGAGTTACTCTAATCGTTTTTCCTCCCATAGAATCCATCATCCCAATATGCCCAATTGTTGTGATTAATACCGCACAAGGGAATCCGACATCCACACCATTCCAATTATTTCCTGTGAATACAAAGTTATTTTCCTCTAATAAATTAAGCGGTCTTTGACTTGAAGCGTGTGTAATAACACCTTTATGATAAATTTGAATTCCCCATTTTTGAGGATGAAGTAAAATATGATAAGAATACTTCACAAATACATAAAGCTCATATTCTGCTGAATTACCTTGAATAGTATCGATTAAATTCACACACCACGCATTATTCTCATAAATCACTTCGGATAATCCACTTAATGATGGATTAGAGGCATTAAGAACTCGAATAAAAATAAGTGGTACTGCGTTATTATTACCTTCGATAACTTTAATTATGCCTGGCTTAGTTTTTATCTTTTTTAAAAATACGGCTGATTCATAAGGTGTTAATTCTTCGGTAATACCCTGATTAAAAAATAATGCACCATATTTACTCATATAAGAACAAAATGACTGGTCTGGATAACACTAATTCATAAATCCCCATGCTCTTAGGTATAAATAACCATTTCCAGTGTTATTGCAGTGGATAATATGAATGAGCATCTTCAAATAATAACTAAATTAGATGCCATTAAATTAGATAGTATTTAAATTCAGCTATATACTTTTTTATTAAAATACTATGATCCTGTTACTATCAAATCCATATGATGTTGCAAAATTAATATATTCATTCAACAAATTTGATGGCATGGTCGGTGTACGTGATAATATCCATAAATAATCTTTATCTGGCCCTACAACCAAAGAATATTGATAATTTTTATCCAATTTGATGATATTATATCCACCATAGAACGGACCAAAAAATGATACTTTTAATGCACCTTTATTAGATGAACCAACAAAATAAGCCTTACCGATACTTTCTTTCCAGCGATGTTTATTTTGACTCCAACCTCGATTAATAACCTTAACACCACCATCATCTCGTAATGAATAATTTGCGGTAACTTTCGTTAAGCCTTTTTCAAAACGATTATCTATTCTAGCGACCTCATACCACTGCCCAAGATAACGTGAGAGTTCAAAATTATTAATAGGCTCAATATCACTCGGAGGAATAACATTGCATCCAGTAAGAATAAATGAACTTAAAAAAGTGACAAAAGAACGTATCATATTTTCCTCCTATCAATAAGTTTATTATAATCCATAACGTAATCTTAAGGATTGAGGATAAGGATGAAAATATCTCTGTTTACTCAAATAATTATCAGGATACTCTGATAGATAATGATTAATTAATGTTAAAGGTGCTAATAAAGGCTGTATTCCTTGATGATATTCTAAAATCAATTGACTTAATGCTTGTCGCTGATTTGGTGTTAAATAGCGCTTAAAATACCCCTGTATATGCATAAGAACATTGGTATGATTACGTCGTGTTGCTTGGTGCTGTAATAATGTCATAAATCTATTTCGATATTCATCAAAAAAAGCTTCCAATGAATGCCATTCTTTATTATTAGCAACAAAGCGACCTAACTCTCTATAAAGAGGTTGAGAATGAGCCAATAAGAGCAGTTTATATCTTGTATGAAAATCGATTAAAGACTGACGAGTAAATGCGTCCATTCTCAATTCATTCAACTCATCCAGTGCAAATACACGTATAACAAAATTTTCTCTTATATGAGGATCATTCAATCGCCCATCTTCCTCTATTGGTAACCAAGGCATCATTTTTTTCAGATTTTCTGTAAAAATACCCGTCCCTGCTTTCCGATTACCATTACCAATAGGATCATATACACGAACACGCTCTAATCCACAACTTGGTGATTTTGCACAAACAATATACCCACTAAACTGATTAAATTTCTCTAAATACTCAACAGAATACCGATTCATCTTTTCAGTTAAATCACCTTCACTCCCGTTACTAAATTTTAATGCAATTTCTCCTGAATTTGATTTAACTAATCTTAGTGCGGGCCTTGGTGTAGGTAAACCAATAGCTATCTCAGGACAAGCCGATTGATATTCAAAATAATCAGATAGTTCATCTACGGCAAGAAGAAAGCGCTTATGACCACCATCAAACCTAACATTATTCCCTAATAAACAAGTGCTAATCCCTACAAAAATTTTTTTACCAACAAAATTATTTTTGTGAATATCTGTAACAGAGTTAAACATTCTTACTACCTCATATGAAACATTCATATAATCTGATTATAGTAGATCATAACTGTATTCATATTAGTAAGATTATGCTTTTTTTACTACTTTTATAATTTTAATTAGGTTTCAATCTTTCAGCACTAGAAATATATAACTCAATAACTAGTAGCAGTATCGTTCCTGAGTAAACAATAAGTAACTGAGTATTTTTATATTCAACAACAATTAACCTAATTATCGCAGTTATTGCGATGTAAATAAAATATTACAATGGAAAATGATAATTATACTGAAAATATTTAATAATTAATGCAATAAATTCAAAATAAAAAAAGTAATTTACAAGACCATCAATTAATAAATAAACTTAAAGTGGCTCACTAACTTTAAATAACAAGTTAGTAAGAATATTAGTTTCTTTAACTAAAAAAATTATTAAAATAATTACAACCAATGTCAGGCCAATACTACTAATTCATTGTAAAACTAGACTAATTACTTTTGTTTAATTTAGTCCTGACATAATAAATCCTAATATCAAATTTTCTATAAATTAAAATAAAAAATAGATGGGAGACTTTATATTTAATTAGGTCGCAATCAAGGCATCGAACCTCAATTTTTAATTTAAATAAAACCCAATACTCTCCCAGTTAAGCTAATAGCGGAATGAATTTATCTGAACCAATGAACTATCACGAATGTAACTAAGAGCAATAAAACAATGATAATTACATTCAGTATATTTGAGTCGGATAATAATCTAGAGCAGATAACAAGATAAATAACTTACGAGATCTTTTTGTCCTTCAGAATAAAATCAAGTAATGCTTGGGTACGTCGTTTTTGAGGAAAAATATAGAAGCACATCCTCTACGCTTTCGTTTTTATAAATACTTTCAACATCAATCATTATCTTATCTCCTGAGATTTATCATATGCTTCAATAGACTCTGGTGTATATAAAGACTGTGTCCCTTCGTTGATATTATAATCTTCTAGCATCGCTGTATGAGTATTATTACAAACCTCTTCAATATTATTCGGAACCTAACCATCTTTAATGCCTAAATTACGATACCGTTCTAACATTGGTTAATTTATCCATATGCATAGTCTCCCAGAGGAGTGTCCGTTGATGATTAGTGAGAGCGAGTGAAAAGTGAAACGATAAAAATTAGGTAGGTATTGATACTTTTAAGTGTCTTCAATAAACCTTCAAGCAACTACTCTTTAAGTGACGCATTAGAAACAATTACAAGACCATACATATCCATGTATTCGTTTGTTATAAGTACCCTTGAATAAATTGCTTCGTTTTCTCTGACAAATAAACACAACTCTCCTGTGTGTTTTTGCGCCAATAGGATTCAATCGCCACCAGCAATGGATCGCCTGCATCATTAATTTTTTGTGTACCGATTCGATATTGCTTTTTACCTGAGGGAGATGTCGTGCAAATTAATTGTGTGAGTTGTTGAGTTTCACCATCAGCCGTATGGATATTCGCCGTTAAAATGGCGGAGGTATTCTTTTCACTGTCTGTTTCTGATGCATAGTGAAGACTAAACTGTAATTCGCTTATCTCTTTTGACATAACATTTACCGATTTATTTTAGTTGATAAGGTGCCGACTCACAGCTCTTGTGTGAAAGGTATAAGTGGGTGTTGATTCTGTGGTCGGCGTAGACGGAAAGGTTACAAAGTAACCTTATTTAGGGTTGAATATATTAATGAGAATAATTATCATTACATATGTATCGAATTGACAGGTTTGATACGAATTAGTACGACATGACTTACATTGCTTCTTGCGTTTATTTTATATGCCGATATGACTCCTAGCGTATCGGCATTTTTTTATTTTGTTTTGAGTAATTCTTTTATACTTATAATTTAGATATTCCGCTCAGTGCCAAAAGCGGACTTTACTAACTTCCTCCATTTGAAGTTTTTTCAAGTGTCGAATATTGGGAAAGAACGTCAATGATCCGCGAGACACATTCATCACTGGATAAACTGTATGAGTCTAAAATAAGGTGTTCTCTGTTCCATGGTTCATAAGTCAAGTTTGTGACATCTTTCCAGTCAGGCAAGGTTAATCCCTCAACTTCAGATACTCTGGTTTCAACTCGTTTACGATGCTCAATTATATCGGAACACACAATCTCAATTTCTAAAAAACCAGTTTTTGCGAATAAAGCTATATCTCGATAGGCATCACGGGTTAACGCCAATGGATTCACTGAGTCAGCAATTACTGTTGCCCCTAATTGCAGATTCTCTCTGGCGAGTGAGTAAGCGACAAAATAACCAGCAGGCCCCATTTCGCGATCATCTTCATCGGCTTTGCGTATGGCTTGCTCAATCGTGTCGATTCGCAAGTAAAAAGCGTTTAACCGCTTTGCCAAAGCCTGAGCGATAGTACTTTTCCCGCTTCCAGGCAAACCACTGAAAATGATTAGCATAACTTGTCCTTTAAATAATGAAATCTAATAACATTGAAATATTTCGAACCCTAAATTGTTGGATTTCGTGAAGCTATTATGACAAGCGATATGACAAGAGTCGAAGAATATTACTACTCGTATTAATACTTGACGTGTCCGCCTTCGCTCAAAACTAATTGTGTTTTACCTACTAACCCCATTAAATCAAGTCTGGCCAAATACAATTATTCCCCGACAAAAACAATTAAGGCTACACATTATGCGTAGCCTTAATCTTATTCACGTTATCTAACCCAATTATTTTTTATCTTTATTTTCTATCGCAATTGTTTGCCGTTTTTCTTCTTCAGGTAATTCATATTCAATAGCAATAGTCAGAAGTCCACTTGATAAATCAGCTTTTTCTATTTTAACATTTTTACCGAGGTCAAATTGCAACGTAAATTGTCCTTGAGATATGCCTCGGTGGATCCATTTATCATTGTCTTCTTCTGATTTTTCTTCTTTTTTCCCTTCAATCAATAAACGACTTCCTTTTAATGAAACCGATAAGTCATTTTCTTGATATCCAGGCACACTCACTGTCAGTTCATAGTGGTTATCATCAATCTGTTTCAGGTTATAAGTCTGTACAGGTGATGCAATTGGCTTACTGCCTGTTAACTGACTAAACAGGCGATCTATCTGATCAAAACGATTTGAAAGTAAGTTGTCAGATAATGTTGGGAATAATGAAAAAGGTTTAATGTTAGGCATATAACTCCTCCTTCAGTATTTAGTGAATTATGGGTGGTATCTTATTTACCCAAAATATAAATATGAACGAGCAAGTATTTTTCAAGCCTTAAAACCTAAATTTTTTATCTTTAGCCAATATGAGATTGTAGATAGCAAAAAACCCCGCCGAAGCGAGGTTTTGTATATTCAACTATTTAATGCTTAACTCATTTGAGCTGTCATCACACTTTTGCAAAAGATACATTTTGCGCCGTGTGGATTGTTCACTGTGACATCAAATTGTGATGTTCTATATTGTGAACCACTACAACAAGGGCATTTAAAATAGAGGCGAATAGTAATAGCGCCTTTAGAGAGCCACCACGTTGCCTGCTGCTGGGCCTTTCATACCATTTTCCATGGTGAATGAAACTTGTTGGCCTTCCGCTAATGTTTTGAAGCTATCACTTTGGATTGCAGAGAAATGTACGAAGACATCTTTGCTACCATCAGCTGGAGTAATAAAACCAAAACCTTTACCTTCATCGAACCATTTTACTGTGCCAGTCATTGTATTAGACATAGAATTTCCTTTAATTTATTTAATTTGCCATAAGGCATATGCGGTTTGTTTTGTATTTTTACTTATGGGTATTAATTAGAAGGAATTCACAATGAAGAGGTATCGAGGATAACGCTAAACGGGAACAACTTTAAACTTACTAACATAAATAGGTCTGTACTTCCAAACCAGTGACGCTATTAAGCCATAGAAAAATGCAGATAGCAAACTTTATTTTTTAACGATGAAACCACTTGTATACTATCGAAAATAAAACCCTATTAAAAGGTACCGACTCACAGATCTTGTGAAAGTCAGGTGTTGTGATTAATTCTGTTAGTCGGCATATACAGAAAAGACCACAGAAGTGGCCTTTAGATCTAGAAAGTAATTTTATTGATTATGGTTTAACGCTATAACGACTAGTAATCGCCACTCTATTAAACGCACCTATAATTATTGAAATCCATTCAATTGAAGCTAATTGTGCCTCATCCCAATATTTAGCAGATTCTTGATAGATATCATCAGGCACATACTCGTTATGAATAAGGTTCACAGACTCGGCTAAAGACAAAGCAGATTTCTCTTTTTCTGAAAAATACTCAGTTTCCTTCCATGTAGCAACCAATGCTATTTTATCAATACTTACACCACATTTTTGTGCATCCTGTGTATGAAGCCTTACACAGAAAGCACAACCATTTATTTGTGAAAGCCTTAACTTTAACAGATGAATAAAGCCTTCTTCTAGTCCAGCCAATATTGCTTGCTCATCAATATTATTACTCATGGTAATTAATTGACTATATGCCTTAGCATTTTTTTTCGATAGTGATACTCGGCTATTCATACATACTCCATAGATATATCTAACATCTGGATATACAACCAGTTTTTTACAAATATCTTTATCATATTTGTGTCATGTACATAAGTAATTCAAATGAACATTAAACTACTAGCATTGATTGTGATTTATTCGGAATAACCAAGCATGTGACCCCGTAAGCAATCTTTACAGGTTGCAGATAATAAAAAAGACCGCCTAGGCGATCTTTAAGAAATTTATAACAGATTAAGGTTGAACTTCCTTATCTATTCAGCATCTTTTTCTTTAGTTAAACAATAACGCAAATTTTGTCTAATCGCTTCAATTGACCAGATCCAAAAAGCGGTTCCGACAAACTCAGAAACTAATGCTTGATAACCTGCTGTCCAAAGCCAGCTAGATAACCCTAATAATGGTACAACTAAACCATGAGCAAAAACAGAAACACCAATACCAAAACAAATACCGTGTAATAATTTAACCTTTGGTAAGTATTCAGCAATAACACAATATATCACAGCGATAACTATTGAGAATAATATATGAACACCATTACCGCCCCAATTAATACTATACCCCATCCAATGATACGTCATAGTATCTATATTTAATCCTAGCTTTTCTAATAAGACGACCGGAGGTGGTGTCGTTTCAAGTGTTCTCGGTGGAATTAGGTCTTCAAAACCAGATTTTACTAAAGCTGAAAAGATACCTGCTATAATACCAACGTATATTGCTATACCAATATGCCTAGAACTTTTTTTCGTTAATTTAAACAAATCAATCATTATATATACTCGCTCTATAAATTGAATATTATGAGTATAGTAGAGATAAGAATACCTGTTTATTATTTTAATTATTAGTTAAATACTGCAGATTTATTCTTATAGGATAACAATAAATTTCATCTTAAATATAAACAAACAATCAATGAAAACAAAAAACTTCCAACAAATTTTTTAATTAATAATTAAAAATATATATTAAAAAATAAAACCCCGCAAAAAGCGAAGCTCCTTGGTTGGATAAATACTGGATTATTCAAGAAGAGCGTTTAAAGGAAGGTGATATAAAACCGAATACATATAAACAAAAAAGGAAGCCGGTAGATTTAATGAGGCAAGCCTTATCCATGAAACCATTACCCGCTGTTGATGCCAGAGATATTGCTGAAATTCTGGATGAATATAAATCTAATGGTCAGCACAGAATGGCACAGGTCGTTAGATCCGTTTTTAGTGATATTTTTAAAGAAGCACAACATGCGGGTGAAGTTCCACCAGGTTATAACCCCGCATTGGCAACCAAAAGGCCAAAAACTCGGATAAAACGTCAAAGATTGACTTTAGATGAGTGGCATCAGATTTATGATTTAGCGGACAAGCAACATCGTTATATGGGTAATGCGATGCTCCTTGCTCTCGTAACAGGTCAGCGCATTAGCGATATCTCACGAATGCGTTTTCAAGATATTTGGGATGACCATTTACATGTTGTTCAAGGAAAAACGGGGGCTAAAGTGGCCATTCCCCTTTCTTTACGCAATCAGGCCATCAATGTTTCACTTAAAGAAATCGTTGACCGCTGTCGTGATCGCGTGGTAAGCCACTATTTAATTCACTATTTTCGGACTACATCACAAGGGCAACGAGGAGGCCCTGTCACCGCAAATACGATGACAACGAATTTCACCAAAGCAAGAAATAAAACCAATATTGATTGGGGTGAAGGAATGCCAGCTTCCTTTCATGAGCAACGTTCATTATCAGAACGTTTATATCGAAAACAGGGTATCGATACGCAAGCGTTATTAGGACATGCCACTCGAGCACAGACAGACCGTTATAATGATGTTCGTGGAAAAGAATGGATAACCATCGCGTGTTAATCTTATTTCTGACCTTATTTTAATTCATCAGATAATCTGCAAATGATAATTTTCGCCACGTTTATCATGCAGTTTGCAGATTATTTTCTTTCTTTTTCATTTCGCCGTAAACAAAACCTTATCGCCTCTTTTAACGTGTTGATTTTAACACTTACGTTTTATTCATTGTTTGTTTGGTTTTGCTACATTAGGCTACTTTTAATACAAAAATACGTATCAACACGTTACACACACTCATAAAAAATCCTGTAACAAAAACGGGAACCCTTAAGTTCCCGTAATCAATTCACAACACTAATTATATTACATATGTTTGATAATCGCGTCACCAAACTCGCTACATTTCAGCAGTTTAGCGCCTTCTAACTGACGTTCAAAATCATAAGTGACAGTCTTAGCAGCAATCGCGCCTTCCATACCTTTAATGATTAAGTCAGCGGCTTCTGTCCAACCCATGTGGCGTAGCATCATCTCCGCAGAAAGAATAATAGAACCAGGGTTAACTTTATCTTGGCCTGCATATTTTGGTGCTGTGCCGTGTGTTGCTTCAAATAGAGCACACTCATCACCAATATTTGCGCCAGGAGCGATACCAATCCCCCCCACTTGAGCTGCTAATGCATCAGAAATATAGTCACCATTGAGGTTCATACATGCGATTACATCATACTCTGCTGGGCGTAACAGGATTTGTTGCAAGAAAGCATCGGCGATAACGTCTTTAACGATGATCTCTTTACCTGATTTAGGATTCTTGATTTTAACCCAAGGACCACCATCTAATAATTCGCCACCAAACTCTTCACGAGCTAACTCATAACCCCAGTCTTTAAAGGCACCTTCGGTAAATTTCATAATATTACCTTTGTGTACCAATGTAACTGAATCACGGTCGTTATCGATAGCGTATTCAATTGCAGCGCGAACTAAACGTTTAGTTCCTTCTTCTGAACAAGGTTTGATTCCAATACCACAATCTTGTGGGAAGCGGATTTTGGTAACACCCATTTCAGTTTGTAAGAACTTAATTACTTTATCTGCTTCTGCTGAGCCCGCTTTCCACTCAATACCTGCATAGATATCTTCTGAGTTTTCACGGAAGATAACCATATCAGTTAGTTCAGGTTGTTTTACTGGGCTTGGAGTACCTTTATAATAACGTACTGGACGTAGGCAAATATAGAGGTCTAGTTGTTGACGTAATGCAACGTTTAATGAACGGATACCACCGCCAACTGGGGTAGTAAGAGGACCTTTAATAGAAACACGGTATTCACGGATAAGATCTAAGGTTTCTTCTGGTAGCCAAACATCTTTACCATAAACCTGCGTTGATTTTTCGCCTGTGTAGACTTCCATCCACTCAATCTTACGTTCTTTGCCGTAAGCTTTCTCAACTGCTGCATCAACAACTTTTAACATTGCTGGCGTAACATCAATACCGATACCGTCCCCTTCGATATAAGGGATAACCGGATTATTTGGAACAACAAGCTTACCTTTAGCATCTAGTGTAATTTTAGCGCCATTAGCCGGAACAACTACTTTGCTTTCCATTTACCTCTCCTTTCATGTAAGCGCACGCTTTGTTAATTTTTTGTAAGAGACCTGTCAATACTACTTGATTATTCAGCTAACGCCAATCGCTTCTCTTTTAAGGTATAATCAATCTCCCATTTTTTACAAAAACTCACTATGGCAAATCAACTTAAAAATAGCGCTAAATCGAGAAAACATCACACTCCATCAGCACAAAGAAAATCAGCTCGCCCAAGAGGTGAGCGAAAAGTCGTTATCTTCAATAAGCCCTTTGATGTTCTTGTGCAATTTACGGATGAAAATGGCAGAAAAACACTAAAAGACTTTATTCCTATTCGTGATATTTATGCAGCTGGACGTTTAGATAGAGACAGTGAAGGACTTTTAGTCTTAACAAATGATGGCAAGCTACAAGCAAAATTAACACAACCAAGTAAAAAAACGGGAAAAATCTACTATGCTCAAGTTGAAGGCATCCCAAGCGCTGTCTCATTACAACAATTTAGCAATGGATTAGAGCTTAAAGATGGCAAAACATTACCTGCACAAGTCGAAATAGTTGAACAACCCGAATGGCTATGGCCGAGAAATCCTCCAATTAGAGAACGTCAAACTATCCCGACAACTTGGTTGAAAATAACGTTATTTGAAGGTAAAAACCGTCAAGTGAGACGAATGACGGCTCATATCGGTTATCCAACATTGCGCTTGATCCGCTTTAGTATGGGAAATATTACATTGGATAATTTATTACCCGGTGAATGGAAGGAGATTGATTTTGTTTAAACCTAATGTGACTGTCGCGTGTATCGTTCATGCAAAAAATAAGTTTCTCGTCGTTGAAGAAACGGTCAATGGAAAAGCGACGTGGAATCAGCCGGCTGGGCACCTTGAAGCCAATGAAACACTAATTCAGGCTGTTCAGCGTGAATTATGGGAAGAAACGGGATTAATACTTCCCGTTCAATATTTTCTTAAATTACATCAATGGATTGCTCCAGATAAAACACCATTTCTACGTTTTCTTTTTCTTATTGAAGCACAAGAGCAATTTGAAACTCAGCCTCAAGATAGCGATATTGATTGTTGTCACTGGGTTAGCGCCGATGAAATTATTCATAGCCAGCAATTACGCTCACCATTAGTAAGAGAAAGCCTGCTATGTTATCAACAAGGTGAACGCTATCCTCTTTCTTTATTAGGTAGTTTTGGAACACCTTTTAACTAAATAATAGAAAAGGAAAAACAAAGCATCAAAAACAGAGTAAGACTTGGTGCACCTGTGTCAGTGATATGGTAAAGTATGGCGCTTATTTTTCCGCAGTGAGATCCAGTCATGTCAGATAACAGCCAAAAAAAAGTCATCGTAGGAATGTCCGGTGGCGTAGATTCATCCGTCTCAGCCTATCTTCTTAAGGAACAGGGATATCAGGTCGTTGGTCTGTTTATGAAGAACTGGGAAGAAGATGACGATACAGAATATTGCTCAGCCTCTACCGATCTTGCCGATGCGCAAGCTGTATGCGATAAACTTGGCATTGAGCTTTATACCATCAATTTTGCTGCTGAGTATTGGGATAATGTTTTTGAACACTTTTTATCCGAATATAAAGCAGGCCGCACGCCAAACCCAGATATTCTGTGCAATAAAGAAATAAAATTTAAAGCATTTTTAGAATATGCAGCTGAAGATTTAGGTGCTGATTACATTGCAACAGGTCACTATGTTCGCCGTCGTGATATTGATGGTAAAAGTCAATTACTTCGTGGTGTTGATAATAACAAAGACCAAAGCTATTTCTTATATACATTAAGTCATGAGCAAATTGCAAAAAGCCTTTTCCCTGTTGGTGAAATGGAAAAACCTGAAGTCAGAAAAATTGCTGAAAAACTTGAATTAGCAACAGCCAAGAAAAAAGATTCAACGGGTATTTGTTTTATCGGCGAGCGTAAATTTACCGATTTCTTATCGCGTTATTTGCCTGCAAAACCGGGTGCTATCGTGACTGTTGATGGAGAAACTATTGGTGAACACCAAGGCTTGATGTATCACACATTAGGTCAGCGTAAAGGCTTAGGTATCGGCGGCACAAAAGATGGCGGAGAAGATCCTTGGTATGTAGTAGATAAAGATGTTGAGAACAATATTCTTGTTGTTGCTCAAGGCCATGAGCATCCAAGATTAATGTCTGTCGGTCTAATTGCTCAGCAATTACATTGGGTATCAAGAGAACCTATTACTGAAGCTTTCCGCTGTACTGTTAAAACACGATATCGCCAACCTGATATTGCGTGTACAGTAACACCATTAGGTGAAGACAAAATTGAAGTCCGCTTTGATTATCCCGTCGCAGCAGTGACTCCGGGACAATCAGCCGTCTTTTATCAAGACGAAGTCTGTTTAGGTGGCGGTATCATTGAAACCCGAATTCAGGAGTAGATGTGGCTAAAGATTTTCGTGATATAACACTTGCATTGGCAGGCATCTGCCAAGCAAGTCGTCTCGTTCAGCAAATAGCTTACCAAGGTAGTGCAAACGAGAGCGATATTGAAGTAATGGTTAACAGTGTTTTTAATCTCAACCCAACTTCAACATTAGATGTTTATGGCAATCAAGTCGGTCACTTAAAATTAGGCTTTCAAACACTGAAAGCCATTCATCAGGCGGTAAGAAGAGAAAAATTAACGCTTGAATTGATGACTTACCAACAAGGCTTAATCAATCTAGAACGTCTTATTAATAGA
This sequence comes from Proteus faecis, assembly GCF_030286765.1. Lineage (NCBI taxonomy): Bacteria > Pseudomonadati > Pseudomonadota > Gammaproteobacteria > Enterobacterales > Morganellaceae > Proteus > Proteus faecis. The sequence continues at coordinate 329,067 of NZ_JASVWV010000001.1, forward strand.
AATGATGATTACAGTTCTCGTTTATCGCAAAAAATTTCTCAATTAGAGCGCCAAAAAAGTTACTTTGAACCCATGTCTGAAGGTGTATTTAATGCACTTGCAGGCGTTTATGTTGATGCGGTTAGTCCTGTTGGTCCACGCATTCAAGTTCACGGCGCAATTGATCTGCTAAAGAATCCTATTATTCAAGCTAAAGTTAGAGCGCTATTATTAACTGGCATTCGTAGTGCAGTGCTCTGGCGTCAAGTAGGTGGTCGTCGTTTTGATTTTTTACTGCATCAAAAGACTATCCTGCGACAAGCTGATGATTTTCTCGCTCAATGTTAATACTTTAAATTCAACCTGGGAGTTGCCAACAATGGAATTATCTTCGCTGACAGCGATTTCACCGATTGACGGTCGTTACGGTAGTAAAACTTCGTCGTTACGTTCTATTTTTAGTGAATTCGGTCTTCTGAAATTCCGTGTACAGGTAGAAGTTCGCTGGCTACAAAAGCTGGCATCTTGCGCCGACATTAAAGAAGTTCCAGCCTTTGAAAAAAACGCAATCGATTACCTTGATGCAATTGTTGCTAACTTCAATGAAGAAGATGCTGCTCGCATTAAAACAATCGAACGCACCACTAACCATGATGTAAAAGCCGTAGAATATTTCTTAAAAGAAAAAGTGGCGACCATCCCTGCTTTACATCAGGTTTCTGAATTTATTCACTTTGCTTGTACTTCTGAAGATATTAATAACCTGTCTCATGCCATTATGCTAGAAACGGCACGCCAAGAGATCTTATTACCTGCATGGCGTGAAATTATTGATACCATTAGCAAAATGGCTCAAGAATACCGTGATTTACCATTGCTTTCTCGTACTCATGGTCAACCTGCAACACCATCTACAATAGGCAAAGAGTTTGCTAACGTTGCTTACCGTATGGAGCGCCAATATCGTCAACTAATACAAGTTGAAATCTTAGGTAAAATCAATGGTGCAGTAGGTAACTACAATGCTCACTTAGCTGCATACCCAGAGGTAAACTGGCATCAATTTAGTGAAGAATTTGTCACTTCACTTGGTATTACATGGAACCCATACACAACTCAAATTGAACCACATGATTATATTGCGGAGCTTTTTGATTGTATTAGTCGATTCAATACTATCTTGATTGATTTTGACCGTGATATTTGGGGTTACATTGCACTGAACCACTTTAAACAAAAAACCATTGCAGGTGAAATTGGTTCATCAACCATGCCTCATAAAGTAAACCCTATTGATTTTGAAAACTCTGAAGGAAACCTAGGGTTAGCAAATGCCGTTATGGGACATCTTTCTAGTAAATTACCTGTTTCTCGCTGGCAACGTGATTTAACAGACTCAACTGTACTGCGTAATTTAGGTGTGGGTATGGGTTATGCGCTGATTGCTTATCAATCAACCATGAAAGGTCTTAATAAACTTGAAGTAAATGAAAATCACCTTCGTGAAGAATTAGACTGTAATTGGGAAGTATTAGCTGAACCAATTCAAACTGTAATGCGTCGTTATGGTATTGAAAAACCTTACGAAAAACTAAAAGAGCTTACTCGTGGTAAACGCATCACAGAACAAGATATGGTCGTTTTCATTGATGGTTTAGAACTACCAGAAGATGAAAAAACACGCTTAAAAGCAATGAAACCTGAAAGCTATATTGGTTTTGCAACTCAACTTGTTGATAAATTAAACTAATTTACCTCTCTAAAAAGGCAGATAATTTCTGCCTTTTTTTATAATCAAAACACAACGAAAACTATCTGTAACTTAAACACTTTGCTGGATACAGTGTTTTTTAAGCGATAGATTGTCTATGATGAACCCATATTTTATCTGATAGATTGACTATCATTTCCTATATTTATTTTGCAACAGTGAATTTTTGCTGATTGTACTCAAGGTGGAATAATGCGGATCTTAATTATTGAAGATAATATCTTACTTCGCCATCACTTATCTGTGCAATTTCGTGACGCAGGACATCAAGTTGATGCTGCAGAAGATGCCAAAGAAGCAGATAGTCTCATTGCGGAAGGAACTCCTGATGTTGCCATTGTAGACTTAGGATTGCCGGATGAAGATGGCATTAGCCTTATTCGTAGATGGCGAGAGAATAATATTACCTTACCAATAATGGTGTTAACGGCTCGAGAAAGCTGGCAAGAAAAAGTTTCAGCGTTAAATGCAGGCGCTGATGACTATGTGACAAAGCCCTTTCATTTCGAAGAAATTGTTGCACGTATTCAGGCATTAATGCGAAGAAACATGGGAATTGCATCGCAAACCCTCGCAATCGAACCTTTTGAATTGGATTTGTCACGTAAAGAGTTCATGATTTCGGGAGAACAAATTAAGTTAACTGCATTTGAATATACAATTTTAGAAACCTTGATGCGTAATCAAAATAAAGTTGTCAGCAAAGATGCATTAATGCGTCAGTTGTATCCAGATGCTGAATTAAAAGAGAGCCACACTATTGATGTGCTAATGGGCCGGCTGCGTAAAAAAATCTTAGAAAGATATCCAAATGACTTAATAGTTACAGTACGCGGACAAGGCTATCGTTTTGATATGAAACCTTAATATGCAAAAAAAACAGCGCTCTCCACTCTCATTACGAACTCGTTTTTTACTTGCAACTAGTGCCATAATTTTAGCGCTTGTGCTTTCTTATGGGTTAGTTGCCATTGTCGGTTCAATTGTCAGTGTGGATAAAACCACTTTTATGCTAATGCGTAGTCAAAGCAATCTTTACTACAGCTTAGCGCAGTGGGATAAGGGCAAGCTGAATATTGAATTTCCTACAAGTCTCAATAATAACACCTCTTTGGTGATTATTTTTGATGATAAAGGTAGCGTATTATGGACAACGCCTGATTTACCTAAAGCTATTCCAGATAGCATTAAACATAAATGGCGCCATGAAGAAGGCTTATTCGAGATCTCAGTTGATATTAAAACAACACGTTTAATGCTAGAGCAATTACCGCAATATCGTGTTTATCTCAAACGCCTTGAGGAATATTCCAGTAATGAGTTTTTAACTCACTCAGTTGTAATTAACCATTATCCTGCAGCTGATAATATGCCTTATATGGCGATCGCGGTTATCGATCCTATCCCTCAGCGGATGCAAAAAGCCAGTCAAGTTTGGGATTGGTTCTTATATATCATTGTTGCAAATCTATTTTTGGTTGTCCCCTTAATTTGGTTGGCTGCACATTGGAGTTTAAGACCCATAAAACAAGTTATTGAACAGATCAGTGCATTAGAAAAAGGAACTCGCAATGATTTGGATGAAAACCCACCAACTGAATTAAAAGGCTTAGTCCGAAATTTAAATGTGTTATTGCGTAATGAACGCAGTCGTTACAGTAAATATCGTACAAGTTTATCTGATCTTACCCATAGCTTAAAAACACCACTTGCTGTATTGCAATCGACATTACGCTCTTTACGTTCGGGTAAACAAATGACTATAGAGCAAGCTGAACCTATCATGCTCGAACAAATAGAACGAATTTCACAGCAAGTCGGTTATTATCTGCACAGAGCATCCATCCATGGTGATCACAATATTACCACGCGAAAACTCCATTCACTGTCAGGATTACTCGATAATCTTTGTAGTGCATTAAGTAAGGTTTATCAGTCAAAAGGCGTTGATCTAACACTCAATGTTTCACCTGAAATCATGTGGTTAGGTGAAAAAAATGATTTTATGGAAGTGATGGGTAATATTATTGATAACGCCTGCAAATACTGCTTAGAATTTGTTGAAATCAATGTTAGCAATAATGAAAGTAGTGTAATTATTATTATTGATGATGACGGACCAGGCGTCAGCCCGGAAAAAAGAGAAGCTATTTTTCAGCGAGGAACAAGAGCAGATACGCTTCGTCCAGGACAAGGTTTAGGATTATCTATCGCAGTAGATATTATTGAACAATACCGTGGTGAAATTACTATTACCGATAGCCCTTTAGGTGGTGCTCGTATTACCGTAATTTTTGCTGAGCAGCAACTGACGGCTGAGCGTGAATAATCATTGTCGATTAAGGGGCACTTCTTTCTTTTTTAAATTACCGCCAAATCTACGATGTTAAGTATCATATCTGTTCACTTATTATCGTGTTACTCACATTGCTCAAAGGAATGTTTAGCAGGAAGTTAGAATTCATTATACTATGGCTCTAGGCTTCCCGAATTCAGGATATACACAATGGACTATAAACTTAATTTAGATTGGCAATCATTCCTTGAAAGCCATTGGCAAAAACGCCCTTTATTAATTAAAAACGGCTTCTCTCGTTTTGTTGATCCTTTATCTCCTGACGAACTTGCTGGTCTTGCAATGGAAGATGAAGTTGATAGCCGTCTTGTTAGCTGTCAAGACGGACAGTGGGGAGTCAAACATGGGCCTTTTGAGCACTTTGAAGGACTTGGTGATAAAGATTGGTCTTTACTTGTACAAGCCGTCGATCACTGGCATTTTCCTAGTGCGGCATTAATGAAGCCATTTCGTGTGTTACCTGATTGGCGCATTGATGATTTAATGATCTCTTATTCTGTTCCCGGTGGTGGTGTAGGCCCACATCTTGATCAATATGATGTCTTTATCATTCAGGGACAAGGTCGTCGTCGTTGGCGTGTGGGTGAAAAAATCCCAATGAAACAACATTGCCCTCACCCTGATCTGCTTCAAGTTGATCCTTTTGAAGCAATTATTGATGAAGAGTTAGAGCCGGGCGATATTCTTTATATCCCACCTGGATTCCCACATGAAGGTTATGCGATTGAAGAATCACTAAACTACTCTGTTGGTTTCAGATCGCCTAATGCTCGTGAACTTTTCAGTGGGTTCGCTGACTATGTATTAGCAAATGATTTAGGTAGCTATCGTTATAGCGATCCTGATCTAACACAGCGTGAAAACCCAGCATTAGTACAACACCAAGAGTTAAATAAACTTCATGCCATGATGGAGGATTTACTTGCTCAACCAGAAGTATTCCGACACTGGTTTGGTGAATTTATTTCTCAATCTCGTCATGAGCTTGATCTCGCCGTTCCTGAACCTTTATATGAAAATGCAGAAATTCATGATCTGCTACAACAAGGCGAGCAACTCCATCGTTTAAATGGTCTTCGCGCACTACGTGTCGGCGACAATTGTTTTGTAAATGGTGAGTTGATGGATACTGATCATATAGAAGCTGTGGATGCACTTTGCCAATATGATTATATTGATAAACAACACTTAGGTGATGCGTTAGCTGATCCGAAGTTTATACGTTTATTAACACATTTAGTTAACCAAGGTTATTGGTACTTTGAAGATTAATCATCACTAATTTTCAATTATTAGTTATAAAGCCCTGTCATATTATTTGCAGGGCTTTTTATCATTAAATATTTAATAAATATTATTTAAAAATCTAACGAATTAAATAATTTATTGATTCTTTTAAGAGCACTCTCGTATTATGAAAGAAAAAAGGAATAACAACAAAAAAGGTACTTTGTAAGAAAAAAAGCAATAATGTATGTTTGCTATTTGTTGCATAAAGAGAAAAGGAGATAAAATAAGTTATCAAAAAATAGCTCAAAATAATAATAAACGATTGTTGCTCAGATTTTTTAATTACTTTCTTTTTATGAAAGCTTAGTTGCTGTTCTATTGCAGGTTTTAATGATTTCCCTGTGATGTTTTCCATTTAATATCCTTATATTATATTCAGTTTGCTGTCATTATAAGATAAATTCAGTGAACTCAATTTATTAAAGAGTGATTAATATTAGGCCTATATTAAAAGTTTAATTGCAAATAATATGTAAACCCATTATTATAAAATCATTCTATTTTTAATTAACTAAACTTCCCTATTAATACTCTCTATACCTTACCGCTTCTCCTATTTTATCTTATGAGAAAATTAGATTTTACTTGTTTTTTTTACAATAAAATCGTCTATAAAAAATTTATTGTTTTAATCGTTGCTTTTATTTTATTAACCATGATATTTGCAGAAATAATAAAATAGCAAATGTGAAAACACCACCAGCAAAATGAATATCATTTTATGTTAGATAAAGCTAGAAAAAGTGAAATCATGAATTTCTTAGCAGAAGTAAATTTACTAAAAAAATAATAGCCGAAATATCGGCTATTATTTTTATTTTAGAAGTTCACTAAGTGATTAGATAATTACATTAGCCTTCTCTCTTTCAGCCGTAATTTCAGCGATACGCATAATCACACTCACCGCTGCTTCCATACCTTCTAAAGAGATAAACTCATGCTTACCATGGAAATTATATCCCCCTGTAAAAATATTAGGACAAGGTAAACCACGGTAAGAAAGTTGGGCTCCGTCTGTACCACCACGAATAGGCTTGATATTTGGCTCAATATCACAATCAATCATTGCTTGTTTGGCTATTTCAATGATATGAGGGAATTGAACAACTTTATCATGCATATTGTAATAGCTATCATCAATCGTTAGCTCAATATAACAATCAGGATGCAGGCCTTTACCCACTTTCTCTGCAATCGCAATCATATTCTGTTTGCGTTTTTCAAATAGGTTACGATTAAAATCACGGATAATATAATGCATTTCCGCTCTTTCTACCGAGCCTTTAATACTTTGCAGATGGTAAAAACCCTCATAACCATCGGTATTTTCTGGTGTTTCATCAATAGGTAATTCTTGATGAATACGTGTTGCTAATCCTAACGCATTAACCATCACCCCTTTTGCACTACCTGGGTGAACATTGTTACCGACAATTTTGATATTTACAGATGCAGCATTGAAGTTTTCATACTCTAGCTCACCAACACCACCACCATCAACGGTATAAGCCCAGCTAGCACCGAATGCTTTTAAATCGACATAATGTGCACCACGCCCGATTTCTTCATCAGGAGTGAAAGCAATACGAATATCCCCATGAGGTCGATTGGTTTCTTTTAAGCGCACCATCGCAGTAATGATTTCAGCGATACCGGCTTTATCATCCGCACCTAATAAAGTTTTACCGTCTGTGGTGATTAATGTTTTACCAATCATTGAATGTAAGATTGGGAACATAACCGGCGATAACACTTCATCACCAATACCCAACGCAATATCACCACCACGATAATCTTCAAGAACTTGTGGTTTTACATGTTTTCCTGAAAAGTCAGGAGATGTATCAAGATGCGAAATAAAGCCAATAACAGGTACAGACCAAGATACATTGGATGGTAAACTTGCCATTACACATCCCTTGTCACTGAGTGTTACATCGGAAAAACCCAGTTTTTTTAATTCGTGAGTCAATGCTTTGGCAAGTTTTAATTGTCCATCACTACTCGGTGACATTTTTGAAGATGGTTTTGATTGTGTATCAAAATTAATATATTCAAAAAAACGTTCTAATAATTTATCCATGTTGCCCCCTAAGATCTCTCTAAGAACAATAATAGGGAACTCTATAAAATAATTATTGCGTCAAATCAGCTTTAGGATCATTAATTAATTCAAACAATTTATGAACATATTCATCAACTACCTGACTTGCTGGGCCATAATGTTTCTCTTCAAACTGGCTTTCAACCAAACTTGGTTCAAGATTTAACTCGACAGTATGAGCACCTGTTAACCGAGCTTCATGGACAAAACCAGCCGCTGGATAAACATTTCCAGATGTACCGATAGAGATAAAAATATCAGCCTCAGCCAAAGCGCGATAAATCTCTTCCATACCAATGGGCATTTCACCAAACCAGACAATATGTGGTCGTAGTGGCGATGGGAATTGGCAACAATGGCAACGATCAGTTGTTTCTAAGTCCCCTTTCCACTCAAATACTTGACGAGATTGAGGGCAACGCACTTTTAGCAATTCACCATGCATATGCAAAATATGTTTACTACCTGCTTTTTCATGCAAGTTATCAATATTTTGCGTAACGAGTAAAAAATTTTCTTTACCTAAACGTTGCTCTAGTTTTGCTAATGCATAATGCGCTTCATTAGGTTGAATAGAGGGATGTTGCAATTGGCGGCGGCGTTCATTGTAAAACTGCTGAACTAACTGGGGATTGCGTTGATAACCTTCAGGTGTTGCAACATCTTCAACACGATGTTCTTCCCACAATCCATCTTCTGATCGGAATGTTTTAATTCCTGATTCAGCCGAAATGCCAGCCCCTGTTAATACGACAACTTTGGGTAAATTCATTTCATGTTCCGTTTTATGGGTTAGATGAAAATAGCGACAACGTGAATGTTGTCTGCGTAAACTCTTAATTTTACGAAACTTCCTAAGCCGACGATGACGAAGTTTAAGTTTCATCATGACAATCCTTGGTTTTCAAGTTTAAATAGCGCGTTTCTTATCTTTACTAGTTTAAGCGTTTTTTCTTCTTTGTCTGTCAATAATCTTATTGTCCACTTAAAATTCTAGCAGGATCTAGTTTAGTGGCTCGACGTGCAGGATACCAACTTGCAATCAGACTTAAGATCACTGTGGTAATAAATACAGAAAAAACGTCAATTAAATGAACTTGCGAAGGTAGAAAGTCGACGAAATAAACATCACCAGACAACACACTATGTCCCGTTAATGATTCAATAACAGACACTAATGGCGTTAAATTATAAGCAATCAATACACCCAATATCACACCAGCAACACAGCCAATCATGCCTGATAATAAGCCGTACCATAAAAAGATATTGCGAATATGACTATCTCGTGCGCCTAACGTTCGTAAGATAGCAATATCACTACTTTTATCTCTTACCGCCATAATCAACGTTGAGACAATATTAAAACAAGCGACACCAATCACTAAGATCATCGATAAATACATAATGCTACGGATCATCTGAATATCACTATACATATAGCCATAATCGCTTATCCAACTTTTGGCATAAACATATTCTTTACTGTTTAAACCTGCATTATGAATAATTTCATTCGCTAAAAAAGGATCTATCGTTTTCACTTCAATCCCCGTTATTCCTTGCCCATAATCCATATATTGTTGAGCATCGGCTAAAGGAATTAACGCCAATTGATGATCGAGCATACCACTAAGTTTAAAAATACCACTTACTTGTAAGCGAATACGCTTAGGCTGTAAAAGCTTCGTTGGATCATCATTATTAGGAATTAATACGGTGAGCCAATCACCTTGTTTGATCTTTAATGCATCAGCAACACCTTGCCCAATAATAATTTGTTGTTTACCAGCTTTAAATTCTTGCCATGCATTATTTTCTACATATCGAGGTAATAAACTGATCTCACTCTGTTTTTCAGGTGAAACACCCATAACTTGTACGGCCTTTAATTCTGTTCCTTTTTCTAACAATCCTGTGAGTAAAATATAAGGAGCCGCGGCGACAACACCTTGGGTATTTTCAATACGAGGTAATGCTGATTGCCATTGTACAAATGGCTGTTCTACTGAATAAATTTGTCCGTGAGGCACCACTGATAAAATGCGATTTTTTAATTCACGTTCGAACCCATTCATGGCACTTAGACCAATAATTAAGACAGCAACACCAAGCATAATGCCCAGTGTTGAAATAACTGAAATTAAAGAAACCATTCCCGCACGTTTTCGCCCTCTAGAAAAACGTAATGCGGTCACTAATGCAAGTGGCAATTGCGCCATTATTTCACTCCTGAAATTGCGTTTTGTGACTGTAGTTGACCATCTTTCATTTCAAGTTGGCGCTGAAAACGAGCAGCTAATGACAAATCATGCGTTACGACTAGAAAAGCAGTTTGTTTTTCTTTGTTTAACTTAATCAACAATTCGAAAATCCCTTCTGCATTTTTCTGATCAAGATTACCCGTTGGTTCATCAGCAAGGACTAATGAAGGATCGTTCACTAATGCTCTCGCAATCGCAACACGTTGTCTCTCACCACCAGAAAGCTCTGAAGGACGATGATGAGCGCGATCTTTTAGCCCAACCGCTTCGAGTAAAGACATCGCTTTTTCTTTCGCAACTGAAGCAGTCGTACCACCAATCATCAGCGGCATAGCAACATTTTCAAGTGCTGTAAAATCAGGTAATAGATGATGAAATTGATAAATAAATCCCAATTGGCTATTACGTAAGTCAGCCTTTTCAGACGAAGATAATTTATTAAGTGATTGACCTTTAAAAAAGACTTCACCTGAAGTCGGAGAATCCAATCCCCCCAATAAATGTAATAAAGTACTTTTTCCTGAGCCGGAACTGCCTACTATGGCAAGAAAATCCCCCTTATCCATTTTAAAAGAGACGGATTTCAGCACTTGAGTGGAAATAGAACCATCTTGGTATTGTTTACATAGGGCGTGACAATCCAATAAACCCTCTTTGTTAATTTGCATTTGTTTTTCTGATGCCATTGTTCGTTTATTCAAAGAAGAATTACTCATAACGTAGCGCCTCTGCTGGCTGAATAGCCGCGGCCCGCCAAGACGGGTATAAAGTGGATAAAAGAGAAATAATAATAGCGGCGAAACCAATCATAAAGACGCGCCCCCAATCAAGTGTTGCAGGCAATTCGACACCTTGAGGAATAAGTCCTACCGCTGGCATAATGACGTTTAATTGACTTGAGAGTAATGCCCCTAACAGACCTCCCGCTACCGTACCTAAAATACCGGCACCAGCACCTTGTAGCATAAAGATAGACATAATCTGAGCGCGTTTTAGCCCCATTGTTTGCAAAATAGCAACTTCACCTTGTTTTTCCATCACCAACAAAGAAAGTGAGGTAATAATATTAAAAGCTGCCACAGCTATAATTAAGCTTAATAATAAGCCCATCATGTTTTTTTCCATTTTAACAGCCTGGAAAAACTCACCTTTACGTTCGCGCCAATCTCTCCAACTAAGATTTTTATCTAAAGATTGAGCACTGTATTTTTCAATATTGAGAGGATCAGTAAAGAAAAGACGCCATCCTGTGATATTACCCGGCTGATAACGCATTAAACGTGCTGCATCTTGCTGATTAACTAAGATTTGTGAGGCATCTGCATCACCACCACTTTGAAAAATACCTTTAACTGTAAATAAGCGTTGACTAGGTAATCTTCCCATTGGTGTTAATTGGCTTACACTCGGCACAATAAGGCGAATATTATCCCCCTCTTTTGCTTTTAACTGTTTAGCAAGGCCACTTCCGAGGATCACACCATAGTCACCTGCTTTTAGCATAGAAAAATCTCCATAACGAATATGTTTCGTTAAAGGTTCATCTTGCTCTTTTTCTATACCTAGCATGACACCAACGCTGATATTGTCTTTACTCTGTAAAACAACATCGCCTTCTACTAAAGGGGTAACGTTTATGATACCTTCACGCGTCAGTAATCTTTCAGCTATATTTGAATCTCGGGGTACTTGTCCGTTAGGTGAAGTCACGATTGCTTGTGGAATATAAGCAAGAATGCTTTCTTGCAATGAACGTTCAAAGCCATTCATGACAGAAGTCACTGTGATCAGTGCTGCTACACCTAACATAATCCCTAAAGCGGATAGCCATGAGACGAAGCGACCGAATTTATCGACCGCACGACCCCGCATATAACGGAGCCCTATATAAAATGAGACAGAATTGTACATGAAATCTGTGCTGTTCCTGTTGCTAATGCGAAGTGTTCAGGGATAATAAAGGGTAGTCTTACTGAATGGAACCACTCTATTCCCAAACTGTGGTTTTTTCTTTTATCTTAACCTGCCCGCCAGTTTAAGCTTTAGCCATTAAGCTAAAGATGTGTTGGGAGTTAACTACAACAAAGAGTTCACATTACACGCTTATGTCCTCAGAATATCGTTATCAACTTCCTATAAAACAAGGGGATACTCGTCAGCTAGGTCAACTGACTGGTGCCGCTTGTGCTCTAGAATGTGCAGAGATCATCAAACGTCACTCTGGATTAGTCGTTCTTGTTACTCGCGATATGCAAAATGCATTACGTTTACAAGATGAAATCCGCCAGTTTTGTGATTATCCAGTAGAGACATTATCGGATTGGGAAACTCTGCCATATGACAGTTTTTCACCTCACCAAGAAATTATCTCAAACCGCCTTTCTACGCTATACCGTATTCCATCACTTCTCAAGGGAATTTTAATCTTACCAGTCAATACGTTAATGCAGAAAGTCTGCCCGACTGATTATCTCGCAAGTCATGCGCTGGTAATGCAAAAAGGAGAGGTGCTTTCTCGTGATAATTTACGTAAAACATTAGATGAAGCAGGATATCGCCATGTAGAACAAGTATTAGAACATGGGGAATACGCAACGCGTGGTGCATTATTAGACTTATTTCCTATGGGAAGTGAATTTCCTTATCGTATTGATTTTTTCGATGACGAAATAGATAGCCTGCGCACTTTTGATGTCGATACACAGCGGACACTAGCTGAGGTTGAGCAAATTAATTTACTGCCAGCCCATGAATTTCCAACCGATGCAAATGCGATAGAAATTTTCCGTAGTCAATGGCGTGAACGGTTTGATGTAAGACGTGATCCTGAACATATTTATCAGCAAGTCAGTAAACACATATTGCCAACGGGAATTGAATATTGGCAATCCCTGTTTTTTGAACAACCTTTATCTAACTTATTTGCTTATTTCCCTAAAAACACATTGATAGTGACGCAAGATCTACAAGATTTTGCAGAAAAGTTTTGGCAAGACATTAATCAACGTTTTGAAAGCCGTCGCGTTGATCCTATGCGCCCTCTGTTACCACCTGATGATATTTGGCTAAATGTTGATAAATTTAATAAAGAGTTAAAACAGTGGCCTCGTATTCAACTTAAAACAGAAACGCTACCAGAAAAAGCTGGGCAGACCAATTTAGGCTATCAACCACTCCCTGATTTATCGATTAACGCTCAAAGCAAATCACCTTTAGATAACTTACGTCGATTCCAAGAACAATTTTCAGGCAGTATTATTTTCTCTGTTGAAAGTGAAGGTCGACGCGAAACCGTACAAGAGCTTTTATCACGGATAAAAATAGCACCCAAGCAGATCATTGAATTATCTGACGCTCAAGAGAAAGGTTTTTATTTTATTATTGGTGCTGCTGAACATGGATTTATTGATAATCATCGTCAATTAGCCATGATCTGTGAAAGTGATATGTTAGGTGAACGCATTAATCGCCGTCGCCAAGACAATCGTCGCGCTATCAATACAGATACCTTAATTCGCAACCTTGCTGAATTAAGCATAGGACAACCTGTTGTTCACCTTCAGCATGGTGTTGGTCGCTATCAAGGAATGACAACACTAGAAGCCGGTGGCGTTAAAGCTGAATACTTGATGTTAAGTTACGCAGGTAATGACAAACTTTATGTGCCTGTTTCATCACTTCATTTAATCAGTCGTTATTCTGGTGGCGCAGATGAAAATGCCCCACTGCATAAATTAGGTGGCGATGCATGGGTAAGAGCACGTCAAAAAGCCGCCGAAAAAGTACGTGATGTCGCAGCAGAGTTATTAGATGTTTATGCTCAACGTGAAGTAAAAACAGGCTTTGCCTTTAAAATGGATAAAGAGCAGTATCAAGCATTCCGCCAAAGCTTTCCTTTTGAAACAACACCTGATCAAGAAATGGCGATAAATGCTGTCCTTAGCGATATGTGCCAAGCCATTTCAATGGATAGACTCGTCTGTGGTGATGTGGGATTTGGTAAAACAGAAGTTGCAATGCGCGCTGCATTTCTTGCCGTTAACAACAATAAGCAAGTCGCCATTTTAGTGCCGACCACCTTATTGGCGCAGCAACATTTTGATAATTTCCGTGATCGTTTTGCTAATTGGCCCGTTAACATTGAGATGATCTCGCGCTTTCGTAGCGCTAAAGAGCAACAGCAAATCACAGAAAAACTGGCTGAAGGAACGATTGATATTGTCATTGGTACACATAAACTCCTTCAGCCTAATATTCAATGGAAAGATTTAGGGCTACTCATTGTCGATGAAGAGCACCGCTTTGGTGTTCGTCACAAAGAACGAATAAAAGCCATGCGTGCAAATGTCGATATTTTAACGCTAACGGCAACACCTATTCCTCGTACGTTAAATATGGCAATGAGTGGTATGCGTGATCTTTCTATCATTGCAACACCACCAGCACGTCGCTTATCCGTAAAAACTTTTGTGCGGGAATATGATGACTTAGTAGTGCGTGAAGCTATCTTGCGTGAAACATTGCGTGGTGGACAAGTTTATTACTTATATAACGATGTTGAGAATATCGAAAAAGCTCGTGAGAGACTGGCTACACTCGTCCCTGAAGCACGTATTGGTATTGGTCACGGACAAATGCGTGAACGTGAACTTGAGCGTGTGATGAATGATTTCCATCACCAACGTTTTAATGTGTTACTTTGCACCACAATTATTGAAACAGGTATCGATATACCGAGCGCAAACACCATTATTATTGAACGTGCAGATCACTTTGGTTTAGCGCAATTACATCAATTACGCGGTCGTGTCGGTCGTTCTCATCATCAAGCTTATGCTTATTTGTTGACACCACATCCTAAAGCAATGACAAAGGATGCTCATAAACGTTTAGAAGCGATTGCTTCACTAGAAGATCTAGGTGCAGGTTTTGCATTAGCGACTCATGATCTAGAAATTCGAGGCGCTGGTGAATTATTAGGTGAAGAACAGAGCGGTCAAATGAATACCGTCGGTTTCTCGCTTTATATGGAATTGCTAGAAAGTGCAGTAGAAGCGCTTAAAGAAGGTAGAGAGCCATCACTTGAAGATCTCACCAATCAACAAACTGAAATTGAATTAAGAATGCCTGTCTTATTGCCTGATGATTACATTCCTGATGTAAATGTCAGACTTTCATTCTATAAACGAATTGCCAGTGCAATCGATTTAACTGAGCTTAATGATCTAAGAGCAGAGTTAATCGATAGATTTGGTAAATTACCTGATGCAGGGCGTTATCTACTACGTAATGCAGCTATTCGCTTAAGTGCAGTAAACTTGGGCATTACTCGAATTGAAGCCCATGATAAAGGTGGATTTGTTGAGTTTGGTGAAAAGAACAAGGTTGATCCGGGATATTTAATCAGCTTACTTCAAGAGCAACCTGCTATTTTCCGTTTAGATGGCCCATCAAAACTGAAGTTTATTACAGACTTAGCTGAGCGTGAAAAACGACTCACTTTTATCGATGATATGTTAAGTGCATTTAATGAGCACAAAACAACCGCGCTTTAGCAGTTATTGAATCAACAAAAAGGCGTAATTGAAATAATTTCATTACGCCTCTCTTGTATATTGTTAGGTTTACTCTTTGCGACAAGGTACTTTTTCATTCATAGAACAATAAGGATCTTGTTCTAAAATCAGCCTACCATCAGAATCTAATGCGATAACTTCACCGGGTTTAAACGTGGTGCGTACTTTGCCAGGTGTTCCATCAATAGTATAAAGCACATCATAACCAACAATTCTACGCTCTTGACGATAAATCGGGATACACTCTTTAAATTGAGGATAAGGGAAATTAGCAATATTACTGTTATTGAGTGCTTCAATCATATAGAACACTCGACACTCTTGCTCTGCGGGATGAAATCGTGACAAATTTTCTGGTGTAAAAGGTGTTGGTAAGCCGATTCGATGACAATACTCTTCTGTCACAAAAACGGTTGATTTAATAGGTGTAGCCGAAACGACATGAGCATATTGAGGTTGGGGAAATACCCACCTCCATACAATAAATGAAAGAATAGCTAATGCTATGATTAGCCCTATTAGTGTGTACTTTCTGACATTAACACCCACTTTTACCCCTTTTTATTCGTTTTATCCTTAATTGCTACAGATATAGAATAAAAGCCACTGTTTCACTCTAACTGGCTAATATATTTAGTATTCAATAAATGAATTCTCTAATCTGATAGCTTAATTCAACATCCATGCTGATTAACATAATAAGTAAACTACGTATTTATGACATGTTAAATACACCACTTATTTCTGTTTTAATTACTTAATTAAATAAATAATGACGACATTCTTAATACTTATACATTAAATTAAGATAGATCTTAATTTATTAAACTGAAAAATAGAAATCGTTATGCTATTTATAATACATCATTATGATAACACTAGATTAACAAATGTTGCCTAAAAATAGGGACTCTTTCATATTTAACTTATATTATAAAGTTTACTTTTAAGATTTGTAAAACTATTTAACCTAATTAAATACGAGTAAAAATAACAAGTTAAGCTTAACTCTAATAATTTTCACTTATTATTTTTCTAATACAAATTTATGAAATACCATAACATTTTATTTGATGAATTAATGAATTAAACATCATTTTTTATTTAAGAAAAGTCTTAAATAATTTATCGTAATAAATAAAGTTAACGTTATCTTTGATATTACAGCTTGACCTTAATAATAAAATTATATTTATCATTGTGATATTTAGTTTTAGAGTTATTGGTTATTTTTGATATCGACAGATAAATCGTCTAGTGCTTTATGCTGAGATTATTTATCTTATTTAGATATTCTTATTTAATTATTTAATTTAAAAGAAAAAATAGATAAAAAACCCTCATACAATATGAGGGTTTTAAAAGGTGACTTTTGTCTTCTCGGTAAAGCAAAAGATAAATTAATGGAGTTTTAGTTTTGGTCTAATCACTCGGTTGATTGATCCGACTAACATCATAAGCCCTGTTTTGATATAACCATGCAAAGCTATTTGGTGCATTCGATATAAAGAGATATAAACAATCCGCGCTATACGCCCTTCGATCATCATATCCCCCTTCATTAAATTCCCCATCAAACTCCCCACAGTACTAAATTTTGAGAGTGAAACTAATGAGCCATGATCGGTAAACACATAATCTTTAAGCGGTTTGTCTTTTAACATGGCTAAAATATTGCCATAACAACGACTTGCCATTTGATGTGCAGATTGTGCTCTTGGTGGAACAAAACCGCCATCTTTTCTTGGGCAAGAAGAACAGTCACCAATCGCAAAGATAGATTCATCTAAGGTTGTTTGTAAGGTAGGTTTAACAACCAGCTGATTAATACGGTTCGTCTCTAGGCCAGCAATCTCCTTCATAAAATCAGGTGCTTTAATACCTGCGGCCCACACCATTAAGTCGGCATCAATATGCTCGCCTTCTTTGGTGTTTAATCCACCTTCATCTGCGCTTGTGACCATAGTTTTAGTCATTACTCGCACACCTAATTTTGTTAATTCTTGATGTGCTGCACTCGAAATTCGTACCGGTAATGCAGGTAAAATGCGTTCTCCAGCTTCAACCAAAGTGATATTTAATGCTGAAGGTGCTAATTTTTTTAATCCATAACTATTAAGCTGACGTACTGCATTATGCAATTCAGCTGAAAGTTCAACGCCTGTCGCTCCCCCACCTACAATCGCAATATTTACCTTACGATTTTCTTCTTGTGCATTGGTATCTGCTGAATATTTTAAAAATAAATTCAACATTTCATTATGGAAACGATGTGCTTGTTGAGGACTGTCCAAGAAAATACAGTTCTCTTTAATACCTGGTGTGCCAAAATCGTTTGATTTACTGCCTAACGCCATCACTAAAATGTCGTAGTCTAATATGCGTTCAGGTACGAGTAGCTCTTGCTCTTCATTATAAATAGCAGCCAGTGTGATATTTTTTTGCTCACGATCAAGCCCTATCAATGAGCCTAATTGGAAATTGAAGTGATGGTTATAACCATGTGCGAGATAACTTAAAGCATCAACACCATCATCTAAAGAACCTGTTGCCACTTCATGTAGAAGGGGCTTCCAAAGATGACTATTGTTGCGATCCACTAAGGTGATTTCTGCTTTTTTGCTACGCCCTAATTTATTGCCTAACTTAGTCGCCAGTTCTAACCCACCAGCGCCACCACCGACAATAACAATTTTTTTTAATGACATTTAACGTCACTCCATAAAGATATTTACTGTTGTTATTTAAATAACCTTAGTGAAATCTACTTAAATAACGACAGTTAAATCGTTTCGGCTGTTATTTTTGTTCTTAAACAAGTTAGCTGGGAAGATGGTCATACCAAAGTTGATTTATATCAAAAATATTTGAATATTCATATCTATTTTTTGAAGAAAATAGTCGTTTTTTGCCATTCAGTGATAAATCAATCACCATTAAAAAACATAAGGATATTTTTTTATCAATTAATACAACGAACTAGAAAACAAGCATATAGAGAATGATTAAAATCAGTCGTGATAATTGAGATGATAAAAAATAAAGGAGCAAAACAAATGTTGAAAAGAGATAGATAGCAGAAGAGCATGCGCATTTTCGCTATGTTAGATAGAAAAATGGATGGAACAAACACCATCCATTTTAAACACATTACTTTAGTCTTACTCTTTACTATAAAACGCTTTAATTTTAAATAGATGCTCAGACAGGCTCTTAAATTTATGCGTTTGCACTTCATCCCAAATGACAGAGTAATAAGGCGATAACTCATCAGCAGAACGCTGGTTATCTAAAGCCTCATCATTACGAGATAAAATCACTAAAGCGTTATCTTTGTTTTTGGAACGAAAATCTTTAATACATTTCGTTGCAATATCTAAATATTCTTCAGGTCTGTCGATTTTGTCTGTCATGTTTTCGTAAGGGAAAAGATTAGGATTAATCATTACCTGACGAATATTACATAAGAAACCAATACGCTCTGCCCAATATCCACCTAATCCTACACCACAAATTAATACGGGTTCTTTCGTGGATTTAATCACTTTATCCGTTTCTTTCAGTAAGTGTTGCATGTCATGACGAGGATGCAACGTACTGTAGCTTAAAAAACGGACATCAGGATCAATAAACTGTAGCTGTAAAACTTTCTCATGATTTCCAGGACTTGTGGAATCAAAACCATGTAAATATATAATCATGCTCGCTCCTGCCATTGCTCCTGTAATTGAGTCAGCAACTGATTCGCTTTTTTCCAACGATCAGAAGTTTGTAGCTCACTCAATGTATAACGACCTCGGTGATGGTACAATGCGGAAATGCGTTCTGCTTTGACAGAGGACAGGTTATCTAACACACTCACTGCCCCTTTTCGGTTATTACACACTAAAATCATATCACAACCAGCATCTAGTGAACGTTGTGCTCTTTCTGCATAACTTCCCATAATGGCAGCACCTTCCATCGATAAATCATCAGAAAAGATAACACCTTGGAAGCCTAGTTGTTCACGTAAGATCGATTTCAGCCAATATGATGAACCACTTGCAGGACGCTCATCGACCTGAGAATAAATAACATGAGCTGGCATAATGGCATCTAATAGCTGACGTTGAATAAAATCTTTAAAAATAGACATATCACGTTGGCGGATATCATTTAAAGAGCGATCATCACGAGGTGTTTCTTTATGAGAGTCAGTCCTAACAGCACCATGTCCTGGGAAGTGTTTACCTGTTGTTTTCATACCTGCAGAGCGCATACCTTTAATAAAGCTCTCTGCCATTGCCATGGCAATCTCTGGCGAATCATGGAAAGAACGCTCACCAATGGCAATACAGTTATGACCTAAGTCGAGCACAGGTGCAAAACTGATATCAATATCCATAGCAATCATTTCTGATGCCATTAACCATCCAGCTTCTTGTGCTAAATGGCTCGCTTGATAACCTTCATTTAATGCCGCATAAGATTGAGCTGCCGGTATGCGTGTAAAGCCATTATGGAAACGCTGTACTCGTCCCCCTTCTTGGTCTACTGCAATCACAAGGCGCTCATGAGATGCATCACGAATTTGGCGAACCAATTCATTTAATTGTTCAGCATCGTGGAAGTTGCGGGTAAAAAGGATTAATCCACCGACAAGAGGATGTTTTAAAATTTCACGTTCTTCACTATCGAGTTCATATCCTTCAACATCAAGCATTACCGGACCCATAACATTCCTCTCTTTGTAATTGTGACAAGATAATATCTTTAATTCGTCAGACTAAAATAGTGACGTAAAGGTTCAGACATTACTAAAAATGATCCATCTTTTGTTTGTTGCCAACGGACTTCATACCACATTAGCATCATATAAAAAATGAATGGCTCTCTTGAAAAAATACGCTCTTTCAACTCCTTCACTGAATAAATGTCTGTCTCTTTGGGTTGAGTATAATGACTATGATACGAACAATAATAATCCAAAAACATATTTTGTTGCGCTTCATTAAGTTGGTTTGTCGCAAAAAACGTCATCAACGAATCCGCTGTATCGATATCGGCCGCATATTCCCAATCAATAAATTTTATACCGGAATCACTAAGAAGAATATTCTCAACATGTAAATCCATGTGAGCAGGCGCGTATTTTATGAGATTGCATCGCGGTTGGCGTAAAAAATGTTGTTGTAAACGTAACCATTTAGCAGATAAACGTTTTCTATCAATACACTGCCAATAGATTAATAATTCATGATTTAAGTTAAGAGGGAAGCCTAACGGTGTGTATTGATGAAGTATTGCTATTTTTTCAGCCAATGGCTTTAAATAAGTACTAAAAAGTGATTGATGAGTAAGATGTTCACCCTGTAACCAGTAAAGAAAAAACCACTCTTTATAACGTGTAGCAACTTTTGGCGATAAATTAGAGCCTGATAACTGTTTTAAAATAGCGTATTCTTTTCTTCCATGTACATAAAGCGCTTTTTTTTCATCACCATAATAGCGAGCAACCCAGTCAATATCTGCACATTGCACGCGAAAAGCACCACCGCCCGATCCTTCTAATGCAATAATTTTCCATTTGCTTAATGCCGTTGCAGGGAAAAGTGCTTGCAAGGCATTAAGCAAACTTGAGTAATGGGGATCACTCAACCTTATGGCGTCCATTCCAAAGAATTTCACCAGAAGAAACCGACATTAACTGCATACTGATCACACGATTATCTTTTTTACCATCAACAGTTGAGAATAAAATATAATCGGCTTTCAAATAGCGAGCTAAGCCAATCGCGGCACTACGAAGCCCTAAGCTATCTTCACCAGATAAACCAAGGGCTTTTCGTGCAGACATCATTTGCGTATAAGGCACAGTTTGCAATGCACTAATACTATTAACTGATTCGATGATAGTATTGGTTGCATTTACTGCTTGGATATTCCCACCTGAATTATTTTTAACATTATCAACAACGATAAGCTTACCCACTTCTAAATCACCAGTCACTGCCATTTCTCTAATTAAAGGGGTGACGGCTGCATTCCAATTAATACTTGTAATTTTAGGTGGCGTCGGCACAATTTCAATTGGTGGCTCTATTGGTTTAGGCGGCTCTACTGGCTCTGTAGGTGTCACTGGCTCTACAGGTACAGGCGGTTGTTGTGGCAACATTGATGGACAACCTGCTAATAAAAATACAGACATCGCCACAAATAAAACTCTTTTCATGCTCGTGTTACCTTATCCTAAGTAAAGAGATAAACTCTGACATAACTAATGGTTTTATCTGGTATATCACCGCTAATTTCGATATCACCATCACCAAGAATAGTCACATCATGTACATTCCCAGCAGGAGAAACTTCAAGTCCTTGTTCGTTATACCAATAAAAACGATAGCGAATAGAGACAGGGTAAGATTGTGTATTTGATAACATGACTGTCGCTTTTGTGCCATTAACATAATGTTCAATGGCTGGCTGACCAGCAACAACACCTACAGCTAATACCGAAGGCTCCATAATAATAGCCTGCTGACGATTGAAATAGAGTTTATTATCTGAATGAGATGAAAAACATCCTGAGAGTAATATCGTCATAAATACAGCAATAAGTAATGAACAAACCGCCTTACCTTGTCTTATCATCTATTATTTCCTATTATCCTGCTGTTAGCATCATATCCATTACAGGCTTAATAATGGCCCTAATGGTTTTCCGCCAAGCAAATGCATATGAATATGGAAAACTTCTTGTCCTCCATGTTTATTACAGTTCATCACTAAGCGATAGCCGTCTTCAGCAATACCTTCTTGTTGTGCAATTTTTGCCGCAACAACAAAAAGGTGTCCTAATACTTGCTCATCTTCTGCAGTAACATCATTTACAGTAGGAATAAGTTTATTAGGAATAATCAAGATATGAGTGGGTGCTTGAGGTGAAATATCACGAAATGCCGTCACTAAATCATCTTGAAAAACGATATTGGCTGGAATTTCACCACGAATAATTTTACTGAAAATTGTTTCTTCTGCCATTTCCATCACCTTATTATTTATTTTAATTCCTGATTAATTCTATTAAACAGGCAAGTTTTGAATATGAAAGAGCTTAGCAAAATTACGTGTTGTTTGTTGCGCTAACTCTTCAACACTCACCCCTTTTAAGACAGCCATATACTCTGCAACATCACGGACATATGCTGGTTGGTTTTCTTTTCCGCGATGAGGTACTGGCGCTAGATAAGGGGAGTCTGTTTCAATTAAAATTCGATCAAGAGGAACAATACGAGCGGCCTCTCTAATTTGTTCGGCATTTCTAAATGTCACAATACCAGAAAAAGAGATATACATTCCAAGATCAAGTAGTGTTGTTGCTGTCTCTTTATCTTCAGTAAAACAATGCAGAACACCACCACAATCTTGAACTTTCTCTTCTTTTAAAATAGATAATGTATCTTCGCGAGCACTGCGTGTATGCACAATAACGGGTTTATTAACTTGGCGTCCAATTCGTATATGCTCACGAAAAATTTCACGTTGCAGAACTGCATTTTCTTGTTGGTAATAGTAATCTAGCCCTGTTTCACCTAAAGCCACAACATCAGGTGCGGTAGCTAAACGTGCTAACGCTTCAACATCATGACCTTCATCTAAATTTAAAGGATGGATCCCACAAGAAAAGGCAATGTTGTCACGTTTACCGATTAACTCACGCATTCTATTAAAACCCGGTAATGTGGTTGCCACTGCTAACATATATTGAACATCACGCTGCTGTGCTTTTTCGACAACATCATCAATATTTTCATGTAATTTTTCATAATCTAAGCAGTCGAGATGGCAGTGTGAATCAACTAAAAACATAACTTACTCTCATTTATCTGGTACGACTTATATACTCGTCATCCTTCAAGTTACAGGGGGTGTTGGCTACGCTCAGCTACCCGGATCACATACATGAGTATGCTCATCCGGATATCTTTGCTTGCCGCCTACCTGCAACTCGAATGAGTTAGAGTATAGGTATTTTTTATTACAGCTAAATCATAATTAATAAATAGCTAATTAATTTTTTGTGGTTAGCTGATTTTCCCAATCTAGTAGCTGTTCTACTAGTAATAATTCTCTATTTAATGCTGGGATGGTCATTAACTGATAACGACACTGTTTCCATCCATCAATAGTGGATAATAAAATATCCGAAGGCCATTGTGATAACGCCATAATCAATGCTTGCTGGTCTTGATTCACACAATACCCTTGTGCATTGGTTTGGTATTTTAATGCATCAAGCAGTAATGATAATAACCAGTATAAGCGACGCTCGGCATTATCTTGATTTAATTGTGGCAAAAATGCATATAAATCATGTTGTTGTATACTTGCATATAAAGCTTGGCAAAAAATCTCTCTTTCTTTCCACTCATCTTTCAATAAGGACAGCGCTAAAACTGGAGCGTTCTGCGATAAATTTAATGCCGTTACACTATTTGCATAAGGTATGTTTGGTAATTGTTGCTGTAACCAGTGCGTTGCGTGTTGAAGATCAGGCGTTGCTAAATGGTAATAAAAACAACGACTACGCAATGTCGCTAATAAAACCTCTGGATGCTGACAATTCAGTAAAAAATAGGTATTTTTAGGCGGTTCTTCTAACGTTTTAAGCAATGCATTTGCCGCTGCTTCTGTTAATGCTTCAACGTCTTTTATCCAAACAACTCTAAAACCACTTTGCTGAGCATGATGCTCCAGCTTTTCAGTGATTTTTCTTACTGCTTCAATACCAATTGTGGATTTCCCCTTTTCACTCTGCAAAATATGCCAATCGGGGTGTGTTTCAGCAAGCATCAAACGACAACTATGGCATTCATTACAACTTTTTAATCCCTGTTTATTCTGGCACATTAACCAACGACTTAGCCCATAAGAGAGCGCTTCTCCTCCCATGCCATCTATCGCATGCAAAAGCAAAGCATGATGACCTCGCCCTTCTTGATACATGCTAATAAGTTGTCGATATGCCTGATTTAGCCAAGGATACCAATTCATAGTGATTTATTTTCCTGCTGAGCTAGCCACGCTGTTAAGATTTGACGGATATCTGCTTGTACTTTATCCATGGTTTGAGATGCATCTATCGTGATAATAGAATCATCCTCTTTAGCCAATGCTTGATAACGTTCACGAGTACGATAAAAGAAATCCATTGATTCTTTTTCAATCCGGTCTAACTCGCCTCTAGCACGCGCTCTGGTAAGCCCAATAACCGGATCTAAATCAAGATATAAAGTTAAATCAGGGCGAAAATTACCAAGCACCGTATTACGAAGTGACAACATAAGATCTTTATCTAAGCCACGCCCGCCACCTTGATAAGCTTGTGAAGAGAGATCATGTCTATCTCCAATAACCCATTTACCTTCAGCAAGTGCAGGCTTTATCACATTTTCTATCAGCTGAACACGCGCTGCATATAGCATCAACAATTCGGCTTTATCCGTAACTTTTTCACCTTCAATGCCTTGCTTGATAAGCTCACGTAATTTTTCGGCAAGAGGGGTGCCACCGGGTTCTCGAGTAAATGCCAGATTGGTGATACCTTTATCTTTAAGTGTATCGATAACCGTTTGGATCGCGCTGGTTTTTCCAGCACCTTCAAGTCCTTCAATTACAATAAATTTACTGTTGTTCATAATTATCTTTGTTGTAAGCGTCGATATTGCGCGACGGCTTTATTATGTTCATTGAGTGTGGTTGAAAACTTATGGCCACCCGTTCCATCCGCAACAAAATAGAAATAACGAGTATCTGCTGGATGTGCAGCTGCTCTAATTGAAGCAACACTTGGCATTGCTATTGGTGTAGGTGGTAGGCCATCAATTTGATACGTGTTATAAGGTGTATAGCCATTTAAATCACTACGATAAATCGTGCCTCTATATTTATCACCTAAACCATAAATAACCGTTGGATCAGTCTGTAATCGCATATTAGTTTTTAATCGATTGACAAACACAGACGCCACTTTTGTTCTTTCAGCATCAATACCTGTCTCTTTTTCAATAATTGATGCCATAATCAGCATTTCATAAGCCGATTTATACGGTAGATCACTATCGCGTTTAATCCATTCTTCTTCTAATGTTTTTTCCATTTGCTGGTAGGCGCGTTTTAAAATTGCGACGTCGGTCGTCCCCGCCGTGTAATGGTATGTATCTGGTGCAAACCAACCTTCCAGATTGCTGATCTCCGGTTTTATTCCTATTTCTTGACGTAATTTATCGCTATCCATCGTGTGTGCGATAGCAGTAAGCTGAGGCGCTTGCTCAAAAATCGCCTGCCAATCTTTTAAACGACTACCTTCAATAAAGCGGATAGAAAACTGAGCTTCTTTACCACTTTTAATAAGCAGTAAAACATCTCGCAGTGTCATTCCTTTTGTTAAGCGATAAGTTCCTGCTTTAAATTGACTTAGTTCTGGTTTGACTTTTAATAAAACCTGAAAATAATCCCCTTCATTAAGCAGATTATTTTTTATTAATAGTTGCTCCATGGCAACACGCCCTGTTCCTGCTGGCACAGTCAGTAACATTTCATCTTGTTTTACAACAATATTTTCCTCTAGGCCTCGAATATGTTGCATCATATACAATGCAACTGCACCAAGGCTAATCAATAAGGCAAAAAAAACTATCCATACTATTTTTTTTATCTTCATTTATGACTCATTAAATTCTATTTAAGTGACAAACTGTGTTGCAAAACAACATGATAATAATCCCTACTAGGATATTGATAGCACTTATCATCTGAAAAAGTGATTTGTGAAACGGGGATCACTGGCATCAACGCATTTGTTAACCATATTTCATCAGCCTGATAAAGTGTTTCTGTTTTTTCTCTCACAATATCAATTTGCCAACGATTTTTCTGAGCTAATTGAAAAATGGATTGACGCATAATGCCATTTACTCCTGAATTAGTCAGATCTGGTGTAAAAAGCCTATCTCCTTTACGCCAAAAAAGATTCGCCGCATTAGCTTCAACTAAATATCCTTCATTATCACACACTAAAACATCATCAAATTCTGTTTTTTCTAAATGATATTTAATAAGGACTTGTTCTAGACGATTGAGATGTTTGATCCCAGCCAATAAAGGATTTTGTCCTAAAGTAACAGGACTTATACCAAGCGATACACCTTCACTTTGCTGGTGGAGATAATGAGTAGGATAAGATGACAGAGATATGATTACCGTCGGTGTTACAAATCCATTGGAAGAGTATCCGCGTCCACCATAACCACGACTAATAATAATTTTAATCACACTTTTTATTTGAACTCGTGAAGCGATATCTATGATCTGCTGTTTAAGTTCAAACCAATTTGGATGCGGTATAAAGAGAGCGTTACAGCCTTGTTTTAAACGATTTATATGTGCAGATAATAAAATGGGATCACCTTGCTCGACAGCCAGTGTTGTGAAACAGCCATCGCCAAACTGTACCGCTCGATCACTGGCATCTACATTTTGTTGCTGTTGTCCATTTACCCAATACATCTAACACACCTTACATCTATGTTATTGATATCAATCTGCACATGATAAAACAACTGGCAGTAAAAGGACAAAATAAAAGACCCAGAATAATCCTGGGTCTTTAGGTATTTTTCAGCTTTCTACAAAAACGGCTTATACGCGTTTAAAGAGAATTGAACCGTTAGTACCACCAAAGCCAAATGAGTTACACAGAGCATACTCCATGTTCTCAACTTTACGGGCTTTATGAGGAACAAAATCAAGATGACAATTTTCGTCTTGATTATCTAGGTTAATTGTTGGAGGTACAATTTGATCTCGTAATGAAAGGATAGTAAAGATAGACTCAATAGCACCCGCAGCACCTAATAAGTGACCTGTCATAGATTTTGTTGAGCTAACTAATACATCAGTGCCTTTACCAAATACGTTTTCTACCGCTTGTGCTTCAGCAACATCGCCTGCATTCGTTGATGTACCGTGTGCGTTGATATAACCCACTTCTGATGAGGCAATACCTGCATCTTTCAGTGCATTTGTCATTGCTAGCGCGCCGCCTTCGCCATTTTCTGCTGGTGAAGTCATGTGATAAGCATCGCTGCTCATACCAAAACCAACCACTTCAGCATAAATTTTAGCGCCACGGTTTTTAGCGTGTTCGTACTCTTCAAGAACAAGAACACCCGCACCATCACCTAATACAAAACCATCACGATCTTTATCCCATGGGCGGCTAGCCGCTTGAGGATTGTCGTTACGTGTTGATAATGCACGAACAGCACCAAAGCCACCTAAACCTAATGGTGTGGTAGCTTTTTCAGCACCGCCTGCCAGCATTGCATCTGCATCACCATAAGCGATAATACGTGCAGCATGTCCAATATTATGAACACCTGAAGTACACGCTGTTGCGATAGAGATTGTAGGGCCACGAAGACCATACATAATGCTTAAATGCCCTGCAACCATATTAATAATGGTTGAAGGTACAAAGAATGGGCTAATTTTACGAGGACCACCATTCATCATAGATGTATGGTTTTCTTCGATAAGGCCTAAGCCACCAATACCAGAACCAATAGCAGCTCCGATACGACTTGCATTGGCTTCTGTTACTTCAAGACCTGAGTCCGCAATGGCCTGCACACCAGCTGCAATACCATATTGGATGAAAAGATCCATCTTACGCGCATCTTTACGCGAAAGATTATAATCTTCATGATTGAAATCTTTTACCAATCCAGCGAATTTAGTCGCATGAAGACTGGTGTCAAAATCTTCGATAAGGCCGATACCACTCTGTCCGGCACACACAGCTTTCCAAGAAGCTTCTGCGTTATTACCGACAGGAGATAACATGCCTAGTCCGGTCACAACTACACGACGCTTAGACACGCTTATCCTCCAAGGAGGGAAAAAGTTTAGGATTAAAAATATAGGCGGTCGAGTGACCGCCTAGATTAGCAAGCTTATTTACCTGCGTTTTCAACGTAATCAATAGCAGCTTGAACTGTAGTAATTTTTTCTGCTTCTTCGTCTGGGATTTCGATATCGAATTCTTCTTCCAGAGCCATTACCAGCTCAACTGTGTCAAGAGAATCAGCGCCTAAGTCATCAACAAATGAAGCTGAATTTACAACTTCTTCCTCTTTAACACCCAGTTGTTCAACAATGATTTTCTTAACGCGTTCGTCGATAGTGCTCATACTATTAAATTTCCTATCAAAACTCGCTTGCGCGATGATTTTCTTAGTTTATAAATACAGGAAAAGATCTAACCAATCCCGACTGTGTGGACTACTTTATTCGCTATATTTTGCATTATATTGTACGCAAAAAGCAAATATAAAGACGTCCCCATAATTAGATCATGTACATGCCACCATTGACATGCAATGTTTCACCCGTGATATAGCTCGCTTCATCAGAAGCTAAGAAAGCTACAGCACTGGCAATCTCTTTGGCATCACCTAAACGGTTAGCAGGGACTTGAGATAAAATACCTGCTCTTTGGTCGTCTGTTAAAGCTCTAGTCATATCAGTTTCAATAAAACCTGGAGCAACAACATTCACCGTAATGCCACGGGAAGCAACTTCGCGTGCTAATGATTTACTAAAACCAATCACACCCGCTTTTGCCGCCGCGTAGTTTGCCTGTCCTGCGTTACCCATGGTTCCAACAACAGAACCAATGGTAATTATACGACCATGACGTTTTTTCATCATAGCACGCATAACTGCTTTAGACAGACGGAAGACTGATGAAAGATTAGTGTCAATGATATCTTGCCATTCATCATCTTTCATGCGCATCAACAGGTTATCACGAGTAATACCTGCATTATTGACCAAAATATCAATTTCGCCAAATTCAGCACGCACATCTGCTAAAAATTTTTCGATAGAGTCGTTTTCTGTGACGTTTAACACAAAACCCTTACCCTTACCGTCTAAATATTCGCTAATAGCTTGTGCACCGTTTTCACTCGTTGCTGTACCAATTACTGTTGCACCGCGTGCAACTAAATCTTCTGCAATCGCACGGCCAATACCACGGCTTGCACCAGTAACTAGCGCTATTTTTCCGTCAAATCCCATGAGATCCCTCAGTCATTTCCTAATGCAACATCTAATGATGCAATATCATTAACTGCTGCTGCGTTCATTTCTTTAGAAATACGTTTAGTTAAGCCAGTTAATACTTTTCCTGGCCCGATTTCTAACAGTTGTGTAATACCTTTTTCGGCAATAAGTTCAACCGTTTCGGTCCAGCGAACTGGATTATAAAGCTGGCGAACTAACGCATCACGGATTGCATTTGCATCAGTTTGCGCTATCACATCAACGTTATTAACAACCTGAATTTTAGGTTGTTTAAATTCGATTTCTTGTAATGCAACCGCAAGCTTATCAGCGGCAGGTTTCATTAAAGCACAGTGTGAAGGCACACTTACTGCTAATGGTAAAGCTCGTTTAGCACCAGCTTCTTTACATAACACACCAGCACGTTCTACGGCTTCTTTGTTACCCGCAATAACGACTTGCCCTGGTGAA
The DNA here is from genome assembly GCF_030286765.1 of Proteus faecis. NCBI lineage: Bacteria > Pseudomonadati > Pseudomonadota > Gammaproteobacteria > Enterobacterales > Morganellaceae > Proteus > Proteus faecis. The sequence continues at coordinate 358,990 of NZ_JASVWV010000001.1, forward strand.
TTAAAGTTTACAGGCGAGACAACTTGTCCTTGCGCTGCTTCTTCACAAGCTTTTGCAATAGCGTCATTATCTAAACCGATAATCGCATACATTGCACCAGTACCTGCTGGCACGGCTTCTTGCATCAATTGACCACGTAATTCTACTAATTTAATTGCAGCAGCGAAATCAATAACGCCCGCACACACTAAAGCAGAATACTCGCCAAGACTATGACCTGCCATCATTTGTGGCATTTTGCCTTGTTTTTCTTGCCATACACGCCAGATAGCGACAGAAGCAGCTAATAATGCTGGCTGTGTTTTCCATGTTTTGTTTAACTCTTCTTCTGGACCATTTTGAACTAAGTCCCAAAGAGAGTAACCCAATACATCAGATGCTTGAGCGAATGTTTCAGTCACAATTGAATATTGCTCTGCAAGTTCTGCAAGCATTCCAATAGATTGTGATCCCTGTCCGGGAAAAACCATTGCAAAATCAGTCATGTTTATTTTCCTGATAATATTAAAAACGGATAAGTGCAGAACCCCAAGTAAAACCGCCGCCAAACGCTTCCAGTAAGATTAACTGACCACGTTTAATGCGATTATCTCTTACAGCTTCATCTAATGCTGTTGGGACTGATGCTGCTGACGTATTGCCGTGGCGATCTAATGTCACCACTACTTTATCCATTGTCATATCCAGCTTTTTCGCTGTCGCTGAAATAATTCTTAAATTTGCCTGATGAGGCACAAGCCAGTCCAGTTCAGATTTATCAATTTTGTTAGCTTCAAGAGTCTCATCCACAATGTGGGCAAGCTCACGAACTGCGACTTTAAAGACTTCATTTCCTGCCATAGTAACGTAAGCAGATAAATCGTCATTTTCTCTACTCTGATAAGGTAATGCTAAGAGATCACCAAAACGTCCATCAGAATGTAAATGGGTAGAGATAATACCTTCTTCTTCTGATGCGCCAACAACCACAGCACCTGCCGCATCACCAAACAGAATAATTGTGCCACGATCTTCTGGATCTAAAGCGTGAGATAATCTGTCAGCACCAATAACCAACGCTTTTTTAACAGAACCCGCTTTAATAAATTGATCCGCAATACTTAATGCATAAACAAAACCTGAACATGCTGCCGCAACATCAAAAGCAATACAGTCATTAATACCTAATGCATTTTGAATTTGGCAAGCCGCACTTGGAAATGCATGTGAGCCAGATGTAGTTGCAACGATAATCAACCCAATATCTTGTTTATCAATACCTGACATTTCTAGTGCTTTTTTGCCAGCACCTGCCCCCATTACGGCAACCGTTTCTTCTTCCGTTGCAATTCGACGTTCATGAATACCCGTTCTGGTAACAATCCACTCGTCAGATGTTTCAACCATTTTTTCTAAATCGGCATTAGTTCGCACTTGTACAGGCAAGTAACTACCAGTACCTAAGATTTTTGTATACATTCTATCAATCGCTCTTGGGTAATACTGTTGCCAGTCGTGAAGCAATTCGCTCTGGAATTTTTCGCTCAACGGCATGAACAGCCTGTTCTATTGCTGCTGTAAACGCGCTTTCATTTGCGCCACCATGGCTTTTAATGACGATACCGCGTAATCCTAACAGAGAAGCACCGTTATACTGGTCGGGGTTCATATGTCCAAAACGCTTAATTAGCCGTTTTTGCAACCACTTCTTCAATATTTTCATCCACCACGGCGTTTTTTTATTTTCGGTAGTAGAAGATTTAATCAATGAAAGAAAAACTCTGATAACCCCTTCCATCGTTTTAAGAGAGACATTACCTGCGAAGCCGTCACACACCAATACATCAGTTTTGCCTGTCAGTAATTCATTACCTTCAACATAACCAATATAATTAATATTCGGCGTCGATTTTAATACCGTAGCAGCTTCGCGGATATTATCTAATCCCTTACTCTCTTCTTCACCAATATTTAAAAGCGCCACTTTCGGTGAATCAATCCCTGCTATCTCTTCGGCCATAACTGCGCCCATTACCGCAAACTGCACTAGCATTTTGCTATCACAATTTACGTTAGCGCCTAAATCCAGAACAACCGTCTTGCCTTTTTTCTGGTTGGGTAATACCGAAACCAGTGCAGGACGTTCAATTCCATCGATAGCATTAAGTCGAAGTTTTGCTAATCCCATCAATACGCCAGTATTCCCTGCACTGACACAAGCCTGTGCTTCCCCTGTTTTCACCAGATCAAGTGCCACTCGCATTGATGTACCTTTACTTGCTCTGATAGCTTGTGAAGGTTTGGCATCATTGGCGACAATATGTTCTGCGGGTATAACGTGTAAACGGGTGATTAGCTCGGCATTTTGATTTGCAAGCAGAGGAGTAATAGAGTCTGGTTGACCTACCAGCAATATTTTTAAATGAGGATTAGATGCCAGCGCCCGCAAACAAGCAGGCACTGTGATGCGAGGACCGAAGTCCCCGCCCATCGCATCTAACGCTATGGTTAGATTTGTCAAGGTATCAACGAGCTATAAAGCTAATTACTTGTTGATAACTTTGCGGCCACGGTAGTAACCGTCAGCAGTTACATGGTGACGCAGGTGAGTTTCACCAGAAGTTTTGTCAACAGAAACCTGAGTTACTGTCAGTGCGTCATGAGAGCGACGCATACCACGTTTAGAACGAGTTGGTTTGTTTTGTTGTACGGCCATTGACCTTACTCCTTAGTACTTTTCTTTAAACTGGCTAATACGGCAAATGGATTTGGTTTCTCTGATAATTCTTCAGGGAGTTCACCAAACACCATATCCGCGTCGGACACTTCACAGTGTTCAAAATCATGTACCGGAACTACTGGCAAGTTGAGGATTATTTCATCTTCAATCATCGCTAGTAAATCTATTTCACCAAATTCGTTTACATCGACTGGTTCATATTCTTCCGGTAATGCCTCGGCCCGTTCATCACTGACAACAGGGCTAAAACAATATGTTGCGTGAACATGATACGGAAAATGGCCACCACAACGTTGACATTCTAAAGTCACATCCACATCGGAATGTCCTTTAATCACGGCAAGACGTTGATGGTCAATATCAAATGATAAAACCACATCAATATCACTGTCCACACTGACCACCGATTCAGCTAAGCGGCTTACTTGCTCTGGAGAATAATGACCGTCATAGTCTAAATTCTTTTGAGCTGCTCGCAGCGCATCAATGGTCAGGGGTAATTTTACCTTTTGCATAAGGCGCGCATATTATCTTTGTAATGGAATATAGTCAAAGAAAAAGGCGGGTTATCTACACCTTTCCACCAAAATTCGCTTTATCAGCGGCGCATAGTTTAGAATGTCAGGCATCATTTTGCTACGGATTTTAAAAAAAATATGTTGCCACTCGTTCTTGCGTCTACTTCACCCTTTCGAGCTCAGTTGCTGAAAAAGCTTGGGATGCCCTTTATACAGGCATCTCCAGAGATTGACGAAACCCCAATGCCCACAGAGTGCGCTCAAGATCTTGTCAGTCGCTTATCCTATGAAAAAGCTAGCGCTTTACAAGCAAAATTTCCACAACACCTTATAATTGGTTCTGATCAAGTTTGTGTGCTGAATGAAAAGATCACGGGAAAACCCCATAATTTTGATAATGCCTTTGCACAACTAAAGCAAGCTTCAGGACAGTGTATCTCGTTCTACACAGGATTAACTGTATATAATAGCTTAACTTTAGAACATCAAACGCATTGTGAATTATTTCAAGTTTATTTTCGCCATTTAACTGACGAAGAAATTATTAGCTATTTAAATAAAGAAATGCCTTTCAATTGTGCTGGAAGTTTTAAATCTGAAGGGCTAGGTATTACTCTATTTGATAAGTTTGTCGGTGATGATCCAAATTCTTTAATTGGTTTACCACTTATCCGATTGAATAAAATGTTACTCTCACAAAGAATAAACCCATTATTTTTCTCTGATGATCAAAAATAAACCTGATCATCTTCATTTTTAATCTTATGTAGCGATAAAGCGTATTATTATGAATAAATTAGCATCAGTCTTAACAGCTTTAGTGGTGGCAATAGCATTAGTGGGTTGTTCTGATGAAAAAGACACTGAAATTTCAACAACAAAAACAACTAACACTACAAATACTATCCAAGACAGTGTGACTTCAGACAAAAAAGATGACAACGCATCCTTATTTAAAAAGAATTTTGTCAGTAGCTGCATCTTAGGTTCTGGTATTACTGATGATGCGCTAATTGCTCAAATTGCCGAAGTGTGTGAATGCACTTACGACGGTATTATTAAAAATTATGGAATTACAGAATTTATCCGTGTAGATATGGAAATGCGTAAAAACGGTTCAACCTCAATGCCTAAAGAGTGGAACATTGATAAAATTGTTGAGCAATGTATGACAAAAGTGGAAAGTTAACTCTTATTTCTATTCATTTTTTAGTAATTTAAGAAAAGCAATACGCCCAGAAAACTGGGCGCATTGGGTATCCGGATTTTTTGTAAAAATAAAAATTTTAGACTTAAGATTTTTGACTACGTAATACTTGCAAACAATGGCGTAACTGATTATCCATCGGTGCTTCAATACGCATCTGTTCACCTGTTGAAGGATGCGTAAATGTCAAAGAACTTGCATGTAAAAATAGACGATTAAGTTTTGTTCCTGCCAGTTGTGAATCAAAACCACGATCACCATAACGATCATCAAATGCAATAGGATGACCTGCATGTAATGTATGCACACGAATTTGGTGAGTTCTGCCTGTTACAGGACTTGCTTTCACAAGTGTGGCAAATTCAAAACGCTCTTCAACCTTAAAACGTGTCTCTGAAGGTTTTCCTTCATTGCTCACTTTAACCACTCGCTCACCACTTTGAAGAATATTTTTCAATAACGGAGCCTGAACAACTTTAGTGTGAGATTGCCATTGGCCACGAACTAAGGCTAAATAATCTTTTTGCATCTGTTTTAAGCGTAATTGCTCATGCAAAGCACGCAATGCTGAACGTTTTTTTGCAATTAACAACACACCTGATGTATCTCTATCAAGACGATGTACAAGCTCTAAAAAACGGGCTTCTGGACGCAATGCTCGTAAGCCTTCAATCACACCAAAACTTAACCCACTACCCCCATGTACAGCCGTACCAGACGGCTTATTAATAAGCATTAAGTGGTCATCTTCATATAGAATACAATTTGCCAACGCTGAGACTTTATCAAGTTTTGGTGATACAGCGATTTCTTCTTTTTCCGATACTCGCACAGGAGGAATACGGATACTATCACCCGCATTGAGTTTGTATTCAGGTTTAATTCGCCCTTTGTTAACTCTAACTTCCCCTTTACGGATAATTCGGTAAATCATACTTTTTGGTACACCTTTTAAGCGTGCCAGTAAAAAATTGTCGATACGCTGGCCTGCTTCATCGCCATCAATGGTGACGAACTGAACTTGATTAAATGATTTCATAGTGGCGATTCTTTGGCTCTCTTAAAATAAAAATAACAAACTACTTTGTGGTGTACAAAATAACATCAAATCTGTCGTCTATTTTAACCTGAATAATGGGAAAAAGACGAAACATTAGCTAATCTCTCATATTTATACAGAAAAAGTCACCAAAGCAGAAAAGTCATCTTGCTATAACCCTAACACCAATGGAATAATGCAGACTCTCCTGATTATGTTTATCAGGTATATTTATGAAAATTTTGTTTGTTTGATTTTCAAAATGCAGCAATGGCGTAAGACATAGTCGAAAATCAAACAATTTAGTATGCCATAAATACATCGCTTATTGAGTTGAAACATCGTTTTCAATTAAACAGTGCTGAATTTTTGAACTAAAAATCAGACTCACCGACATATTGCATCTCTATACAATCGACAACCGTGAGGTTGACGCATTTGTAAAAGACACGAGGTCATCGGTTATCAATAGTGTAATTACGTATGTTAGTGGCACATTATAAAACGTGAAAATAACGAGTAAGTCACAATATGAAAAGAATGTTAATTAACGCAACTCAGCAGGAAGAGTTGCGTGTTGCCCTTGTCGATGGGCAACGTTTGTACGATCTGGATATCGAAAGCCCCGGTCATGAACAGAAAAAAGCGAATATCTATAAAGGTAAAATTACTAGAATTGAACCCAGCCTAGAAGCCGCTTTTGTTGATTATGGTGCGGAACGCCACGGTTTCCTTCCTATCAAAGAAATAGCCCGCGAATACTTTCCTAGTAATTATCACTCTCATGGTCGTCCTAACATCAAAGATGTCTTAAAAGAAGGCCAAGAAGTTATTGTTCAAGTTGATAAAGAGGAGCGTGGTAATAAAGGTGCAGCATTAACCACTTTTATCAGCCTTGCAGGAAGTTATTTGGTCTTAATGCCAAATAATCCTCGTGCAGGTGGTATTTCTCGCCGTATTGAAGGTGAAGACCGTACTGAACTCAAAGAAGCTTTATCAAGCCTTGAAATCCCTGATGGTATGGGTCTGATTGTACGTACAGCTGGTGTTGGCAAATCTGCCGAAGCGCTACAACAAGACTTAAGTTATCGTCTAAGACACTGGGATGCTATTAAGAAAGCAGCTGAGAATCGCCCTGCTCCATTCTTAATCCATCAGGAAAGTAATGTAATTGTTCGCGCATTCCGCGACTATTTACGTCCTGATATTGGTGAGATTTTAATTGATAACGCAAAAGTCGTTGAAATGGCTCGTAGCCATATTGAAGCGATTGGTCGTGGTGATTTTGCTAGCAAAATTCGCCATTACACTGGTGCAGTACCTCTATTCAGCCATTATCAAATTGAATCACAGATTGAATCTGCATTTCAGCGTGAAGTTCGCCTTCCTTCTGGCGGTGCTTTAGTTATTGATACAACTGAAGCATTAACGGCGATTGATATCAACTCCTCACGCTCAACTCGTGGTGGTGATATTGAAGAAACTGCATTTAATACTAACTTAGAAGCAGCTGACGAAATTGCACGCCAATTACGTTTACGCGACTTGGGTGGTTTAATTGTTATCGACTTTATCGACATGACACCTGTACGCCATCAACGTGAAGTTGAAAACAGAATGCGTGAAGCGGTTCGCCAAGATCGTGCTCGCATTCAAATTGGACGTATCTCGCGCTTTGGCTTATTAGAGATGTCTCGCCAACGTTTAAGCCCTTCATTAGGTGAATCTAGCCATCACGTTTGTCCACGTTGCTTAGGCACCGGCACTATTCGTGATAACGAATCACTGTCACTTTCTGTGTTACGTCTTATCGAAGAAGAAGCACTTAAAGAAAATACACATGAAGTACATGCGATTGTGCCTGTTCAAATCGCATCTTATTTGCTTAACGAAAAACGAAAAGCTGTAACTGATATTGAATTACGTCAATCTAATGTCAAAGTGGTTATTGTTCCTAATGACCAAATGCAAACGCCTCATTTCTCTGTTATTCGTGTGCGTAAGGGTGAAGAAATTACCTCTCTAAGCTACAACTTAGCGCAATTCCATGAAAGTCAGCTAAATGAAGCTGAGGACGATGTTGTTACAGAGCGTAAAACCCCAGAACAACCCGCTATTTCAGCCTTTGGATTGCAAGAAGAAGAGACGATTGAAGCAACAAAAAGCAAAAAAGCACCTCAGCCCCAAGCTAAACCAGTTAAAACAGAACAAGCTCAAGGTACAGGTTTCTTTAGCTCTATTGCCAAATTCTTCTCTAACTTATTTAGTAGCGAACCAGAGCCTGTAGTAACACAAGAGAAACCGCAGGAAAATAAGAAAGAGAATAACGAAAATCGTCGTGAACGTCGTAATAACAATAATCGACGTAACAACAATAATCGCCGTGACCGTGATAACGATCGTAATCGTGATAACGCAAATAGCGAAGACAATCGCAAAAATCGCAATCAAAAACCACAAACAACGCCAACAACTGAAGTTAGCAGTGAACAAGAGATTGCAGAACGCGAAGCTCGTCGTCAGCAACGTCGTGAACAGCGTGCTGAACAACGTCGCCGTCAAGAAGAAAAACGTCAACAACAAGAAGCGGCTAAAGCTCAAGCTGCCCTTGCTGAAAATGACAGCGTTGCAAAAGACAGTGCTAATGAGAAGAAAGAAGAACCTCGTCGCCCTGTTATGCAACGCCGTAATCGTCGTCAATTAACACAATCTGTACGTGTGACTGACAATGATAATGCATCAACAGTTGTACCAACTGCGACCGAAAAAGCAGTTTCTGAACCACCAGTTGCAACAACACAAACTAAAGTTGCACCAACTGAAAAATCAGCACCTAAAGCAGCCACTGTTGCAAAAGTTGAAACTAATGAAGTTCAAGCTGTAAAAGCATTACCTGATGCAACTAAATCACAAGATGACAATAAGAACGAAGATAATAACGGGCAAGATAATGTTATGCCTCGCCGTTCTCGTCGCTCACCTCGTCATTTACGTGTAAGTGGTCAACGTCGTCGTCGCTATCGTGATGAACGAACTTTAACAGTATCACCAATGCCTCTGGCAATGGCGGTCGCTTCTCCTGAACTTGCTTCAGGTAAAGTCTTCATTCACTACCCAATTACACCGGTAAGTGATGCGCCATTTATTGAAAATAATGTTGAAAACAACAATGATGTTTCTGTTGGAAACCACATTATTACTCATAAAGATCCACAAATGGTAGCTATCACACCAGCGGTTTCAGAAGCCATTGCTACTGATATAGCACAGGCAGGATCTACTGAATCAACTTATTCTGTCACAGTGAGTACTGAATCAACCACAGAGGCTGTTGCAGAAATTATTGCGGTAGAACCTCAGGCTGTGCCTGCTGAAACAAACAACAGCATTGAAAACAATGTTATCAGTGATGTAATTAATGAAGTAAATGCAGAAGAGCACGTTACTCGTAAAGAGAATATTTCAGCGGTATTAAATACCACTGAAGCTTATATGCATGAAGCTTCACAACAAGCAGAAACTAACATTGAGTCAGAAGAAGTTGTACAAGATACGCTTGCAACAGTAGAGAATGAAATATCAACACCTGAACCTCAACCTGTTGAAGCTGTAATAACAACTGAAGAAACAATTGAACCACACAAAGAAGTTGCTGTTGAAACTGTTGCTGATCCTATCGTTGAAAGTCAAGCAGAAGAAAACGCAATCCTTGCTGTGGAAATTGAAGCGGTAACTGAAAGCAAACCAACTGAAGTCGTTATTCGTCAAGAGCCTGTTGCAATTGCACGCCAACTGCATGCAAGCTCGCCAATGACAAAAGCACCTGCTTCTGATGAAGCGCCTGTGGCAATTGAAATCAAAGCATGGGAAGCACGTCCAGCTTTTGATAAGAAAGGCCGAACTGGTGCAGGTGGACATTGTTCTACTAATCACGCTTCTTCAAAAATGACTAAAGCTGAAAGTCAAAACTGATAATACGACTAAACTGAGAACCCACTTTTTAGTGGGTTCTTTTTTTAGGTAGCTATTAGCAAATTAACTTAGTAATTAATAAAATAAAAAAAGCCCCTGAACTTTCGATTCAGAGGCCTTCAATTTCTTGTTTTTAGTAAAGTAATCAGTCTTTTAGATCAGGAAGGTTTTTAATTTCACCCATCGCTTTTAACTGCTTAGATAATTCACGGCGCTCTTTAGACAGATCGGCATTTTTAATAATGTAATCATCAACACGATCGTCATAGTCACTACGCATATTAGCAATAATACCCAGTACATCTTCAATCGACATACCTGGTTTAATGTATTCACTTAAGTTGTCTAACAAAAGAACACGTTTTTGATTATCACGGATCTTTTTCTCATTGTCAGTGATCTCACGACGGATTTTGTTTTTACGACGATACATACGCACAAACTCCAGTACGTTTTGGAAAGACGGCTTGTTTGCGTTATCCATTTCCTACACCTTTACAATTGATATTTAAGATAAATAGTTCTGTTTAAGATTATCGCTTAATCGTGTCAATAAACAAGCAAAGTTTACAAATTTAATTGATTTTGCTTAATTAACAATTAATTAGGATGATATATATTAATAAATATAGTCAACATTCTTTAACTCGTAAATGTTCACTTAATTTAATGATAAAAAATGGCTACACATTTTTACTGGTAGCCTAATCGACACTACAAAGGATAAATTAATGAGCGACTAAATAGGTTGTGCTTTATTTTTATCTTCATGTTGTAAGCCATCAAGTGGCTGTAATGCTTTCGCATCTGAACGCAAAAACACAGCTGAGAGAAGTGTCGTTCCTATCACAATACATCCCATCACCATATAAGTTGGTGCAAAACCATAATGATCATAACCATAACCAGCCAATGGAGATAATAATGTCGCGACAATAGAACTCACACATTGGAAACCGACCAAATAAAGCGTTGAAGATAAACGTTTATCAAAGTGTTGACTGTTATATTTAAAAATTGAAATTAATAAAATAGGCAGTTCAACAGCATGTAATAATTTCATACAAGAGATCAAGACAGGCCCTTCGACTAATCCTGAACCAATAATACGAGCTGCCATAACACTACTTGCCAGTAATAAGCCGTTTTTAGCACCAATTTTATTTACAAGGAAAGGTGCAATAAACATACCACCAGCTTCTAAGAATACCTGCAATGAATTCAGATATCCGTACATCTCATTACCCTGCTGTAAGGTCGCAAATTGCGATGAGAAAAAGACGGGAAATTGTTGGTCATAAACCCCATAAACACAAGTGCCAATAACAAACAAAATAAGTGCCCAAAAACGAGGCAATGAAAGCAAATTCAACGCATCTTTGATAGTAATAGCTGATGTTTTTCCATGCTCTAATTGATTAAACGCGTCTGATTTATCCGTTTTTAACAGTGCTAAAAGAATTAAGAACACAACACCAGAAATAGAAGCCATCACAAAATTGTAATTAGGATCGATATTTATATTGTGTCCGGCAATAAATGTTGCGGAAGCCCAACCCAATGATCCCCACATTCTTGCCCTACCATATTCAAAACCACGAATACGGCTAACACGCTCTGTATATGATTCTAATACGCCAATCCCCGCATTAAATGTCATACCAACATATAAGCCCCCTAGAATGGAACCTACAAAAATATTCCAACGTAATATTGATGCGAAACCTAGAAAAAAGGGGCCAGAAAGAATAAGTAATACTGCAATTACTAATAATAAATTCTTTCTTAACCCGAGTTTATCTTGAATAAAGCCATATAAAGGTTGGGCACATAATGCAATCAAAGAAATTGCCGAGAATATTAATCCTGTGTCAGTCGCTTTTAATCCTACATACTGATTTAACCAAATAGAAACTAATGAAAATGATGAAGACCAGGTAAAAAAGAAGAAAAATAGCAGCGCACTTAAAATCGCATAGTATTTTTTTGAGTCTTTGTTCATTGGTTGAGCGCCTTATAAAGTCATTTCACCTCTAAATGTTAACGTTAACTTTTAGATTCACAAACAATAATGTTGCTTTAATGTGATATAAAGCACACAAGTTAACGTTAACAATTTGAGTTATGTGTTCTGGATCTACTTTCCTTTTATCGTAGTGGCTTAGTGCTAAAAATACAAATAAGTACTCTTTTAGAAAAAGGCCTACATTTATTTTAAATAACATTCTATTACTTTCAAATAAAACCATTTGCATAGGATATTTCACGTTTACTGCATTATGGTTTACCATGGTCTTAATTAAATCCAATACAACTCATTGAGTAATGATTGAAAAAATCATCAATAAATTTATGGTAGAAAACCTTGTCTAATTCAGCAAAAACGCCCACATTTTACGTTCATGACTACGAAACCTTTGGCACAAACCCAGCCTTAGATCGCCCTGCTCAATTTGCAGGCATAAGAACTGACATGGATTTCAATATTATTGAAGATCCTCTCGTTATTTATTGTAAGCCTAGTGATGATTATCTACCTCACCCTGAAGCGGTAATGATCACAGGAATAACACCACAAATTGCGGCAAAAAATGGGGTGATTGAAGCGGAATTTACTCGTCAAATTCATCACGCTTTCAGCCAACCCAATAGTTGTATTATGGGCTATAACAACCTTCGATTTGATGATGAAGTCACTCGTAATATCCTTTATCGTAATTTTTATGATCCTTATGCTTATAGCTGGCAAAAAGGAAATTCACGTTGGGATTTACTTGATGTGTTGCGTGCCTGCTATGCACTGCGCCCTGAAGGTATTGTTTGGCCTGAAAATGAAGACGGTTTTCCAAGCTTTCGTTTAGAGTTATTGACTAAAGCAAATGGCATTTCTCATGAAAACGCGCATGATGCAATGTCTGATGTTTATGCCACCATTGCGATGGCAAAAAAATTAAAGCAAGCTCAACCGCGTATGTTTGATTATTTCTTTAATTTACGCGATAAACGTAAAGTTCAGGCACTAATTGATATTCCGGCAATGACACCGATTGTGCATGTTTCAGGTATGTTTGGTGCTGCGCGTTCTAATTTAAGCCTTGTTGCTCCATTAGCGTGGCATCCTGATAATCGCAATGCAGTGATTGTCTGCGACTTAGCCGCAGATATCTCTCCTTTATTAACACTTAACTCAGAGCAATTGCGTGAGCGTTTATATACACCACGTAGTGAATTATCCGTTGATGAGCCACCTGTTCCAATTAAATTACTGCATATTAATAAATGTCCCATTGTGGCACCGCAAAATACATTAAGACAGCAAGATGCAGATAGAATTGGTTTAGATGTTGATAGTTGTTTAAAAAACCAAGCAATCTTGTTTTCTCATCCTGAAATACGCAATAAAGTCGTGGAAATATTTGGACAACAAACGCCTTTTATTGTCTCTGATAATGTTGATTCGCAAATTTATAATGGTTTCTTTAGTGAAAATGATCGTAGTGCGATGGAGATTATTCGCTCAACACAACCACAGAATTTACCCGCTTTAGATTTAACGTTTGAAGATGCAAGAATGGAACCGCTGTTTTTCCGTTATCGAGCAAGAAATTATCCTTCAACACTTACCTATGACGAACAACAACGCTGGTTGGCACATAGAAAAGAGATATTATCGCCAGAAAAACTAACCGAATATATTAATACCATTCAGTTATTAGCTGAAGAACATGCCGATAACGAGGAAAAATTAAAACAGCTACAAGCGCTTTATTTATATGCTCAAGAGATTGCGAGTTAATTGACAAAATAAAGGCAGGTTTTATCCTGCCTTTTAATACACACAATATACAACAGTTATTCTTTATTCTCTGTATTCGTGTCATTATGTGTACGTCCACAACCACACTCTTCTCCCCAATATTTTAGTTTTGAGGTTTTACCAATACCTGGGTTCATACTATTGGTTGGATCGTTATGTTTATAAAATGCTTTTAATTGAGGCTTAGCATAATACATATGACCTACATTATGCTCTGCGGGATATTCCGCACCACGTTGATCTAATAATGCCAGCATTTCTGCTTTTAATGCCTTAGCATCAACACCTTTTTTAATAATATAATCTTGGTGCATAACATGACACATAAAATGTCCACAATAGAGTTTATAAAGTAATTTACTCTCTATTTCAGGTGGTAATTTTTCAAACCAATCTTTGTCATTACGGCGCAATGCAATATCTAATGGCAATACATCTTCTACGTCATTAACATGAACGGCATGATAACGCACAGCTGCACCTGCAGCGGCAAAACGATGCAAAAAGGCTTTATTTCCCTCTTCTTCAGTACATTCGAAATAATCGCCTGATGCTAACTTAAAGTATTCTTTTAAATAAGTTGCCGCTTCTTCAATTCCATCATCTGCCATTCTTAACATGAGATGATGTTCATATTTATCACGAAAATCTGTCATACGTGCTGGTAAATGAGCTGGCCATAGTTTGCTCATAAACTGCATGGTTCTATCCACCATATTTTTAGGCAAAAAAGGCACTTTATTTAATACCGCATCTACTCGCCCTTTTACGGCAAATAATATTGGCATTTTATCTGTGCCTAATTTATCAATCACCAAAAACGTATCTTTTCCATACACTTCAGCCATTTTATAATAGCTTCTATGCATATATTCACCAGCAACAGGCAACTTTTTAAAATGGCTTAAAATATGACGACGAATTTCTTCAAGCTCGTCAGGATTATTAGTACCAATATAAAAAACCTGAGTACGATGATCTGCGGGAAAAGTATCTAATCTCACAGCAAATACAGATAATTTCCCTGCACTCCCAGCAGCTTCATATAAACGTCGTTCATCATTGTTAAAACGAGAAGGAGTATTAGCATCAACATCACGTATACGCTCATGATATTCATGGTCAGAGGCTAATTTTTCTGTCGTTTGTATCTGTTTCTCATGATAATGACGATTATCTAAATTGGTTAATATTTCTTCTGGCGTTTCACCTAAATCAATGCCTAAATGGTTAACTAATTCAGCCTCACCTTTTTCATTAACGCGAGCATAAAGTGATAATTCAGTATATGCAGGTCCACGGCGAACTAAAGCACCACCGGAGTTATTACAAATTCCACCAATAACAGAAGCACCAATACAAGATGAACCAATAACAGAGTGTGGTTCACGCCCTAAGGGCTTTAATACTTTTTCTAAGTGCCACAACGTACTGCCGGGAAAAGCAATGACTTGATTATGTTCTGAGAGAACCTGTATTTTATCTTGACGTAATGTACTAATAATCACGATATCTCTATCATAATCATCACCATTAGGTGTCGACCCCTCTGTTAATCCCGTATTCGCCGCTTGCATAATAATAATTTTATCAGCTTCAACACAGGTTTTAAAAACTCGCCATTGTTCTAATAAATTAGCGGGAAAGACAACAGCTAGTGCCTTGCCTTGCCCTGAACGAAAACCTTTTCGATAACGTTCTGTTTTATGTGCTTGAGTTAATACTTGTTTTTTACCTACGATACCTTCAAGTTTGCGAATAAAATGTTGATTTGCAGAACTATTACTCTCATTCATTATTTTCCCTATCCTATTCCTGTACTCTCTGATTAATCTTTTATTTACCTATTTTTATTATTACTCATAAGACTATGTGCAAAATATAAACTTATCATTTATATAACTACTTTTATACTTCTATCTGCACTTCTTGAAAAATAATATTTATTTTTAATCACTTTTATTATTTAAAGATAATTTCAATATTTATTTCTTAAATAAAATATAAATAATCACTAGCTTAATATTTTATTCTATAATTAGCTTTTTTCTTGCTAACTGATCCCATGCTTGGCAACTTCGGCTTTTATAACCATCTTTATTATTGGCTAGTGCTATTTGATATGACAATGTAGGCTCCACAACGGGAAGAACAATCAAATCATCAATAGGATTTTTATTACACATACTATTTGGTAAAAGCGTTACTCCTACCCCTGCTTTGACCATTGCAATTATTAAATCTAAATGGTTACTACGCCCTGCAATAATAGGCTCTTTATTGTAAATACCACAAGCACTATAAATTAAATCATTAATACGAAATTTTTCAGAAAATAAGATAAAAGGTTCATTAATCAACTCATTAAAATGAACTTCTTTTTTTATGGCTAAAGAATGGGATGGCGACATTAATAGCATTAAGTGATCTTCTGAAAAAGGTGTTAATTCAACAGTATCTTCATTAAAAGGTAATACAACTGCTGCAGTTTCAACTATTCCTTCTCTCATAGCATCAGCCATTTGCTTAGTGCCCAATTCAAATATTTTTAGTTCAACCTGAGGATGACGAGAACTAAAAGCCATAATAATGTCAGCAAAATACGTCGAAGCTATTACAGGTGGTAATCCCACATTTAATGTTCCTGTTAATGGTCCAGATTTGTCCTGTAATGCTTTATTCATATCATTAAATTGTGCAAGTATCTGTTTTGCATGCTCAAAAAGTATTGCACCATCATCTGTTAACCTTACACCATTAACTTCCCTTACTAATAAAATAACACCTAATTCATCTTCTAATTTTTTAATGCTACGACTAATTGCAGGCTGAGTAATACATAACACATCCGCAGCTCGGCTAAAGCCATTTAATTGAACAACCTCAACGAAATAGCGCAATACACGAATATCCATAAATTATTTTCACCTTATTACTTTTAGTTATACCCCCAATGATAATAAACCATTTCATATTAGTTAATATCCGAGATAAAACATTAAGCATAATGTAAAAGCATTACTATACTTTTACAGATTATTATTCTATTTTTTTGGAGATAAAATGAATAAGACTGTCGTTGAATATACTTTAAACCGCTTATATGACTTAGGAATAAGTGATGTCTTTGGTGTTGCTGGCGATTATGCATTTCCTATAGAAGACACCATTTGTAATAGTAGCCACATGCGTTGGATTGGGAGTTGCAACGAACTCAATGCAGCTTACGCTGCTGATGGTTATGCCCGGATTAAAGGTATGGCCGCATTATCAACAACATTTGGTGTTGGGGAATTAAGTGCAATTAATGCTATTGCTGGCTCTTATGCAGAAAATCTACCTATTTTCCATTTAGTTGGTATGCCTGCAAGCGGTGTACAAAAAAGTAAGCGCCTTGTTCATCACACATTAGGTAATGGTGATTTTGATATTTTTTATCAATTAGGCCAACGTCTTGCTTGCGCTCATTCAATATTAACACCAGAAAACTGTATTTCTGAAATGGAACGTTTAATTGCTATTGCATTAAAAGAGCGCCGCCCTGTTTATATTGGCTTACCCGCTGATTATGCCGTAATGCAAGTGACGGAGCCATTACCTGTTACCACACCGAAAAAATCAACAAGTGATAAAAAAACATTAGAAAAGGCAGTATCAACAATAATAGAGAGACTAACTCACAGCAATAATGTCTGTGTATTACCTGGTATTTTATCCACACGCTTAGGGTTATCAGATAATGTTCAAGCTCTTATCAATAAAACTGGCTTGCCTTATGCCACTATGTTTATGGATAAAAGTATTTTGAGTGAATCTAATCCCCAATATGTTGGTATGTATGATGGCAAATTAATGACACCTGAAGTCAGAGAATTAGTGGAAAATAGTGAGTACATATTAGGAATTGGTGCAATGATGACCGACTTCAATACAGGAAGTTTCACTGCCAATATTAAACCAAAACAATTTATCAACATCATGTCAGACTATGTTGAGATTGATTCTGTTATCTACCCTTCCGTTTATATGGAAGATATTCTTTCTGAATTAACAAAACGTCTACCAAATAAAACTTATCATCAGATAAAAGCCAGAGGATTAGGTAAACCTGTTATATCAGATAATGGTAAAATTACAGCGCAATATCTCTATCCACGATTAGAGCGGTTTTTTAAACCTAATGATATTATTATTGCAGAGACTGGTACGTCATCAATGGGATTAGGTTTTGCCCTATTACCAGAAGGTGCACAATTTCATAACCAAACATTATGGGGCTCTATTGGCTGGGCGACACCAGCATCATTTGGTGCCGCACTTGCAGCGCCTAACAAACGCGTTATTTTAATTACTGGTGAAGGTTCACATCAATTAACCGTACAAGAGATTAGCCAATTTGTTCGCTTTGGATTAAAACCGATCATCCTTATTTTAAATAATGATGGTTACTTAATTGAACGA
This sequence comes from Proteus faecis, assembly GCF_030286765.1. Classification (NCBI taxonomy): domain Bacteria; kingdom Pseudomonadati; phylum Pseudomonadota; class Gammaproteobacteria; order Enterobacterales; family Morganellaceae; genus Proteus; species Proteus faecis. Next base: position 376,723 of record NZ_JASVWV010000001.1, read on the forward strand.
TTATTATGTGATTATCCCGAAGCTTATTATAACGATCTTGCCCAATGGAATTATCACCAATTACCTAAAGCTTTTGGCGCAACAGATTGGCATTGTGAGAAAGTCACAACCATAGATGAATTAAATAAAGCCCTTGAAGTAGCCGGATCAACAGAGAGTGCCTCTTATATCGAAATAATAACCGCACGATATGAATCATCTGAATTAGCACAAAAATTAAAAGAATCGAAGAGTTCGCTATATTCATTCTAAAATAAATGGATGAAGTGATAAATAAAGTCTTTAAGCAGAATAAAATAGATAAAATCTTAGCTTTTTTTATTTATTAATTTTGCCATGACTTAAATATTGGGCATGGTCTGATTTTTATTTTAAATATACAGACCATGTCATTTTTTATCATTATATTGCTCACATTCCATTTAAATGATTACGCATTGTTATTAAAGCAAAATAAAAACATTCTTAAACAGATCAAAACCTTGATTACCTGCAAATAAGCCTGATGAAATAACAATTTAATACAAAACCATGTGGGAATACGGTTTTCCAACATGGTTAAACTGGATAGTTGATTATCTGGTTGTCAGTGACACTGTAAGCTAAATACACAGAATTATTTACAGGGTCGGATCTTAATATCATCTACGTAACTTATATTCTGCAAACCAAGTCCCTATTCCAGCTATTGGACCTATGATCAAACCTACTCTGAAAGCCTTTTTTACATACTCATGTGAAAAAGTAAACTCTCCACTGACAAACCACCAAATTAGGCATTTGCCAATAAAAAAGAATATTATAATCATTAGAAACGTGGCAAGCCCACATATAATGCTCATTATAACCACGAACATTAGTTGATCATTTTTTGCTCTCATCCATTTTTTCCTTAATCTCTTTAATTTCCTCTTGCATAAGAGCATTTGTTGTTTTAGTTAGACCCGCAGCCCCCATATTTCCCCAAAAACCAGGAACGGAACTATGCTCGGTTTCAGATCCTTCGAAAGTCCATATAATCCGTTTATAGCTCCATCCTGCAATTGATGTACCCTGAGAGGCTTAATAGCTATATCAATTGATCCCCCTGTAACTTGAGCATTAATTTTATTGCCCATTTTGTAAAACCATACTAACGCCTTTTATATTCTAAATAGTTAACTAAACAAATTACTACTCCTAAAAATAATCCCATTACTCCTCCTATTTTTAATGCCTCAATAAAATCATTTAATTCCCAAATAAACGAATTTTTTTCAAAATATAAAATTAGTTTAATTAGAAGTTTAATTAAGATTATTGTTAAAAATATAGTTACACACATACTCAAAGACCAAAATAAAAAATATATAAATAGTTTCATTTCTCATCCTCTGGTTTTAGTTCTTCTGTAATTATTTTATTTGCTGATTCAGAACCAATAGCTCCAATTGTACTTCCAACAATATTTGGTACTACTGATACACTCGGCGGAGCTGTAATTGATAGCATTACAACTAATGGGCGCTCTTTAAGTCCGCTAGACCAAGGATTAAATTTATTATCCAGACGATGAGTTAGCCATTTTGTGCCTCCATAGCCGAATGTTGAACCAGCTAATGCGCCTCCCATGGAGACCCAAGGTGATACTACCCAATCACATATATTCAGTATTATGTCTTGCGCCTTTTGGTGATAATAATTACAGACTGATGTCTGGCTGGACACTACAAATTAATATCTATTTAATGATTGAATTAGCCATTCAATGTTTATTTTCCCAATAATTCACAAATAGATGAATACCACTAAAACTCAAACCAAACACTCCCCCAAAAACAATCGGTTTTTTTAAAAAAAATATATCAATATAAAAAACACCTAATTTCATATAATAAATAAATTCAACAATAAAACCAAGCAATAAGAATGTAATAAAAACCAGTGCAAAGTAACAAAAAAATAACATTAAAAAATAATTAATTACTTTCATTTTCGTTCTCTATTGTGATTTCCTTCAATACTCCGCTAGTCTCTTTATTTAAATACTCTGAACCAGTGGATCCAAGGAGGTTACCTATAATTCTAGGCATTGGCGATACCTGCGCTATTATCGCTAATTAACCCACCGGCAATGCCGGAAGCTAACGTTGCCCATGCACTTATATTCTGCTTTTCAAGCTCGGTAAGTTCTTCGGGGTTTTGCCATAAAGTGAATGCGATAAAATACCCATGGTTTCGCCGGTCATCGCGCCCGTGGCTTGTGCTGCCGCATTTTCGCCTTTTGCTAATGCAAGACCGGCATTCACCAAACCGTGGGCAAGGGTGCGCTGAATATCACTTTCAACACTGTTACCATGAATTTGATTTTTCACTTCATTGGCAAGATAAGGTGCAGAGCCATTGGCAATCGCGGTGACAATATTGCCACCCATAATGCCTTGCGTAAATGCCGTGACTTCTTGAATAGCTCGGGTATATTTACCGCCCGTGCCAAAGTCAGGCTGGTTGGTGTGACCTTGTAATACTTGCTGAAAATGACAAAATTTTTGGCTGGGTAGCTGGTGCAGGTCTGTGCATTGACTACAGGCAATTAATTATCCGGATTATTGAAGCAGAGTGGTAGCTAAAAGGAAAACCCCAGCACTTAGACTAGGATCTTAACATCATCTACGTAACTTATATTCTTCAAACCAAGCCCCTATTCCAACGACTAACCCAGCCCATAGACTTGCTTTAATAATTTTCTTTAAAAACTCGATCGAAAAAAGAAAATCTCCACCAAAAAATAACCAAATAATACACTCACCTATGCAGTATATAAACAGTCCCATAATAAACAGGGCTACCACACACAAAATAGTCGTAACAAGAAAGTATTCAAATTGATTAATTTTTCGATTCACTATTTTTTTCCTTAACTTCTTTAATTTTATTTTGCATCAGAGCGTTTGTAGCCTCTGTTGTAAAAGCAGAACCTACACCTCCCAAAAGACCAGGAACTATACTCGGTTTCATATCCTTCGAAAGTCCATATAATCCGTTTATAGCTCCACCCTGCAATTTAGGATTGTATTTGGGATCCCAACCTCCTGTTTTCCACAATCTATATTGATTCCATCCATAACTTATAGGTTTACCCGCGAAACCATACCCCATACTAGAACCGAGACCTGCAGTAGTGGCATTTGTAAAAATTGTAAAAGGGTCATCACCCTTAAACATACTTGCAGCCCCCCCCATTCCTGCATTCCAGGCAACAGTTCCACCAAATTTCGTATACGCCGTCATGGTGCCTGTCCCAAAAGCAAACACCACATCCACCGGGTTGACATCTCCTGTAAACGCATATTGAACTCCAGCATTTGCTGTGGCTCCTATTGTTCCTGTTGTAAGCATCATTTTGCCTACTCCATCCCCCAAAAAATATGTTGTCATTCTGCCTGCCCCACCCAATAACGGCGCCATAACTTTGCCTGCCAGCCCCCCCTGCAATACCTGAAGAGGGGCATCACCGATAGCCGCATTATCTCTGTGGTAGCCATATGTATTGGCTAGATTATCGGCTTTTTTGAACAGTTTTTCTTCTTCGGTTTGTGTGCGCGTCCAGTTCAGAGCACCCAGCCATCCGTCTTGCTCATACGCCAGTTGCCTTTCCCGATCCGCCCAAGCATTTTTCACTTCGGTACTGCCCGCGTATGGGAAGCCTTTATTCGGGATCAGCGACGAGTCTCCTTCTTTTAACAACAAAATGACCAACTGTTCAGCAGTTTCTGCACCGTACAACTGAGTTTTTTCATAGGCATATTGCTGTAATTCCTGCCGGAATCGCTGTTGCTGCTCCGGCGTCAGGGACGCAGGATCTTTCCGGTACTGATTTAGCAGGTCATCGCTAATTTGGTCACGGACTTCCAGCGCCAGTAACTCACGAACATCCCGCTCCGTATATTTGTTTTCCCGCAACGCCTCACGATTTTTATCCAGTGCCTCGCGTGAAATATCCCCCAAAAAGTTATTCTCAACCACCACTTTCCCGGCTTGGGCGGCATTGGCAACGCCTGAGCTATTATCGCTGATTAACCCACCGGCAATGCCGGAAGCTAACGTTGCCCATGCACTTATATTCTGCTTTTCAGGCTCGGTAAGTTCTTCGAGGGTTTTGCCATAAAGTGAATGCGATAAAATACCCATGGTTTCGCCGGTCATCGCGCCCGTGGCTTGTGCTGCCGCATTTTCACCTTTTGCCAGTGCAAGACTGGCATTCACCAAACCGTGCGCTATTGTGCGCTGAATATCACTTTCAACACTGTTGCCTTGAATTTGGTTTTTCACTTCATTGGCAAGATAAGGCGCTGAGCCATTAGCAATCGCAGTAACAATGTTGTTACCCATTATGCCTTGTGTAAAGGCCGTAACGGCTTGAATAGCTCGGGTATATTTACCGCCCGTGCCAAAGTCAGACTGGTTGGTATAGTCCTGTAAGCCTTGTTGGAAAAGGTAATTTTGAACATCACGTTCAGTGACGTTATCTTTGGTTTTTGAAAGGGCTTGGTAGAGATTGGTCGTAATTTAGATTTGAAAAAATATGCTAATAAAATGATGCCAAAGGATTAGTACTAAATCACGAGCCCAAAACTGACTATTGAGAGAGGAGATGGCTAAATGAGTTTGATATTCCCCCCTCATCCACCAAATCAAACTGTTAATAATCCAGTTGGCTGAGGAGTGAAATAATCATACAAAACTTAGTGTAGTGCTAATTTTTTCTTTATAAGAATATTAATGTCTTTTATGTTCAAGATAACTGACTAAACAAGCAACTATGCTAAAGAAAAAACCAAATCCTATTCCCAAACATATATAATCTATAACATTCTCTTTAGTAATAGAGAAAAAACTACCTTCTATTAAGAAATAGAATATTAATTCTATTAGAGCTTTTATTATTAATAAAATAAGGAAAACCATAAAAGAGAATGCAACCCAAAATAGAAGAAAATATTTAAGCAATCTCATTTTTATTCCTCGTCATTCAATTTTTTTATTTTATCTGTAACTATTTTATTCGCACCTTCGGAACCCAGAGCACCAGCACCACTTCCAACAATATTTGGTACTACTGATACACTCGGCGGAGCTGTAATTGATGGCATTACAACTAATGGGCGCTCTTTAAGTCCGCTAGACCAAGGATTAAATTTATTATCCAGACGATGAGTTAGCCATTTTGTGCCTCCATAGCCGACTGTTGAACCTGCTAATGCGCCTCCCATAGAGACCCAAGGTGATTGCCCATCAATTAAACTTGAAATACCTGCACCAGTTGTATTGGTTGTGAGCGTTCCCCAATATCCCATTCCTGGTGTTATTCCTCCTGTTAATAAAGAAGAACCGAAGCTTGCATAACTAAAGCTCGTTTCTGGATCTGTGTAAATATTATACCCTTGCATGCCTAAATTTGCTGTACCCGTAGTTGTTACACCTATCACACGGCTAGCGACAGTTGTGCTACCTAACCAACTCGATACATAAGGGCTAATAGCCTTACTCATTATTGGTAAACCTAATGTTGTCGTTGCAATAACGGCTCGTGGAATATTATTACCACGCTGTAACTCACTATAATGTTCAATGATAGGATCCAGTTTTTTGATACTATATTCAGCAATTGATTTACAATGAACATCACATTCTGCTGATTGAATAAGTAAAATTAATTCATCTTGCTGTTGAACCAAATGTTCTTTAGTGATCCTAGTTTCCATCGCTTTTTGCTGTTGTTCCATATCGACTTTATTTCCTAAGCCAACTAAATGTTTCTTTTCTTCATCCGTAGAAGCAAGATAATACTTTTCAAGCCATGAAATTATTTGTTTAGCTGTTAAATAATTATTCTCAACCACCACTTTCCCGGCTTGGGCGGCATTGGTAACGCCTGCGCTATTATCGCTGATTAACCCACCGGCAATGCCGGAAGCTAACGTTGCCCATGCACTTATATTCTGCTTTTCAGGCTCGGTAAGTTCTTCGGGGGTTTTGCCATAAAGTGAATGCGATAAAATACCCACCGTTTCACCGGTCATCGCACCAGCGGCTTGTGCTGCCGCATTTTCACCTTTTGCCAGTGCAAGACTGGCATTCACCAAACCGTGCGCTATTGTGCGCTGAATATCACTTTCAACACTGTTACCTTGAATTTGATTTTTTACTTCATTGGCAAGATAAGGCGCTGAGCCATTAGCAATCGCAGTAACAATGTTGTTACCCATTATGCCTTGTGTAAAGGCCGTAACGGCTTGAATAGCTCGGGTATATTTACCGCCCGTGCCAAAGTCAGACTGATTGGTATAATCCTGTAAACGTTGTTGGAAGAGGTAATTTTGAACATCACGTTCGGTGACGTTATCGTTAGTTTCTGAAAGGGCTTGGTAGATATCATCATAAGCAGTGTCTGAAAGGCGATTTAGTGTTGACTCGTCTTTAGCAATATTGGTGCCACGAATAGTATCAACCGTGGTTGCCAAATCGATAATCTGTGCACCAATTTCACCCACTAACTGCTGTTTCTGTTGGCGGTTTTGCTCTTTCTCTTTATCGAAGATTTTATTTAACGTACTGTGGGCGTTATCGGTATCTTGGCTTAATTGAGCGATATCTTGCTGCTGATTATCGCTATCACGCACTGTCCATGTGCCTTGCGATACCGCAGATTGAGTGGTATTTTCAGCGCTGTCACTGTGGTTGCCTGCCATGGCTAATGCATGCCCCATATTCGCCAGCATATTGCCCTCAACACCCCCTGAAGTACTCACACCACCAGATTGATGCTCAACTTTATATTCTGCGTAGTTATAGATATCACTAAAGCCTAATGTACCTGTATCGAGCTGATTATTTTTAGCTTCTGCGGTACTGCTAATCACCGCGCCATCAAGCTGGGTATGTTTACCCACGCTAATATCAAACCCTTGATTGCCTGCAAATAAGCCCGTTTGTTCTTCTACTGAACGGTATTTGCTGTCCATTTTATCGCGGCTAAACGAAATATTTGCCGAACCACCCGGTGTGCCCATCACATTGACACTACCACCGACACTTTCACTCGATTGCTTCGATTTGTAGTCATCAATCGCTTGCTGGCTTTCAAGATGTAAATTCCCCCCCACCTTAGCAATGACTTTATCGCCTTGCGCTTGAGCGCCTTTTAAGGTCGTATCTTGGCCACTTTGTAATGTGAGCGTTTGTCCTGCATTTAATGTGCTATTGGTGTAATAGGTGTGATCGCCCTCTTCAAAGCCTTTCGCTCGGCTACCATTGGCATTAATATTTACCCCGACTCCACCCGAGCCCACTGTAACGCCAACACCAACAGAGGCGCTTTTGCTGCTGTTTTTGCTGTCTATCGTCTCTTGGTTTTGTGCTGATTGTAATGTGATATCTCGCGTAGCACTTAGGGTAAGATTACCACCAGCCTGTAGCTCACTGCCTGTAATAGTGATATCACCCTGCTCTTTTCCTGTTGCTGTAATAGCAAGATTTTCACCTGCACTTAAGCTACTGCCTTGGGCAATATCTTGTTGCTGTATACGTTCCGATTCAGAGGCGCTTTTACCATAAGCGACATTAACACCAATTAATGTTGTGCTCTCATTATCAGTGCCAGATTGCGCATTATCTAATGCAACCGCACCAGCGGCTTGAGCACCCGAAAGCCCCGCTTTAATGCCTTGAAGTGTGCTAATTTGGCTATCATCAGCTTCTTTAGATGCCTTATAACCTGAAATAGCGCCATTGATTGCACTTCCTGCAGTACCACTTAGTGCGACGGTAAAACCGCTCTGCTTAGTTTTGGTTTTGCTTAGCTCGGTATAACTGTTTTCGGTAGCCAGAATATCAACAGAATCCCCTGTAAGAGATATCTCCTTTTTGGCTATCATTTCACTGCCATCAATGGTGAGATTATCCCCTGAAGTGATGCGAATATTGCCATCCGTACTGCCAATCACACTGCCTTTTTGAGTCACCGCATTACTATTATTAAGCTGCTCAAATGCAGATTTACCTACAGTAAAGCCGATACCACCAGTACCACCAATGCCTGATTTTTTAATTTTTTCTTCATAAGATTGGAAAGCAAGCTCTTCTGCTGTGGTAAGCGATAATTGATTACCCGCCTCAAGATTGATATCTTGTGTAGCAATAATCTCACTGCCCTGTGCAATTAAATCATTGCCGGCAGAAAGAGAAATTTCATTTCCTTTTAGCTGCGTTCCCGTTGCTTGTTTATTATGAATTTCAGCATGCGTTGTTCGCGTTTCAGAAGAGCCAAACGATTTATCTTTCGTCACACTGTGTGCGATTTGGTCAATAGAGGAATAACCACTTTGTAATGAGACATCATTACCTGCAGTTAATCCTAGCGAGCCTGTTGCTTGAATATCCGTTGCAGTAAGATGAAGATCTTCGCCCGAAGTTATTGATATATCACCCGCATAAAGATGAGATCCAATCTCCTCTTCAGTGGTTTTATGCAGATAGTTATTACTATCCCAATCAATATTCTCTTGACGACGCGTATGAATAGTACCTAATTCAATATTTTTACCTGCGGTTAACGCCAATTGGCTGTTATCACCACTTGCTAAAATATCTGTTGCTGTTAACGTTAAATTGCGCGTTGCTTTTAATGCCATCTCACCATCGGGTGATTCTAAATAAATGGCGGCACCACGGTTTAGCCATTGGTCGGTACTATTATCCGATACGGTTGCTGTACTAATAATGTCATTACCTGCTTGCAGATTAATCCGGTTTTGTCCTGCAATTTGTCCGCCTTCATTTTTAATATCTTGCAACGCAAGCAAATCTACCGTTTGTCCTTTAATTAGCCCTTGGTTAATTAAATTATCAGTTGAAGCTTGTAAGCCTGTTTTACTTAAAATCGTGCCTTTGTTTTTTAACTCAGGAATATTATTTAAAATAACTTCACTACCTGAAAGCAATGCACCATTATTTTGTAAATCACCGGGTAGAACACGCGCATAAACCTGAGGCACTAATACTTTTTCAACGGAGCCATTAGGTAATGTGATCTCTCTATTGGTTAATAACACCATATCCGTTGTGATCATTGCCATCTGTTCAGAGGTTAATGTCACTCCCGGTTTAATGCCAAACTCTTCACTAAAGCGAATACCCGCATCCATTAAAGCGTGATATTGCTGTTCATTATCATTATGCCCATCTAGATATTGATTACCGGTTAGCTGAATAATTTGATCACGGACTATGCGTTGTTCATAGAAACCATCGCCAATACGTTTATGGGTATTATTGTGATCAACCGATAATGCATTCTGCATATAATCTGAGCTTAACCACTCTCTTTTATTGGTAAAACGAGAGTCTGTTTCAACAATATATTGGCTATCGGTTCCTTTATTGACATTAAATAAACGGTTTTCAGGAAGCTTTAATATAGGCGCTACGGTCTGAATTTTAACTTCTATTGTTTTCTCTTCTGCTGGTTTTTCTAATTGAGGAACAGTAATTATTTTGCCAATAGGAAGCTCAGGGTGTTTTTCTGACCGTTTTATTTCCGGTAATACGCTATTAGGCTGTGTAATTACCGTTTTTTCAGCGTTAAATGTAGAAACAGTATCACCACTTTCTAATACGATTTCTGTCGATTGATTACCATTAATCGTATCATCAAGTTTTTTCGTAGTTATTTTATCAAAGAGAGCAAGATCACTTTGGTCTGTTAATAAGCTCTCTTTATATCTTGTTAATGAGAGATCATTGCCCAAATCATAATCTGTTTTTTCAGGCGTGAGCGGGGTTAGCTCCGCAGTATCAACATCAACTTGATTATGATGAGCAATTAATCGACCGAATCTTCGTGTCGTAAATACTTTTATTTCACTCTGTTCACTTAATTCAGGGCGTTTATCTGAGGTTAGATCGGTATTTTCTTTATATTCCAATAAACCTAATGGTAAATCAGTAACCACCTCAAACGGCCCATATTGGGAATGTGAAGTTGAGCTACTTTTCTTCTTACGACCCGCTTTACGTTTACCCGGTCTTTTATGCTTTATTGCTGTACCTTCATGGTATTCAATACGCTGACCTGCAGTTTCCTGATTATTAATATGCATACCATCAATAATCAGTTTACCACCTGCAATAATATGGCTATCAATATTGTTTAAATTATCACCTTTTAAAGTGATATCTTTACCCGCCAATATTAATGCCGGATCACGATGTAATAATTTTGACTCTTCTGTAATTATCTTATATTTAAACTCATAGAAGTCTTTATATTGACGACCATTAATATTTAATAAATGCTCACGCGTATTAATGTTGTACCAAATTCGCTCATCATCAGAATCAAATTTATCGCCACTATGATCAACACCAAATTGATACATTGGTACTTCAGAAACTTTTTCCGGATCACTGATTTTTAAATAGAGGTCACGATTATTAATTTCTGAAACATGAGCAAATAAATTTCCACTCGCTTCAATTGATGCGCTTTCATTATTTAATACATCAGCGGCAACACTTTCTGGCAAGTTTTCTGTTTCAAAACCCGCAATAGCCATATCACCACCACTGTAAATAAGAGCGTGATTACGGTTATTTATTGTATTACTGAATAGCTGTAGGTTTTCTCGAGAGGCTAATACTGGAGCAATATCTTTAAGCTGTGCATAATTATCAAATTGGTGACTTTTTAGCTGGATATTATCACCATAAATTCGTCCACCTGCTTGGTTATAAATTGTATGAGCTACTAATGCGAGTGTGCCACCAAAAGCATCAATCAATCCTGTATTTTGCAATTTTTCTGAAATAGTTAATGTCAACTGTTTAGCACTAATTTCGCCATTACGTTTTTCATTATCATCAATACTTCTTTTGCTACGAGTCGTCACTAAATCATCACTTTCTACCGGGATTACTGACTCACTGTTATTTAAGTTCGTCGCTTGAAGTGAAATCTGCTCACCCGCATAAATAAATCCAGCGTTATGTATTTCATCATCTGAAAAGAGTGTTAAAGCGTTCTGCGATTTAATTGTGGCATCTTGTTCTAACTTAAAAGCGGTTTTTAATTGAATTTCACTATCACCAGCCGAAATAATTTCGCCATTACCACTCAGCTTTTCAGCCCATAAACGGAGCTGTTGTGTCGCTGCTAACAGCCCCTTTTTATTATCAATAGCTAATTTATTTTCATTTTTACCTTCAATAGCCAACATTGCAGCAGATATCAAGCCATGTTGATTATTAAGGTTTTCAACAGGGATTAATTTGAGTTGTTCACTGGCTTGGATAACACCTTGATGATTAAGCAAATCATTCACTGCAATATGAATATTATTGGCTTTTAAGCCTAGATTTTCATCGTCTGTTTGCTGATTATCAAGCTGTTGAGCCGTTACAGTGAGTTGTTCTTGAGATTGGATCTGTCCTATCTGGTTATTTAATCTCTGACTGAGCGTAATTTCAGTATTGTTACCCGCAAGAATAACACCTTGTTGGTTATCAATACTCTTACCGTTAATCAGTAAGTTATTTGCTGATAAAAGTGTTCCTTGCTGATTATCTAACTCACTTTGATTTAACTGAAGATCCAGTTTGTCAGTAGCTTGAATATGCCCTTTTTGGTTATTAAGCCCTGCAACGTTAAGTTGGGTTTCTGTCGTACCAATAACTTTACCATTTAAATTGATCAGATCATTTTGCCTGGTATTTAACTTAAGCTGACTATCTGATTGCAATAATCCATCAGTATTAACCAATTCTTGAGAATGGATATTTAACTCTTTTTTGGCGTATATGGTACCTTGATTATTCTGCAACTCGCCACTGTTAATGGTGACTGCATTAAGTGCGGTTATTTTCCCTTGCTGGTTATCAATATCACCACTATTTAATGAAATCGCACCAGAAGATACAAGCGTCCCTTCACGATTAATAAGTGGCGTATTGGAGTGGCTAATTGTTAATAAATCGCCAGAAGAGATTTTTCCTTGATAGTTATTTAACTGTTCTGTTTGTAGGTCTGCTTTTTGACCCACCGTTATTAGACCTTGCTGATTATTTAATTTTTCAGGGCTAATTAGTTTCAGCATACCAGCAACGGAAATTAACCCATTCTGGTTGTCTAGCTGCTTAACCGTGGCGTTCAGATTATGTTGAGTAATGATGCCCGCTATCGCGTTGTTATCCGCATTCGTTAGCTTGCCATCTGCATTAATGGTGAGCGCTTTAACGGCATAAATTAGCCCTTTCGCATTATTTATATTATTGGCATTAATGGTTAATTGATGGCTATTACTAGCGATGCTACCTTGTCTATTATCAAGATCGGCAGCAATAATAGTTGCTTGCTTATTAGTGGTTATTTTGCCTGCTTGATTAACCAAGTGCCCACTATAAATAGTCAGGTTAGCTAATGCGCTTATTAGCCCATTTTGGTTATTAATATTCTGTTTCTGCGTGTTAATAACGACATTTTGACTCGCACTAATCACACCTTTTTTATTATCAATTTCAGCTGATTTTAAATTTAACCCACCCTGCTTGCTGCCTAGTTGTGCTTGGTTATTAATCAGTTTTGCGCTAGAGATATTTAAGTCGTCATCAGAAATAACTTGCCCTTGAGTATTATTAAGCTCACCACTTTTTAGGTCTAATTTTCCTTGGCTAATAATGCCACCCGATAGCGTTTGACTATTGTTTAATTCATAACCTTGTGTATCTAAAGTGAAATTACTGGCTGAATAGAGTGTGCCTTGCTGGTTATCTAACGTTTGAGTTGTTAATTTAAAGCCGTTTGCCTGACTAATAACTTCGCCACCACGGTTGTTCATTCCTAAGTTATTAAGCAATAAGGATTTAGCAGAAAAGATATAGCCAGATTGATTATTTAAATTACCTGTTACAAGGTTTAATACCCCATGACTAATAATCCCTGCTTGAGACAACGTGTTGCTATTATCTAATTGATTATTTTTCGTTGTGATATCTAATTGCGTTTTGGCTGTAATAAGACCATTTTGGTTATTAATAGCACCACTTTCGATCAATACCCGTTCTTCTATGCTACCAATCTTACCTTTCTTATTATTGATATCTTCAACAAACAGTGACTGTTTAGCCGTTGACGTGATTTTACCTTCAAGGTTATCAATATTACCGGCGTTAATTTCTAATTCGCCTTTACTTATAATACCGCCACTTGTTGCCGTATCACTATTATCAATGCGCTGCTTGTCAGTGCTAATATTTAATGCTGTATTCGCCGTGATCAACCCTGCATGATTTAATAGTTCATGGCTGGCGATAATTAACTTGCCTGTTTGGCTGGCTAATACACCTTGCTGGTTATCCAATAACTTGGCTTTTATTTCGATATCATTATGGCTGATGACACCAAGGTCATTTAGTGTATTGTTATTACTAAATTGATCAGATAATTCTATTTGCAGTTTTTCTGACGAATAGATCAACCCCTCATCATTATCAAGTTCACGGCCTTCTAATACTAAGTTTTGCTTAAGACTTGCTAGTTTGCCTTGTTGGTTATTTAACCGATTGAAGGTAATTTTGCTACCATTCTCAGCCGTTAAATTCCCTTTATTATTGTTAATATCACCTGCATTAAGCGTTAAATTAGCTTTGGTTAAAATACCCCCCTTATTTTTGCTGTTGCTATTATCAATAACATTTCCGTAGGTATTAATTACCATCTCTTTTAGGGAGTAAACTAACCCAGAAATATTTTTGATTGAGGCTGAATCAATAGAAATTGTGCCATTATCAGCGGAAATAACACCGTTATTATTGATAATTTGTTGCTGATGCGTATTGATTATTGCATTGTATTTTGCAATTAGCTGACCATCTTGATTGTTGAGTTCGCCACTATCAATGGTGATATTTTTTTGGCTAACAATTCCGCCACTTTTCAAGGTTTGCGAGTTATCGATAGCATATTTATTTGAATCTAAATTAAGAGAACCTTGAGCAGAAATAACTCCACTACGGTTGTCAATTTGATGTGTATTTAAAGTCAGTGATGACTTCTCACTTCCTAAACGACCTTGATAGTTAATTAAATCGCCATAAGATAAAATATTCGCACTATTGCGTGCAATTATTTTACCAAGTGTATTATCTAATTTTCCTTGTGTTTCAATGGATAATGCATCGTGGCTAGTGATTTTTCCTTTAGTATTATTTAACTCACTCCCCATTATAAGCGTCATTAATTTATTAGAGACAAGTGATCCTTGCGTATTATTTAACGCTTCTTTTGTCTTAATTTCTAACGTCTCAAGAGCACTTATTTCTCCTTGGATATTGTTTAATTTGCCATTAGTTAAAATATTTACTGAAGTATTACTAATCAACTTGCCTTTGGTGTTATCTAATTCACCCGTTGTAATATTGAGTGTATTTTTACTAAAAATCTGACTATTGGTTTTCGTACTTTGGTTACTTAAACGCTCACTTTGAGTATTTATGGTGATGTTATTAGCACTGATTGAACCATTATCATTAATCAGTTGTTTACTGGTAATTGATAAATCGCTATTTAGGCTGCCTAATATGCCTTGTTGATTAATTAAGTTACCACTTTTAATGGCTAGCTGATTAGCGGAAACAATACGACCTTGCGTGCTATCAATATCACCACTATTAATAGTTAATGTCCCTTTTGTTTCGATACCTTTATTACCCTCAATTGTTTGACGATTAATCAGGTTATCACGCAAAGTTAATTGTAATTGTTGAGGAGAAAACAGATGTCCTTGGCTATTATTTAGCGATATTCCTTTTAATGCTAAATTCGCTAACTCACTAAGGATCCGGCCTGATTGGTTAGTCACCGTGTTAGTTTGTAAATCAACTTGTTGCTTGGCTAGGATCTGTCCTTGTTGATTATTAAGGTCGCCACTGTGAATATTTAATCCACCTTGGCTAACTATTCCGCCACTTTTTTGTGTTTCACTATTCGTTATTTTTTGCTGGTGGCTATCAATAATGAGATCTTTACCGGTAATAATCAGTCCAGCGTGATTATTTATCGCACCTGTTTTTAATGTTGCATTATCAGATAAGGTTAATCGACCTAATTGGTTGATAAAACCGGCTTTGGCTGTACTTAATTGCAATTGACTCGCGCTAATATCACCTTGGCTATTATCTAATAATCCCGTATTCAGTAGTAAGTTTTGTGTTGCCTGAATACCTTGAGCTTTTTGTGTATCACGGTTAATTAACTGCTGGTTATTTGAGTTAATGGTGATATTAAATGCTTGTATTAACCCTGATGTATTATTCCAATCTTGAGTATTAGCAGTAAAATCGCCTTGCGTAACAACTTTACCCTGTTGGTTATTAACCGTTTTACTTTGCAGATCAATACTGTTTTTAGCATTGATAACCCCATGGCTATTGTTAATATCACCAACGTCTAGATGCAATTCTCCTCGGCTAATAATACCGCCAGATTGATGCGTATTTTGGTTATTTAACTCGCCACCTTGAGTCGCCAACCTCAAGGATTTTTCTGATTGAATAACCCCTTGGCTATTATCAATTTTATTTGCCATTAATCGCAGTCTGTCTTGCGAAACTATGGCACCTTGTTGGTTATCTGCATATCCCGTTAAAGTGATATTTAACCCATTAGCGCCAATTTCGCCTTTGGCGTTATTTAATATACTCGCTTTTATTTCGCTATTGCTTTTACTGACAATTTTCCCAGCCGTATTATCAAGCTTATTGTTCAGGGTAAGAGCAATGGCTTTATCAGCATGAATATTGCCTTGCTGGTTAGTTAATATATTGGCATTAAGTTTAAGAGTGTCCGCTGATATCAACGTACCTTTATTATTAATAATGGCGTCTTTGGCGGTTATATCTAGGCGATTTTGATTTAAGGTTCTTACCTCACCTTGTGTATTATCTATCTCTTGAGCATTGAGTGTTAATGCGCCATGTGTCTGAATATTACCGCGTTGGTTACTGAGTGTTTTTTCTACGTTAATTGATGTTAGTTCAGTACCTGTTTGCTTTAAATTAGCATCATTATGGTTAAGATTAACTGCATTAATTTCTATTTTTTTCGCCTGAGTTGTGGCTTTTTCTAAATCTAAATTTTGCCCTTGTAGAAAAAGCTGCCCCGTTGTTAATAAGGAGCCTTCTTTACCTAATAACGTGTCGGTTTTTAGGGTGATAACACCTTGTTGAGGCAGTGAGATTGTGCCTTGTGGATTATTTAGTGCCGTTGTTTTAATGATTAATTGACGACCAAGACTTTGAATATCGCCACGTTGATTATTCATATTTTGATGATTTAAAGAGAGATTTCCGGCGGTATTAATCTCTCCTTTTTGGTTATTGAGTACAACGGAATTAAGTTTTAAATCATGACTACCTGATTGGCTTAATTTACCCTCACTATTATCAATCAGGTTCGGCGCAATAAGTTGAAGCTTATCACTGCTGATCTCACCTTTACGATTAATAATCTCTGTTTTAGCATTAAGCATGACTGTATTGGCATTAACTTCGGCTAGCTCTGTTTTAACTTTCCCTACTGATGCCGTAATGTGTAGATCTTTACTTTGTGTTTTGCTGTTTGAAATATCAACATTTTTGGCAGTTAAATTAATTTTATCGCCACTTAAATGCTGACCAGCAGAAATAATGTCATCCGTTATATTCAAAGTTAGCGAGGCAGAATTAACGGCATTACCACTATTATCAATACCAGCACCGAGTTGGCTCTTTTGTGTTGCCAAATAACCTTTAGCATCAATTTGAATATTCTCTTGAGCGACTATTTTGCCTGATGCGGTTTGAGAAACGTTTTCTGTTGCTTTTAACTGAATATTATTTTTAGCTTGCAGTGTGCCACTATTAACAAGATCACCTGTGGTATTTAGCGCTAGGTTTTTATCGCCGGCAATCACTCCTTGGTTATTTACACTTACCGTATTAATTTGTAATTGTGCTTTAGACTGAATTAGTCCGGTATTTATTAACTGACCGTTTTGATTTAGTGTTAAACCACCGGCTTCAGCACCAATTTCGCCTGCATTGCGCACACCAATACCATGCTCTGTGCCAACCAGTTTAATTTTGTTGGCATACATACCACCCACCAGTGCGACATCAATGGTATAATCATTTTGTTTCGCTACCGAATTATCTTGGTTAATCACATTGCCATTATTATCTAATTTATTTTTACCCGTCGTAATTTCTAAGTTATTAGCTTGAATACGTGAGTTAACTTCTACAGCACGCGCTAAAATACGCGTGTAATCACTTTGGCTATCATTTAGACCACGTCCAGAAATAACTATTTTTCCGTTATTTATTTCATAACCAGAAATTGCGCCGTCGTGTGTTAATGCATTACCTGCAACTAACGTGGTATTTACGGCATTAATAAAGCCACAGCCTTGGCAACTAATACCCGCTGGATTAGCGATAATAATTTCCGCTCGTTTACCAGCAACTTCAATAAAACCATTAAGTTGACTAGGATTTTGGCTATTAATTTCATTTAAAATAACATTCGCTTCGCCTTTAACCAGCCACGGATTTCCCGTCACCATTCCAGCTAATTGTGTTTGTGTATCTTGTAAGCTGTTATTGAGGATCGCACCTTTATTATCAACATCAAATTGCGTAAATTGGTTTCGTGAAACACCATGTTGATTAGGTTGCTGAATATTAACCTGTGCTATGCCATTACTGGTTTGTAATACCGTTGCTTGTTGGTTATTTGGCGCATGTTGATCTGCAATAATTTGACTGGCTTGCACAGAAAAACTGACCATGCCTTGCATCAATAATAAAATAAATGCCACGCTATTTAGCGAACGTTTAATGGATGATGAAAAAAGAGTATTACGCTTATTATTTTCACCACAAGATTTAGTTAATTCAGAAACAACAACCATTGATTGTCGAGTACGATTATAAATAACGCGATAACATAATTTATTCATGTGTAAGATCCTTGCCTAAAAGACAATATAAACTTCATTTAATTATTATTTTTTATTTAATATTTTAGTTAATGCTATATTTTAGTAATTAAAGTGAATGCTAAATCCTAAATTAACGTGATCCGTTTTAAAACCATCAGGTTTTGATAATGGCGTACCAATAAAAGTGTCATATTTTATTTTTGATGAGAATAGTGAGCCTTTTATTCCTATAACGCCACCAGCAAGATGTTTACCTAATAAACGAGGATTGTCCGTATTATCAGTTAATTTACCGTAATCAATACCTAAATAAGCAAAATGCGCTGTAGAAGGATATTGCCAACTTAACGTATTTTGCACATACCAACCTTCATTGGCACTTAAAGTTCGTTCACCATCAAAACCACGAATTGTCCAGCGGTTACCAATAGCCAGTTTATCTATTGCGGTTAATAGATCATGGGTCACTTGTCGGCGATAGTGCCCTTGATAACGAAATGCTTGTTGTCCTATTAATATAGGAATTTCTAAATCCGCTCGCCATGTCAAAATATCCGCTTTATCTGTTGCATAATAATTATCTAGGTAGGCTTCTTCATAAGCAGGAACAGAACCAAACCAACGCGTTCCTCGTTGATAATTCACGCTACCTTCAAAAGTCGCAAAAGAGAAATATTGGCGATGCGATAAATTAATTAACCAGGAGCTTACTCTTCGACGCTGTATTTCAATTTCAGTATTATCAACATAGTTACGTAATACTTTAGCTTGAACACCATAGCGCAATGCGGTTTTACTGCTTTGATTACGAAAAAGTGTATAAGATAATCCCATATTCACATTTTCACTTTCACCCGAATAGAGAATATCTTTTAAATGCCCTGCAACGGTTTGTGAGTAATCATAACGCAACGCATTGATATCAAATAACCAGTAACCAAAAGGTACGGAATAGTGCACCATTACGTTCTGATTATTTTTATTACCAGCAAAATCTAAGTCACGTTCAGTAGAAACATAAAATAGATCACTAAGAGAGAGTGGATTATCGAGTGATAACATCACACCACCTTGATAGCGTCCTGTTGCTGGTGATCCTGCATCATTGAACCACAATGAAGTATGCCAGAAACGTGATTGTTTTCGTTTTATCACTATATCGCTTTCACCCGCATTTTCGCCTGGCTTAATTTCCATTTCAGCACTAACAACGGGTAAGCGCTGTAGGTTTTCTAACCCTTGTTCAATATCTCGCAAATCGAGTAATTGTTTTTTATGCGCAGGCATACTGGTATATAGTAAGGCGTATTTATCTGAGTCATCAGTAAACTGAACATTACGAATAATACCTGGGACTATTGTTAAATATAATGTTCCACGACTAATATCTTGTTCAGGTACAACAATACGCGTGGTGATCCACCCATGCGTTAATAGGCGATTTTGCATACGAGTGACGACGGTATTTATTCCGTTTATCCCCAAACATTGCCCGATAAATTCAGACTTAAAAAGAGCCAAGTTAACCCAATGAGGAATAACCTCTGCATTAGTTATCTCAATGTGTTCGATTGTAAAACAGCGCTTTTCTTTTGTTCTATTCTCTTTTTCTTCATATTGGCTAATATCAAAATAGATATTAGGTATTTCTGGTGTTAATTGCTGATAAAGCGCTTCTTGTTGGCTTTGATTATGCTGTTGTTGTTGATTAAATATTTCCGTCGCTTTTTCAGAAGCGTCGGCTGAAGATATGGGAATATTAAATAGTGTAAAAAACACCCATAACTTTAAAAAAAGTATAATTTTTTTCATATTATGTAATAAACAGGGGCTGTGATTTTAATTGTATTTATTTAGGATATATCTAATCTTTAATATTATTGATATTAAAAAATGTAAAGTAAATATTAAAAATTGAATAACAAATAAAATAATGCAATTTTATTAATATAAAGATTAAAAAAAGCAACCTATGTTAAAAAATCAGCTTTATATAACAACAAAAATCACTTAATAAATTCATTAATATTAATGAATTATAAAAATTAAAATGAATTACAATTAAATTATAATTATTTATTTAATTAAAAATTAAATTAAGAAATTTATTTATTATTGAAATATTTATTCGATATATAAAATGCTATATTTATCTTTTGTTATTCAATTCTTATTGATACTGTTAATTTAATACTGACCATTTAACATACAAAAAAAATGGCTTCATTACTGAAGCCATTTCTACACTAATTTTTATAACTATTTTTATAGCTTTACTTTTCTGGCATTTGTGGCATTGGTCGACGGAAACGGCGAGTGAGCCACACCATATAAAGTATACCAATTGCGCCCCAAATAAGGCCTAATTCCATAGAGCCTGGTTCAAGGTTTATCCACAAGACACCCATTGTCGCAGCACCAATGAGAGGTAATATCAGGTAATTAATGTGATCCATTAATCCTTTATTACGGCGCTCACGAATATAGAACTGTGAGATAACAGACAGATTCACGAAAGTAAACGCCACTAACGCACCAAAGTTAATTAATGCCGTTGCTGTCACTAAATCAAAGAACACTGCACCTAAGGCTAAGAAACCGACTAATAGCACGTTAAATGCCGGTGTACGCCATTTAGGGTGTACATAACCAAATGTTTTCTCTGGGAATACTCCATCGCGACCCATAACATAAAGTAAACGAGCAACACCTGCGTGAGCCGCCATACCTGATGCTAATACAGTCACACATGAGAACACTAAAATAATAGACTGGAATAAAGCACCAGCAACATACAGCATTATTTCTGGTTGTGACTCTTCTGGATTTTTGAATCGTGAAATATCTGGGAAATACAATTGTAAAAAGTAAGAAACAGCAATAAAGATGATCCCACCAATTAGCGCAGTTAAGAAAATCGCTTTAGGGATAACTTTACCTGCATTTGGTGTCTCTTCTGACAATGTACTGATACCATCGAATCCTAAGAATGAGAAACAGAGTATTGTCGCTCCGGTTATCATAGGTATCAATTCAGCATCCACAGATGCAAACGGTCTAAAGGTCCATAACTCCCCTACACCTTCTCCGTTATAAACACCGTGAATAAGTAATCCAACAAACACAACCATTACTGCAACTTGTACAATAACAATTGCTGTATTTAAGTTAGCAACAACGTTAATACCACGCAGGTTAAAGAACGTCATTAAAGCAACTAAGCCAAATACAAAGATCCACGGTTCAACGCCCGGGAATATTGCTTGTAAATAGATTTTCGCCAATAAAATATTGATCATTGGCATAAATAAATAGTCGAGTAAAGATGACCAACCTACCATAAACCCAACATAAGGACTCATGGATTTTTGAGCATAAGTATACGCAGAGCCTGCTGAAGGAAAACGCTTAACTAATTTTCCATAACTTACCGCTGTAAATAAAATGGCAATCAATGCAATCGCATACGAAGTTGCTACGTGACCATTCGTAATGCCAGAAACGATACCAAATGTATCGAAAATAGTCATAGGCTGTAAAAAAGCAAGCCCCATCATGACTACTTGCATTAGAGTCAAGGTTTTACGTAATTGAACTCGATTGTTAGCACCAGTTTGGTTAGTGCCGATAGAGGAGATAACGTTATCTGACATTAGCGAACCCTCCCATAACTTCGGTGTGAGTATTAGATAAACTCAACCGACAGTTACTGGGAAGACTTCGCATCTGCCTATAAACAGAATAGAATGAAGTTTTTAAGGATGTGTATGTGTTTAGGAGACGCCGTGCTCCGTAGTCATCGTTGCCCGCAGTGCCGTTAGGCCCGACTGCGAAAGAGAATAATTGTACCATATTAGCATTCCTCTATCATGACAACCCTTTCTCTAAGGGGCTGGCTGCTAATCAAATTATGTTATCTATTCAGACTCAAATGAATCTGACCTCTTGGTGTAGTAATAAGTAAAAACGCAAAAAAAAACCGATGCACTTTAAACGCATCAGTCATATTTTTAGTGGGCGCATTTTGCACGTCTCAGACTTAAATAGCAATACATTTTCATCAAAAAACCCCCTTTTTTTACGATCTTTTCAATTCTCAAACTAAGTCAACATGTAACGCTACATTTTATTAACAAGAATTGTGCTTTTATCACAATTCTTATGTTTTAAACATTTCAAATTTCATTACTTCACAAAAAGAAAACTAAATGTAATTTATTGATAAATAAGAATTAAATATCATATTAAAATTAATATTGTCAACAAACCATCAAAATAAAACATTTAAAATACATTAATAAGATTAATGCTAATATTTTGTTAACTCATACTTCTTTTGTACTCTAAAAATAGACTTTTAATAAAAAGTGTCTATTTTTTAACAGCCTGCTTTATATAAATTAAAAATAAGAGAATAAATTAAGAAAAAAATGGCTGGTAATAAGTAGAAATAACAATCTAATTGTCTGAATAAAGCGATGAATAAGATGAATTATTGAGCTAAATATAAACCTCAATACTTAAACTTTCCAGTATTAATTCTGAGCAAATGATAGAAAGTTAGAGATAAAAAAAGACTCCACATGTGGAGTCTTAATGACACAAACTGAGGGAAATAAATTAGAAGTTGTAGTTCAAACCGATATTGTAACGACGACCTTCTAATGTGGTATTAAAATGCTCTTGGTCAATGCGACGATCTAACACATTATAAACACCACCAATCACATTGAGTTGTTTGGTTAAGCTGTAGCTGGTTCCAATATCAACAAATGCATACGAAGGTGTACCATGTGACATCGATGTACGTGATAAGTAATCAGAGGTTTTACCACGGAAGTTAATACGCGCCCATGTTTCCATCTCTGGAGTGGTTTCCCAATTTAAGGTTGCATTCGCCATATGACGTGGCTGTTTATTTAATGGCTTACCTTTGAAATCACCACTTTTTTGCTCAGTATCCGTAAAGGTATAGTTAGCGGCTAAATTCCACTCTGGTGATATTGTCCAATTAAAGGTCGCTTCAATACCACGCATATTGGCTTTATCAACGTTAGTTCTATCACTCACAAAGTCATATGCATCACCACCATTACTCACACCATCACTTAAATTACAGTCACGGATCCCCGGCGCCATTTTAGAACCGTCTTTATTGGTACGGCTATCACAACGGCGAACTTCCATAATCTTATCTTTAAAATCGGTATTGAAAAGACCTAAACTCGCCGTCAGATTTTCACGGTTATCCCAGATAATCGAGATCTCTTCAGTGACTGATTTTTCAGGTTTTAAGCTTGGGTTACCATAAATAACAGCATCATAATTACCGCCACCAGTGCCTTGGCCCCATGAAGCCGTTGCTTGGCGTAAATCTGGTGAACGATAACCGGTAGATACCCCACCTTTTAATGTCCACTCATCAGTAAGATGCCATACACCATAAACTCGAGGTGTCCAATGCGTACCAAAGTTTTCATCTTTGTCCATACGCAGGCCGCCTGTTAAAGCAAAATCATTGGTCATAGCCCATTCATCTTCAGCAAATAGTGCCCAGCTATAACGGTCTAATTTATTACTAGCTTTAAGTTTATTGCCTTCATCTTTTAACTCTTCGTAACGATATTGAGCACCGACACTTAAAGTATGATCTCCGAACATTAAAACAGTCTGATTACGCACAGTTGTGTCGTCATAATCCATTTTGCGGGATAGATTACGGTTTTCATCACGCTGAACATAAGTATTCATGGTTCCAAAATCATAAATACCATCATGAGTCAGTGCATAGTGTGTTAGTTCATAATCAGTAAAGCTACTTTCAGGGGTTCTTCCTCGGCTAGGTAATCCTGATTTAGAATACCAAACACGAGAATCACGATGTTGCTTATCTTTTTTAAACTCAAAATCAATCGTGTTTTGCTCATCAGGCGTCCAACTTAAAGTACCGCCCCCTGTTGCAGTGATCTGGCGGTTATAACCATTCACGATTTTATCTTCACTACGATGTGAATATTGCCCTTGAATTTTTAAGCCCAGCACATTATCAATTAATGGACCACCAGCATAAAAACTACCTTGATTAGTATTACCGGAGTCTTTACGCTCTGTGATAGTGCTGTCTGCACGTACACTAAAGTTCCACTCTTTTTGCGCTTTACGGGTAATAATATTAATAACCCCACCCATTGCATCTGAACCATATAAAGAAGACATTGGGCCACGTACAACTTCAATACGTTCAATAGCAGGCAACGGCGGTAACCAACCTTGTTCGATACCAGCATTATCACTATTAGGGCGCGTTTCACGCGATGCAACACGCTTACCATCAACCAAGATCATGGTATATTTTGCATCCATACCACGAATACTAATATCAGAACTACTTCCACCACCTGTGACTAATACACCTGGTACATCTTTTAGTGCATCTGTAACATCACGGTAAGATTTAGTTTCTAATTGTTCACGAGTGACAACAGAAACCGATGCAGGAGCATCTTCAACAGTTTGTTTAAAACCAGAAGCAGTTGTAACAATCAATTTTTCTACATTTTCTGCTGTTGCAGTCATAACAAAACTTGATGCAATAGCAGCAACAACGCCAAGCGCAATTTTATTTTTATTTAACACGACCATTCCCGATTCTCCAAGAATATATTCTTTAAGTTTTATATAGATGGATATATCGACAGTTGCTCAAAAATTAGGGTAATAAATTTAATTACCCTTGTTTATTTTAATATTATTTTTATATCCCTATTTACTGCATCCCTATATTTACTTCTTCTCTCTTTCTTTTTTACTTCTCTATATTTTATCCACTAAACCATCAATAATAATTTGAGGTATTCCTTGTGAACAATATTCCAATCTACCTTGAACACCATAAACATCAGCAAGGCTTTGTGCCGTAATAACCTTATCTGGCGCACCTTGTGCAATTAACTGTCCTTGTTTCAACATTAATATATGTTCGCCATGTCGTAAGGCGATATTAATATCGTGAACAACTACGACAGTAATAATATTTCTGCGATGTGTTTCTTTAGCGACTAAATCCATTACATGATATTGGTAATTAAGATCTAGCGCGCTTAATGGCTCATCCAATAATAATAAAGAGGGTTGTCTAATTAATGATTGAGCAAGCCCAACTAATTGTTTTTGACCACCCGATAATTCATCTAAATAACGTAGTGCTAAATGCTCAATACCTAATTGACGCAATAAGTGCATCACTTGAGCTTCACTATGTTCATTATGTAATCCACCTGAAGCACGTTGCGCCACAATTATGGATTCTAATACATGTAAATGAACACCAGCAGGTAATGTTTGTGGCAAATAGACTACATTTTGAGCTCGTTGTGCAAAATTCATCGACGCAAGATCGTTGCCATCTAAACTGACAACACCCGATGATTTATTTAATCCAGCCAGCGCTCTTAATAATGTTGATTTTCCACTACCATTTGGCCCCAACAATACAGTGACCTTTCCTTTTGGTAATGTCTCAACATCCAGCGCCTTAATAATAAGATGTTTAGCATATCCGGCATTAAAGCCTTGGATCTTTAATCCTTCCATCATTAGATATTCCCCTTATGACGTAAAATCATACTGAGGAAAAATGGCACTCCCACCAGCGATGTCACAATACCCACAGGAATAATTACACCAGGTATTAAATTTTTAGAAGCAATAGACGCCAATGATAAAACTAAAGCACCAATTAATGCGCTTCCTGGCAGATAGAACCGATGATCTTCACCAAACATCATGCGAGCAATATGGGGGGCAACTAAACCAATAAAAGCAATTGGCCCAACAAAAGCAACTGCGAGCGCTGTTAAAATACTGATACGCAGTAATGAGCCTAATCTTAAACGCTTTACATCAATACCAAAGCTAATCGCTCTATCTTCACCTAATCGTAATGCAGTTAATTTCCATGAGCTCACCCATGAAATCACCATAATGACAGCAAAAGCACTCGCCATAACACCGAGTTTTACCCATGTTGCACGCGTTAAACTTCCCATAGTCCAGAAAACCAGACCTTGGAGCGTATCTTCTGTTGCAATAAATTGCATCATTGAGACTAATGCATTAAAGGTAAACACCATAGCAATACCAAAAAGCACCACTCCAGATGTAGGAACACGAGTCCAACGGGTTATCCCGTCTAATAATAAAGCGGATAATAGTGCAAAGAGAAATGCATTCGCCGAAATAAACCATTGGTCAGGAATACCCGGAATACCAATACCTAAAACTATTGCTAATGCAGCACCAAATGAAGCTGCATTTGATAAACCGAGTGTGAATGGGCTTGCTAACGGGTTATTTAGAATAGTTTGCATTTCTGCCCCCGCGAGTCCTAGCGACATCCCTACCACAACTGCCATTAAGGCATAAGGTAAACGGATATCCCATACAATCACTCGCGAACCTGCATCAACAAGCTCAGGTTGAAAAAGGGTTGTTAATAATTTATCAAATGATAAGCCTGAAGGCCCCATGGTAAAATCTAACACCACTGAGCCACAAATAATTAAAGCGATAATTCCCAACCATAGCATGCGTTTATTCATCATTTTTCGATAATGGGTTTTTACATTATCTGATGCGTTTTTTTCATGCTCTTGTGTAGTAAGTCTCTCTGATATAATGCTCATATCAATTGTTGTACCTAATTTTTTTTCTACGCTTTTCTGCTCCTGCCAACACGTTCAATAGGCAAAAACACACCGTACAACTCATCAACTGTATTTTATGTATAAAAAACCAATTATTAATTTGAGACATTTTATTCATCAAAGAGGTGAGTCGTACAATAATTACACAGTGAAAGATATTCACTGTATAACTGATTATATTTCGATAAGTTATTGGTTGGTGGTATTGAGCACTAGAAAAACTAATTCTTATTAGAGCCATTACATTAATCATATAAATTACAACCAATAGCGTCATTATTTTATTTTCAGCAAATAAATTACACGCTAACAATAAAGCAAATAATAACTATTATCAATGCGATTGATAATATAATTAGATTTTTTTGTGTCTTTTTTATAACTGACGGGTTAAAAAATAAAAAAACGCCCGTTTTATAGTGATAATCATCACAAAACAGGCGTTTTAATAACTTGATTTATAGATTATTTTTTATTCGAAATATGTGTTGGAAATTCCATTTCATTATAACGAATAAAGCGGGTTTTCTTCACGATCTTATAAGTAAACCAAATCAATAAAAATAATGGGATACCAATATAAGTTGCAATTACACCATACCAATCAATCGTGTCTTCTAAGAAAGCTTGGTAATTTTGGCCTAATGTAATAATTAAACACAATATAAAGGCAAAAATAGGACCAATTGGGAAGAAACCGGAACGATAAGGTAAGTCATTTAAATCACGACCTTGCGCAACATAACCTTTACGGAATCGATAGTGACTAATCGCAATACCTAACCATGCAATAAAACCAGTCATACCCGAAGTATTTAATAACCACAAATAGACAGTTTGGTTTCCGTACATTGAGCTTAAAAAGCATAGACCAGCCACAACGGTTGTCGCATAAAGTGCATTGCGTGGCACACCGTTTTTAGATAATTTACCAAAACATTTTGGTGCTTTGCCTTCTCTTGCTAATGTAAACAACATGCGCGTTGATGCATACATACCTGAGTTACCAGCAGAAAGTACCGCTGTTAAGATAACCGCATTCATGATGGCAGCCGCGGACAATAATCCCGCATTTTTAAAGACTAGCGTAAATGGACTAACACTAATATCACCAACCTCATTACGTAGTAAGCTAGGATCAGTGTAAGGGATAATTAAGCTAATAATTAAAATTGCAAAGATATAAAATAATAAGATACGCCAGAATACTTTACGCACAGCTTTTGGAATATTTTTAGCCGGATCTTTAGATTCACCCGCTGCAATACCAATTAATTCTGTACCTTGAAATGAGAAACCAACAATCATGGCAACACCAATCATTGCGGCAAATCCCCCCGCAAAAGGTGCGTCGCCAATTTCCCAATTATGCCAACCTGCGTTTTCGGCACCTTTCATAATGCCAGTGATCATCGCAATACCCACAATAATAAAAATAATTACTGTGGAAACTTTGATTAATGAGAACCAATATTCTGCCTCACCAAAGCCTTTTACCGAGATATAGTTGAGTAAGAAAATAACGCCTAGAAATAAAGCACTCCAGATCCAACCATCAACATCAGGGAACCAATAAAGCATCACTAATTGTGCAGCAACAAGGTCAACAGCAATAGTAACTGCCCAGTTATACCAATAGTTCCAGCCTAATGCGAAACCAAAGCCTTCTTCTACATACTTCGAACCGTATGTTGAGAATGAGCCGGAAACTGGCATAAAGGCGGCTAGTTCTCCAAGGCTTGTCATTAGAAAATAGACCATTAATCCAATTAAAGCATAAGAGAGTAATGCTCCACCCGGCCCAGCTTGAGCAACAGTTGCACCTGATGCAACAAAAAGCCCTGTACCAATCGAACCACCAATAGCGATCATCGCTAAATGTCGCGCTTTTAACTCTCTGCGCAAAGTGCGTACTGCGCCCGAACCAGCAGTACTATTTTGTTGTTCTGACATAACATTCCACTTTTATATTCACTTTTCTAACGAGGATTGTAGCAAATCTGTCGTTCGTGAATAGCAAGGATCTAGGATTATAAGATACCTTCATGATCGGGCGTCAATTATTAGCAATTTATGAAAAATTGCCGATTAAGTGTTCAGCATTACAGTACGTCAGCAGTTTTTTCAGTGCATCAGAGACATGTTTTTGACGATGATATACAAGATATAAAGTTCGTTGTAAGGTCAGCCCTTCTACTTTTATCTCTTTTAATGAGCCGTTATTAATCTGCTCTTCAATAACTCGACGAGATAAACAGCTGATCCCCATTTCATACATCACAGCGTGTTTAATTGCTTCTGAGTTACCTAATTCCATTTCAATGCGATAACCCGGTAAAGAAGCAAATAGAAGATGGTTAAGTACATCTCGAGTTCCCGAACCATTTTCTCGTAAAATCCAAGGCGCTGACTGTAAATCAGTTAAAGTCACATTTGGGATTTTAGCTAACGGATGTTCAGGCGAGCAAAAAATAACCATTTCATCTAAAAGCCATTTCTGGCTAATCAATTCAGAACTTTGGCAAGCGCCTTCAATTAATCCTAGATCAACACGGAATTCGCTCACTAATTTAACGACTTCCTCTGTATTTCCAATGCTCATTTCTAGTGGAATATCAGGATAATTATGATGATAATTCCCCAACATTTGAGGTAAAATATAATTACCTATCGTTGTACTTGCAGCGATGCGTAAAGCACCATTTCCCGCTTGGAATAACTGCTCCACTTCCGTTGCTCGTTCAAGCAAAGATAATGCTCTGGGGTAAAGTAATCTCCCATGTTCATTTGTAACGAGCCGTTTTCCCACTCTATCAAAAAGCTGTACACCTAGTTGGCTTTCGAGATCAGTTAAAGATGCACTGACAGCAGATTGAGATAAAGCAAGCTGTTGTGATGCTTGCGTTGTAGAACCACTCTTGAGAACTTCAGTAAAGACTTCCAGCTGCCGCAACGTAATTCGCATATCCATTCCACCCTTGAGCCGTCATTGTAATAACATACTATCCACAAACCAGTAACATACCAAGTACATTTAAGAAAATACACCTATATTAATATTACTGGTTATTATTATAAAAATAATGAGTTTAATAAATAAGATTGCTTGTTATATGCTTATGCAAAATTCATATAAACAAGGTTTTTCTATGTCAGAGCAAAGTCAAACTATTACATTGGCGAAAAAATGTGTTACTCCAGTTTATCGCTGGCTTCCTGGTTTATTACTAACTGGCGTATTAACTGCGCTTGCTATTTATATTGGTGATATCCCTTGGTTTTCTAGCATGGGTTTAGGCGCATTAACACTGGCAATCTTATTCGGTATTATTGTGGGTAATACTTTTTATCCTGTTGCAAAGCCTTATAGTGATGAAGGTGTAAAATTCGCTAAACACTATTTATTACGAGCAGGTATTATTCTATACGGTTTTAGGCTGACATTTCAGCAAATTGCAGATGTAGGCGCAACAGGTTTAATTATAGATGCGATTATGCTGGCATCGACTTTTCTTATTGCAATGTGGATTGGTCGAAAATATTTCGGCCTAGATGAACAAACGGTGATTTTAATTGGCGCAGGTAGCAGTATCTGTGGTGCTGCAGCTGTTATGGCAACAGAGCCTGTAGTTAAAGCACAAGCAAGCCAAGTCGCTGTTGCTGTTTCTACTGTTGTGATTTTCGGCACGATTGGTATTTTTCTTTATCCTTGGTTCTATCACTTAAATGCATTTGCAGGCTGGCTACCATTTACAGAAGAAACCTTTGGTATTTTCTCTGGTTCAACAATTCACGAAGTGGCTCAAGTTGTCGCAGTAGGACACTCTATTAGCCCTGATGCTGAAAATGCAGCGGTTATTAGTAAAATGATCCGTGTAATGATGCTAGCACCATTCTTAATTATTCTTTCAACTTATTTAAGTAAGAAGAAAAGTAAGGCAAACAATGGCGCACAAGCTACTGAGAAAAACCCAATTACTATTCCTTGGTTTGCCGTATTCTTTATTTTAATGGCGGGATTTAACTCTTTGAATTTAATTCCAGCGCCTATTGTTAGTTACATTGTGACTATCGATACTATTCTATTAGCAATGGCCATGGTGGCACTAGGTTTAACAACGCATATTAGTGCTATCCGACAAGCTGGCGTCAAACCGTTATTGTTAGCATTATTATTATTTTTCTGGTTAACCCTAGGTGGGGCGATGATTAATATCTTTATTCAAACTGTGCTGATGTCTTAGTCGGAATATCGATTAAAAATAATCCCCTTTTAAATTTCGCCTTGAGAAGTATTTTTAGATTGCGCAACTATTTTTAGTTGCGCTTTTTTGCTTTTATTATCTCAATATGATGTTATACGCGGTATATTTGTTATCATGGTGTAAAATAAATCTAAGGAGAGAAATAATGAAATTTGTTGGCGCACATGTCAGTGCTGCTGGTGGCGTCGATCAGGCGGTATTACGCGCACATGAAATAAAAGCTACTGCATTTGCCCTTTTTACTAAGAATCAGCGTCAGTGGAAAGCCGCGCCATTATCCACAGAAGTCATTGATAAATTTAAAAAGAACTGCGAGCTTTATAATTATACCCCTTCTCAAATTTTACCTCATGACAGTTATCTCATTAACTTAGGCCATCCTGAAGAAGATGCTCTCGAAAAATCGAGAGACGCATTTCTAGATGAAATGCAACGTTGTGAACAACTGGGTATCGAATTACTGAATTTTCATCCAGGAAGTCATTTAAATAAGATTGATGTTGATAAGTGTCTACAAAAAATTGCCCAATCAATTAACATCACTTTAGAAAAAACTAAAAATGTCACTGCTGTGATTGAAAATACTGCTGGGCAAGGAACAAATTTAGGCTATCGCTTTGAACATCTAGCCGCCATTATTGATGGCGTAGAAGATAAATCTCGTGTAGGCGTTTGTATTGATACTTGCCACACTTTCGCCGCTGGTTATGATCTAAGAACGATTGAAGATTGCGAAAAAACATTCGCTGAATTTGAAAAGGTTGTCGGCTTTCAATATCTAAAAGCGATGCACCTTAATGATGCAAAAAGTGAATTAGCCAGTCGTGTAGACCGCCACCATAGTTTAGGTGAAGGTAATATAGGTAAAGTGCCTTTTAGTTATATTATGCAAGATAAACGTTTTGATGGTATTCCGCTGATTTTAGAAACTATTAATCCTGATATTTGGCCTGAAGAAATTGCTTGGTTGAAATCACAACAACCCTAACCACAATACTAACAGTAATGAGATTTGCGGTTTATACGATTTTCGTTTTATAACAATAAACCGCAAATTAGTTTATTTTATAGGCGTTAACTCAATCTTAGTCATCATTTCAGCAAGTTGGCTTCTGTCTTTTATTCCTACATCAGGCTGACTGACTGATAACGCAGAAATAGCGGTTGCAAGGCGCAATGTATGCTCACTCGTTTGGCTCATTAATAAACCATATACTAATCCTGCCACCATTGAATCTCCCGCACCAACGGTACTGATCACATTACAATGTGGTGGTTTTGCAAGCCATGCACCAGATGCATTTACCCATAAAGCCCCTCGTTCACCTAATGAAATAACGACATGTGCAATACCTTTATCTCTCAGTTGATGAGCAACATTAATAATATCTGCCATTTCAGTTAATGAATGTCCAACCCACACTTCCAATTCACGATGATTAGGTTTTATCAACCAAGGTGCTGCTTTTAACCCTGCGACTAAAGCATCACGACTGCTGTCAAAAATAATACATGGACATAATCTTCTTAACTTAATCATCCATTGGGTAAAGGCGTCAGGATCAACACCATTAGGTAAACTCCCACTAACGACCACCATATCGAAATGAACAAGCCAACTAAGCGAATCTGTTGCAAAACGTTGCCAATCTTGTGGTGATACTATAAATCCTGAAAAATTAAAGTCGGTGACTTGCCCTTTTTCCTCGGTTAACTTCACATTAATGCGTGTTCGTCCTGATACTAAATAAAAACGGTTAGCCATACCATTTTCACTAAAGAAGTGCTGAAACTCTTCTTGATTTTCACGTCCCATAAACCCACTAACAGTAATATCAATACCTAAATCACGTAAAACTTTCGCGACATTATTACCTTTACCAGCAGGATTAAGTCCAGCAGTTCGGACTAAATTAACACTACCTACATCAATAGTTGGACAAGCACCAACAAGATCATAAGCAGGATTTAAGGTGATCGTAGCGACACGGCGCCTCATGCCCTCACTCCCCAATCATTTTTTATGATGAATATTTTGAATGATATATATAACATCAATTAACCTTTCATTCAGTGAAATTGAGCTCGTTTTCCTTGCACTCTATCCATCCTAAATGGAGAATATCACCGATAAAAAACGACTTATTTTTATACATTAACTATATAAAAAAGAAAAAAGGAGTCTCAAATGTCAGTCGTAGTCGGTGTTGGCGTAATTATCACTAATGAAAATGGTGAAGTATTATTAGGAAAACGTTGTGGAAAACATGCCCCTTATTGGTCAATTTTTGGTGGACATGTTGATGAAGGTGAAACTTTTGAGCAATGCGCTATTCGAGAGATAGAAGAAGAAATTGGTATTGCGATCGCTGATCCACAAGTGATTGGTATTAGCAATAATCTAGAAACTTACCAGTTAGAAGGTAAACACACGGTCTCTATTTGTATGATCGCACAACACCAAGGTGACGAGCCTAAATTGATGGAGCCAGATAAATGTTCTGAACTTCGCTGGTGTTCTCCAGATAATTTACCTGAGCCACACTTCGAAGCCAGTCGCAATTCCATTGCATTATGGAAAAATAAGCAGTTTTATCAAGGCTAAGTAAAAGCGCTCTATTACTTTCATTATTCTGGATCTTTTTTGTTCAGAATAATGTTCGAATGATTTATTTCTACTCAAATTTTCACTTATTTATAGCGATATTTCTTTATCGTTTCTAATTATCCTCACACTAATCTATTGATTTATATAACCACCTTTTCCTACTGTATTATTTTTACTCAGTTTTTTCTTTTATAAAGCACGATAACCTCTATTTACACTTTTATAGCAAACGTGTATTCTTTACACCATCAAGCTAGTACATTGAGTCAATTTTATAAGGACATCCTATGTCAGAAGTCACATCAATAACAAAGCGCCCATCCATACTTGGTGGTGCAATGATCATTGCTGGCACCGCAGTGGGCGCTGGTATGTTTTCCATTCCTATTGTGACTTCCGGTGTCTGGTTTACCGGCTCTATTTTTCTTCTAATCTACACTTGGTTTTGTTTATTTATGTCTGGGTTAATGATTTTAGAAGTAAACCTTCATTACCCTTTAGGCTCAAGCTTTCATACCATTACTAAAGACTTATTAGGAAAAGGCTGGAGTACTATTAATGGGCTATCTATTGCGTTTGTTCTTTATATTTTAACTTACGCTTATATTTCTGCTGGTAGTTCCATTATCGTGCAAAACTTTGCAGAAGTGATCAGCCTCCCCCAAGCCATAGCAGGTTTAGTCTTTGCATTAATTGTTGCGTTCTTTGTTTGGTTATCAACACGTGCAGTAGATAGATTAAGCACCATTTTAATTGGCGGCATGGTAATTGCCTTTATATTAGCCATTGGTGGCCTATTTACAGAAGTAAAAATGCCTGTGCTATTTAACACCAATGAAAGCAATGCAAGCTACTTGCCCTATGCTTTAGCCGCATTACCTTATTTGCTAACCTCATTTGGTTATCACGGCAATATTCCGGGCTTAGTGACGTATTATCGTAAAGATGGCAAAGCTGTTATGAAAAGCTTGCTTATAGGTACATTAATTTCGCTGGCAATTTATATTTTATGGCAGTTTGTTGTACAGGGTAATATTCCTCGCGAAGGTTTCAAGCAAGTGATTGCTGATGGTGGAAATATTGGTAACTTATTAGCACAAATGCGCTCAACAACCGCCAATGCCACGGTATCAATGTTATTAGACTTGTTCTCTTATATGGCATTAGCAAGTTCATTCTTAGGCGTGTCATTAGGATTATTCGATTACTTAGCAGACTTCTTTAAGTTTTCAAATACAGGAAGTGGTCGATTTAAGTCTGCTTTAGTCACCTTTATACCACCAACTATTTTGGCAATTATTTTTCCTGATGGTTTCTTATATGCCATTGGTTTTGCAGGACTAGCAGCAACCATTTGGGCTGCAATTATTCCAGCATTAATGGCAAAAGCGAGTCGTGAGCGTAATCAAAGTCAAAGCTTTAAAGCGCCTGGTGGTATGTTTATGATTGGTTTTGTCATTTTATTTGGTGTTATCAATGCTGGGGCACATATTTTAGCGAACTTTAATCTTCTACCCATCTATCGTTAGTTTCTTTTCTAAAAGCCGGCCCATATTTGAGCTGGCTTTTTTTATCAAATCTTACAAAAAAATGTGCGAATAACTTGCCAAGTTTCTGCACTGCGAGTAATTTTGTCGCCATTATCGTCAATGTTATTTAATGGAAGGTTTTATATGGCAAAAGCCAATGAAATTAAACGTGGTATGGCTGTTAGTTATAACAACAAGTTATTACTGGTAAAAGATATCGATATCCAAGCACCAAGTGCTCGAGGTGCAAGTACACTGTACAAAATGCGTTTTACTGATATCCGTACAGGCCAGAAGGTAGAAGAGCGTTTTAAAGGCGATGATATGATTGATACCATCAGTTTAACACATCGCCCTGTTAGCTTTTCTTACATTGATGGTGATGAATATATCTTTATGGACAATGAAGATTACACACCGTATACCTTCAAAAAAGATCAAATCGAAGATGAATTACTATTTATTCCTGAGGAAGGCTTGGCGGGAATGCAAGTATTAACAATGGATGGTCAAGTTTTAGCATTAGAACTGCCACAAACTGTTGATATGGAAATTGTTGAAACTGTTCCAGGTATTAAAGGTGCTTCTGCAAGTGCTCGTACTAAACCTGCAACCTTGCCAACAGGATTAGTTATTCAGGTTCCAGAATACCTTTCTACTGGCGATAAAGTTCGTATTCATATTGCTGAACGTCGCTATATGGGCCGAGCTGACTAATCAACAGTCAAAAAGCCTACTTATTAGCGTATAACAGCTAATATTGCTTTAAATAGGTCAGATAATCGAAATAACGTCAATGTGACAAACGATTATTTGACTTGTTTATCTTTTACTTGCTACCTCTGTCTACTCACAGACGCCTTAAAAATATTGAACGTCAATAACACCATTCTTTTGGGTATTATCCATCCAACGGATCTCAGCTTTGCCCATATCTTGAGGCAAAATAATAGTTTGTTGGGATTTTTCAAAAGACGCAGGAACAATAGATTGAGTAGATGTAAACACTTTGTTGTGTTTGTAACATTGGTATTCAGCTTTATCAAATGTGAAATTCATCTCACATGCAGGATCCACAATGACACCCCGTAGATAAATCTGCCCTGTTGTTTGCATGGGATCAGATGCCCAAGCTAATGATATCGAACTGGAAACGAGAAGACTGCATACTACGGTCAGATATTTTCTCATAACGACCTCACTTCTTGTTTGCGCTAGCAGGTATGAGGATCACACCTACTCGACATATTTTTATCATAGCAATAAAATATGACATTTATATAGACATAGAAAGAATATTTGATGTCTATCAAATATAAGTGTTCGATATTTATAAATAAGAAATCAACGTTGATTAAACTTAAGTCAAATATTGTTAACTTTAATAACAGTTCTATAAAAGTATTAAAATTTTATTTAATTAATAAAATTATTGTTATTATTAGAACTATGGAAGATTAATTATAAACAATGTTCATTACGGCTAAGTTATCATTAATCCATTTAATATCCATAGAACCTTTGTTGTTAATCAATTTAGAGTTAAAACTCTTATTCCTTTCTAACTGATATTGAGATTCTTGCATTTCACTTCCATTCCAACAGCTTGTTTTAAAAGTGTTTTTATCTGTATCAATTAGACAATTGCCCTCAACAATTGCACCAACAAAAGTTATCGTTCCAGAACCAATGACTTTATTCTCCTTAGCAAAAGTAGATGTACTTAATAATAAAGTCAGACACGTAGCTGCTATATAAATTTTATTCAAAATTAATCTCCTATGATTATTGGGGTGTGTGAATTCAACAAACCAATATGTTATTAAAGTCATAACTAATATCGGCTCGTTACTTTATTTATTTAACTTTTATCTTTAATTTAAGAATAGAAAAACATTATATAATACTCAAATTGCGAGTATCAAAAAAAAATATTCTAAATTTAAGTTAAGTGGGCATGAAAAAACCTAACAGAAATGAAACCAAAGTGTAACAATTGCATGAACAGCTAATTGCAAAGATCTATTTTTTTATTTTGGTTATAGTCCTATAATCAAAGTTAGACTAATTGTGATCTAGATCACTAAATATACGCGAATTTATTATTTTATTACTATGAAACTTTCTCATTTTCACCAAAAAGCACTGGCTATCTTTCTACTTAATCTTGCAGGCTTAATTATTTTTTTCTCTTGGTATCTTCCAGCACAACATGGAATTTGGCTATCAATTGATACCCATATTTTTTATTTTTTTAATCAGTACATTTTACCTGATACTTTTTTTGCTTCTTTTGTGGCTTATACCAATAATAGAAAGTTTGATTTGGTTATTTTGCTGGTGATGGGTGCACTTTATTACAATACGTTCCGTAAAAAAGATCATATGGGTAAACGCCATCTTATAATTGTGGGATTACTGATGGTAATAAGTGCTGTACTCATTAATCAAATCGGACAAAATCTTCCAATTGAAAGGCCAAGTCCAACACTTCATTTTCAAGATGTGAATAGAGTGAGCGTGGTGACAAACATTCCTACAAAAGATGCCTCAGGTGATAGCTTTCCTGGCGATCATGGTTTAATGCTACTTATCTTCTGTAGCTTTATCTTACGTTACCTCTCGTTTCGTTCTTTCGTATGTGCGTTACTTATTACTGTCATATTTTCATTACCAAGAGTTATGGCTGGCGCGCACTGGGCATCAGATATATTAGTCGGTTCTATTTCTTTAACTTTAATCACAACAAGTTGGTTATTAATTACACCATTATCAGATATTATTGTCAGACAATTAGAAAAATATCTTCCTTTTAAAAAATAAAAGAGAAAAGAGAAAACACATCTCATTTATTAAAAGAGAATAAATGTAATATTGCACTTATTCTCTTGGTCATTTTTTTGACAATTAAATGATATTATTATGACAAAATGATATCTATTTTAAGTATTAGCACTTTATTATCTAATGTTTTGTAAATTAAGCCTCTTTCCTCTCGCCATTTAGTCCCTCTTTCTGTACACTTTTCTAGTTTCCTCATTATTTATTGTTTAATGTGGATATTTACGTGCTTTAGAGCACGTTTTTCGCGAAATAAGGTTGCCAGAGTTAAATTACACTATATTCTCTGGTTATTTGGTGAATATTCATGTGCACTTCTGCACGTAAGGATGTAAGGGAAATCTGTCACAATGAGAACAAAACCGTATATGAGAATGCTTAAGCTCATACCGGCGTTCATTGTTGTAGCTACACTATCGGCATGTAGCTCACAGAACGCAAATTCACGCTTAGCGAATTCAAGCACTGCCCCACTAAATACATCATCAAGCACATCTATTTCCCAAGCATCACAAGATGAATTTGAATCATTGGTGAAGAATCTCGATATAAAATCCAAGATACTTGACCAATATGCAGACTGGAAAGGCGTCGCTTACCGTTTAGGCGGAGATACTAAAAGAGGCATCGATTGTTCTGCCTTTGTACAAAGAACTTTTCTTGACCAATTTGGTGTAGAACTCCCTCGCTCAACCTCAGACCAACAGTTCTCTGGTACTCAGGTTAATAAATCAAAATTACAAGCTGGCGATCTCGTTCTATTCAAAACAGGCCGTACTATGCGCCATGTTGGAATTTATATTGGTAATGATAAATTTGTACATGCATCCACCAGTAACGGTGTAACAGTGTCAGAAATGTCTAATACATACTGGAATAAACGTTTTTATGCAGCAAGACGTGTTATTGATAAAAATGATACGGCGCTTGCTGAAAACACCCTTTCGCAAAATGCATTAAGATAATTAATTCCCTTATATCTTATTACAATAAAAAAGCCTCATTTCATAGGAAATGAGGCTTTTTTATATTATTGATTATGCATAAACCGCAAATTAACTACATTAGTTTTATAACATTAATAGATGTTATAAATAAGAATATGCTGTTGGGAATGGCTCAGCAATAGCGACTCCTGCGTTTTTTAAGCAACATAATGCAGCACATTCATCGTCGCTATGAAGGAAAAGGCAAGGAGCACCATCCCACTCAATCACAACACTATCAATATGGAGATTACTCAGATACTGACGCAAATTCTGTATTGCTTCATCCAGTGTCATACCATCATGACTTAATAATTTTAAGCCAATTAGCGTATTTTGCTTTCCAGCATCATTTTCAGGCAGTATTTCTACTCTTGTACCTGCAAAACCTGCTAGCCACCGATAACTCAGCGGCAGCTTATGAACTACCGAAAGTTGTACATTATCCACAAATCAATCCTGTTTCATCAACACGTTAATTTAATACATCATCAATACGAGTTTGAACTGACTTGCTCACACGCATATTAGAACTTTGTTAATTATATAACATGAATATTACAGTTATTTTACAAAGAAGCAAAGAGACATATCAAACCATTCATTTAGCTTAGTGTGTTTGCAGATATTCATGTCTGCAATACTCAATCTCTTCAATTATTCTTTCATTTATTTAACATTTTATCAACTATATAAAATAATTGTATAAAATATTACGTATTCAAGTAAAACAATCCATCAATTTTTATCACGATGCTTCATATCAACAAAACAACAACAGATGATTATTAAAATAAATTTTACTTAATTTAACAAAAAAACAACATCGAATATTGATTCAAATCAAAAAACTGCACTAATTTGAAACGATTCATGAAATACAGTAGAGGGAAATGAGGTGTTTTTAGAAGAAATAGAAGAAAAAAAAGAGAAGCACGCTATAAATTTCTGTTATTTATAGCGTGATGTTCTTATTTATAACGACGAGCAAGCAAAATAAAGCCCATAGCAAACAGTACACAGAATGCCATAGAACTTACCATTGGCCATTCTGATTTAGCTGGTAGCATAGCAATAGCCGTTCCAACTAAAGCGCCCACACCAAAACGTACAGTTCCTGCAAGAGAAGAAACTGTCCCGGCCATATGGGGATAATCATCAAGGATCACAGCCATCGCATTCGATGTGATCATCGCAATACCTCCCACATACATTGCTACGCCCACAACAAGGAAATAAAAATGTAAATTAAGAGCAACCACCAGCAATAAAAAAAGCCCCATAAAACATTGAATCGTTAATCCTAGGCGTAACATATTCAATGCACCAAATCGACGAACATATCGTCCATTAATGCTTGTCATCAAAATTAAGAAGATGATATTAAAACCAAAATATAATCCAAATTGATCAAATGGAATACCATGTAATTCAATATAGACAAAAGGACCTGCACTAAGGAACGAAAACATGCCAGCAAAAGAGAAACCTGAAGCCAATATATAACAAAGGACACGGCGTGTTCTAAACAAGCTAATAAATTGGCTAAATGTCACTCTTAGGCTAAAGCGTTGGCGACGCTCTTTGGGTAATGTTTCTGGAATATAAAAAGCAATTAATACAGATGCGATCACAGCAGCTATTGCGATACTCCAGAAAATAGCATGCCATGAAAACCAATTCATCACCCAAGCGCCTAATAGTGGTGCTAATAACGGCGCGATGGTCATAACAAGCGCAACAAAAGACATACTTCGAGAGAAGTCATCCCTAGAGAACATATCTCTCATCAATGCATTAATCACAACACTTGCCGCAGCAGCTGCAAAGCCATGTAAAAAGCGCATGCCAATTAACATATCTATTGATTCAGATAATGCACATGCACTAGAGGCAAAAGCAAAAACAATTACGCCGCCCAAAATGACAGGCTTACGCCCCAAGCTATCAGCCATAGGACCATAGACTAATTGCCCAATAGCAAAGCCAAAAATATAGATACTTAATGTCATTTGCACTTTGCCACTAGGCACACCAAAATCTTGTGCAATAGTGGGTAAACTTGGCAAATACATATCTATAGCCAATGGCATAAGCATAGAAATCAGTCCCAGTATTAAAATGAGACTAAGGTACGACGAACGTTGCTGTTGCACGAAGATAAACTCCCAAAAACGACAGGATAAATAATAATTATTGAGGTAGATGAATACTGTTGATCTCTTCTTCTGTTAACGGACGATATTCACCCTCAGCTAAAGTCTCATCTAATGTGATATCTCCAATGCGCTCACGATGTAATGCACTTACATGATTCCCCACGGCTGCAAACATACGTTTTACTTGGTGGTATTTGCCTTCACTTATTGTGAGCTTAACTTCTGTTGGTGTAATAATTTCTAACGAGGCTGGTTTTGTTAAATCTTTTTCACCGTTGAGTTGAACACCTTTTTGAAATTGTTCAGCGACACCCTCTCCAATCGGTTCTTCTAACGTCACCAGATAGGTTTTCTCACAATGATGTTTTGGCGCCGTAATACGATGTGACCATTGACCATTATCCGTTAATAAAACAAGCCCTGTTGTATCAATATCTAAACGCCCAGCAGCATGTAATTTATGTGCCAACGGTTCATCAATAAAATAGAGAATTGTTGGATTAACAGGATCATCTGTTGAACATACATAGCCAATCGGCTTATTCAACATAAAGTAACGAGGCCCTAAAATTTGAGTTAAAACATTACCGTCGTAAGCTACTTCTTGCTCTGGTGCAATCTTAGTTGAACCGCTTTTCACCATTTCGCCATCAATTGTTACAAGCCCTGCTCTTAATTCACGAAGAACCAAACTACGGCTAATACCCAATTGCTGGGATAAAAATTTATCTAATCGCATGAATTTCTCTGAAAAATGGAAGAATACCATCTGATATGAGGTATCTATTAAAAATGAATATAAACAATAAAACAACTAATTAATTTGTAAATAAACTATCACGCTATATACCCTTTCCCTTTATTCGCGCTACCCATAAAAAAATGTTACGCTGACGCCCCGTTTGATTTCTTATATAGCGCTATGGCTTTTACTCTCAGACCTTATCAACTCGACGCTGTTAATGCGACAATCGCTTATTTTCGCCAATACAATACACCTGCGGTAATTGTCTTACCTACTGGTGCAGGAAAAAGTTTAGTCATTGCAGAACTCGCTAAAAGAGCGCGCGGACGTGTATTGGTGCTAGCACACGTAAAAGAATTAGTAGAACAGAACCATAGCAAATATGAGGCTTATGGTCTATCTGCAGATATTTTTGCTGCGGGCTTACAACAAAAAGAGAGTAGCGGAAAAGTTGTTTTTGGTAGTGTACAATCTGTTGCCCGTAATTTATCACAATTTAGTGATACTTTTTCCCTTCTTATTATTGATGAATGCCACCGTATTAGTTTGTCTGAAGATAGCCAATATCAGCAAGTCATTAAACAATTGCAATCCATTAATCCACAATTACGGATCTTAGGATTAACTGCAACACCTTATCGTTTACCTACAGGGTGGATTTATCAATATCATTATCACGGTATGATCAGAGGCAATGAAGAGTGCTTTTTCCGTGATTGTATCTATGAATTACCTTTGCGTTATATGATAAGCAATCATTTTTTAGTTCCACCAACTCGCCTAGATATGCCTATATTGCAATATGACTTTAGTCAAGTAAGAACAAGTCAAAATGGAATATTTAATGAAGAAGATCTAAACCGTGAAATAAAGAGACAAAAACGTATTACGCCTCATATTGTTACTCAAATTATTGAATATGCAAAAAGTTGCCGAGGTGTAATGATATTTGCAGCGACGGTTGAACATGCAAAAGAAATCCTTTCTCTTTTACCACAAGATGAAGCGGCATTAGTCAGTGCGGATACACCATCTTATGAACGTGATAATCTTATTTCCCGTTTTAAACAGCAGCAATTACGTTATATGGTTAATGTGGCCGTACTCACAACTGGCTTTGATGCACCACATGTTGATTTAATCGCAATCTTACGCCCCACTGAGTCTGTGAGTTTATACCAGCAAATTGTAGGACGAGGATTAAGATTATTTGCAGGTAAAACAGAATGCCTGATTTTAGATTATGCAGGTAATCCTCATGATCTCTATCTACCCGAAGTCGGTACTAAAAAACCCAATCCAAATAGTAAGCCTGTGCAAGTTTTTTGCCCTCTTTGCCAATTTGCTAATACCTTCTGGGGCATCATAGATGCTGATGGAGATATCATTGAACACTATGGTCGACGTTGCCAAGGTTGGGAGCTCAATGAGCAAGGGCAAAAGCAGCAATGTGAATTTCGTTTCCGATTTAAATTATGCCCTCACTGTAATGAAGAAAATGATATTGCAGCACGCCGCTGTGTTCATTGTGATGAGATCTTAGTTGATCCTGATGATATGCTCAAAGCAGCATTAAAACTCAAAGGGGCTTTAGTCCTGCGTTGTGGTGGGATGCAATTTAAATCAGGAAATGATGCTAAAGGTGAATGGTTAGAAATAAATTATTACGATGAAGAAGGCACTTCTGTCTCTGAACGTTTTCGACTAACCACACCAGCCCAAAGAAAAGTATTTGAATTAAAATTCTTACGTGAACATCAACGAGCACCAGGCGTTCCTTTCATTTGGCATAATGCCAACGACATTATTAAGCAATTTGATTTATTGCGTCATCCTGATTTTATTGTGGCTCATAAAGGTAAAAAAGAGAGCTTTTGGAAGATAAGAAATAAGATTTTTGACTATACAGGTCGCTACAGAAAAGCAGATACCTTGTATTAATCTGGATTTATATTTGCTGTTAGGGGACTTTTTCGTTAAAATGCGCCCCGCTTTATCTATTTTTAGATAAACCAAATCTCGAGCTTGTTGCTGGGTCGCCTGTAACAAGTATGTATTTTCTTTCTTTTTTATAAGAGAAAAAAGATGTTAACTATCAAAGCAACTGTACGTAAAGAGCAGGGTAAGGGTGCGAGCCGCCGCCTGCGTGTGGCTAACCGTTTTCCTGCTATCGTTTATGGCGGAAATGAAGAGCCAATCGCTATCGATTTAGATCACAACGAAGTTATCAACCAAGAACACAAATCAGAATTCTATTCAGATTTCGTAAACCTGGTTATCGATGGCAAAGAAACTAAAGTTAAAGTTAAAGCAGTGCAACGTCACGAGTATAAGCC
Organism: Proteus faecis; assembly: GCF_030286765.1. Taxonomy (NCBI): domain Bacteria; kingdom Pseudomonadati; phylum Pseudomonadota; class Gammaproteobacteria; order Enterobacterales; family Morganellaceae; genus Proteus; species Proteus faecis. The sequence goes on from NZ_JASVWV010000001.1 coordinate 420,911, forward strand.
AAAAATTACTCATATCGACTTCCTGCGCGCTTAATAAGCCACCCTTCGAGCTTTATTTTTCGGGACGCCGAGCATGTAACGCCACTTAATGTGGCGTTATTTGTTTCTACTACTTAATTATTTTTCTGATGCTCTACGTTGTAACTGATCACGTAAATTAGGTGGTGTACCTTTAATGGTGAGTGTATCTGTTGCTGGATCCCAGAATATTCTCTCCCCTAATAATTTCGCATCAAAATTCACGGTTAATCCACCACCACTTCCTGAATACTTCATCAATTGACGTAACGTACTGCGATCTGCTGGAAATGTTTCAGCTAACTCATAGCCTTTTTCTTCAGTAAATTGAGCAAAGTTTTGATCGCCCAAAGACGGTAATTCTTCAGCAAGCTCTGTTAAGGCAATTTCTTCGCCCGATTGCAATTGCTCGTTACAGTAGCTATATACTTGCTCACGACAAGTTTGACGCTCTTGCTTGCCCATTTCTGAAGCTTCACAAAAATCGTCAACCGCTTGTAATAATCCTTTATTTTGAACTTTAGCGTTTAAGCCTTCTTGAGCACCTAAAAAATCCATAAAGAAGTCAGATACTTTGCGTCCAACACGACCTTTTAAAAACGTTAAATAACGTAAAGAGTCGGGTGCCGTTTCCCACTCAGTTAAATCGATACGAGCGATAATGTCTGCATGAGGAATATCTAAATAGCGTGTTGATGACACATCAAGGCTGTCATTTACCCACATACTGTTACAACTACTAAGTACGGCAATTAAAAGGTAATCCACCGCTAAATAACGATAGTGACAAAATAGAACAGTGCCACCTTCTGCAAAAGGGTATTTTGCTAATTCATCTTTTAGTCTCACGGTTGCCGCTCGTGAAAAACCTAAAAAGTTCTCTTCGCCTTTACGTTGTAAGCGCAACGCTTCTGCTAATTCGCTTTCTTCATTAAACAGACCATAAGCTTTACTTTTTGCACTGTAGACACGATGCAACTCTTCAATCATCTCCTGAACAACGGGTTCAATTTCTAAGAGTGAATCACGTAGCACAACTTCTAATGTCTGCTCATCTCGCTTAATAAGTTGATGCAAAACTAATTGGTTAATATCTAGACTCATGGTCGTCCTCTTCTATTGCGGCTCTTTCTCGTGCGCGTATTCAAACACTCCCTACTTTCAGTATCAAGGGAAAATTAATTAATTTAATAGCGGAAAAAGGCCTAGTAATACGGTAATATATAGCGTTTTATTCATATAGTAGGAATTCAGATTTTATGCCACAAAAATCCCGTTATAGTGATGAACAAGTTGAGCAATTACTTGCAGAACTTGTCAGCGTTCTTGAAAAACATCATACTCCTACAGATCTTTCTTTGATGGTGTTGGGGAACATGGTGACAAACTTAATTAATACAAGTATTGCCCCTGCTCAACGAATGCTGATTGCTGATTCTTTTGTTCACGCATTGCGTGCTTCGATTGATGAAGGCAATATTCACTAATAAACATAGAAAAATTATTTATAGACATGGTAACGAAACCTCAGTCCTATCGTGAAAAAGTATCCCAAATGATCAGTTGGGGTCACTGGTTTGCGCTATTTAATATTATTCTAAGCTTACTGCTTGGGAGCCGTTACCTGTTTATTTCTGACTGGCCCGCAACTTTTGCTGGTCGTTTTTACGCTATTGTGAGTTGGATGGGACATTTTAGTTTTATTGTCTTTGCTATCTACATACTCATCCTTTTTCCACTCACTTTTGTCGCTGTTTCCCAACGGCTACTTAGAGTTATTTCCTGTGCCCTTGCCAGTGCAGGATTAACTATCCTTATTTTTGATATCGCCGTTTACCAGCAATTTCAACTCCATTTGACCCAACTTGTTTGGGATCTCGTGATTAATCCAGATGAAGGTGAAATGGCGCGTGAATGGCAACTTATCTTTATTGGCATTCCCATCATCTTTCTTATTGAAATGCTTTTTGCAACATGGAGTTGGCAAAAGTTACGTAGCTTAAATCGCCAACGTTGGGGTAAACCATTAGCGGGTGTCTTTATTACTTGCTTTATATTGTCTCACTCTATGTCAATTTGGGCTGATGCTAACTTCTATCGCCCTATCACCATGCAACGTGCCAATTTACCATTATCGTATCCAATGACGGCGCGAAAATTTCTTGAACGTCATGGTTTTATTAATCAATCAGAATATGAGCAACGTGTTATCAGTGAAGGTAATCCAGCAGCGCAAAGCATCACCTATCCTCTAGCTCCATTAATCTATGCCAAAGATACCTATTCTTATAACTTGTTAATAGTTGTCATTGATGGTTTAGGTAACGAAGAAGTGCCTGAGTTACCGAGCTTGCAACAATTTGCACAAAATAACCTTTATTTTTCAAAACATTACTCATCAGGTATAAATAATGACACTGCATTATTTGGCCTATTTTATGGTATTTCACCTTCTTATTTAGACAGTGTGTTAAGTAGCAGAAAAAACTCTGCACTTTTCGATGCGTTAAGTTATCGAAACTATCAATTAGCAATGTTTTCAACTAATGGTTTCCAAACACCATTGTTTAAACAAGCTGTGCTATCAGATTTCTCTCTCCCAACATCACGCAGTGGTGATAACAATGCCACAATTGATAGTTGGAGTAATTGGTTGGTCAAGAACAGCCAAACTACCCCTTGGTTCTCTTTCTTACAAATTAATGGTCACACCAATAATACGTATCAACGAGCCACATTAAATAATCAACTAGAAACAATATTTAAGACATTACAAGAAACCAAAGCGCTAGATAATACTGTAGTTGTTGTCACTTCTAGCTATCATCAAGATAACAACAAAAAACAAATTAATCAGTGGCTGTTAGATAAGACCACCTTTAATTTAGGCCAATCACAAGTGCCATTGATAATACATTGGCCAAATATGACACCACAGGTTATTGATCGAATGACAAGCCATCAAGATGTTATGACGACCTTGATGCAACATGTTTTGCATGTCATTAGTCCAGCAGATAACTATTCACAAGGAGAAGATTTATTTGCAAGTACTCGTAATCATCCATGGATTTTTACAGGTGATGACGAGGCATTTGTCGTCTTTTTACAAGACAATACCTTGTTAATAGATAAACATGGTCGGTATGCTTTATTTGATAAATCAGGGCAAGAGATCAGCGCTGCAAAACCTGATTTAAAATTACTACTGCAAGTTCTAGCTGAGCAGAAACGTTTTATAGAACGCTAGCACTACTGAATAACGTATAAAATTACATCACTTAATTAGCAAAGGGTTGCTTTAGCAGTCAAAAACAGTAATATACATGACACAAACGGCATGTAGCGCAGCCTGGTAGCGCACTGTCATGGGGTGTCAGGGGTCGTAGGTTCAAATCCTATCATGCCGACCAAAATTCCTTAGAAAAACCAACCACTTACGGTTGGTTTTTTTATGTCTGAAATTTGCTACTGGTAAAACTCTGGTAAAACTCTGGTAAAACGACGACAAATCATCTCTCAAAATCACCCTTTCTTTAGCTCATAAAACTGCCCTTTTCTTCTTGCTATTCTATTCATTACCTTATATAAATTACTGTATAAAAACACAGTAAAGTAGGTAATACCATGATTAAACTTGAAATCAATAATGCGGAATATATTGCTCAGTTAGAAGAGGCTCGTTTATCTGCAGATAACCCGTATGGCTATCTGTTTATGGATATTATCTTTTCTGATCCAAAGTTTGATGAAAATACGTTTGAAATGAAAAATGTAAGACGGGAACCGATGAGAACGTATATGACAGAGGATGTGGCGAGGGATTTGTTTGAGAAGTTGAAAGTGTATATCAACCATAAAAAACAATAATAATAAATATATATGCTATTATGATTACTCTTTATTTATTGATTAATACAAAATCATTTTTAGGGTTAAATCCACACTATGGATGACTATGGAACATTAGAACACTTAAAACATTATTTAATTAAAGAAGTTATTGGTTCAACAAATAAACCTTTTTCTTGGTTTCGAGTAATTCGCCGAGTCTGGCTATATCCAGAAAGACGGTTTAATTTTTGGTGGAGATTATCAAATTATTTTTATTATAACAATAAACATAATTTAGCTAATTTCATACATAGAAAAATTAGATTTAAATATGGGTGTGATATATCACCCAGTGCAAAAATAGAAAAAGGACTAACTATTGGACATTATGTTGGCGTTGTAATTACAGGTAGAGCTATCATTGGTGAAAATTTTAATATCCGTCAAAATACAACAATTGGTATTAAATCAGTAGGTAATGATGGATATATCTATATAGGTAATAATGTAACAATTGGTGCTAACTCATGTATCATTGGTAATGAGTTACATATTGGTGACAATGTTATGATTGGGGCAATGAGCTTTATTGATAAAGACATACCTTCTGATAGAGTCGTATTTACCCCAAAAGAAAAGAACACAATAATAGAGTCTCATATTAAAAATAATTTCATTATATAAATAATAGTCGCCTATCTAAATATAGGCGACATAGAAATTAATCAGCCAACCAAATCTCGGAAAAATTAGAGTAATTAGCACCACTTGCACTAATTTTCCTACCTCCACCTGTTGTCTGCATTTTTATAAATCCAGATCCTCCATGCGACACGTTGATCATAATATTATCGGCAGGAGGAAATGTGGCGATACACCATCCATCAGTGCTATTGTTATTTTTTAAATAAACTGTCTTTCCCCTCACGTCTTCTGTAACTGATACTGTTTTATTTCCATCAATCCCCCCCCCAACTTTTCGCCAACTTTTTCCTGTACCTTTCTTTTCATATCGAACATCACTTTCTGCTTTAGTATAACTACTCCCAGCAGTGACATAATTTCCTTTTGGCTGATATTTATTATCAGATTCTGATTTTGAATAACTGTAACCAGAAGCTTGATAACTGCCTTTTAGTTGGTATTTACCGTCAGACTCTGCCTTTGTATACGAAGCACCTACTAATGCATAATTACCCGCAGGTTGGTAACTACCTTTTGATTGATATCGTCCATCACTTTCCGCTTTTGTGTAGCTACTTCCCGCTGGCGCATAACTGCCTTTAGCTTGATATCGGCCATCCGACTCGGTCTTCGTATATGAAGCACCCGCTAACGCATAATTACCTTTAGGTTGATAATTCCCCTTAGGTTGAAAAGCATCAGTAGAAGCTTTCTGGCTCATCACATGAACCTTTGATGTTCCCGTACCTTGAGCTACATTACTCTTATCAAACTTATTATTAAGCCCACTATTTAACGCTGAATTTGTCGCGTAATCGCCTGACGGTTGGTAACTTCCTTTCGCTTGATATCGGCCATCCGTCTCTGCTTTTGTGTAACTATCCCCTTTATTAGCGTAGTTCCCTGCTGGCGCATAATTACCCTTTAGCTGATATTTGGTGTCAGCTTCTGCCTTTGAGTAGCTATAACCAGAGGCTTGATAGTTACCTAGTGGTTGAAAGCGTTGATCTGATTCTGTTTTAGAATAAGCGCCTACATCACTCGCAGTGGCATCGGCTTTCAACTCTGCCCATGCATTACCGGCAACCGGCTCAATATTGTTATTCTCAACTTTAGACTGCCAGACTTTATTTTTATGGTACACAATAGTGCGTATCGCATACGGCTTACCAACTTCATCCCATTTTGGAAAACCAAAAGATTGTATTTCGCCAATCGCTTCCGTGATATCGTGAAATATCCCGTTCATTTTTTCACGTTCAATATCTTTCGCAGCAGGATCGGTGACTTGGTCACGTTCATAGTCGTAACCATAGCCTTGTGTATAAGACACAGAACCGTCTGGTTGGATTTCTACGGGTATAGAAGCCTTATCCCCTTGTGTTGCAAAGGGGGTTTTAAAAATAGTTGTCATAGGAATTATGCTCCGAAGTTACTGCCTAAGAAGTTTTTACGATGCAGACCAACGCCAAAGGCTTTTTTAGTCACAATGCGATATTTGACGCCAACGCCAGAAGGACGTGGCATTAAGTCGAAATTTTCGAGAAGAACACGTAGGCGTTCGTCAGGGTTGAAGTTAAAGACGTAATACATGTAAGTCATGTCCAGCGGATCAAGGACAAAGACTTTGCTGTCATCACGCCAAAAGAAACGTTTTAAAAACTCGTTAATATTGGTGACCGTGGGGCTTTGTGTCAGATTAAAATAGCGCATTCGTACTAACATGCGTTTTTGATCAACGGTCAGTGACAAGGTGTAATCTGCATTACGTCGGAAGTTAGATTTAAAATTGGCTTTCCTTTTGCCAAAACCAAACCCAACTTTATTTTTGTCGCTTGGTGGAATATCAATACCTAACGGTACATCCAGAATACGTGACCAGATTGAAAGCCCAAAGTCATTTGCCGTATCGATATTAAACACATCTCGGTACCAATTTTGCCAAAATGACACCATCGACTTTTCAAAATGAGAGGCCTTAAAACTAGCGAGCTTTTTTAAATTCTCTGCATCTTCATACTGCCAGAGGATCGCTTTTAATAGGTCGGAATGAAACTCAAATTGTTGAACGTTCATACAATCACCACTTGCACAGCACCCCGTTGCAAGCGTGCGATTTGATTAATGGCAATCGGAATTAATGCGACATTCCACACTTTCCCATCTAGCGACAATTCAACTTTAGTCACGAACAGACGAGGCTCAACGGTATTCACTGCAGAGGCTATCTCAAAAGGTGATACTTCACGCCCAACAATCAAACCGTTATCGCCGTCCAGCTCTCCGCGCGTCCATTGTTCAATAGCACTGGGGATGATAGTTTGCGCATCAACGGCTGATTTTTTAACTGTCACTCGACAAAAAACGGTGATCTCTTTAGGGCGTGAAAATTTCACTTGGTACTCTTGCCCACTCACCGGCTCAACAACACCAATTTCTATCTCTCCATTAAAAGCCGATCCAATAGTTTTTGTTCTCAGCAATGATTTAGCAATTTCGTTACTGTCGCCCCCTTCAACACAAACGTAAATGCTGTGAGGCAACAGAGAAATTTCATCAATAGTGAGCACCGAATCGGTGTAGTTCTCGCGAAAAGAAAGCGAGTTAACGCCCTCTAATTCATACAGTGAAGAGGTGATCGCTTCTGCGACACTGACGGTATTTTTAGCCAGTGTTTGCTTACGTCGTCGTCTTGCTTTGATATCAGATTCAGCATAACGACCAACAACCGCATGAGTGGGGTTATTGACTTTCTCCCAACCTAATACTGAGCTAGCAACAGAATTCAGTTGGCCGGCACCGCATTCAACAGGGCCATATTCAACCGCCCTCATATCCCCTGTTGCTTTGCCGGTATTATCAATAATCAAGGGTGAAACTGTTTCAAACATAGCACCGGCAACACTGGATGCTAATGAGCCCTTGGGAATAATCGTGCTGGGCACGCCACTAAATTCAACGCTGGAAAGATAAGAGTGAGTGGCATTAATGCGTTGGCCCCCCATTAGCGCCCATATTGCATCAAGAAAAACACCACCAGCAATATCGGGATTGATTTGATTTGCTAACTCGGCATTATTCCTCACCATTGCATCACGGTTTTCAACTTCCATCGTCGCCAATGCCCCTTGTGGTGTTTCAGGGGCAAGGTTAATCGATTGACCAAACACCGCACGAAACTCGCTTTCGACTTCATCACGTATTGTGGCCGTGTCGGGAAGAATAACGCCTTTATTATTGATATAACGATAATCAGCCATTCAATGTAAACCCTCCGTATATCGTGCGAATTGTCGCTTGGTACTTCAATTCACCGTTCTCGACTGTGGCGCTAAAATGGGTCACTTCAACCACCTCTTCAATTTCGCTCATACGTTGTCTAAACGCCGTTTCAAACATCGGGATATCAGCTTGGCGACCAAAGGTTGTTGGCCAGAACGGAATACCTTTATCTTTTTTATGTAACATTTCACCACGCACGGCCTTGGCAAAATGCTGACAAAGGTTTTTAACCGCATCGTCTTTTTCGCTGAATTGGAGGTTTCCATCAGGGCCGATAAAGAGATCATTATTTTTATCGATTGAAAATGTTCTCACAGAGGCGCTCCTGTATTTCCATGACCGGTCTCAACACCGCTATGTTGATGCGTAGAGCCAATATCTTTTCCATTGTGTTTCATCGTGCCACCACTAGAGTCACTATTACCATTTACGGACTGATTGCCATTCACAGTGACATTGCCAGTAAATATGGTTTCAGGGGCTTTGACTTCATACTTAGGGGTTTCCAACACAACTTTATCGTTATGCAGAGAGAAACAAACTGAACCATCCATTGATTGAATAACCAAGGCATCAATGTTCTTTCCATCAATCGCCCATCCTTTGATGGTGTCAGGGAAAAACATTGCGTCACTAAATGAATGGAGGCGTGCGGTATTAGGTTGATCCTCCAATCCTCCACGCTGAAATATCAGGCTAATATCTCTGTCATTGGCTTTTATCCAACCAAAATCACCCGGTTTAATCGGTGCGCGAATAAAGAAACCACCTCCGCCAAATCTAAAAACGGGAATGTTGGCCAATGGTGCACGCCCGACCGTTCCCCCTTCCGTTGTTACCATCATCACCAGTGGTTTGATAACAGCACGATTGGTTTTATCGTCATAACTGACCACTGTTGCAGGGAGCATGTCCTCTGTATTCATCATCAAGTTACGAAATGCAGACGAGAGCGCACCAGCCAGCGAACCATCACTGGCAATATCAGTATTGGGTTTATTCATGGTTATGCTCGTTTACAGGTAGCCTGATAAAAGAAAGGATCATCATGTGACGCAACATCAAATTTCAGTTGTTCAATGATATAGTCGCCATTAAGTGCAGAATTAAATTTACTCTCGAGCCGTAGCATCCCTCCTAGTTCTGAGGCACCATCAATCAAATAAGTGACAGATAATCCTTTTTCGGTGGCTTTAGGTATACCCACCATGCCTGATTTCATGCTGAGAATGCGCAAGCGCCCTTTTAAGGCTTGGTTATCATCTTTGACAAACAACGTATCATCATCAATAAAGGCTTTAACGTTTCCCGCTTCCTGCAATCGTTGTACTTGCTGTAACGCTGAACCGCAAAAATACCAATTAGCAATATTTTTATCGGTAGCTTGAAAGTCCAATCTAACCTTGCAATCCTTTGCCACCGATGACGCGATCTCGCTCATTTTCTGCATGGCACCACCACTAGAAGAAACAATATCACCTGAGCTGGCGTTATTGGTTTTAGCCTTAATGGTTAGCGTGACATCAGGAGGCGAGGCAATTTCTGCACTGACAATATCACCGGTAAAGATACGAAATAATCCCGTATTGACACGCCCTACCTCTAGGTAAAGACGACGTGTTTGTTTGCTTTTATGATAAGGGCTGGTTTCAGTGAGAAGATAATCTCGAGTGTGGGCATTTAATCCATCAATGCTAACTGTACATTCATTTTGTAAGGGGTTTGCGTACTTGGTACCGTTAGCTTTAATCCGCAATCCTTCATACCACTGCAATCGTTCTGCAACTTCAATCCCCACCCGTATTCGTCGTAAGTCCATCATCACTCCAAATAATTAATGATTGGGTTCTATCAAATGATTCATACCAGGGCAGATCATCATTTTCTGTTATAAATGCTAAATTCGTGCCATCAGTCAGGTAGCGATAAGGAATGATAGGTGTGTTTGCCACCGCACGCATGCCTACGGCGATAACCTCACTTTCACGTTCAATATCAAGATACATCGCATGGCGACCAGCTTTTATTGTCAGCGTCCAATTAACACCTTCCAAATTGACGGATAAGCGTTGGTTTGGAATTGCTTTTAAGGGTATGACTTTCATTAGAAGCTCCAATCCCCATCTGCGATACGTGTTGCGACCGAACCTTTTTTCTTAGTCTCAGTATCGGCGTCTTTTGTTTGCACATTTCCCCTATTTACCGTTGATGACTGCGTTGGCTTTTGAGTGGCTCGAGGCGGTAAATCTCCGTATTCAGGCTCAACGGTGCGCCACTCAACAAACCGTAGCGACAGTTTTATCGCATCTATCATGTCGGGTATTTCATCATGATTAAGACCCGTTAATAACATTGGTTGATAGGTTTTTACTCGGGTTTGAATACCAACAAGTTTGTGTTCATCAAACGCTTGTTGCATCGATGAGAAGATGTTTTTCATCTCCCCTGTTAATAGCAAATCTATACCAATTTCAACGGGGTTAATAATCACATGATCACTGCGTGTTTCACCGTTTTCAACTTGAAATTGTGTCGCCTTATGTTCATCTCTTACATTGATTTGAATCGGACTCACGCTATCAAATAGAGTAGAAAACGATTCTAAATCAAAGATTTTGACTTCTGTAAGCAATTTAACCTCCCAATCCACTAGAATGTTGTTGATTGACATTAGCTATTTCATCTTGTAGTGCATTGCTAAGTCCACTTGCGACACCTTGTGCATCGGTTGCTTGAGTTTCAACCTTGATTTCTCCAATACTTACGTTACTTTCATTCTTCACATTGGATTGATTACTAATGGCTTGGCTGGTAATAGGGTTCATTGCATTGTTGGCTATCGCATCTAACTGTGCATTGGCTTGAGCAATAGAGTGTCTAACCGGTTGTTGTGTTGTTTGGCTTTCTTCTTGTTGAGGAATGGCATATTCAATCTCGCCATTATCATTGACGTTCCGCTCTACGTTTTGATTGATAGTAATTTCTTCATCGTCACCGAACCCAAAAAACTCTTTAGCAGATTTCCAACCATTTTTAACTGCATCAAGCCCTGTATTTACCCAACCAATGATTTTTTTAACTTGCTCCCACATCCATTCAAACGCGCCCACAACGGCATCCGTCACCGTAGTAAAAACACCCGCAAAGGACTTACCCCACCCTGCAATGACAGAGATACAATTGATGAGAAACTTAATATAAGCCTTTAAGCCTGAAGCCATTAGCTCCCAACCGGCAACAACAATATCCGCCACAACACCGACAATAACCTTTAGATATTCAAAGAGCTTTTTGAATGTTTCCCATAGTGCAAGAATGATGATTTTCAACTGAGGGTATTTTTCAAGAATACGCCCAATCATTGAATCATTTCCGTCAATGAAATTCATAATGTCGTCATAAACAATCGCAAATGCCATCGCTAAAAGCGCAATAATGGCAATAATAGCGATAATAGGCCATGTTGCAGCAAGTGTTGCTGATGCAGCAGCTAACATAGGGGGAACGTAATAAAGTGCTACGGCCAAACCAATAGCTGAGAAAAAACCTATCAATAAATTTTTGTTTTCTTGGCAAAATTTGACAAAGGTTTGCACCCAATAAAGGACTTTAGTTAACGCTGGTAACGCACTATTCATAATACTCATCATGACACTACTGAATACGGTTTTTAATCCGCCAGTCACTTCCTTATATTTTTGGGATTGTAATGCAAGTTCCTTTGTAACAACGCCATTCTCCTTTTGCTTTTTAGTCAACTCCTCGAGTTCTTTTCGTCCTTTAAGAATGGATTCAACAATTTTATTGTCTGTTATTCCCACTTCTTTAATTCGAAATACGGCTTCTTCTTTGCTCATCCCTTGCACAGCATCAGACAAGCGATATATGCCCTCCATTGCGCCAATAGATTCGCCTTTCATATCTTTTAATGAGATATTTAAACTTTTGAAAACATCTGCTTTCCCTGATGAAGTATCTTGTAATGCTTCACCAATACTTTCAGACATATCCATCAATGAGTCACGAGCGCCTTGAGCATCTCCTCCCATTGAGGTTATGACTTTGCCAAAAGCATCAACATCTTCAACAGGAAGTTCTAAGGCTTCCGCGGATTGAGAAAGCGTATTCACTTCTTCTGCTGTTGTTTGAATAAATGACGCAATTCCCCCTACCGTTAAACCAATCCCAACCATCCCTGCCATTCGACCGAGAAAACCAGCTAACGACGAGGTCGCCTTACCATAATTATCGGCAACCTCATCGGCTGACTCAGCTAATTCATTATTTCGCCTCGTCAGTCGTTCCGTTTCTCTAGATGCCGAATTATTCGTGGCAATTTGATCATTGATTGACTGTTCAGCTCTCTGAATATTACGTTCGAGTAATACAATGCCTTCCGATAATTTTTTATTACTTTCTGATGAGAGAGCATTAGACTGTAAAAGTAACTTCGCATACTCAAGATAATCTTTCATTTTCTCTATGTATGCGCTCAACTCAGCTTGAGCAGTATCACTATCAATATTTATCTCAGTCTGTTCGTTGGATACATGACCTAAACTATCAATAATATTTTGAACAATATTATCAATGTGTTCAGAATTACCCTCCGCTTCTTCAGTGATCCGTTTAATTTCTGAAATGATGGCATCAGAGGCATTTGATGCATCACCATTAACATGAATATCAACTGAATTTGACGATAATTCTGTCAATTGTGCGGATAGATTTTGAATAAATTGTGTAAACCCATCCGCACCGATAGTTGCCGATTGTTGCGCTTTTTTCATCTCAGCAATAATGTCATCGGTCGATTTGCTCACCCGATTAAGCGCATCATCGGCTTGGCGGGTATCAAATTCAAATACCTGAACAAATGTATCTAGCAAGGCCATATGATTTATCCTTTCGATGAAGCCAGCGCTTCGTTATAACGATTGGTAATGGCGATCTCCCACAAATCAAACGCCTCTTCTAAATCTATTGACGTTTTAAGTTCGGTGAGCGTGGCGAAACCGGCTGAGATGATGACGGCAAAGAAGCCATCAGCGTTTTTATAATCGACGGGAGTGAACCGGTTATTTTGTTGAGCAGGAATTGGAGGAAACCTTGACTCCCGTCTTTGCCGAAAAAACTGGTGTTATACTTCAACATTTCCAGTTCTAGACGAATAAGGGCTTCACCATCGGGCACATGGTTATCAATTAAAGTGCTGGTCTTTAGATAAATCTCTTGTCCCTCTTTTTCGACAGCAACATACGCCATCATCTTTAACATAGCTTCTTTGCTGACTTCATAGTCGCCAATTTTAGGTGCATTGGATAAAGGGTATTTCGCCAGAATTTCACGTCCAATCGTTGCCGGTAATCGGCTAATAATAAAAGTGTGCTCTTCACGATCAGCATCGGTGATCGTAATTTCTTTCGGTTTAATTAACATGATTAATATCCATAAAAAAAGGCGGAATAACCGCCTAGAATTAACGTGCGCGAGTGCGATCGAAGTCTTGAAATACGAAGGTATACGCTTTGGATTTGTGTCGTCCAGCACTGGCAACAGAGCTACCACGACTACCATTGGTTATTTTTCCGTTACGTGCTGTGGTCGTTGAACCATCACCATACGAAGCAACCATTGTGATAATGTCACCGGCATGTCGTTGTCCACGTCGTGCGGTGTTCGATTCCAGTAAGATAGCGAGATTTTCGTCTTCTTCACTGCCCGCTAAGACGTTAATGGTGACCGTTTGAGGTGTTGGCGTTGACCATGTAACCAAATTACCGTTGATATCCATTCCTGTTTGCGCAATGTCCACTGCAGGCAAATCTAATGGATCGGCATCATCAGCGAAGGTGGTAATTTGAATACCGGCAGGAAAGGTTTTGTGTGCTTGAATAACAATACTCAAGCCGGTTGCTGATACATCATGCATATTGTGTTCCTTACACTAAGTTGTGAGAGCCTTCGACTTTACGAACCCAGTCGCCCTTACCGTAAATCAATACGTATTTCATCACGTACTCGGGTAAATCAGAGGGTCCTGTGTTTTCGACAATCTGAGCGTTGTACCAATAACCTTTGTTTTGTACATCGTGCCATGCTAGGTCATCACCTGAAGCGTCAGTCACCGCGATTTTTTGCACATCAGTTAAGGTTTTACCCGCTAGAATAGTGCCGTTATTAATCGCTTTAGTCACCGCCCCCGCAATCACCATCATTGCTCGTGCTTCGCCGTCTTTATTAGCCGGGACTCCGCGTGTGGCCATAAGTAAACTAAACCACTGTTGCGCAATATAGGCTTTTAGCCATTGCTCGTTGGCATGGACACTCATATCTAATGGGTTGGCAACCCCACCACATAAGAAGCCACGTTGATAGAAACTGATATGTGAACCCGATACGGCCGTTTCTCCGTAATAATTCACCCGTAATTTATCTAAGCGATCGGCATCGATATCGGTCGTAATTTGAGACGGGAATGTGACACCAAATTGACGATACATATAGTTAGTTGTTGCATTGGTTCGGTCATAATCTGTGGCTGACATAATGGCCATAGGTAACGCTTGAACAAAGAAATTATCCGTTGTTTTCAGGTTTAAGCCCGTTGAAGCCGTACCCACCAGCGCTCCGCTAAAATCTTCTGCATTTTGATTGGTCACAGACAGGTGCAATTGATACTTCACGTTTTCGCCTGCCACGTACTGCGCCAACTCTACGGCATGCTCTAATGAGAGTTCCGTTAAAAACGTTGCACTACCAAAAGAGTCAGAAACAGCCTCAGAAGCAATAAAGGCTTGTAACGGAGTTTGTGCAGGATTACCGGCTGATGATGTGCCATGACTGATATTCATCGCATCAGCAAGCACCGATTGGCGTACACTAATATCCGCACGCTCTTGCACACCACCGCTAATGACAAAAGCGCTGTCTAATGAATTAAACGTGACATAGGCGCTAGCAAATTGAGGCTCACTTTCTGCGTTTAATTTCGCCTGCACTGCTGTCGCAACATCCGCGTATGACGTACTTTCAGTGAGATCAATTCCTGTGATTGTTTTGGACACTTTGCCAATAGTGATATTAAGTTCACCGTCATTAATTAATTTTAAATCAGCTAAATCGCCTGTCTTTTCGCCAAACAAGGTAGGCGCTCGACCAACAGGCTCATAAGAGGCAATTTGCAGTTCTTTCGGCTTACTTGCTGGTGCAGGACTGACATAGCTGAAATACTGACGCGCAAAATGTGCCTCGGGGGAGTCAGTACCCAATAAGTCATCCACTTGGCCACTGGCAAATTCAAGCACTTTACCGGCAGGGATTTTAGAGTTAGTTGAAAAAATACGAGCCGTGAGCTTACGCATCGGTACAGCAGACGCGCCAATCACCGCACTCGCGATATCGACATAGCGAGTTTGTTTGATAGACATAACGTTCCTTAAATACGATAGATATCGGGATACAACGCACTCACGGCGTCTGTATCAGGATGAAGTGTGCGATTAAATGTCACATTGAAATCAAATGAGGGGTTTTGTTCGTAGTTGCCCTGGTCATTCAGAAAATAAGGTGTTCGAATACCGCTTGCCCGCTGAACGCCAATGCCTTGTTTGCGGAGAGCTTCAACAAAGGGCAATGAATTGGCGATCATTCTGACAATAGCGGTAATATCCTTAGCTGTATAATTGCCTAATTGCGTCACGAACACTTGAACTTGGTACGTATTTTCGGATAACTGGTTTTCTTGGTGATTGGCTTTATTGCCTTGAATGTTATATTTTCGCCCTTGCCAGCCGAGACCGTTTTCATTGATGGGGAAAAACATCACCATGTTATCTTCACGGCCTTGCTTGGTAGATTGAAAACCGGCTTTAACGGGGATCTCAATGCCGACTGCTTTTAACTGCAATAAGAGCTGTTTTCGAATGACGACATCAACTTCATAATCCGTCATAAGTACCCGCCTCAATACAGATCACCGATTTCCATCCATCTTGTTCGTACCAGTCTGCATCACCCACTACGTCATATTTTCGACCATTGAACACCAGAAAATCAGGGGATGTACCACGTTGAACGGCTTTAATATCATGAGAGGTATATAGGCGTCGGTACACTTGGCTCGTATCTAATCCCATTGATTGAACATCTTGGGTATCGACCGCTTGCCAACTGCCACGAACTTCTACGGGATCATAATAATAATTTTGGTCATTCCCTCGCTCATCGGGTGCCCGTTCTTTAAATCGAAACCAAAGCACCTTTTGCTGTGGAATATAACGTGAAGCAATACGATTTAAGTTACCAAACATTATTTATCCTCCACTGCGAAACTAACCGCTTGAAGCATTTGGCCAGTATCGACTAACGGCTTATCGGTGGCTTTACCTTTGCTATGGCGCCGTGCTCTTGCCTTGACGGTTGACTCCTCCAGTGCCGGTGTTGTGACTGCTTTTATTGCCATTTTCACATCGCCCGCCACCGTCGCACCAATTTGTGCCAGCCCATTATCCAGCGTGATATTGCCCTTAACAGACGCTTTCACTGCTCGAAAAATTAACTGACTATAATCCTGCTTTTTGTCATTCATGGTCGGACGTAAAAATGGGCGAGGAGGAATGCCACCGGCGGGATAGCCCAACTCTTGAATAGAGGCAACATAAGCAATCGGTGTTCCATCGGGATATTTTGCGTGTTCAAAGAAACCAACACTTAATCGCTTTTTAGCCAATTCATCATAAACCGCTTTTAATTGCGCTAATTTAGTCATTAACGTAATCGCCCTCCTCTCGTAAATCGCCCTCCTACCCCCCGAAAAGCTGAACGTTCGCCACCACCACCAAAGTATTGAGGTACGCTACAACGCTTAATTAACGCTAGAAACTGCTGTCCAAAGGTGGTCATTTTAAACCAGTGCGACCAGTCCGAACCGGCAGGCGGTGCCGTAAATGACACGCTTACCTTATCGATAGTCACACTCGTCACCACACCGGTAGGCGACTCATCATCAGCAATCATTTTTCTGAGTGTTAGCATGTGTGCAACAACAAGCATCCACAGCTCGTTAGTGCAAACACCCTTACAGGCAGAGAAATAGTTCAACGCAGATTGAGCAATGATAAATATTTCATCATCACCCACACCGTTAAACTGCGGATAGAGCACACGGAATGACGTTAAAGGAAATGTGCTCGTCTCCATGATCACTTACCTTTTTTGTTGGTTTTAGGAACGTCTAGCTTTTCAGCCTCTAACGATTCAGGCGTGTCAGGGGCTGATTGGTCGCTAGCTTCCATGTCAGTGGCAACTTTTTCGGGATCTTCTTTGCGTTCTTCAACGGTAATATACCCATTGTCACGATGAAGATTGAAAACGTGATTTTCTTTGAGCTGTTTGTATTGCTCGTCAGTAATTTCTGTCACACGGCCACGCGGTGTGTACATGTGTTTAGTCATTACGTTCGCTTGACCGGCAATAAACACTTTCCCGTCTCTCACGGTATAGTTCTGGTCATTTGATAAGGTGCAATATGCGTAAAGAGGCATGGAGTGCTCTCCTATTGTTTAGATATAAAAAAGCCCTCAAATGAGGGCGCAAAAAGAGAAGTGGTAAGATTAAATGCCAGTTAAGCGTGTTACCGCCCACGGACGGGTCACAAATACACCTGCAGTCGCATTGGTCGCATCTTCCATATACCCTTTAATTTGGTTGAGTGAACCTAATAACTGGTATTTCACAGGCACGACTTGCAAGATCACCGCACTGGTTGCCGTTGAGCCATCATCAATACTATCTGCGAACATATAGGCCACATCAGCCCCACCATTTGCGCCCACAAATTCAGGAGAGAAAACCAGACGCATATTGGGATAGTTTTCATTTATCCATTGTTTGACTGTTTCACCACGTGCCACCGGATTAGCCACATTCAGTGCAGAACGAAAGCCCAACGGCAATGTTAAGGTGATTGGCGTGTCATCTTTAATAATACCGCCAGAGCTTGTTTCAATACGCGAGAACATATCGGTAATATCGGCAGTAATATCTGCAAATGTTCCACCTTTCCATTTACCCTTTGCTGTTTCATAGGCAGGTAAGTTAGGCTCATTCATCAAACCAAAGACGCGCGTTTCAGGGCTATTAAATCCGTAGTAACCCACGCGTTCACGCCCTTGCTCTAATGATTCAGTCACTGAATTGCGCTTTTCTTCCATCGCAACAAAGCCTGCTGACGATTGGCGCGCTTCTTCTAATTTACCGACTTGGAAACCTAATTCGAAACGAACAAGACCACGGCGCTCTTGGTCTTGCGCATAAGACGCTAATGGCACATTGGTATGATCACCATAAAGTTCGGCTTTACCGGTTGGTGTCGCCACATTCAGAATGATCTCTTCATCATGCCACTCGCCCGCATTGACGATACCCGTGATTTCATCTAACACACGCACACGCGTTGCGGTACGAATGACACCCGGTAAAACGTGTTGCAACATTTCGCGTTGAATTAAGCCCCCCTGTATTGCACCACCGCTAATCGCTGAGTCCATCGCAGAAAAACCACCAAAGCCGATTTGCGCTAATTCCCCGTATGTCCATTTCTGATCAGGGTTAATATTCAGTTGGCCATGTTTTTTGACATCACGACCAGACATGTGAAACTTAATTTTACTGACTGGCATTATTCACCTTCCTTTGGAGATGCTGGATATGGGATTTCTGTTAAACGAATAATGCCCAAATGAGCACTTTCTGTGGATTCAAGGTGTCGGCTGATGAAACCAATGACACGATCACCGGCACTAATGGTGGCTTTAGAAGATAGCGAGCCGTCAGCTTCATCGAACACAACCGGTGCGTTGATTTTTCCTGCCACTTCTTTTAGCTCAACGAAAACTTCACCCATTGTCAGGAATTCGCCCTGTGTGCCATTACGAGCAAATTGTTCTTCGATACGATAGGCTTTAGGGTTAATCATGATCCCCGCAAATGCACCTTTACCACCGACTTGAACGGATTCCACTGAATCATCTTTGTAGGTATAGGCGCGACCGAAAATATTCAGCTTTTCATCTGATGAACTAAGAATTGCTGAAACAGCGCGAATAGGGCCTGCATGACTAATTTCACCGACAACACCAGAAATTAAGCCATCTGCTACTGATTTAGGAATTGCCATTATTTAGCTCCCCATTTATCCATAATTGTTTTATTGCTCACTGCAGAGTCCATTGTTGAGCTGGGCTTTTGAGAATCAGGTACACGTCCTTGCATCCATGCATCAAGAGCAATCGCTTCGGTTCCCTTACTGCATTGAATACCCAGTTCTTTAACACCGTACTCCGCGACTTGTTGTTGAGTCATAGCAGAGTGGTCAAACACACCAATAAACGGCGTTAATTTATGCGCTAACGCATCACGCGCACCGATTTGTTTGAGTAATTCACCCGTATCCATTGCCGGTTTTGCTTTCTCTAATCGCTTAATTTTACGTTTCAGAGATGCCATTTCATCCATTGCAGTCATGCTACGATTTAGGCGCTTTAAACGACGATTAAGACCATCGGTAGTTGCTTGGTCAAGATGCTCTTTAGCTTCTTCAATCGCTTCGACTGCAGTTTCAATCGCGACCTCGGCTTTTTCTACTGCTTCAGGCTCGCCAGATTCAGCCTCTTCTGTGGCAATTTCAGCTTTTTCCACTGCTTCTTCTGCTTTCTGCTCTTCGTCAGGGTCTGAATCAGTTGAAGACTTATCTTTATCGTCAGGCTCATCATCTGTTGCAGGTTTAGCACTGGTGATTGCTTCTTTGATAATCGCTTTTAACGCTTCCAATTGCTCGGGCGTAAAGGCACCTTCATCAGTGGTTGGTTTGTCTTTATTTTCATCTTCAGGATTCATGCGAATAAGTTCCTTTGTGTCTATGGTAATAACGGAGTGGTCTTGCACAGCAACGTCAGCGCCAGTGCGCCCTTCATCGACTAACGCAAGATGGTTGGCTCTAATATGCCGTTGTATGGCGTCATAACGTTCACCGTTAAATTCGCCTGATGTAAAATCGTAAATACAGCGATAACCCGGAGATAATTCAATTTTTCCCCCCTCAATTTGGTTAAGCGCTGAATTAGACAGGATTTTGATATTGCCTCTGAGGTAGGGGTATTCAAAATAAACCCGCTCCCCAATGACCCCTTGTATCCCCTTTGTCTCTGCGGGTGTGCCGTCTTTCCCTAACATTTCATGCTCATCAACAAAGGGCATTAATTTGAAAGAGTTAATTGTCTCTGTGCTGGCCAGTTCTTCTTGTGGGCGATACACCTTGTAAATCTTTTCAGGTATTGGTGCGCCAATTTCAAACCCTAAATAATCAAAAACCCCAACTTTAGAGATGGGGTTATCTTTTACTTCCAGCCAGCCGTTTAAATCATATTGTCGCTTTGTCATGTCTCCTCACCAAAATCAATAACCGGTGTCCAGAAGCACTTACAATTTGGCAACTGTCCGGGCAGTCCTCGCTCTCCCGTTTTGGGATCAATAATCGGTGGGTTATCTAAATCAAATACTTCACCATCCAATTTAATATGCCATTCACGAGGCTCAGCACTCCCACCAGAATGATGCCAAACCGCCTTACGAATACCGGCAGATTTCATGCGCTCATAATTCACTGCTGTCGTGATTTTGCGTGTTTGATCAACAGCGATAAAATTCGCCCTTTTTTCAGTCACACTGCCTGTATGCCGAATTTCCTCTAATAGTGTCTTTGCGCCCTCACCACCTTGGCTAATAGAGCGTAAAGCAACACTTTCAATACGTTGATGAAATTGCAGTGGAATGGATTTAATTAACGATACGTTTTCAGCCGTAGAGGCAATGATTTTATCTTTCAGGGCTTCGGGCATGTCTGGGGTTTTGATGGTGATCCCCCCAGATAACTGTTTGAAAGAATCATCTAAATTACGCTTTGCACCTATATCGACTTGGGAAACAAATTTATCCGCAATCTCTGTGGATTTTTGTTTAAAAATCTTATCCCATTTATGTTTTAGCCGGTTAAGCCAGATGCGTGTTTGACTGGCAAAGCTGGCATCCATCGTAAAACCTTCAAAGTCGTCATTTAATTCGCTAAACACTTTTTCATAGTCTTTAATCATTGAATTAATGAGGCGTGACATGTCACCTTGATAACGACTAGAGGGCGCTACTGAATACTGCAGGGGCTTCCCTTTCATTACTGCTTGGCGAGAAGTTGCCCATTGCGCTCGCTTCGTTCGTACTCGTATTCGCCTCGACATAATCTGCCTCGTTCACTTCAATACCGTAATAGCTAGATGCTTTATCACTGGCTAATTTCTTGCGGATATCTAGCCCATCAATCGCCCCCGTTGTTGCATAAGCTGAATCGGCTTGTGCTTGCTTAAGTTCAATATCCGCACTCTCAACAGCCGTTGGGCTATCAAGTGGCGCCCATGTGATAGAGATTTCTGTCACAGGTAAACCATCGCTACGCATTAACATGTCGTAATGGCGCTGTAATAGCTCTTCAAGGTCGTTTGATTGGATACTTTCAAGCTCTTCGCGGTAATTAGCTTCTTCGTATTCACCTGTTGAGTTAAAGCCTTTCGGTGTAGTGCCTAGCAGTTTTGTCGCGGGTACATTGGAAGCCGATGCCACCAGCTGATATTGCGTCATAATCGTGGCGTCTAAATCCGCTAATGAGGTATCGAACTGTTGAACTACATCTTCTTTACCTACTGCCTGAACGCCGTAATTATCTCTCATCTCAATGAACTCAAGGATATTTTGACGAATAGTCAGTTCATCCATTCCCTCGACATCTGCCATACCAATAGTCAATAAACGCTTGGTCATTGCCAATTGTGGCGCTTCATTGGCGGTACGTTCTGAAGCATAGACACGCTCATAAATGCGCTCTGGCACTGATACGCCAAAGTAGTTGTAAAGTGGCTTCAAGACATTCGGCACTGGAAACGGCACAAACTTAATAAAGTGAGACTTGTGATACTTACGTCCACCAATCACATAATAGGTTGGCTCGTAGAAAGCCATGCTTGCAGGATCTTGAATATTGGCATCCGTTAAATCAGCCGTTACCCATTGGGGATCAATCTGTTTAATCCCTTTGTACATGCCTTTTGTCACACCATCGATATTAAACGGGTTTTCATACCACTCTTTCGGGTTTGATGTCTCCACAATAAATAACGCTAAACGACCGCCATATACTCGCCCAAAGTGAACCAACTCTTTAAGCTGATGTGTAATACGGTATTTTTTATCGCGTTTGCGGAGCTTTTTACTGATAGCGCGATCATCGTCGTTATCACAATCAATATCATATCCCTGACGTATCGCATCACGAGCTGGCATATTGCAAGCTTTATCCACCAGCCAATGTTTAGCGATAACCGCACACATATTGTTGCCGATAAACATTTGTGAGGCATACCAAGAAGCCTGAGCCTCGGGTACGCCGTAAACTTGCTCGCCTTTAAATGAAGGGACATAGCTATCAATGCTATCCATTGCGACGCCATTAATTATAGGCTGGGGTAAGTCCAATCCTTTAAAGTCATTATTAGGAACCAGTGAAGAATATAAATGCGTTGAGAACGCAGACCGTTTGGTTGCTTTTTTTATTTCAATTTTTTTCTTACTAAATGGCCACATACTAAGTCCTCTTACGAGAGAAGAAACCGCCTTTTTTCTTCTGATATAAATCACGTAATGCTTGCGTCATCGCATCCACTGTGTCGTCATTGCTAGAGAACGGGAATGTAGTGATCTCTTCTACGGTTTCTACAATCCACGGCGCAATGTCTTTGTGGGGGAGCCACACATTTCCAGCC
This sequence comes from Proteus faecis, assembly GCF_030286765.1. Taxonomy (NCBI): domain Bacteria; kingdom Pseudomonadati; phylum Pseudomonadota; class Gammaproteobacteria; order Enterobacterales; family Morganellaceae; genus Proteus; species Proteus faecis. The sequence goes on from NZ_JASVWV010000001.1 coordinate 443,596, forward strand.
TCCCACTCAGCAGTACACGCATGAGCACGAGCAACCTTGCTACCATCTGGCTCGACGGGAATTAACCCTGAGACGGTTGATTTGAGAGAGTCGATTACAGCAGGGCCATTGGCTTTGTCTTCCACCAGCTTACGTCGTCCTTCAGGGAATTTTTCAGCTAACCATTTCACCGATTTTAAGGTTTCAGTAAAGCTCATGCGTTTTCTAATTTGATACAGTAGATAAGCGTTTGCGTCTTTCTTGCCCCATACCTGCCCCACCACATAGTCAGTACCGTCACTGTCTTTAAAGGTCATATCCCAACTATGGATAACCTTATCGAATTTTTCAGGTAGGTCTTTCGGTAGATAGTACTGAGCAAATTCTTCGTGGAAGATTTGACCATCACCCGGCTTAGGTGATTGTTGGTACATTGCAGACCAGAAGTAATCACCAATGATTGCTTTTGTCTCAAGGAGTTTGTCAATTGGGTGTAACTCTGGTACCAGTGCTTCCCCTCGCTCATTGATTGCAGGGAATGCAAGCACCTTGGTTTCAGGCGCTTTTTCTTTTAATTGGCCAGACAAATCATCAGTTGCCCACCGAGTGGCCATGATAATTTCACCGCTATTTTTTGATAAACGGGTCTTAAAGGTCGAAACGTACCAGTTCCAAATTGATTTTTTAACAGTCTGGCTAAGCGCTTCTTTTGAGTTCTTTATCGGGTCATCAATAATACCGAGGTCAACTTTCTTACCCGTTAATGGGCCACCTACCCCCGCACAAACATAGCCTCCTTTGTGGTTGGCAAGGCCAAACTCATCAGAATTACGTTTAACTGCAATGCCGTTCTCAGGCTTATTACCTAACCAACTTTTAGGAAATAGCACGCGATATTCATCGGACATCATAATGCGCTGAACATCGGTATTCATATCACCGGCTAAATCTGAGGAATAAGACAGTGCACCCACACGCATGTTAGGGTATTTTCCAAAGAAATAAGCAGGAAGATAGCGAGAAACAATATCAGACTTACCGTGTTGTGGCGGTGCCCCTAATATTAATTTAGGGCGCTTACCAGCCATCATATCAATCAAGAACTGGTCGAGCGCATCACATACCGTCTGAGAAAAATGGCTTGTGATGTATTCAGGGTTTATATACTGAATAAATTCATGCAAACTACGGCGTGCTATCTCCCTTTCGATCTCTTCATCAAACAAACTGAAATCGATATCCATAGTCACACCTAAAATGTAATAAATAGCCCTTTCACCTCAAAATAACAGTGAAATGGAAAGTGAGTTTCTGATAACAAATTAGCAACAAATAAAAAGCCTAAATTCAGGAAGAAGATTTAGGCTTTTATCGGTTTGGCTTTCTTTTTTAATTGAGTTAAAAAGCGAAGGGACGCTTAAGCACGATTATGTTAAATAGAACGATAATTGGTACAATTTATACTATTTACAGACCAGGATATAATTGCCCTTCATCAACAAAATAAACCTGCGTTAAATACCATCGCCCATCCTGAAAAATTAAATAATATTCATAAATAGGTGAGTAACCATCAGGTACAATATATTGCGTTGTGACAACAGTGATATTGTTAGTGCTCTTTACTACCGACAATATTTTCTCTTTTTTGGGGTCATGACTTGATTCAGAACCAAATGCAATGGGTTCTCCTACAAAATCAGGTAATGTGTATTTAGTTAATAGCCTACGCCACGCCTTATCTGCTAACTCCGTATACTCATCAGGCTTCGAACCCATAAGGCTAAATGCGTAGTCATTCCATTCCATGTAATCTTGTTGAAATTGTCTAACCAAAATTTCAGGTGACTCATTAGACATGGCAACAGATTGATTCATAAATAATCCACCTAAAAAAAGAACAGTAAATAAATACAATGCATAAAATCGATATTTAGACATATTCCCTATCTGCTCGATGCAATATTTAAATATGTTGTTATATCACACTGACTAAAATCTTACTGCTTTGATTTTACTCTTAATTGCATAAGTTGCTCGAAACTTAGGTGGCTTAAATCAATTCCTGTTGTTTGAATAGGCCCACCATCGGCACCCGTTAATTCCGTCTTGTTCTTCAGCATACCTAAATGCTGTGCAACCATCTTAAGCGCTTCATCTTGATTACGAGTGATAACCTCAACACCAAACTTCCCTTCTTTCACGCCAGCAAATACTCGACGAGCTGGCCCTGTTAAATCACGCGTATCATGAAAGTACGCACGGCCAATACCGGCACCGTTACAACGAGGGCAATCAGGATTTGGATCTAATGTTTCATCGTAACCGTAGCCACCCACATCTTGTGGTGGGGGTTTCTTTGCTACAACTGCTTTTTTAATCGCATCTTCAAACTCTATTGAATCACGCCACTGGTAATTGAAACCAAAGCCCCAGCAATGACGGCAACATAATCGACGATATTCAGTCAGTTCGTTAACGTCTGCCGTTGCGATATCCCACCATATTTTTAATACAGCATCTTGGGTTATCTCTGTTCTGCGTTCCCGTTCGGCTAATGCGTCAGTGATTGCTCGTGAAACCTTAGCATTTCTTAGCATTCGAGTAGCATTGACATAAGCTGTATTTCCTTCGCCTTTATAACCGGCTCGCTTATATGCCCCTGTTCGATTTAAGTCGATGAGGTATTCACTAACAAATTTAATCTGTTGTTCTGTTAGCCCATAATTGCGCAGACTAAACGTGTTTTCATTATCGTGCGTATTACTGACTCCATTGCTCTGCGCATCGGGTATATCACTATTGCGCATTAGCTCTTTTGCGCTTTCTTTTTTCTGCGTAGTGCGCAATTTTTTGTGCGCAGTTTTTTGCGCATTCTGCGCACGGGATATTTTGATATATCGTCGGGCTGTTGCGTAGTTTAATTCCTTTAGTTCGCACCACTCTTTAGGGGATATTCCTGTTATAGCATGTTCGGCGAGGAACTGTTGTTGTAGCATCCCCCAATCCGGTTTTGCCATTGTGTTTATCTCCTTAGCCTATTAAAAAGCCCTCTCGAAAGTAGGCTTTGTGATTGACTCTTATGAATTGTACTCGTCTCTCCGGTTGTCACGCCCTTTCTTCTACCTACAGCTGACGTTGCTGATAATGACCGAAAAATATAACAAAATGGTGGTATTCATTGTTTTTGATTCTCACTATGCGCTCACTGTGAGGTAATGCAGGTCATAGCTAACATAGGAGACAGCGACAATACGACGCATTAAAAAACCGCTATTACAATAAGACTGTTGTTTTCTAAAAACTTACGTTGATTATTAACAGATTGGCTTGCTGGGTATTGGTAATCTATTGTTTTCACATATGCTAGTGAAAGCCCTGTGGGAGCCCAAACTCACAGGGTTATTTTTATCTTGTTTTTTTATTTAAGTAAGAGATAGGTTAATCAGAATTATCAATCTAGTATATATACCTACTTAAGCTATACTAAGTAATCATCACTATACTTTGATTAATATCCTGTTAGTTTGCCCATGCACCCATGCTGGGCTTTTTTAGTTCACACACTCCATTCTAATGTAATCCTGCAATCCTAATATTACTTGCTCTGACTGTGCAATTCGCTCTCTGAGTAACCAATAATTTCGGATAGCGGTGTCAGTAGGTCGGGCGGTGGTTGCATCATCCACGCCGGAGGTGGTAACGCCTTCGGATTTTGGACAGTTGGCTTTGATGTACACCCGCTCAGGATGACGCTCACTAAGATCACGTAACTGGCTAATTTCAGTTTTAGCATTATCGAGTTCCTGCGTATGTTTTACATCGAGATCATGAAGGGATTTTATGCGTGCTTGGTAAGCTTGATTGATACTGACTTGCTCATTGAACGAATTAGTAAGTAATTTGTGATTAGCTTTTAACGTTCCGTAGTCATCTATTACCCACCAGAGCCAAAATGCCAACACCACACAACTACCAGTGAGTAATTTGGTGATATTCATAGACGTTATGCCGGATATGATTTCCACGTTAATTGAAAATGAGGACCATCTTTAAATGAATCCCAATTACCGCCCCACTCAACATCAATGCCAAACTCTTTACCTGCTTGGATCATCGCTTCAGCCACTTTTTTAAAGTATGACCATTCTTGCCAAGGTATTGAGCCATTCACAATAGGGGCACAATCCACGGCATGGCCAGTAAGATGCCGACTATTCATCGTTCGACTTTTACCATTAATAACCAACTGACGTTGACGAGCTTCATTACGCTTTCCTTCAATAACCATAAAATCGACATCGGTTAATTCAAGTGCTCGTCGAGTTACTTTGACTAAATCAGGATGAACACCCTGCATATTCTTTTCACTACGTGTGCTAAATACAAATTTACTCACCGCTAACCTTCCTTAAAAACCGTTTTTCTAGTGTTTTAATTAACTCAGCTCCAGACCAACCGGCTAAACCAGCAATCCCACCAGCGAGTTCTGGAACCCACTCATAATAGCTAGACGCTAAGTACACCATTGCGCCAGCAAAAATAGAGACGATAACTTGAAGGAAAAATACTCCCCAACTTATATGCTCCCCATTCAACGCTTTATATGCACAACTAGCTGCAGTGCCTAACAAAGTCATAACGCTGATAAGTACGCCCACAAGCCAGTTATAGTTATTGGGGTCTTTATATGGCATTTTCTTCATACCTCCCCCTTAGCTTGGGGCTTATTAGTTAATAAAAGTCGGAATTAGTCATAATTACTTTCGTAATCTAAACTGTTCTATTTCCAGTGTGGTTTGTTCAAATCGCTCTTTCTCAAGTTCAACCCCAAGAACTCGACGATTTAACTTTAATGCGGACTTTAGTGTTGCACCTGATCCCATAAAGAAATCAGCAACCAGATCACCTTCGCGACTGCTTGAGCGAATAATGTGTTCCATCATTTCAGCTGGTTTTTCACAAGGATGTTTACCTGCGTAATATTGCACAGGTGGATACGTCCACACATCGGTGTAAGGAACATCAACGGTGACAGAAAAAGGACGACGTAATAATTGATATTGTTCAGCAAGTTCCTGATACTTCCGACTAAGAGATGCTTGAACCTCTATCAAATCAGCATGATCACGATTTAAAGGATTACTACTAAACTTTTCACTTGCTACACGCTGAAACAGCTCTTGTAGTTTTTTGTAATCAGACTCACTAGGTAGTTGCCATTGGCTATAACTAAACCAGTGTGAAGCCATCTGCTTACCTGTTGCCTGCTTTATTTCTTTTGCTGTTATTCCTAATGATTCACGTGCAGATTTAAAATACTCAATTAAAGGCTTAAATACGTTTTCTTTAAGCTCTTTGCATTGCTGAAGATAGACACTGCTTTTACCCTTATATGGGCTTTGATAATGTTCAGCAAATAAAATTCTTTCAGTGCTTGGAAAGAAACTGCGTAAATCGGCTTTACATGCCCTACGCCAAGGCCCTGATGGTTTAGCCCATACAATGTGACTTAGAATATTAAATCTTTCACGGACGAGTAATTCTGTATCCGACGCTAGTTTAGAACCACAAAAAATGTAAAGACTACCGTTAGGCTTTAATACCCGCCAAAATTCTGCGAGCATTTCATCAAGCCAAGATAAATATGATGTTACGTTTTCCCACTGATTATCCCAACTACAAGACTTCACCTGAAAGTAAGGCGGGTCAGTTGCGATTAAATCAATACAATTATCTGGAAGTGTTTTTATATAACTGAGTGAGTCATCATTGACTAAATTCACACTGTTTAAATTCACAGTATTTTTCATAGATCAGGAGAACCTTTTTTGATAAGCTCACCATGCTTTGTGCACATAAGCAGTGGGCTTTAGTTTGTCCGTGATCTACCAGAACGGGTGAATGACTGTAAAGGTGCTACCAACACTTTTACAGTCGCCCATTTTCACAGTATTAGATATTTTGAAATGTATTTCCTTTGATGTTTTCTTTGATTAGTCCCGCCATTGCCAACTGCGTTAATATCAATTGGCAACGTTCCTCAGTTAAATAGGTGCATTCTGCAACTTCATTTACCGTAACCTCCATCGTGTGCGGAACAACTTCAAAAACAAGTCTTGCCTCTTCTGTCATATCACTATGTTTTAACATGATATTTTAATACCTTTGGTCAGTTATTGGTCGTGAACACACATGTAACTCTGAACAAAGGAAACAGCAACTCTTATCTGTTTTAGATACAAAAAAACCCAGCGCTTAGGCTGGGTTAGTTGGTCACTGTATAAAAACGGCAACTTATACTTAAATAGTGGATCATTGGCTCAAAGAAGTCAACACGTTCTTACTATTATTTTTACTTTTCCACTCTTTTTCTCGTTTTTTAAATGCATCTTTTAAATGTGGGTAAATTAAATATTCTGCTGAACTAATTATGTCCTCAATTTCTCTTCTGCATGTAGACATAGAAGGTTTTCTATATTCTACCGTTCTATTGCGTCTAATCATTTGGCGCGGTTTCACGATATGGTGATAATAACGAGCAATAGCGCGATCTGAACTACCAAAGGCATAACGCAGTAATAAGAGCGTAAACGCTATTCTGTCTATGTGATAAATTTTATCGACCACTTTAGCGATCAACATCCCGTCATCGTCATTACACATTTCTCGCTCAGGATAATCACGCCTTTCTACTGTCGCCATAAATTCAGCAATAATACTGCTTTGCCTTTTTTCTATCCTCCCTGAATATACCCATGCTCCAAATTTTGATAACCAAGGCTGGATCCATGCAACCTGATCATCATCAAGTTTTAACCCATCTGATATACTCTTTATACTCGACATGCTCGTAGCTCCATTACTTCTTGCTTAGTCTGTTCTAATAACTCAATCTCGGTACCATGAATTTCTTGCCACGATTTAGGCGAAGCGTGAAAGCCGGTTTCGTAACACGCTCTATGATGTGGAAGACACAGTGGTAAAACATCTGTATGACTGGCTCGCTGTGCCATTCCCTGCCCTGTTCTAACATGATGTATTTCCGCTCTACTTGCCCCAAGCCCCATATTGCGACAACAAATACAACCCAGTTCTGCTACATCTGATAGCCACTGTCTTTCTTCTTTGGTCTTTGATTTGATCATTGGTCTTGCCTCTACGTGAAACTTAATAATTGAGATACTGCATTTTCTACAGCTTTTTGAGTGGGGAATTGCTTACGAAGGATAAAATTCCAAAGCACATCGAGTGTAGCTTTGTAGAGTTCGCTAAATGCTAAGTCGTCCATATTTGCAAAGCTGATTGATTTAGCGACACGACGTAAACTGCCGTCAGGCATTTCAAACGTGTCGTAATAACCGGCTTGCTCTACAACCCAATAGCGAAAAGCATCAAATGATTTTGTTGCTGAGATATTTTGTGCACGATTTTGTGCGACTTCTTCTAGATAGATATCGGATACAGATAAGAGCGCGTCAGCATTATCCGTGTAATATGAAAGGAATGTGATGTAACCACACACAAGCTCTTTTTCTTCAGGTGAAATGGTACCGCCAACTGGTTCCCAATATTCATACCCTAAGTTGAGTAATGCGAAGTATTTACGATGGAATCGAGGGTTACGAGCTTTCTTAAAATTCGCTGAAAGCACATCACCACACTTGATTTTTGAATGCAGAAAATCTCTCGTAACAGGGTTAGCCGGTACAAGAGTATCGTTAGACATTTTGATAAAGCTATGCTGTGCCATACTTGACTCTCAGTTGACACAGCAAATGTTTAGGATTGGGTGTTCAGACCAATGGAATTATTTTATCAGAAATACTTATTTCTTCAAAAGAAGATAATTTTAAATTTAAAAAATTAAATAAATAATTCTTTAAGTTTAGATACATAAGGTGTTATTGCAGATAGAACAGATGCAGAACCACCAGCAATAGTCATTATTTCGACTAGTTTTGTCATAACACCAGTTTGGTCTTTAACACTTTTCATCGACTCAACATGTGGGATTATATCATCAATAATTTGAGTGTCTTTTCCCTGCTTTTTTATCTCTAATAATTCAGAAAGTAGTTTATCTATTAAATCATGAGATTGAACTTGTAAATTTTGATTAAAATTTTCGCTGGCATTAGCAACATTAGCATTACCATAAATATTGGTATTAAATATATGTGCTATTTTTTCCTTTTGTTCATCATTCAAATTAGACAATTTGATATCCTCAATATTTGAAATTTTACTTTCTACTTCTAATGTGAATTGTAATATTCTGGTTTTAATTCCATCAAGAATAGCTGTATATAAATGAGCCGGCGACTCACTCCAAATTCTCATAACATCTTGATGTGTAAAACCTTTAGATATTAAGCTCACAATGTGTGTATCCCATGGCCTTTCCATCATAATAGAGTCATGTGAAGTTAACTCCTCAATAGATGAGACACTATTCGCAACACGCATTACACCATAATTTTTTTGAACGGGCTCTGGAAATTTAGTTATATCTATTGGGTAATTTTTCCACATATTATAACCATCCGTAAAATCCCCTTTAACTACACAATTAAGTATTCTGTATTCAGGGAGTTCGTCTGTATTTTTATATCCATTAAGTTCATCATTAACCCACCTTATAAAATTTTCATTTTTTATTTTATGAGCCAAATATAAACATTTTCTTAATAAATCAGATAGTTGAACTTTTGAATTAATACAATCATTTTGTATTTCAATGAGTATTGACATTTAGAAATCCCCATTTAATTAATTATACTATTTTATCTTCAATTGTAACTCACGTCCTCCATAAGTAACCCAGCATTGTGAATCACCAGACAAACAGCATTGTTGAACAGGTAATTGCTCACCACAACGTTTACACTTTTGCTTAGATAACTTCTCAGCTTGCCTTTTATACTCAGCATCATCTTTACGAATAAGCATTTGTAAGTATTCAACAACGTCATACGGTTCTCGACCAGGCATGCGTAATACACAATTACGCTTTAACATTTCCAATTCTTGATTATCTACAAGTAATTCAATTTTGGTTACACCTAATTCTTTCTGCCGTCTACGTTGTTCTGCTTTACGTTCTGCTACTGTTTTTGCCATTACTTATACCCTCATCACCTCACGCCAATAATTCAACCTATCTCTAAAAAACTCCCGATGTACCTCAGGCAACTTTTCAATTTCCACCAGCACTCGCGTTCTATGTATTTTTTGATTGTTAAGCTGTCTAATTAATCGACTAGCTAATAAATCAAGCTGTTCTAACTCGCGATATTCTTCTGGCCACAAAGCTCGGTTGTGAGGTAAATCATCAGGCAAATAAGAACGTCTAGACATAATTACATCGTCGTTTTTTGTGGTTTAACCTTAGGTTGATAAGGTGCTTTTGTTCTCGCTCTTGCTGATGCATGGAGGCGATCAATATGACACAGTGTATGGTCTAACCCATCGTCGGGTAATATGGGGTGATTATCACGAACAAGAGATTCGTGAGTAAGAGAGTCTTTAATTGTCATGGTCTTGCCTCTAATATTTAACTTAATAGCTTGGTCGAGCCCTAATTAACTTATCTAAAATGCTTCTGTAGCTTGTTGTCCTTTTCGTGCATAGCTTTTTCTATTATCATTTCCTTTAAATGACAACCTTTCTGCCTCCCCCTTACTAATATTTTTAATATAAGAATTCACCAACTGAGCATAAGCGGTACCAGTATTTCCATCACGATTTAATCTGAGAAGAATTTCCATTAGAGATTTATCAGCATTATCGTTATAAACAGCATCACGATATAAACCAATCCATACATCACAATCTTGCTCAATTTGCCCTGTATCACGGCTATCAGCGGGTGTTGGTCGTTTATCTGCCCTATCTTCCAATTTACGGTTAAGTTGGGTTAATAACAGGACAACGCAATCCATTTCTTTTGCTAGATTTTTTAACCCCGTAGTAATATCACCATATGCAATATCACGACGTTCAGCCTGCCCAGCTTTGATAAGAGTCAGGTAATCAATCGCTATTAAGCCTATTTGCCCTTTAGCTCGTTTAACCTTGCGACATTCAGCGATGATATGGTTAAGATCAATACCAGGAGTGCTATCGATATACATATTCGATTCTGCAATCTCTTTTGCTCTGGCTAATGCCCTAGCCATTTCCATATCATCATGTGTACCTGTATAAAAAATATCTGCAGATACATCGCCTTCTTGAGAGATCATTCGTTCAATGATCCCACGGTCTGTCATTTCAAGGCTGAAAAGCAATGTAGGTAACTTGTGGTTTAATGCAAAGTGAGTTGCAACACGATTATAGAATGCGGTTTTACCCATTTTAGGTCTTGCACCAACAACAATTAATGATCCTCTTAATGCCTGTTTGGGAGCCATTAACTCATCCAGTGACTCTATACCCAAAGTAAAACCCACCGCATTTTTAGGATCACTAAAGCGCCTATCAACATCATCAAGCCAATCTCCAACAACATCTAGAGCAGGTCTTAATCCTTTACTCTTTCCTGTTTTAGCGTGTTCGATAATGCTTGATACAACCTGCTGAACATTTGATAGTTTATTGTTGATATCAAGACCATCATTCGCCATTAGCATTTCAACGCAGGTATTCAGGTTGTTGATAGCATAACGCTGTATCGCCTTGTCTCGTACAATCCGAGCGTAGTTCACAATGTTAGCAACTGAGGGTAATCTACAAAGTTCCGCTATGTAGGCAAATCCCCCAACTTTTTCTAAATCACCACTACGAGTTAAAGAATCACTAACTGTAATAACATCTGTTGGGTAGTCAGATTTTATTAACTTCACAATCTCTGTAAAAATTCGACTGTGAGGTCTTGAATAAAATGATCCTGATTTAACTAGTGATATCACATGTTGACGCTTATCTTCGTCAGTGCTGATCATCAAGCCACCTAGTACAGCCTGCTCTGCTTCAAGATTGTATGGAGGGGTGAAATAATCATTTGTCATTAGCACGTTCCTCCTTGACCGCAACATAACAACGTTCCGTAATTAAATAATCTAAATTTTTACGTCGCCATGTACCCCCTCGCCCATTATCTCGATCCTCCATCATCCATCGACAATTACTGGCAATATACGATAAATAATTTTCCCAGCGCTCTTGATTGAATTTAAATTTTATCCAGAAATTTCTTAGCTTCCGTTTACGCTCATCAGTCATCACTTTGATGGCTGGCATATCAGACAAAATATCGTGATATGAATTAATAATATTTTCATAATTCAATTTAATTTTTGATGACGATTTTTTGTCGTCAGGTTCTCCTGACGTACCATCAGTAATATCTGTAGTAATATATGTAGTAATCTCTGTAGGATCGAACTGCGGATTTGTTTCATCGCCACCGTCAGTTTTGTCTTGTCGCGGTCGTTCGTTTTGTTGTTCCGCGAAATCACTATTGTGACTTTCCCCAGTTGCGCTTTGCGCATTTGGGGCATTTTCAATAGGTTGTGACATGACATAATCTAATTTTTCACAGTCAATTAGATAATAAATCTTATGCTCTAAGCGTTTATTAGTCTCAACCAAAATACCTCTGCTAACTAAATGCTTTCTAGCCGTAAGCTGTTCTCGGTAGCTTAAACCCGTCTCAGATTCAATTTCTTCTGATGTTTTATAAACACCTAATTTAGAGTCAGCTTTATCTTGCCAATAAAATATTTGGCTAAAAAATATTACAGCATTTACACTCCCCAAACGTTTTACTAGCCCGGGGAAATAAGCAACAGGACGTCCAAAGTCTAATAACAAATCGGAGGCTCTCACTTCACACCCCCAACGATTTAGCTATATCATGACAAGCATTTTTATACTGATCAGCAGTTAGTTTTTTTAAGCATAACTTTTGTTTCTGCTTCTCATACTGCTCCCAAACTAACAATGCGATAACACGTCTACCCTCAAAAATATCCCTAATTTCTGATATATGGGCAGGTTTATCATTCAGCATAAACCCATTACGGTATGTGATTTTTTCAGTTGATCTAATCATTGGTCTTGCCTCTTGAATTAATGCACGCTGGTCGGGCGTGATATCTCATTTAATGCACGTACTACATTGTTTATTTGGTGTGACATGTCACGACCTTCTAATAAGATTTCAGTCATAGCATCAGCAAAACGCTGAATGGCCACGGTTGCTAAATAGTTTTTTGTATCTCCACGTACTCGAGCTAACCTCGAAGCTGGTAGTGCCATTTCTATCGCTGGCATTAACTCCGCAATCTTTCTTTGAGATGCACGGGAATCACCTCTTAACCAGCGGAATATCTGTTGCCGGTTATTGTTGATTGCTTTCCAATCTGCCTTACCCGTTTGATCCTCAATGGCATATAATCGACCATGTTCTTGATTAATCACTAATCGTAAGTAAGCTCGACTAATCTCAATGGCAACATGTTCTTGCCCTTGTTCTACCGCCCAATCTTCAATTTCAGCTCTGATAATGTTGATATCAAAATTCATTTTTGCGTCTCCTGTCGCTAAAAAATTGATTACGCATAATCAGTTTTTTAATTTGATACCTGTAATACTGATGATGATTTAGGAAGCCCATCAAACTGATTTGGATAAATTTCTGGCGCAACCTCATGAGGTGTTACTTGCCAATTTAAGCATTCACACAGGCTTAAAACCTTTAGAGCAGGAACGCCATTTTTGAACCATAAATGCACTGTTTGAGGCTTCGTATTTAATCGTCGAGCAATCTCTGATTGGCTCGCTAGATTGATAATTTTGTTTTTTATACAAGGTGTCATTGTTTTCTCCTTTTTGAATTACAAGTTAATCTTACAATCAAACACACAATAATATCAAGTTTTTCTTGAAGTGATCCCTACAAGGAAAGCTTGTAATATAATTTTATGAAAAAGAATCCGAATGAAGTATCAGCTACACGTATTAGCCAAATACTAACCGAGCGAAACTGGTCTCAATCAGAATTAGCTCGTAGGCTCGGTGTTAGCCCTCAATCAGTGCAATTTTGGGTGAGCGGTAAAACAGCACCTAGGGGTAATAATTTAACAGCATTGTCTAGTCTCTCAGGATATCCAGAACATTGGTTTTTTATGAGTGATGTTTCAACTGAAGTAATGAATAAGCCAGTTGTCCGTAAGAGTGATTCTTATCTTGTTGAACTACTTGATATAGAAGCAAGCGCAGGCCCTGGCATTATTAATAAAAGTGAATTTATTGAAACAATTAGAGCTATTGAATATACATCTGATGAAGCACTCCGCTTATTTGGCAACAGACCTAGCGCCCATATAAAAATGATCACTGTAGTTGGTGATAGTATGCAAAATACTATTGAACCAGGAGATCAGGTTTTCATAGATGTTCACATAGATTATTTTGATGGTGATGGCATTTACGTTTTCATTTTTGGTCAAACATTGCACATTAAAAGACTTCAAATGATAAAGAATAAATTAACCGTTATCTCTGATAATCCCAATTACAGAGATTGGGATATTGATAAAGAAGATGAAGACCAATTCTTCATTTTTGGTAAAGTCCTCCTCAGTCAATCTAGAACATACAAGCGTTACGCTTAAAATCCTTTCATAAAATTCAAACTAAATTACAGGGGCTTAATAGCTCTTGTAATTTTTTACACACATAATTACAAGAATTATTTGTAAAATAGACTTGCAATGTTCAATTTTAACTTGTAGATTTACTAACAACAAAAACAACACAGCAAGTGTTTAGGTAAGTGTTCAGACCTTCTTATTCAGCACTAGGGAATATTTAAGACCAAAGCTACAAAGACATGACCATGACGGCTCGGAAAGACGAGCAATAAGTTACAGACGTAAAAAAACCCACCGAAGTGGGTTCCTTTACCTCGGGTCGCCGACCAAAGCTAACCGAGAGTTCTACTAGCGCGACCAAACGCTAGAAGAGGCAAGACCAATGATAAATCACTGATCACCGTTATTTTAAAGGAGTTGCTATGAAAGCACAACCTGAAAGCCTAACCGTCACACTCTATATTCACGCTCAAAAACAGTTCGATGGTTCTTATCAATATAACGCCTACGCATTTAAAGCCGATCCTAATGATGGACTAGGTTTCGTTATTGCAGAACACACTGTTGATGTTCCTTTTAAAGAGCCAACTCAAACTGATCTCGTTCACGCTGAAATTGATTTTCTACGCAATGAGCAAGAAAAAATTCTTTCTGATGCCCAAGTGAAATCAAGCCTGTTAGAAGATCAAATCCAAATGCTTCTCTGCTTGGAAGGCAAACCCATTTCGAAAACTGACGAAGAAATCCCTTACTAAGAGGCAAGACCAATGAAAACTTTTATCTGTGTATTTGAGCCTACGACCGAGGCTCGTACAAACAATGGTGCTGTACCGTTGGCCATAGCGTTAAGCACTGCTAATGCAAAACTGGCAACAGCGACTGCAGTAGTGAAATTATCTGAAGCATATCCAGAAGCTATGGATAACTTTAATACTGATGAGCCATTAATTAGCGAACATCTTGACGGTTCTGCATGCCCTACTTTAGATGCTTTCGATGAAAAATTTGCTGTTGAAAATGAGTATGACGGTACTCAATGGAAACCTATCGAATATAGAGAGTTCAAAAAGCTAGCCACAAAACCTCGTATCGCCAGCCTGCTGTTATTTGGAAAGACTCAAATAACAAACAAAGAGTTCTCTTTTACATTGAAATATCTTGCTGGCACAGAAGATCCCAAAATTCGTAATATCGCCACAGGCCTTGCAGAAATAACAAAGTTATCTTTGATGGATGCTGAACAAACGATGGAAATAGCACAGGCTATCTATGAGTTTGCTAATGAAGATGTCACCGTTGAAGAAGCTAAATCACTAGGTGAAAGCTGGCTGACAGAAGAATCAGAGCAACCACAAGAAGAAATATCTTCTATCAAGCGTAACTACACAACTATAGATACTGAAATCGCCTTAGCGCTGTTAGATGATTTTGATCCTAATAATGTTCTTCCCTCTCAAGTAAAGAAAGCCAAAGAGCTGATAGATGATGACGACAAAGCATGGAAACGCTGGTCAATGGATTTACGCACAACAGCTGGCATCTTAGATATACCTCGTGAAAAGATTTTTGCATTAATAGCTGAAAGTAAAAAACAACCTGAGTTATTAGATAATCCTAATGCACGAAAAGAGTTGATTGATCTGCATTTGGGCATTAGCAAATCTAACAACACTAAAAAAGAAGAAATGACTACTAAGTTAACTCAAACAGATAATGCCTCTTTAGTATCCAAAGAAAATGCAGTTGAGAAAGAAACTAAGCCTAAACGTTCGCGTAAAAAGCAAGAAGTAGCGCCTAAAGAAGAAACAGCTCAAGTGATTGAGCAAACTGAAAAACCTAAAGAGCCTGAAACACCATCAGTACCACACGATAATTTTGAGCAACGTGCCAGTGTTATTGATGAAGTTCTTAACGCGAGTGATGCTAATAACCTAAGTATTTGGAAAAGAGTACAACGTACAGACCCTCGCTTTACTAAACCATTAGAAGGTATGGGATTTGTAGGAACTAGCATAAACAGCACTTACATGTTTATGCGCGCGACTGAAATATTCGGCCCTATTGGTGAAGGTTGGGGTTATGAAGTCCTTGAAGAAAAATTTATTGATGGAAAGCCTCTTGTAGAACCTGTTCTCGATGAACGTAATAAACAAGTTGCAACCCGTTTTTTACGTGATGGTGATGGAGCGTTATTCTGCGAACAAAACCACTCAATTAAGATCCGTTTTTGGTACATCATCGAATGTGAAACCCGCGGTGAGTTTGAAAGTTATGGTGCAACACCATACCGCTATCAAACTAACTATGGCATTAAGGTTGACGGTGAAGCTATTAAAAAATCACTAACTGATGCAATCAAAAAAGCCCTATCAATGCTTGGCTTTAGCTCTGATGTCTTTATGGGTATGCATGATAACCCTGAATACTTAGCGAGTAATAAGCTTGAGTTTGAAATCAAAAACGCGAGTGAAAAAGCGGAAGATATCACACGTATTCGCAAAGAATTAGACGAGAAATTTACTAAACATACGGAAGTTATGCGTAGTGCTGTTACTGAGAATGAATTGCGAGGCATTGCATCCACATTAACGCGCGAAATTTCTGCACATATCAAATCAGCTCAAGAGCGTCGTGACAACGATTATGAGAAATATTTGTCCGGCCGTTTACGTCGATTAAACCAAATCGAAAAAGAGTGTTTAGACCAACTGAAACATAAAGAAGAGGCAATCTAATGACCAATACTACTGCTATCGCACTGGCGACCAATTACGAAAAATTACAACAACTCGTTGAAACAGGAGAATTCACTGCTGAAGATATCGCAGATACATTGGCAGGTATCGAGGGCGAGTTAGGTGATAAATTGGATGCAATTATGCACCACGTTCGCAATATCGAAGGTCAAGCTAAAACACTGGATGAAGAATCTAAACGTTTATCTGATCGTAAAAAATCATTCGAAAACCAAGCTAAAAACCTAAAGAAATATGCTCTTAACTGCTTATTGGCTTCAGGATTAGATAAATTAAAAACAACAAAAAATACATTCACTGCTAGAGCTGGTGTTGTTCGAGTCATTATCGACAATGAGGCTTTATTACCGGATGAGTTGGTTGATGTTCAAACCATCACCGCGCCTGATAAAAAAGGCATCAAAGAAGCGCTTGAAAACGGAATTGAAATACCTGGTGCTCACTTAGAAGTTGGTGACCGATCATTAATGGTTCGTTAATTCATAATAGCGCCCTTTATTGGGCGCATTATCAGGAGATAAACGTTATGGCCATGAAGTTAGAAGTTGTTATTACCCATGATGAAGCAACCAATAAATGCAGTATCGAATGGTCTACAGCATCAACAAAAAATGTCACAGAGCAAGAACAGCAAGCACTTTCATCAATGCAAAAAGCGTTATTGCTACAACTGGGGCACCCTATAAATACAGCTATTATTCATTAAGTGACATGTCACAAAGAGGCAAGACCAATGCTAAGACACTCCCAACAAAAAGACCAAGCCGTAAAGATCACATTACCTGATGGCACACATGGCTTTGTTTCAACAGATAGACGTTGCCATGTTTCATACGATTTTCCAGCGCACGTCAAAATTGAACTTCAACCCTCTCCCGCTGAGCAACAGAGGAGTGAACAATAATGTTTGGTTTATTCCTTTTGATATGTAGTTCGGTAAATTGTCAGTTCGAACCCTATGGCTACATTTATCCTGATGAACAAAATTGTTTAATTGATAAAGAGGTACTCGCGACCAAAGGAAAAATTGCAGAGTGCTATCCAGTAGAGGGAATTATTCGAGTAAAAAGTTGATTAAGCATAATCAGTTTTTACTTTTCGTTGTTATTAGCATGGTGGTTTATTCAAGACCAATGGGTAACCACCATGAAATTATTAACACCTTGGCAACCAGGGAACCAATTATTAACAAGTTTTGATATTAAATTAGGTCGGTTAGCGTTCAGTGTAAGAAATAGACCATGCACTGACGCTGAAATCAAACACTCCTGTGATACAGCAGACCGACTTATTTTATTGATGATGAGGCAAGACCAAAATGAACGGAAAACTGATGAAAGCTAGTGCGTGGGCTAAACGAGAATTTGAAGTAGGCTCTATTCCAGATAATAGAACCATAAAAAAATGGGTAGAAACAGGTTTATTAAAAGGCAAAATCGTTGATTGTTCTGTTTGGATATATTCATCCGAACGTTGGGGTATTGAGTCCGTTATTTCTTCATGTGTCGATGAGTTAATAAGGGCTTCGTAATATGGCCAGTAGACCGAGAAGAAAGGAATTTAGGCATCTACCTGACTTTCTTTATTTTGATAAATCAGTTAAACAATATCGCCTTACATTAACTAATGGTTTAAGAAAATGCATTGGTGCAGATAAAGCAAAAGCTATCGCAATAGCCAGAGAATACAACAATATTATGCGACCAGAAAAATGCGTTTCTGTTAACTCATTAATTATTGACTCGGGAGGGCAATATGGAGAGGCCCTCCCTCTCTCAGAACATTTAGATAAGTTATTTTTGCGGATCACTAATGATGAGAAACCATCAGACAGTACACTTAGTAACTGGGTTAATGACTTAGAAAGAATTAAGATCTTTTTTAAAGATATCCCCGCGAATGAAATCTCACTGGAACATGTAAATGGCTATATTAATGAATATCATGCCGATGCTTCTGCTAATGTACAAAATCGTAAGGTAAGCTTTCTAAAGAAAATTTTTAGTTACGCAATGGATGAATCTCTTATGTTTGATAATCCCGCTGAACGTAAGAAAATGAAAAGAGTCGATGGGAAAAAACGTAGAAGATTATCTTATGATGATTTTCTTAAAATTCGAGCATCTGCAGAACCTTGGTTAAGGACAGCAATGGATCTGGCGTTGCAAACGACACAAGCAAGGCTTGAAGTGTCACGCATAAAATACAATATCAAAGCCCCCAAAGAAGGCATCTGTGGGTGTTTATGGTATGAAGAACCCTTAAATGGAATATACGGGATGATTTATATTCACAGACAAAAAGTGCAACATAAAGAGGCATCTCATATTGCGATCCCCATAGGCAAAGCACTTAAGGATATTATCGATAATAGCCGTGACAATGTGGCAAGCCCTTATATTGTGCATAGACTACCTACTCGTATCCCAAATAAGGTGAGTAAAGAAGTTAATCATCCAACACAAGTCGCACCTGATTACCTTAGCCGTGCATTTTCAGCACTACGTGATCGAGTGGGCGTTGCCAGTCATTTACCTTTAGATGAAAGACCAACCTTTCATGAAATAAGAGCATTAGCAGCCTTTATGTTTAAACAACGTGGTTTTGATCCACAAGCTCGAATGGCTCATAGTGATGCAGAGTCAACCAAGATTTATACAGAAAACCATGTACAATGGGTTGAAGTGCCACATTGTGAGATTGCATAAGTCGGATTAGCTCAGATTTGAGCTAATACAGGTATGATATAGAGTTGATTCTAATTTGACAGACTGTTCTGTGCCAATAGCGGGCTTTACTACTACTCAACCTAAAACAATTGTACTCATAAAATAGTAGTAACTCCGAAAATCTTAGGGTCAGCACAAAAAATATGAGAATTGGCTTGATAGGTGGACAGCCCGTTAAAAAATTCTAGTAACCTCATATCATTGTGATGATGCTGTGCTGAGAATTTTATGTTGAACGACTCTACTTTCCCCCTTATTTGTGGCGGAATATTTACAAGGTTCTGCTTTGACAAGTCCACCACATTGAATGAAGCAAACGCACTACGACTCAAATTAAAAAGAAACATATTATGATAGGGATCATTAGTTCCTTGAAGGTAGCCTGTATCTGGCAATGCGACTCTACAGCCCGGAATATCGTCAAAGGTCGCTATTATCAAATAACCCATATTTCCCTTTGACTCAACAATCTTCTCAACAGTCGACTCTAGGATACTTTTTGTTGCTCCAGGTGGAATCATTAACGCCAGAAAAAGAATCTCCAACCACTGGAAATATAGCTCACTCGTCACCCTAAACTCGGTGCAAACCTCGGCCAAGTGAGGTTTTTTTCCTGTACGAATCTCGGAGAAGTGTGCTAGCAAAAGAGGATCAGTTGGATGCATCCCCACCAATCCCTTATACATATTAATTGTTTGAACAATCAAATAAGGGTTTCTAATCCACCCCATGAATTTTGCTTTGAGCACTCGTTCAGTGGCACCCTTCAAAACATCGCTTCCAGAATTTAACTTGGACTCGGAGATAAGGAGATCAGTTGCTGGTCCTAAGTCCATTTCAAATTTATGAAAGAAATCCTCTAAATTCTTTCTTAACTTTGAGCTTTTCACATCG
The DNA here is from genome assembly GCF_030286765.1 of Proteus faecis. Lineage (NCBI taxonomy): Bacteria > Pseudomonadati > Pseudomonadota > Gammaproteobacteria > Enterobacterales > Morganellaceae > Proteus > Proteus faecis. Next base: position 463,555 of record NZ_JASVWV010000001.1, read on the forward strand.
AAACTAAAGAGATCATTAAAAGAAAGGTTCTTCTTTATCTTGACGCCTTCAGTATTTGTCAAGCGAACAACCGTATTTTCTCGATCTGCAATTTCAAATTTGTAGATTCGCTGCTTATCTTTTGGTTTGCTCTCATCAATGCAGTTACTGCGCTGCTCTGTCTGAGATATAAAATGCTGATTCCTCGTTAGATTATCCATAAATTCTCCTTGTTGCGACGATCCATAAGGTGTGTAATTGACATGCTCACAATTGATAATATGCTGTAATGTTAGTAATACCTCCATCAATTTTGAGAACAACTGTGAACTTCCACTTTTCGCTCGTTCAGGATTATAGCCATAATTAAATTTCTACATCGCAGGAGATTTAATTATGGCTAAGCTACAAAATGCAGAGTTACTTTTGTGCTGTATAAACCTTGATGCGTGTATCTACCCGCTTGAAAACGTTAACCCCTTCAGATGATAGTTGCTCATCTTGAGTGAAAACACCAAGAAATCGATATAGTATCCGATTCAGTTCATCACGAGAATGAGCCATTACGATACGATAACACCATGTTTCCCTATAGTTACGTGTTGAATTAAGGCTTTTTTCCGTTATCAGATCACCATCAATTGAAAGTGAGTTGTCCCACTCCCCCGCCTTATATAAACGCGGAAACCAAACCATAACATCTCCGCTCAAACCAATCGCCTTTACAATAGTCTCAGGTACCCGCCAGCTACCTGATTGATGGTGTCCTTTATCTCCATAACCAAAGCACTGCAAAGCATCCCTGTGATATCGGAATGCAGCGTAAGGACCTACTTCAAGAAATCCTGCGTTAATGTGTATTTGAGCGGTATAACGGCTGTTATAGTCCCAAGGACGGAATAAGCCTTGGGCTTCCTGTTGGGCTTTTCTGTCCCTAACAAAAAGGATGAACTCATCAACAAGATGATTAATCTTGTCCAGTGTCGTGTTATTGGCTGGAATTCGTTTTTCAATAAATCCTGTCGCTTCCATGATGTCCAAACAGCGGATTCTGTCAGCCATTTTAGCTTCATCACTATCATGGTGCGCCTCATCTATTTCAAGATACAGCTTCAGCTGCGGAAAAAGCAGGTCTGCAAGATAAATTTTTCCAGAGTGCCCTTCCTTTCGAATACACTGCTGGCAAACGAATTCAAGCTCAGGGTCATTCAATCTGTGAAAAATTCGGTTGATAATGTAGTGTTCCCAGCGCTTGTGAGAGATTTTTGATAGTGCCCGAAGAATATAGTCATCTTTACTCATGTTAATACCATTTAAAAGCAAATAAACAACCAGAAAAAAGACTTAACTTGGACGCCTGTATTCGCAAGTGTAGTATCAAAATAGTAAACATATCATCGCCATAATACTTAGCGCTGTAGTTACATCCGTCTAAATTCTGTCGACCACTTCACCATTGAAGAAGCCTTTACTGGTTAACGCATCACCATCGTGCCAACGTCCGCTCCTCGCTCAAAGCAGACGATCATATTTGGTTATATTCTACCTACGAAACCTGTTAACTCAAATCTGAGATAACATACATAAGTATAGTGGTAAAACTCCCCTTAACTCATTGATTCTTATAATGCATATTATGTATATCTAGCACTGTATGCAATCACATATAAACGCATTATTTATATTTATAATCAAAGTGTTAGATAACTTAAAGTCGGTTTCATGGGGTGTCAGGGGTCGTAGGTTCAAATCCTATCATGCCGACCAAAATTCCTTAGAAAAACCAACCGCTTATGGTTGGTTTTTTTATGTCTGAAATTTGCTACTGGTAAAACTCTGGTAAAACGACGACAAATCATCTCTCAAAATCACCCTTTCTTTAGCTCATAAAACTGCCCTTTTCTTCTTGCTATTCTGTCCTGATCACTCATAAAACGAGTCGAAATATACATCCATAAAGATATCTAAAATGACAAAAACAACTATTTCACTACCAAATGATAATGAAATGAGAAATGTGTTTTTAATAATAAATTAGTAATAAATAAAAAAGTCTAAATTCAATAAAAAGATTTAGACTTTTATCGGTTAAATTAAGTTAATGCTTAAATGAGATTATGTTGAATAAGGGAAACTAAAGTGACAAAAAACTTGCCTCAAACGAATCACCATTTGCTCAGTCAGTAATAAGCCACTTATAGGGAAAAAATAGTAATGATTTAAATTAATCCACATCTTTTCCTTTATATTTTTTATAGAAATCATCACCACAAACGACTTTTATAAAATCGCTACTACCAGTGAAGATAGATAACGGCCTATTTTTATCTATATAAATAAAATTCTTTTTATCTTTATCTTCTGATTTTACCTGACCATCAATGATTCTTTCTGAATCATAATTAACACAATAACCTATTGTGGTATTTTTACTTATATCTTTTACAGTAATAATTTTATTATATATAAACCTATAACCTTGATTTTCTTTAGCTAACTCTTCTTTCGACTCTTCTGTAATAGTAAATGCGGATCCAACATGGTTTATTGCATTGGCATATTCTGATTGCATTTTATTTTGTACAAATTTTTGGTCTGATGAATTGGCATCTTCATATTTAATACCATTTTTTTTCAAATTAGTACCATAATCATTCCATTCATCAACCTCAGCTGAATATGAACTTAGATTAGTGACTATTTTAGTTAATTTTTCAAAAGAATTTTCAGTTCCTGAACTACAGCCAGATAAAACTAAGCTAGCTATACTAATCAAGAATATATTATTTTTCATATTTATATCTCTTAATATTCATCCTGTTTATAAATATAGCCAATATATTGAAAAATTCCACTTATGTTTAAATAAATTCAAATATTATTTTAGTAAAAAATACAACTTTTCTTTGTATTTTTGAATATCATATACTCAAAACCACTTAATAATACAAAACCAAATGCCCCCTTAATAGTTTCAGACTTAGCTCAGTTTCCGAAAGGAAAAACAGAAAACCACGTACAATGGGTTGAAGTATCACATTGTGAAATTGCATAAATCTAATATCGCTTATAGTTATCTTTCATAAAATGATGATGATATGTATTTTCGATATTTGCTAGTGATACAAGAATAAATTGAGTCTCATAAATAAAGATATAATAAGTATATTTTTGAAGTACTTTTATACTATTTCCCAAAGAAGAAAATAGTAAACATTTTACATTTATAGTGCTAGATAAATTTGATAAAGGAGAATGTACAACTCGACGTGATTTATGATTTGGTAATAAGTAGCATGAACGGATATATCTTAGTCCTTTTTTCAATTGCTAGAATTAAATAGAAGTAAAACTCTCTATAGCTCACTAACTCATTAGTTATTATGATCAAAGAATTACAATAATTAGGCTCAGAGTCAGGGATCGTAGGTTCAAACTCTATCATGCTGACCAAAATTCTTTAGAAAAACCAACCTATTAGGGTTAGTTTTTTTATGTCTAAAATTTACAAAGGGTAAAACGGTGACAAATAATCCCTCAAAATCGACATTTCTTTAGTACATCGCATTACCCTTTTTCTATTCATTACCTGATACAAAAGCCATAAAGATAATGGTATAACTAAATTTTTAATAGTGTGGAGTTTGTTACTTTAATTGTTTATTTCACTTTTTCTAATTATTATTAATAATATCAAGTAATATTGGTAATTCAGTATATCCATCTCTATCAAGAAAGTGCCCTGCATTATCTTCAATAAAAATTTTAGTTTGTAGGCTATTAGCTAAATCCTTAGAAGCTTGTGGATCTACAGCTGGATCATTAGATGAAATTACTGATACCCTCTTGTCTGATATCTTAATTAATTTGTTATAATCTAAATCCTCACAAATATGAGAATTTAATTCAAGCAAATTATCCTGCTCACGGTTAAAACCAGCAACTAAAATATACCCACCGATTTTTGTATTTTCAGAGGCTTGCTCAGAAAGAAAGCGTAAAAGAGTAATACAACCTAGACTATGTCCAACAAGGATAGTATCTTCATCGAGTTTAATATTTGCATCAATAAGTCGTTGTTGCCACCTTTTAGGATCAGGTGAATTAGATTCCGGCATATCAGGAACATCAACATGATATCCTAAAGCTTCAAGTTTTTCTTTTAACCATGGAAACCAGTTGTCTTCTGGAGATGCAGTATATCCATGAATAATAAAAAGTCTTTTACCTTTCACGAGTCACCTCTAAATGAAAATAGGTTGTCAATATAAAAAGCACAAATATCCAAAACCATATTTAAAACAAGATATTGCATAAATTGAGCACACTAAGAGATAGAGCACTTACTGATTAAAAATAGTAAGCTTATCTTGAATAAAATGCAATTTTATACTGTTTATTTAAACAAAAAATTTATGATTTATGACTCATTTTTTATTCTAGGATAAATTCTTTCATGAGAAGATATTATTACTTTGAATAAGTTGATCTATATTTTAATTGTATTCAAAATATATGTTATACGGTTATACTAACGCCCCCAAGCACAAGGATTTTTTCTTTCTTTTATATCGCAGTAGCAGGTACTAAACGAGAATTTTATGTACAACTTATCGCATACGTCGATGATTACATTTATTAAATAAAATCGGTAATTTTTATATTCATTTAATACCAAATAACTAAGGTGAACCTATCAAATCTTTATAACAATGTTATCAATATATTGATATTGAAAAGACTCAATAATGATTCTTACTGTGATGTTATTTTTCAGTATCATGACTTTCATAATTTACATAATCATCAACGTATTTTTAAATATGTATCATTTTAAAGGATCACACGTCTCTATTAAAAATGACACCATATAATTTTCTTATTATTTTTATAATTAAAAATTCATTAATTTTTTAAAATAAAAACCTTTTTTAGTTTTGGGGAATTTATTTCCATAATATATTTTCCGCTCATACTCTCGTCCTGCATAATGGTTGTCACCATAAAATTGACCATATAATGCAGTTTTAGGACACACTTCTTCAGAAAAAAATCTATGATTATTATCCACTTCAATTTTCCTTATTTAAATTAAACTTTAGACCTCTTTAAATTAATTATAAATATTTTTTATTTATAATTTCCAGTAGTTATTTAATACCATACTACTTTTATAAAATAGATCCAGTTTCTAGTGGAATTATTATTTAAACTCAAGGAAAATATAATAAATACTAAATAAAAAAATAGTGATCTTACTGTTATTAATAATAAAATCTCGACTTTGATTTCTTTAAAGTAAAACACTTTACTGATTTTTAGTATGAATAAATAGTAACCGCAATCTTCGTAGGGTTGACAAGTCAAATGATAATGATTATCTTTTAACTTGTGAATAGTTAGGTCTTCCACTTAATTTTTTCACAACGACATTGCTCACATTGCTTCTAATCTTTATTGACCAACTCTCCTAGCGTTGGTCTTTTTTTATTTTATGGATCCACAGTCTATAAAAGTGAAAAGCTAAGCTTAGCTGTAACTCAGGTATTATCGAGCTCAAATTACATCAATAGTAGATTGATACCTTATTTACGACAAGCTGGAAAAATGTATCTAAAGAAAAATCTTTATATACATCACAATATCTCTTCTACATTGTGATGTATATAACACAATGAAATTGTTGTAAAAATTCTATTCAACAGATAATTATACTCTTTTTCTTCTATTCAAGCTGATGAGGTAATTTATTAGGATCCTTAATTAAATGTATGGAAAAATTATAGTCAAGCCAAGATAATTTGAGTTTGCATGATTTAATCTTAATATTTAGTAGAATTAAAAGAAAATAAAATCAAATAGTTAAATAAAAAAATTAAACAACGATTTATCTCTTTAGACAATTCACTCTAATTATTTACTTATTTTTATTATTTCTTTTTAAAGTTTGTTACAGATTGATATCTTTTTTTCCCTTACTATTAGTTTCAGTATTTCATCACTGATAGATATTTAAATTTCCCCCGCCTAGTGCGGGGATTTTTTTATCTAACTTATCCTTTTAAGATGCTCAATTAATAAACTCTCACTATTTTCAAACTATCAAAATTACTTTATTTTGGTGATGCTATTTTAACTTGAGTTAACTGTGAAAATATTGACAACATAGATACAAAGAATCTTAGCTAGAATTTCCTCCATTTAATATCAGGTTCTATCTTATCAATCTAAAAACTATCAAATAAAGATGAGTTTTTATTCTTGATAACCATTTCTTTGTCATACTTTGACAAATTTTTTTGAATTCTGAAATTACTCATTTTATAAGTTTTATGTTTTAACGACAAAATGTATCATTAAAAAATTAAGTAATTTAACTAATATCAAGAAAAGTTAACTTATTAACAAAAATAATCAAAAAAGTAATTTTAATTTAATTTTCATGCAATTAGTTAAAATCACATTAGTTTGCATTACTAATGAAGCACTATAAAAACAACAAGATCATTCACAAATCTTTATCTACAAGTCATTAACCATCAAGATTTTTTACAGATTGATATATTTTTTTTCTCTAATATTCCTTCCATCAACTGTTACGAAAAGATATTTATTCATCGTATAGAAAATAAAAAAATCGACCCAATAAGAATATTTAAGGAATATTGAATGAAAAAGAATTTTATTATCGGAATGTGTTTGACACTTTTATTATCACTTCCAGCTATGGCAAATAATAATAAAACAATAGGTTCGGGAACAATTACATTTATAGGTTCAATTGTAGATGGTAATTGTATAACAGACTCTGTAGGAAATACTTTTAAAGCAAATTGCTGGAATGGAACTGAAATGGAAGAAACTTTACATAAAATAGAAGCTAATAAAACATTTAATGCTCAATTGGGTGAGAATAAAGGTTCAATAAATATTAATTGGATCAAAGAAAATGTAGGAATAATGGATATCGTATACTATTAATATAGCAATCCCCCTACCTATATTAATAATAAAAATTAGTCTCTAACAAATAGATAAAATATTTATTGTTAATTAATGAGTATATATTTTCCAATAATTAGAATTTATTACTATATAAATGGTATTTTCTATGATGGTTATAATATATTAGGCAGATATAGTTTAATCTATATCTGCTAACTCTGTTTTAACCTAATTATAAAAACTGGCTTCACCTGCTGGTCGAGTTTTGAATCGACGGTGAGCCCATAAATATTGATCTGGAGCTCGCATAATTTCTGTTTCAATCAACTTATTCATTCTATCTGTATCATTTTGAATATCTTCAGAAGGATAATTAATCAGTTCTTTACCAATAATTAAACTGTATTTTTTGCCTTTCTGATCTTTATTTCTTACCAAAGTAACAGTTAAAGATGGTGCCCCTGATAATTTTGCTAATATAGCAACTCCTTTAGAGGTTGATGTTTTTTCGACAGAGAAAAATGGAGAAAATGTTGTACCTTTTAAACCAAAGTCTTGGTCAGGAGCAAACCAAATCGCTTTCCCTTTTTTTAACTCCATAACCATAAACTTTAAGTTACGTCTATCTATCATACCCTTATCTGACCTGCATCTTGCTTTAGTTTGGATAAACTCCATCGCTTTATTATTATGAGGTCTATACATCGCATTCACAGGGAAACAAAGCCCCATAATGCGCCCTCCCAGCTCTAATGACATAGAGTGTATACCAATTAGTAAAATTCCCGTTTTTTTATCTTTAGCATCAGTAAAATTGGAGAAACCTTGTACTTCAAAAAGATTTTTTAGTCGGCGATCACTCCAAAACCACGCCATACCCGTTTCAAATAATGCGACACCTAGTGACGATAAATTATCCATAACAAGTTTGTTAATTTCATTTTCATTTTTGTCAGGGAAACATAGTTCTAAATTTTTCTTTATTATTGAGACTCTTCTTTTGACAAAAAAACGAGATAACAGTCCGAGATGTTTACCTAAAAAAAGTAACCAAGAATAAGGAAGTTGTACTAATAAAAAAAGAATAAAAACACCAAACCAAGTTAAGAAATATTTTGGATGTAATAAATGCAATGAAAAAATATTTTTAGCGTACACAAGTTTGTCCTCTAGGAACTAAAAGCATTTAAGCCACTCTGAATTAGACAGCAATTGTTTAAAATAAGTCATAAAATATTTATTGAATTTTATCTTAAATTATTTTTATGATTTATCTGATATCTTTTTATTCTAATAAAATTCTTTTCTCTCTTTTGATTGAGAAGACAGCATCTTAATGCCTTTATTTTGCCATTATAAACATTTATTTATCCATTAATTTATTTATCTGTAAATATTATCGAGTATTAAAGTAAATATCCTTCTAAAATTTTAAAAAATTTACATTAAACACTTACATAAATTTAATAAATTTATTTTTTATAGGCTTTACTAAATATATTTAAAATTTAAATAACGCTAGAAATTGGTATAAAAAAACCCCACCGAAGTGAGGTTTTTAAATCTTACTTATATAAATATTACATTAAGCAATATATACAGTAATTACAGATCAACAGATTATAAAGCGATTACGTTCGCTGCTGCTGGGCCTTTAGCGCCATTTTCAATAGAAAATGAAACTTCTTGGCCTTCTTTCAGAGATTTAAAGCTATCGCTTTGAATTGCTGAAAAGTGTACAAATACGTCTTTGCTACCGTCTTTAGGAGTGATAAAGCCAAAACCTTTATCATCGTTAAACCATTTTACTGTACCTGTCATTGTATTAGACATAAGATTTCCTTTAATTAATTATTTTGCCATAAGGCATTGTTTGCGGTTTGATTTCGGATTTTTACTTATGGTCACTATTTGAAGGAATTCGCAACGAAGAGGTATCAGGGATAACGCTAAACGGTGAACTACTTAAAACTGCACTAACATAAATAGGTCTGTACTTCCAAACCAGTGGTGCTATTAAGTCATATAATTCGTTTTATAGCAAATCATTTTCATCTTTATTTAAAAAAAACTTTTTATACGCAAAATTAGAAAATAATTATAAGATAAAAATAGTCATCTATTTCACCTATCTCATTATTTTAATTTAATAATATGAGTAAAAAGTAGATACTGTTATTTTTAAGGTAACCAGTATCTACTCTATCATTAATGTACTACATCACCTTAATTAGCTAGCTCTAATAAAATTTCTTCTGTTTTCGTCCATAACAGTGAGCCCCCCTCTTCTGGCCATAAATGTCGCTCAGCATTAGGAATACGTTGAAATAATAAATCTCCAAAATCCGGAGAATGAACTGTACTCATATCTTTCATTCCATACCATAAGGTTGTTGGTGTCTTTATATCTTCAGGCGAAAAACCCCAAGGTTGCATAGTAATCAGCAAATCTTGAGTGTATCCATCATTGCCTTGTTTAAAGGCTTCTACCATACATTCTTGATAAACTGGAAGAAAATCAATTGATTGATAAATAGCTAAATCAACATCAGCACTGTGCTTTAGAATAAAATCCATTAACCACTTAGCTGTTATATTTTGCTTAATCCAACTAGCTAACACATCGGGTGATTCAACAGCTTGGCGTTGCATATTAACAACATCATCTGTTAGCCTATTTTGTGTATTCGGATAATCAAATTGATCTTGCCCTGCAACAATAAGTAATTTATCAACATGGCAATAAATACAAAGAGCCATAGCAAAAACAGCACCTTGTGAAAACCCCATTACATTAAAGTTTTTGATACGAAGATGATCTAATAAAAATATAATATCTTTAGAGCAAGATTTTAACGATTTTTGAGGATCAAAAGTGGAATCACCTAATCCTGGACGAGTAGGTGTAATCAACCGAATATTAAGCTTATTTAAAAGGTCAATCTCTACCCCTAATAAACCGCTCATACCTGCACCAGTACAAAATAACACTGGCTTACCTTGTTTTGGGCCTGACTCACACCACGTTAAAATTCTATTATCTGGCAACAATAAATTATTTTTTCTTAAGTTTTTAATTTTCATTAAATTTTATTCTTTATTAATTTATGGGTAACATATTATCCTAAATCACACCATCGAAATATGATAATTTTAATCATCATATTTATTTTAAAAAACAACTCAACATTTTTATCTATTTTAGATAAGTAAAAAATATATATTCAACAATCATAAAAAATATTCTGAACGAAGAATAAAGCTATTTTTATAACTAATTTATTTTTGTGACAACCTTATTTATATGACAAAAAATATATTATTATTTTTGTTACACTAATAGTTTTTACTTTCAATTATTGTTATATTTACTTAATCTTTTTCTTATAAAAAAGAGGACAATAAAGTTGCCCTCTTTTTTTATTTATAGCTGCTTTCTACGTTATTTTACTAATTTACAAGTACGCCCTTTATCTTCAGCAACTCGTCCATTAACAGCATCATCTTCTGAAATCGTTGCTAAATTAAATTCACCTTTTCCTTTACCCCAAATTTGGAAATTCTCACCAACATAACGAGCACCACTAGCCGCAATGGCTTCTTTTAAAACAATAATTTCATCACTGTAATACATAACTGCGAGCTGTTCAGTAGGAAAAGAAACTCTGATTTTTTGGCCTTCACAGTTATAAGTATCCGTTTTAGCAGCTAAAGCAGGAGCCGTTATTAATGAAGAAATTAAAGCAATAGCAGAAATAGAAAGTAACTTATTCATTTACATCTCCAAAAATAATCAAACAAGATTTACTAAATAAAAATAGGCTTTATATTTTAAATATAAAATAGGATAGCTCCGCATTTTATAAAAACTAAAAAAACCATGAGCATTTTAATTTAAAATTAATTTTAATAAAAAACCATCAATTATTGATGAGTGCATTAAAATAGAATTTTTTAATTACAATAAATCGCAATACATAACTTTACATTACCACCGACCTATTTTACTTTATTCAATGTAACTATCATTATACGATATGCTATTATTCTAACACCTATAAATATTATTGTAGTTCAATAAATTAAGTCGATCTTATTGAAAAATATCGATAGAAAAAATAATAGGAATATTCATGCTACAAGAGAATGTTGTTAAAGATATCATCGTTTGGATTGAGCAAAATCTCGATTCACGTTTATCGTTAGATATTGTTGCGGAAAAATCAGGCTATACAAAATGGCATTTTCAGCGCTTATTTAAAGCATATACAGGTATATCTTTAGGAAAATACATACTCGCTCGTCGTTTATCTTGTGGCGCCTACGCGTTAAGAGTAACACGTTGTAGTTTATTAGATATATCATTGAAGTATCGTTTTGATTCCCAACAAACATTTTGCCGAGCCTTTAAAAAACAGTTTAATATCACACCTTCGGAATATAGAAAAAAACCAGGATGGGATATTAGTGAACTGATTTTCCCAGCATTAGAAACCGTTGAACTGAGTGCTCAATATGAACTAGTTACATTCCCATCTCAAAAATTAGTTGGTATGTCACATCATTACAATAAACCTATTTCAACATGGGATTCAGACAAGAAAAAATTCAGAAAAGAGTTTTGGCGTAAATTTTTAAAAGATGTACATACAATACCTACAGAGCTATATGCAATGCATCGAGCATCTGCAAGTACATTAGAAGATACTATGTATATTTATAGCACTGCTGTTGATAAAGAAAAGTTAGCAAAAACATCAAATATTTCTGCTATGTCACAACTAGAATTACCAAGTGGCAACTATCTGGCCATTACATTTCATATGAATGAAATCTTAGATTCACTGACTGGTTATGATGACATTATTTATACCGTCTATACAAAAGTACTTCCAAAAATGAATTTATTGCGCAGACCGGGCCCAGACATTGAACGATATACATTAAAAGAGTCAGTAGATTACGATAAACTGCTTGGTCAAAGTGATCATTACGTACAAAAAATTAGCTACTATATTCCTGTTCTTTAATGAGTTTCATCTATAAAAAAGATCCCAATTTAATTGGGATCTTTCTATTAAAATAGATATCTAAAATACGACTCTTCTATCAATCCTTTTTTGATTTATTCGCAAAGAAAATATCGTCTTGAATATCTTTTGTTCTTATTGTGAATAATTCATTCATTAAGTTTTCAGTTAATTTTTCAGCATCAGCCATAACTCGTAGATTAAATTCATTAAGCATTTTATCTGCACCAGCTTTATCTGTTTTCACCATAGTAAGATATTTAGCTTCCATATTTTTTTGCTCTAATGCAGTTTTTGCTTCCCACTCTTGATACGCTTTCTTCACTATTGGTGCGAGTTTTGGATAATCTGTCATTACTAGTGTTTGTAACTTTCTATATTTCCAGTAAATAGAATCACTGTCTGCTTGATTACTTCCTATTCCATAATGTTGCGGATAAGCTTTTAATCCACTGTAATACGGAACAAATGCAGTTAAATCCGCCATTCCTAAACCAACATAGGTCACTTCACCTATTTCTTGAGGAAGCTCAGGGCGAACTTGCATAACATGCGCTTCATAAGTTCTAAATACACTAATTGGACGCCAAGATTCTTGACCATTTAACCCATTAGTATATGGGTCATGCTCTGTTCCTTCAAAATGATTACGCAACATCGCTTTTGCTTCTTCAACAGATACTTTTTTCTCTGGCGTTAATAAAGGTGCGAAATTACGGCCATCATCCACTGCTTGTTTTAATGATGGATTGAATTGTTGCTGGATAACCCATACTCGTGGATCGTTATAAGTACGATCTCGTTCGTCATCTCGTGTATAAGCTTTTGAAAAATTAAATTCCCCCTCTTTTTCAGGATGATAAAGGCCTTTCTCAACAGCAAATTCCACTAGATTTTTAGAGCCTAAAACATCATTGCTGTTAATATCATAGTGTTGTAATCGACCTTGGTTTCCTGTCGCAAAATATTTATCTTTAGGTAATTTTTGTGCAATCCAATGATGCCCTGTTCCAGTTTCTAAATACCAAAGCTCATTTTTATCAACAACAGCAACACCAAATCCTTCGCCAGCACCTTGTTTTTCAATAATGCTCCCTAATAATTCCACAGCTTCACGAGCCGTTTTTGCTCTTGAAAGTAGGACATCAGGAATATCATCTTCAGTTATCCCTGTATCTTCGACATAGGGATCAAAAGAGAGTGCTTTTGGTGAAGCAAAAATAGATTCAGTGCCACTGACCCCCACCCCAAGTTCATTAAATCCTGTTGCACCATGAAGTTGTGTTTTCCAATTCGGCACAGTGGTATAGCGTAATGAATTCTTAGGTAATGGATATGTAAAATTATTAGCACCATTATGTTCCTTGGTACTGTAAATACCCGTTTGATTTGTTTTAGCAGGGTGAATAACAAAATGTTGTGCTTTTAATGCATCGCTATCAGCGCTACGAGCAATAATCAACGAACCATCATTTGTTGCTTCACTTCCTGCTAACAACGTTGTACAGGCTAAAGCTGAAGAAACTAATGCAATATTAACGGATAAGGCAACAATGCCTTTTTTAAATAAAGACATAAAACTCCCCATTTGCTTGTTATTTATAGTTTGTAGATCAATTAAGTATCTTTTTAGAATCGAAATAAAAAACCAGATAGATAAACTGATGCAAAATATTAACAATGAAAAAGAGTGTGTTTCCGTGATTTATATCTCAATGATTATTATATTTTGAAATAAAAACATTAATTATACGCATCATATTAATATCAATGAGTTTTATAGAAAGATACATTTAATATGCAAATAAATACAAATGGAGTTTGTTATTAGCATTACTATTATGTAATTAACAGGGATATTATTTATATAAAACAGCTATCAATATTAAAAACAATAACAATAAATTAAATCCGACAATAAATTATGTTAATTTCTTATCTCAAACTAAAAAGTAGTGCCAATTTTATTTTATAGCCAAACTGATAACCAACTTCTTCAATCTCTCTTTTCATTTCTTTTTGTTAAATATTCTCCTAGAGAGGAAAAGAGTCTAAAAATAACTAGATCAGTAGCAAAATAATAAAAACATAAAAAATATAATTTAGGCATAAAAATAGCCACTAAAGTTGCTTTCTATTTTAGTGGCTATTTTATCAATCGTTATTCATTTATAAAACGCATTAACTGCTGGCGTAATTGCTTATTTTCTTGTTTTAATTGTTCATTTTCATCTAATAAAGTCAGTGCTATGGCGATACCATGCCAATCTAATGCAAGCTCTTTATGAAGTTTTAATGCGCGATGTGTTACCACAACAGCGTTATCATCGAAAAACCACTCCTGAGTTTCAATTTCTAGTGGTTCGATCACCCCAAGAGCTACAAACTCTTTGAGCACGTCGTTTGATATTCCCGTATGATGACAAAACTCAGTAACAGTAAATACTGTTGTTGTTAATTGACCCATTATTTATTCTCCCAGTCTTTACGTGGATTATAATCGGTCTGGCTATCTGCAATTTGTTGCCATAATTCGCGCATCTTTTCATCGGGTTTAGGTGGCATCACAATTTTTAGAATTGCATATAAATCACCGCTGACCTTTTTGCTAATTAACCCTTTCCCCTTAATACGTAACTTTTGTCCTGCTTGACTTCCCGCCGGAATAGTTAACAAGATTTTTTCTTTTATTGTTGGTATAGGAATTTTTGCACCTAATGCTGCTTCCCAAGGAGCGACCGGAACAACTATTTCTAAATCATGACCTTTAATATCAAATAGGGGATGAGGTGCAATACGAATTGTTAACCATAAATCACCATTTTCTCCTCCATTTTCACCAATTGTTCCCTGACCTTTTAAACGAATACGTTGTCCGTCAATCACACCTGCTGGAATTTTAACATTTAAAGTTTTAGGGATCTCTTTTTCCACAATTCCAAAAACATTATAAACAGGTAAGTGATAACTAATTGTACGCTTCTGCTCTTCCTGTGATTCTTCCAAAAAAACAGCTAATTCTATTTCTAAATCATGCCCACGTTGTTTAGAGGCTTGTTGAGTTCGGCGTCCTTCAAATGGAGAATGTTGACCAAAGAATGAAGCGTAAAAATCATCAAAATCTTCTTGGCTAAAGCTTTCTTGAGACTTATTTGAATGTTGTTGTGTAAATTGCCTAAATTTAGGATCGTTACGATGAGCCCAAAGTTCATCATATTCAGCTCTACGTTGTTCATCACCTAATACTTCCCATGCTTGAGCAATTTCTTTAAAACGAGCTTCAGCATTTGGCTCTTTACTTACATCTGGATGATATTTTTTCGCTAAACGGCGATAAGCTGTTTTAATCGTTTTAGTATCATCAGTGGGTTTGACACCCATTATGGCGTAGTAATCCTTTAATTCCATAGTGACATCTCAATTATGTTAAATAATGAATTAAATATTAATACCCTAGACTTAATTAATTATAGAACAAAGAAATTATATTGATGAGTAAAACCCTATAATAACAACAATCGAATGCCTAAATTGAATACGGAATATTGTTTTTCAATAAGTTATCTATCATCCAATATCTCACTTTTCCTGGTGGATTATTTTTTGACCACACCAAATCAATATCTATTTTTTCGGAAACTGATCGTAATTTAAACTAACTAATAACTCATGCCCAAATTGTTCGACAAGCCAAATGGGTGATATGTGAAAACACCTTTTGAACTATCATTAGGTGTTTTTCTGCATTTTTTCCTAAAGTGCCGCTACAACGCTTTCTTACCTTTTAGTCAGAACGTTTCTTGGTATTTTACTTATTATTTATGGTTATTAGCCTTATTTTAACTTTATTAAGCCAAATACTTTGATTGGTCAAAATGTAGATGAATATAAAAAGCCCTTAAAAACAAGGGCTATAATTAGCATTATTATTTATCTGCTTTTGCAGCCCAAAGAAATTTAGCGCTAGGCAAGGTTGTATATTTTTCTATTATCTCTTTATAAGTATTCTCTGGTTTTAATTCTGCAAATTGTTCAGGGTAAATGAAGGTTGCTAAATATTCTAAGCCAACGATATTATATGGATGATTATAGAAATTATGATATATACCATATAATCGCCCATTTTCAACCGCAGCGATTTGATTAAATCCAATTCGACTCTTCAATCGTTTAAAGCCTTCTTGAGTCTCTTTGCTAGATACCCCATAACCAAATGGCGCAGCAATATTATTTTTATTAACCCAGCGAGAGCCCGTTACAATATATACATCAGGTTTAGTGCTAATAACTTGCTCTAAAGAAATTACACCTGAAGCTCCTGGTAAGAAATGGCTACCAATATTGTCACCACCAACAGCTTGAATCAAACCACCCCAACCGGCATTATTATGTGTAAAGCAACACCCATCACCATTTGCTCCAGCCTTTGCCTCTACAAATACACGTGGTTTATTTTTAATTTCTTGAGTTTTATTTTTAATACTATCTAGGTGTTGTTGATAAAAATCTGTATATTCTTTAGCTTCACTTTCTTTATTTAAAATGATACCAAGAAGCTCTACACTTTCTTTCGTGTTTTTGACTGGCTCTAAGAAAGTATCAACATAAATAATAGGAATATTGGCTTCTTTTAAAATACTGACAACACCCGATCCTTCTAATGCGGATTTTGCTCTGAGTTGAGCAATCACAACATCTGGTTGTTGTGCAATAACTTGTTCTGCATTCACTTCACCTTTATCATTAAATCCCATATCAGGGATTGAATTTATATTGGATTTCCATTTCTGTTCTAGCAAAGAAACTGTCTGTGGATCCGATTTTTTTAGATTATTATTCCATGCTACAACTCTTTCAAACGGATTATTTCTATCAAGCAACGCTAGCGTTAAAATATCTCTACCATCTTGTAATACAATGCGTTTTGGTTCATGTTTTAACGTTATTTTTTGCCCATCAGTATCCGTAATTGTAACAGGATATGTTGTAGCCAATGCGCTAAAAGGAAGTAATGCAGAAAGAGATATTGCTAACAGGTGATATTTATTTTTCATAATGTACTCTCCATAATAGAGAGTTAATGCTAACAATTATCATTAACATCATCAATAAAAAATAATCTTTTTATGACCACTAAATAAATTCACTTTAGTAGCGCGATATCTAACAATAAAGAAATATTCGAGTCTGATATGTCAGCTTATTTCACTAGTGCAGTTAACTATCTAACTGAAAAAGCCTTTTATGATGATTCTGATAACAATACAACAATAATCCTAACCATAAACTATCATATGTTCTTGTCACAAGTTTATTTCAAGTTACGATAGCAGCGTTAAACAGATAAAGTAAATTCTTTGTTTAACGCTATATTTTGAAGAAACAACCATTCATTTTAGATAATTTTAATTACTAGAAAAATTACTTATCACTTCATACGTTAATGAATTATCAGAGCTATTTATAATTTTCAATTTAACATTTTCATATGAAATAATATTACTTTGTTTAAGATTAAATTGAATGTTGTTACCAAACCCTTGATTTTCTATGTTTGAGCCTATTTTTCTATAACTAACATCTACAACTTGATCATGTATCCCATTAAAAATTAAAGCCTGCTCAAATGAATTACCATCGGAATTATTCAACTTAAGATATTCAATTTTAGCCTTATCACTACAAACAGCGACATTTAAGTCAGTTACTATACAAATTTCATCAGCCTTAGCTCCTTTTTTTATTAAAATTGAACTCCATGGTTGACCAAGAACCTCAACAACGACAGAACCAGAGTCAATAGTTTGAGTTGGCATATAAAAATCGCCTTTGTCGCTTGAACCAACTTTTTTGAAGACTCCAGGAATAATTTTATAGGCCAGATCTATTTGTATTGGGTTTAGTACCTTAATTGCCTTCAGTTCACTTATATTACCTTCTCTTACTAAACTTTGACCTATGGTCACACTATTAACACTACCTACTTTCGGCTCACTTATTTTATACGAGTCTGGAGTGTAATTATATTCAGTCACAGCACATCCAGATAAAGAAAAAGCACAACCAATTGAAACTAATAATTTTTTCATTTTGATAGAAACTCGTTACAAATATAAATAGGCATTAAAGATTACATTTACATACAGATTCTAGCAAGTAACTATCTACGACTCTGTTAACTGATAACCATTAAACCACTCATAACGACCTGTGAAATTAATTAGTTTTTTTTCTGGCTCAAGCAAATTAATATCAAATACAACTAACTTTAATGGGTACCAGCTAAAGGAAGTTGGTTTCAATAAACGTAAGTAGGCACTGTGATAATGGAATTTAGTTGAACTGCTTGATTTACTTGGGATAAGGAAACTTTAGGAGACACTAGGAGATGTTGAAATGGCGGAGGAGGAGAGAATAAAACAAAGAGATTAACACGTTGATTTAAATACAAATAAATATAAAGATAAATTCTTATACCCCCATAAATACCCCTTTTGGATTTTTAGAGGCTATTTTTTGATAAGATATGAATGCAGGAAAAGAAAGGTGATACTTTTATACCACCTCCCCATTTTTAATTCCATACCCTGCTATACTCTCCAAAAACTAAATGGTTGTATGCATATCCACTACTGACCTAAATTTACATTAGTGATAAACTCACCCATCAATTTTTATTATAGATAATTTAATATGCTCCAGTTATTTGCACGATACTTTTCTGTTGGTGTTATTAACACGCTCTTGCATTGGGTAGTGTTCGGTATTTTGGTTTACTTAGTTACCACAACACAGGCTACTGCAAACCTGATCGCATTCATCATTGCTGTTACCTTCTCATTCTTTGCTAACGCGAAGTTTACATTTAAGAAGAAAGCAACTGGTGGTAGATACATAGCATTCACAGTATTTATGGGTGTGTTAAGTTATCTGACTGGATTTATAGCCGATAAACTCAATGCAATGCCAATAATTACCTTAGTTGCATTTTCAGCAATTAGCCTTGTTCTTGGCTTTTTCTACTCAAAATTATTTGTCTTTAAAGGAATAGAGTAATGAAAATTTCTTTAGTTGTTCCTGTTTTCAATGAAGAAGAAGCGATACCTATTTTTTATAAAACGGTTCGTGAAAATGAAGAACTAAAAAAATATGACGTTGAAATTATTTTTATCAATGACGGTAGTAAAGATTCAACTGAAAATATCATTAATGCTTTGTCGTTAGCTGATGAGCAAGTAGTAGCATTAAGTTTTACTAGAAACTTTGGTAAAGAACCTGCACTTTTTGCTGGATTAGATCATGCCACTGGTGAAGCAATAATCCCAATTGATGTTGACCTTCAAGACCCAATAGAAGTTATTCCACGATTAATAGAAAAATGGAAACAAGGTTCTGATGTTGTTTTAGCGAAAAGAACTGACCGATCTACTGATGGTTGGTTGAAACGTAAAACAGCAGAATGGTTCTATAAACTACACAACAAAATTAGTACGCCAAAGATTGAAGAAAACGTAGGTGACTTCCGCTTAATGTCTCGTGGAACAGTTGAAAATATCAAGCTTCTTCCTGAGCGTAACCTATTTATGAAAGGTGTTCTATCTTGGGTAGGCGGAAAAGTAGATATCGTTGAATATTCTCGTGCTGAGCGTTCCGCTGGTGAATCGAAGTTTAATGGCTGGAAACTTTGGAATCTTGCACTGGAGGGGATCACCAGTTTTTCAACCTTCCCTCTGCGCATGTGGACCTATATTGGCTTGTTTGTTGGCGCCATTTCATTTGTTTATGGTGGGTGGATGATTATAGATAAACTTATTTGGGGAAATCCAGTGCCAGGCTACCCATCTCTGCTGGTTTCTATTTTATTTCTTGGTGGTATTCAGCTTATTGGTATTGGTGTTCTTGGTGAATACATTGGACGTATTTATATGGAAAGTAAAGACAGACCTAGATATTTACTTAAGAAAGGTGAGAAATGAATATGTTAAATAATTATATTATAAAAGAGAAAAAAGCTGTATTTATTTGCCTAACGATTTGTTTATTACTTATAATACCAATTATTCTATCTGGTTCAATTTATATTGATGACAATACAAGAGTAATCCGTCACTTCAACTGGACTGGAGATGGTAGATTTTTAGCAAATTATTTTTTCGAGATACTAAGTCTTGGTAATGGCGTCTTAGACTATTACCCTTGGACAAATATACTATCATCATTAATAATTGGGTTTTCCTCTATAATTATAGCGTATTCTCTAAACATAAAAGGAACAACAAACATAATATTGATTTGTTCTGGAATGATGTCATCACCATTTATACTATCAAATCTATCATATAGATTTGATAGTATAATTATGGCCATTTCTTTTACAGTAGCAATAATACCATTTATATTTTA
Source organism: Proteus faecis (assembly GCF_030286765.1). NCBI lineage: Bacteria > Pseudomonadati > Pseudomonadota > Gammaproteobacteria > Enterobacterales > Morganellaceae > Proteus > Proteus faecis. Next base: position 483,912 of record NZ_JASVWV010000001.1, read on the forward strand.
TTCAAATATAAAAAAATTCTTTATTGTTTCATATTGCTGCTTATTGATTTCATCATATTTATATCAACCTTCAGTTTCAGCATTTGTTTGCATGGCTATTGTATATTCAACATATTTAATGAATAGTATTAAGTGCATATTAAAAACCCTTTCTTTATCTGCTATTGTATTTAGTTTGTCTATAATTACATTTTTTATAATAAATAATATAAATGGTGGTGTAGATAGGTCTGAATTATTTTTTCATTCTGATAATCCAATAGGTATACTTGAATATAATTTAAACAGATCAGCTCAATTGATTTTTTGGTCATCCAATGGGATAACCAAAATAATATATCTTATTGCATCGATTGCATTTATATCGTCATGTATAAAAACAGCAATAAAATCGTTATCATTTGTTTTTATATATATTTTTTCTTTATTTTCTATAATTATTTTATCTTTTATTTTAAATTCAGTTCTTTTGAGTCCATGGTTTACCTCAAGAACAATGATTTGTTTTCCATTTGTAGTTACGTATTGTTTTTTATTATTTATTAAAAATTTCAATCTATCAATAAAATTAAAAAACATTTTCTCTACCATAACTGTATTTTGTTCATTGATATTTTGCTCAATTTATGCAAATGCTCTTTCCTCCCAGGATAGCTTAAATAGAGTATATTTTTCGAAAATAATGAGCAAGGTTGATGGTGATATAAAAAAACTAGCAGTATACGGAGAGCAACCACGACCCAGAGAGTTCGTTAGAGCCAATAGTGTTTATCCTCTACTTGACAACATCGTTCCGAACTACATGAAACGTGGCAGCGGATGGGCTCAAGTGTACCTTCACAGAAATTCATCTAGATTTAGAATGATAACTATGCAAGAACAAGAGCAGATTTTTAAGGAGTCTTGTGGAAATGGGGTGTGGAACAATGGTGAACTTTTTGATTATAAAGTATTTAAAAATGTTTTAATTATTTCTTTTTCTGGACAGTTTTGCAAATAATATAACCCGCCCATTTGGGCGGGTATGTTACGCTAAATATCCCATGAATATTGAATTTACTGTTATGCCAGTATTTCCACCATTAGCCAATGTTACCCCTGGTCTAATTGTATTTCCTTGAGATGCAAGTATTCCTCCAAATTGTATCATCCCTGTATTCGAACTATGTCTATTAAACTGACTATTGAAAACCTTACAGTTAGATACCTGTGATTGAGATCCATCTACAAAGTAAAATCTACACCCAGTAAAAGTAATATCTGGTGATGATTCTTTTTCTACGCGAGTTCTAAAATCTCTAATCTCACTATTTTCAATGGTTACAATGCTACCATTGACACTATAGAACAAACTAATACCCTCTGAATCATTAATTTCTATTCTTGGTATAAGTCTATTTTCTTTTGTTTGTTCTGATGTGTCTGGTGATAACCCAATTGACATACGTTCTGTTATTCTAAATCTTGAGCAAATACTTTTTATATTTGAAATAATTATATTTGAGTTTCCATTAATCTTGTTATGTGAGCTACGGCAATATGTAATTTCATAAGGAGGGAATTTTATTGGAATAATTTGGTGTTTCGCTTCTGGAGATCGTAAAAATCTTATATTTTTTATCTTGATATAATCTGGAAATAAAGATCCACTTGATAATCCACCACCAAAATCCAAGACCATAAAATCAAAATAAAAAGAATAGCTTGGTTGTTCAACTGTAATGTCTGATACAGATATATTATAAGCCCATGGCTTTCTATCATAGAACCCAAAATCACCAGAACCAATAAATCTAATGGCAGATATCCTATATGGATGTGTTGAATTACCACCACTAAGATCGATACTTAAATCAAGCCTTATTGCAATATTACTTAACTGTAATACACCATAAAATACCCCACCATAATCACCACGAGCCGTGATTAAACTAAACTCATTCAGTGATACAAAATCCCCCCTACCTGGCACTTTTCCTTTAATAAAGGTTGAGTTTTTTACTGATAACGTACCACCGCCAACACCATACGTTACGCCATAGACGCCAAATGTAACATTATCAATAAATACGTTGTGTAAAAATGAATGAACGTCAAATCTATTGATATGGCTATTCTCCACATCAACACCATTAACAACATTCATACCGATAGCGGGCATTCCACCATCAATACCGAAATCGGTAATTGACATATTCGCGACAAAATCACCCCCTAATAAATAAGATGCAGAATTCCCTTCAAAACCAGAGCCAGACCATTTTGATAAATGTATATCACATACTTTATTTAAATAAACAATTGTCCGAGATTTATTTACTGATGTATTATTTTTAAAATCAAACCCTACCAAATTACATTTATTTCTTTCGATAGAGAATGCTTGCAACTGGGGTGCATTAGATGAATCTATATTTATATCTTTAATCGTAAGGTATTTATTCGGTTGTTTTCTAAATAAAACGCTTCCTAAATCACCTCCTGCGATGGAGATATCTATCGGGTAATTTAATATACCACCTTTAAAAACTTTAAACACCTCTCTTAATTTATAATAAACAGAATCTGTTGGATATCGCTTACCAAAATTTATATTGGTATCAAAACAAATAACACCTTCACTAAATTCATAACTGTTATTTTTTATCGTTGTCCTATCTGCATACAGGGTCCCTGGCTCCCAATCATTGGGAATGGTTTCCAGTGGCGTTAATGGGTCTAAGACACGGAATGCTGGAATAAACTCCCACTCAGGACGTAATTCAGATTGAATAAATAAAACATCAGCACCATTGAAATTCACATCTGTTGAGATGATTATTTCAGCAGTTGAGTCAACACTAAACGATTTAACTCCGTAATAGACTGCTTCCTCACCAGAATAATTACAATATGCATGTAATTTTCTGACGTTATCTGTCATATCTCCATTTTCAGAAATTGAGAAATTTAACGCATAATTTGCAGGGAAATATTCTAGTAGCCCAACGCACAGCCAGCCACTATTAGGTGATGAGTTTGGATCAACCGTAACAGGGTAGCTACCAGTGATATTGATATAGTAAAAGCCATCTGAATAACTCAATGCCTCGTTAGCATTGTTGACTGTTCCGCCATTCTGAAAACTGCCTTTCTTTTTATATCGGGTTAAAATCCCTCCCGCAATAAAGTCTGCGCCTGAAGATCTCTCCAAGTCATTCCGCAAACTGGCGTCACCGACACTCAGCCATTTACCAACACCAACACCATCGGAATTATCAGGGGTTGAATTAACAGGAACAGACTTTGGCAAATCGCCATCCCAGCGGTAATACTCCCCTGTTACTTCATCACGCAAAACTTGATTTGGCAGTGTTATTTCCGCGCCTTTTTGGAATGAGTCTAATGTGATATAGCCGAATTGAGATATTGCTTGTTGAGCAACCCAGCGCAACCCTTCGATTGTAAAATGCTCTTGCCCAAATCTATCGATATATTTGTTTTTCATTGACGTAACGAATTCGTCAATTTTACCTGAGTTAAATTTCAGGTCTTTCGCTGTTTCACTTGGAACTGGATTTTGTGTTGGAATTGTAGACATAATTTTTCCCAATAAAAAAAGCCAGCGCTTATGCTGGCTATGATTGAAATGAATTTAATTAAACGTTGTAATCTTTCTTTGCAGAAAAATACTCACTTGCTGTAATGCTATAAGTTCCATCTGCATTAGGCTTTTTGTCGCTTACAATCCATCTCATTGAGTCCATTTCAACGATATTGGATATAACGTAACGTGACGGAGATTGAACATTCATACCGTCATAGATATTTAGCTGGATATCTGGTATATCAGCGATAAATCCGTAAGCTGTATCGCTTCTTGGTATAGCTTTAAATCTTTCTGTCGTATTACCTAAATGATCAGTAATACAAACAAACATCTCACCATCAAAGGCAACTTTTTCATTTGTTGAAAATTGATTGCCGATCCTCTCAACTATATAACCCGCCTGTTGATTCTTATCGTATGTGTCAGCAACAATAATTAAGTCGCCTGGATAAACATAATCACCATCTGCGAGAGTTTGCACACTGATACTCATGCGCTGATGTATTAACCTATCCATTTCTAATAGTGCCCTATCTGTCGCCTGATACTCATTACGACAACCGTGAATGGTTATTTTGTTAGGATTCTTAGCTGGCTTGTTAACTATTTTGTTATCTTCAATACGATATTTAAGGTAGGTTTTTTTGTTTGTTTTAGGGTTTACGTATTCGATTTCAACACCATCATTACCGCTCGGCATTGTCATATCATAAGAAAGTGAGAACCCGTTTCCTGTCGTGTTTGCTCTATTAAAAGTGCCGGATGGATATTTCTTTTCCTCCTCACGAGTAAAGGTTAGAACTCCGTTATCCCAAAATGAAATAACACGAGCAACGTTGCATATTGTTTCTATACGCTGACCCAGCGATACATCTTCATCATCAAACGTGTAATCAAAATATCCTAAGCGCTTATCTGGAAGTGATTCATAGATTGAATACAAACCATATAAATCTATGGTGCTTTCTGGCTGTCCTGCGGTAACTAACCAAGTGTGAGCGACCGCATCAGCAAATGATCGTGATGGTCTTAATGTATAATCAACGCTACGGCTATTCATGTCGTAACTAATAACATGACGTGTAGCCAGTGCGTTGTATTTACGCTCTCTTGCTCCTGTTGGCGCTTCTGTTGCCCTCACTGTTACCTTAACAAGCGTATCTTCTTCATGTACTTCGTTAATTCTCTCCCTAACAATAAAGACTTCCTCTAGCTTAAGAATGCTATGATCATTACTGTTTTCTAATCGAGTTAATTGAAGTGCATATCTTCCATATCCAGCCAACGGCTTGAACTTTTCCGTCAGATAGTATGTTTTTGTTTTTGGTGCAGATGGGAACCCTCTATTGAATGACTCTCTTGTTCCAGCTACTTCATTGTTATTCTCATCAACCTTCCAAAATTCAATTCTTGCATTAGCACGATCACCATCACCAAGTTGGGCATTTAAATGTACCCATAACTCACCACCATCAAGTGGAGAAAAGAAAGGGCCTACTGTCAGGAATTGGTTGTCATAAAGAACAAACTTTGATGTGTTGACTATTGCATTAGGCGGTAGAGTGGCTAGGTCGCCACCAGTTAAGTTAGTAAAAAAGAATTCGTAGTAATATTTTGGTGAGATAATAGCGCCATCATCACTTTCTTTCGCACCAGATAAATAAGCGTCAACCTTAATATCCTTTGTAACCGAACCCTGCGGAGTATCATAAGTCACATTAACAACAAGGCTTACTGATCGAGGCTTTACGATATCCATAAAATATCGAAAATCATCTTGTTTCTCTATCTTTATGGCAGCTTCACCACCTTTAATTTCACCAGAAATAACATTGTTAGCAGTAGCCTCATATTGTGGAATTTCGTCACTTTCATTCGGCCCCGGTATTTCTTGTCCGTCAACATCAGGGAACTCAAAGCCCTCGAATATCTGCGGGATAATTTCACCTGGTTGGAATATCTGATAACTAGCACCATCAAGAGCGATTAATTCAGACTCTGAATATTTCACATTCTCAATAGTGTAGTAACCGATGCCAAAGTTCATCCACTCGGTAACCATCTTTTTATTGTCGATGTATTCAAACATTGATTGCTGAATGAGATCTGGAAAGGCTCTAACTTGTCCGTGAATTTCAGGTCTAGCCTGATATGTTCTCGCTATATTAGTTTGTCCTGTTAATCGGTTGTTAGGGCTTTCCTTCGCATTTACATCCGCCGCGCTAAATGATGGTGCCTTAGGCGCTAAGAATGAAAATATCTTGGAAACAAACTTAAATACTGGATTAAGAATGTCGCCAATAATTCCTTTCGGTTGGTCGAATATTTGAATGTGATGAAATTCACTAATAATAAAGTCAAGGCGATCATCGTCGTTAAGCTTTACGCCGTTAACATAGATATCAACGTCATGATGAAAGTTTCGCTCTTTTAACCAATCAAAAAAAAGAGAGCCGGCTTTTATCTCGACTCTCTCTTTCGGCACTCCAGCGACACGCTGAATTTCAATTATTGGCATATTTCATAAACTCCAACTTAGTGAACTTTCTCTCAAGAACAATCAACCTATCCATTCTCACAGAACCGTTTTCACCTCGACTATGTAATGCATTACCATCGATAATCAAGCCAATGTGAGCGGGTTTTGAGCCTATATAGCCTATAAATATTCCGTTATTTTCTGGTTGATTTACTTTCTCCCAAAATTCAACTTCATTTTTATAGCAAGTAACAAAATCCGTTTCAGACTCATAGCCTGCGTCATGGTGGATCTCAATACCTAGAACGTGTCGATAATAGAGAACGACGAGCCCCCAACAATCCATAGCGTCAAATGTGCAAGACCGGTTTTTCCATGGTTTACCGATAGTTTTATCGATGAAATCCTGAGTTGTCATACAGCCTCCAAGCCCGGCCATTCTTGCGGTTCATAAATACGTCCGATGTTTTTATTCAATGGATTACTCATAGATAGCGTGATAGTGACACTTTCATGATCCAACGACACATCTTTCACAAATAATTTCCATCGAGTAATTGCTGTGCCTTTGTCTTTCTCATCAAATAAGCGATAAGTAGCCTCTATGGGTTTCATTCTATTGAATGATTTCCATAGTTTAAGTTTCTGTTTAAAGTCTTGTGCGACACGGCTAAATTTAACACTAGCGTCGATGATGGGCGTTCTGCTTTGCTGGCTGTCAGATAGTTCGAAATTACACGGCTGGTATTCAATCCCACCTAGAACCTTTGGGAAAACCTGATAAGACACGAGATAGATATCGCCAAATGACGGATGACTAAATTGCAGTGTCTCATAAAGTATTCTGTTTGGCCTTTGTGCCCGATACTCTCTTAGTGTAGGCATTACAACTCCTTATACTTAGGTAGAGTCTCAGTAACGATAATATCAAGCCAACTTCCAAATGATGGCGGAAACTCAACAATAATATCGTCGAATTCATCATCTGAATTATAAAGTTTCTTGCTAATAACCTGACCAGTCCATGTTACAGAAGATCCATTAATACTAGTTTGCACTGGATAGGAAACAAAATGCAATTCCTGTTCCTGTAACCCACTACCACCAAGATTAATTTTCATCCTGAACCAGCGATTGCAATTATCAAGATAGTTAGGACTTCGCAACCATTGCGCAAACGCACGCTCCTGTTGAAGTGTAAATATCCAATTCACATTCCATACAGTTTTTAAGTCATCAGTTAACTTCTGAAATATACGTGAGCCTACCTGTGGCTGATCTGTCAAGAAACCAGTATCTAACGTCATGCTTTTATCAGCTTTCTGTGCCAGAGGAAGCCAGTCTGGATAATCTATTATCATTTACTTTTACCTTATAGCTGATCTTTTATCAGGTATTAACTTCCTTACATTCATATATTCTTATTATCCTAATAATTTAATTTAAGGATAATTTATGCAAAAGTTTAATCGTGAATTACAGAATCACATTCTTACCGTCTGCATTGCTTCATACCCACATCACACATCATGGAATCAGTATGACCCAGAATCATTTCCAGGATTAATGGATGACCATATACTTGCTGCCAATGTTTATTACCTTTGTGAACGAGGTTTAATTTCCGTCTCTTCGCAGCGCACAGATGATCCATACTCTCTTTTTGAAAATATTAGGGCTACTGCTGACGGTATAGATTTTATGATGGGTGATGAAGGGTTAAAGTCTGTGCTGGACATCAGAACAATTAAAATTCACTCTGATACAATGACTCAACTTATTGACATTATTTCTTCTTCAAATATTCCTGAAGAAGAGAAGCATGGTATTTTATCAAAACTCCAAGAGCTTCCTGCAAGTGCCATAACACATTTGACGAATGAATTAACGGTGAAGGCTGCTCTTGCTCTGCCGGGCGCACTTCAACTAATTCAAAAGTATTTGCAGAATTTTTAGCTGAGGCGGCTTTACTAAATCTCCCCCACCCGACGTGGCGACCAAGATATACCCAAAAATCTTGCTCAGTCTCCACGTCCATGAAAAAACCGTTTTGGTGGAACACCGCGTTTTTTATTTTCATGATATCAACCTCTCGCTCTCGCTGTTGCCGATGTGTTTCTTGTGATGGATTGAAGCATAGGGCCTTTGTTATCCATGTCCATAATGAATGCCTGAATGGTCATAGTGTTTCCATCTTGCGATGTCTGCGCATCAAACTTGTGGCCACCAGATGAATAGTCATTAAAGACAACATTCACATTCATACCACCACTCTGCATATCTTTATTGGAAATAACCTTTCCATTGTCACCGGGGATCATGTATTGACGACCGTTGTTAGCCTTGAATATCTCAGGTTTACCACCTTCACCAACTCGATACATTGAACCAGCGTCAACAGGGCCACCATTTTTACGAGCTCCTGCAATTGCACCAACACCAAGCACAGCGATTGCGGCTAAACCTATTTTCGCAGCTGTCCCCATTGACGCGATTGATGCCATAATTGCCGCAGGTGTCCAAGCGGCCGTTGTTGTGGCAGCTGCTGCCGTACTCACTGCCGTTTGCGTTCCGATAGCCGCCGTTTGCACCGCCGTTGTTGCTGCGATAGCTCCTTGTTGCGCAGCTGCGCCAAACCAAGCGGCTTTAGCTTGTTCAATTCCAGCCTGAACAAAGGTGTTAATTAGGCTATTCAAAACTGTATTACCAATTGATCTTAATGCGTCAGAAGCCTCCATTGAGCCGGTTATTATTCCCGTAAGTGCATTTGATGCGCTACCAGAGAATGCATCTAGTGCAGCTGCGGCAGCTTCGTTTCCTAATGATTGATTTCTCCAAAGCTCATACATAGCATCAGTTCTAGCTTGCTCATATTGAGTGTTGGCGGCATTCATTAACTCCAAACTTTGCTGCTCAGTTAAAACCTTTTGGTTTTCATACTCCTTTATAAGCGCAAGTTTCTGAGCGTGCTCGTTAGCCAATGCTTGAATAGGGTCTGCTTTCCCTTTGAGATCATCTTGAGGATATACAGTTTTGTTCGCATTAGCCTCGGCTATTTTTTTAGAATACTCACCAGCTAATTCAAGTCTTCTTCTATGATAATTCTCTTCGGTAACCAAATTACCTTGAAGTTGCCTTTCAAGCTGCTCAAGAGATAACTTATATTCTTGGTTTGCCTTTGCTTCTGGATTTTGAGAGAAAGCATCTTTCCTATCTTGGATTTTCTGCTTTAAATCAAATTCCTTTCCAGCTAATTCTGTTATTTCTGCAATCTGCGCTTCCGTTGCTTTACTGCCAAGTTTTTGAACGGACTCAAGAATAGCAGCCTCGCGAGCAAGTCCTTTTGTTTCTAATTCAGCAACTTTTGTCGCATTGGCTACATCGGTGATCTTCTGTTTCAGCTTTTCAGCTTCAGTGGATTCTTTTAATGCTGCACTAGCTGCCTCTTTTGCTGTTTTAATTCCTTCTTTTTTGGCTTGTTCGTTTTCATATATCTGAGCTGCCATATCTTGTAATTTCTTTATGGCACCATAATCTGCCGTCCCTGCATCCTCCGCGTCATATAAAGCTTGTAATTTGGCTTTTTCAACACCTTCTTTCTTGGAGAGCTCAAGCCTTCTTTCCATCTGCTTTCTTAGTTTTTCACCATCCTCACCGCCGAAATCAACAACTAATTGTTTGGCATTGAATTCACCTTTTGCGCCAGTGGACTCTCTTATTTGCTGAGTAAATCTACCAAGAGCTGATTTCTCAATATCAAGAGTTGTTGCACTTTTAACACTTAAATCAATGGCTTCTTTTACTTTCTGGTTATATTCATCTTGAGCATCTATGAGGTATTTTGTGGTTAATTCAAGACGCTTTCTATTCGTAGATAAATCGCCCTCAAGCTTTGTAATTTCACGCAAGATCCTTGTGGTGTTTTTATCAATAAGTTCTGGCTGGTCTTTTAATGCAGTTTTTTGTAATTCAAGTTGAGCTCTTAATGCTGATAGCTGTTTTTCCTGCTCTTTCATTTCAAGCGTTAATAACTCTTGCTTGTCTGCAGCATCCTGTGCGTCACGAGCAATTTCTTGATATGACAAACCTTTTAACTTAGCTGTTAACTGATCAATGCTATCTGCAAAATCTCGAGCTTCTTGCTTGGCTTGCTCTGTCTTTTGGTAGAAATAATACATCGCAGCGCCAGCAAGCATCAGCGCCCCCATAGGCCCACCAACCAACCCAAGAGCCTTATTTGCAAGCCCTAGTGATATGGATGCCGCTCTTGCTGCCGCTGCCGCCCTTGTCATCGCGGCGGTTTGTACTTGCGTCGCCTGAGTTAGTGTTATTGTAGCTTTTGAGTATAGTGATTTTGTCGCAATCACTTTCTCTAATGCGTAACCCTCTGCCGCTGTTCCTTTCGCCGCTTGATAACTCATTTTTGCAGAATTTAATGCCGATAATGCCGCCTCTTTATCTGCCCACGCCTTTCGCACTGCCATTGTTGCCGCATATTCACTTGCTCTTGCTGATTGCAGCTCAGCGATCGAAGACTCTCTAGATGCAATTGCCATCTGTATTTTTGATTTAGCAGCCATAGCTAATGCGGCAACATATCTCGAACCAACGACTGCAGCGATTACCGTCAAGACAGAACTAAGCTCATCTAAATTCTTACTAACAGTAATAACCGCATCACTAAACGCACTAATGGTTGATTTTATTGTCGTATTTTCACCAAGAAACTTTGTTAGGTTGTTGCCTGCCTCTTGAAATGCCTGTGACATTGTTCGAGTGGTTTTAGCAAACTCTTTACCGATAGCGTCACCTTGAGAGAGCAACCCTTTCACAACAACATCAGTAGTTAACTTACCTTCTGCTGCCATCTTACGAAGTTGACCTATACCGACACCCATCGAATCAGCAAGAGCTACCATTAAACGGCTGCCTTGCTCTGCTACTGAGTTAAATTCTTCACCACGTAGAACGCCAGAAGCAATACCTTGTGATAGCTGAATAATGGCGTTTTCTGCTTCCTGTGCAGTAGCACCAGAGACGATAAACCCTTGATTAATGATGGATGTTAATTTTGCTAAGTCTTCTGCTGATGTATTGTACTCTCTCGTTCCTCGCTCTAATCGTGCGTAGAGTGTTGCTGTGGCATCGAGGCTAGATCGCGTTGCTTGAGAGATATCAAATACTCGCTGAGTAACATCAACAAGTGATTCGCTAGCACGAACTGAGTTAGATAATTTGTTGTTTAATTCAGTCCATGCTTCGGAGTAACTAGCAACCATTGAAGCTGATAGATAGCCGGCAAGTGATGCAGCAACTTTGGATAAAGATAACATTGAACGTTCAGTGTTATTTACCGATTGAGAGGTTCTGTTAAAGCTACTATCCATACGATTAAGACGTTGCTCTAACTGACGTTGAGATGTTAGCAATTGCTCAACATCCATCTGTACTTGATAAACAATTTCGCCTACTTGTGCCATTTATCGGCTCCTTAAAATAAAAAACCCCGCCTATTGGCAGGGTTAGTGTGCTTGGTATGAGCGATTATCTAAAAATTATCATAAACTGTGTCTAAGACTTCTTTAACCACGCTTATATATGAAATATCTATATCTTCATTGACTTTTCTTCTTTCAGGCCAACTAATATATTGAGTTATTGCTTTATTCCTTAAGCTATGGCTCTCCATTTCTTTCATTATTTTTTTAGTTTCTAAATTATCAAAATAATTAACTTGATTAACTATAATTGATGAGTGTGGCTTTTCACCGTCAATTCTAATATAGCTTTTTTCCCCTGGATATATATCACCAACAATTACTGATGTGTATTTCCCCCCAATTTTCATAATCATGAAATTACCATTAGAAGCTACACAGCTTACATTATCTGTCATAGCATCTTTGCTACAATGACCTACCCATGTTTTATGATCTCCATACCCAATCCCGCCTCCTACTATAAAAGTTCCATCGTCCGAGCTATGTCTAATCGTAACCTTTACTCCATTAACTAAAGCTCTCTCAGACATCTCTATTTTGAAAAAATCTTTATTTCTATAATCTTGTCTAAGTGAGCACTCTGTATAACTATTATCAAACAATAATCCTTTTTTAAATGAAGATGGCGTTACTTTTACATTATCAATTGGTATATCAATGATGCCTGTGGAATTCATATAATAAGAGCAGTTTGCATTTTTAATCTCCTCAACAGTTTCTAATATATGCGCTTGCTTTTTAGGAACAAAATATTTTTTATCTTGCTCGTTAATATTAAATTTATCATCAATGTCATATATGAATTTATCAACCTGCTTATTAGTAGTTGTCGCAGGTTGTGTAGTACATCCTGATAATAAAGTTACCAATAATATCCCACCAATATGATTTAAGTTCACAACACCATCCTCGTTAGTTAATTTGTTATTAGTTTAGCTATTTGTGGTGCACAATGGGAGCAAATTAACTAATGCGCCACCCTTCATTTATCATTTTTTTCTTAATTCTATCGAGTTCATCTAAATCTTTTTTCTTTTTCAGAATAACGGAATACTGCTTATACCCATAATGGGATGGAGCGAAGAACTCACCGTCATTATACATAGCTTGATTACGCTTTAATGCTGATATGGCTAACGGAGACAATGCTATTTGTTGCTTACAATACTCAATGGCCTTATTTAAATTATTCGCTTTATCTCTCATTTTATAATGCTTCTTTATCTTTTCTTGAAGACTAAAATGAAGTTTTAGTATCGCTTCGTCAGGCAATCCTCTTAATCCGTCCAACCATTCATTCTCGGTCATATTATCACCATCAATAAGTTAATTTAATCTTATGTTATATAGATGGTAATGCAAAGAAAAGCAAACTAACTCATTTACGCTTCCTGCTCACCAATCGACGCTTACCACTGATCAACTCATCATTACGCTTATCATCTTGCTTCATGATGTTGTCATATTCTTCTTTTGTGAAGCCTTTCTCGTCAGGATATTTAGCTTTGAGCATCATCTGAAATTCAGTCATTGTTAACTGTTCAGCTTCATCACGATTCATACCAAAATGAGCACGAGCAGAGCTGATGTAGTCAATTGCCATAAACTCATCTGAGAATTCGTTTTTTCCTTCGTTGCGTTGAAGTTTGCGGATCTTCGCTTTACCGATAATTCCGTGAGTAAATAATTCTCGAGCAATAACGATAATGTCAGCGATTGGCATCTTACCGTTTTTATAGACGATGCCGCGTTTACCCGATCTCCATTCACCAATAATTTCTGAACAATCATCATCACAGCACGCCTGCATAACCATCATTGCAATTTGTAGGATATTGCGTCCGTATGTCGGCTTGCTAATCGCTTTTATTAACCACTCGGGAATAACCCTGTAGCTCATTACGGCGCGTGCAATTAAATCCTGAACCTCGGCACCATTTAATTGACCGTATGCACTCACAATCTGTTTAGGCTCACCAATTCTTGTCATATTGATGAACGATGGTCTAAATAAGTAATCCTTTTTATCAGTAGAGATAACCATCTCACCGATTTCTAAAATAGGCGTCATAATCCCTCCTGAATATTATCAAGGGCACTCGAAAGCACCCTTTGTAATATTAATCCGCGGTAACAGTGACCACGCATTTTGCAGTTTTACTACCATCTTCGGATGTGACAGTAACATTCGCAGTACCTTCAGCAACACCGCGCACAGTGACTACATTCACAAGCTGAGTAACTGTTGCAAAGTTAGGCTTATCGCTTACAGCGGTATAGTTTTTGTTAGTCGCATCGGTTGGTGTAAATTTGACAGTAAATGTCTTGGTTTCGCCTACTTTTACAGACAGAGCGGATGGTTCGACTGCGACACTTTCAACAACGATTTCTTCTTGTAACCACTCAACCGTTTCTGCATCAGCAACCTTCAACTCACCAGAGTAAGTGGAGATTTCTTTTGTTGGAAATTCCATTGACCAAGATGTGAAGTTCATGTAACCCTGAACAACATCAGAACCATCTCCCTTCATATCAAGTTGAACCCAATATGAAGGCTGACGCCCAGCTATGATTTCATCAAGAATTTCTTTGCCGACTTCAAATGCTGAGATGGAACCAGTCGCTCCTGATTTTTTCAGTTCACCATCAAAACTAATGGTGAAGTCTGCTCCAGTAACTATTGCCTCCGTTAGATTCTTAGTGTCATCAGCATTAGATGATGCAGTTTCCATGCCGAAATCGAATGACTTGCTTGTTAGTGCGCCCAAGCGTAAGAATTTATCTTGCGCTGGCACTCGGTCAGGACAGCCTTTTGCAATGCGCAGAATACCTGCGTTACCCATTACTGGGCCTTTATCATCAGGGCATTGTGCCATGTTATAACCTCTTTATTTGCAAATAAAAAAGGCCGCATAAGCGACCTGTTGAGATGTGTTTAATTTAAGATGTACAGCGGAAAGAAAGCTTAAGGATAAACCGACCTTCTTCTGTTGGTATGGGCCTTGGTAGGCCACCTAAGTTGTATATTGAATTGAGTTCGCAATCATCGGGGAATTCAGCAATAAAGTTTAGAATTTCATTAGCCCTTATCAAGGCAGGCTCAGGATCATACTGCGCAGATACTAGAACAAGCGTCACGAAATCATCAGCACCCAAATCAGCAAATCGACCACTACCATCATCAGGCTGAATAACAGCATATTGCTGCGTCTTTTCGTCTGGTTGCTCATTCCACGTTAAATATTGAACAATGAAACCATCGAGCAAATTACCTCTGTTTAAGTAGCGTTCAAACTTCTCGTGTATCATATTTGAAGCTCCCGTCTTACCGCGTCATCGATAGCCTTTCGCTCATCCTCAAAGCCACGAGATAAGAACTCTTTACGAGCACTTGAGCGCCTAAAGTTTTGCTTGATTCTTGGATCGTGAACATAAACTGCATAGTTTGCCGTATATCCGACGCGACCGGTTACTCTAGTGCCATTAACAGTGACTTCTCTGAATTGAGAGTTGATAAGTGTTGATGTATCAATAGGTGTGTATATAGCCGCCTGAGCACTACCAATCAATAAAGCTGACTGAATAGCTCTCATCACTTTCTTACCTTGTATGTCACCAACAAGTGCTCTAAGGTTTGCGTTAGCCTGAGAAATACCCCTTACTTTTGCACCCATATCACACCGCCGTTATCAGAGTGTAGTCATCTGCAATATGCTCAAATAAATCCTCATCTCGCCCAATGAATTTGATTTCGTCAGCACCGACAGATAACGGATCGCCTGAGTGCTTACCGATAGCGATAAAGTCACCTTTCTTTGCATCGGCATACTCAGTCCAGAAAACTAACTTGATGGTGATTTCAGAGCCAATATCCAACTTTCCAGATTTAAGCTCACTACCATAACCACAAAGAAAATGAACTGGCTCAGAGAATGTAACTTTGCCGTATTTATCTTTTCCGTTTGGTCGCCATAAAGTAGCCCATGAGGTGTAAGCCCAATTTGCAACTGAACTCATTACGACCCCCTACACATACAACCACCTTTCGCTATCCACAAACCAGCATGAGCAGTTTGAGTTGGATCGGTTGGTATTAAATCATTAGCACAACCGTACTTATCCAAACCACGCAAGAGTGATGCAGCCGATTTCCATCTATCACCAAACGATTGATATCGAAATGAGCGTGATGCGCCGTTAGGTGCTGTTTGTGAGCTGATATACTTATCACCTTGACCAAGCGCCATGAGTGACAGTAGATACATCTGGATTAATAGTGCGGTTGCTGATAGATAGTGTTTATCAAGACACTCTTGGATACTGCCTGCCTGTTCAATAAGTGCGTCGAGAATAAAATCAGGCAATTCTATTCCCTGCCCTATCAGATACTCTTTGGCTTGCTCTTTTGTGATCATGATTACCTCACAAAGCAAAGCCCCCTTTCGAGGGCATAAAAAAACCGCTTTCGCGGCTATTCGTCTTTGTCTTTTTTAGACTTGGCTTTTGGTGTGGCTGGAACCAATTCAGCGGCATCATTAGATAATGCTCTAACATTAGCCTTAAATGCTGGATGAAGATTTTCTAACTCAACCACCTGACCTTTTTCGACACCATGCCAAGGGATAATAGCCTCGTACTTTGTCATTACAGATCCTTAGCTTAGTTTAGCACCGTAAACTACACCAGACTTTCCGTCACCGTCACGAGTAATTTGCAGGCCTGCTGCGCTCATGATTTGGAAGTTATAGTTTTCCTGTGGCATAAAGCGAGGCTTAGGAACAACACCTGTTGCCATACCAACTAACGGCGTCACTACATCTTTACGGCGTTGATAAGCGATAAACTCAGAGCCTTTAAGCGCATAAGTAGGACGAATTTCTTTCACACCAGCATATGGTAGTAACGTATCGATAATACGACCATTTACCACGCTATTACCTGCACCAGCACCAACAGAAACAACCACAGGCTTAATTAAGTTACCCCATGCTTCGTAACTCACCCACATAACATCGTAAGCGTCCACTTTGTTGTTGAATGCAGTCTGACCGAACGCACCACCAAAACCAAAGAACGCTAACAATGCAGGTAAATCAGCAGTAGTTAAATCGATATTAGCACCAGAAGCACCTAAGTCGATTTTCGCTGTGTTGCGGTGATTTTTCAGGCCTTGACCTTTATAACCTTCCACGCTAATTGATGCATCACCATTTAAGAAGTAGTTAACTACTTTCTTATTGAATTGACTCATTTTTGCAGTTTGAGAATCAAGAACAAGGTCAATACCAACTGTACTTAAACCAGCAGCATGACGCCAGTTAACACCAAAACCAGCAGTAAATACTGGGATTGGGTCGCCGTCAGAACCATAGTCAGTGTGATCATGAGAGTATGGCGCTTGACCGTCAATGCTGATTGATACGTCATCAGCAATATCGCCAACCACGTTATACAGTTTCGCTGTTTTGCCAATTGGTAACACTGTTTGCAGGCCCATTAAATCATTGACGATTTCCATGCCTGTTTCTTGGTCACGCAACTGAATAATGTTGTTATCAACTTCTTTCCAAAAGTCCTTAGAGAAACCACCTGACTGGTTTGCTGCTAGAGTCTCACCATCCATAACGCTTTGATATTGGTTAATCATCAAGTTATGTTGTGTGTTATAGATATTACGTGTAGCCCATAAGCTATCCCACTGGCGTTGCAGTCGGCTATTTGTTGCTAAAGTTTCAGCAGTATAAAACATAGTTTTTTCCTTTTAATTACGCAGTAGCCACAGTGCCAACACGAAAGCGAACACGAATGAAATCATCAGCTTTTAGCGTCACTTCATCCTGAGAGTAGCCAATTACTGATTCCGTATCAGCGGATGCAAGAGCGCCTTTACCGCTGGCACCAAGTTTGATCGGAGAGTCTTTTTTATAAGTTCCAGCAGGAACCAATACAGCCAACTCTCGACCTTCTTCTACATATTCACCAACTAGAGAATCACCAACCGGAACACCATCACGAATAGATAGCCCTTGGTGATATGCTGGATTGGCTACATAAATGCGACCGGATAATGCGGTGGCTTGAGCGAACTCATTGTCTGCGTTAATAACAACAAAAGTGCCCGGCAACGTAACTGCCTTTGCTGAGCGAGTTTCTGTGATTGATTTGCCGTCAAGGTTTACACGGCGGTAGCGACTAGTAGCCATTATTTAGCACCTCCAAAGTATGCCACTGGATCTGGTGCGCCAGTTTGCTCTTGTTGAGCGCCTGAGTTGCCAGCCAAACTTGCTGCGTCACCAATTTGTTTATGCATGTCGATCAGCGCCTGACCTTGCAGTGAGTTTGCAACCACTTCACCGTATTTTTCGGCAATTACTTTGCGCATTTCGGTTTCTTCTGCGCGTTGATTTGCGGTTAAAGTTTCTTTTAACTGATCTTGATTGGCTTGTAACGTATCAATTTTTGACGTGATACCTTCCAATGCTTTTGTTACATTCGCAGCAATTTGATTGCCGATTTCTGAATAAAGCTCTGTTTTTTCTTCTTGAGTTAAAGGCATGTCGCCCTCCGTGCTGTTATTGATTGCAGGGCTTGCCTGCGGTTTACTGAAAGCTGATTTAAGTTTGTTTGTTACAACCTTCACCCACGACTCTTGACGCTCAACTTCTTCGCCTTGCGCATCAAAGGTGATGTTGCCATTTTCATTTGTGTAGGAATGTAGTTTTGCATTACCTCCATCGATAACGATTACTGCATGAGTGTCTGTGAAGTCCGATACCCACACGTAACCATCACCAGCAACGAACTGTTTTTTTGCGGCCATTTCAAGGCGATGTGATTTTTCACGATAAGTTTCACCAACTAGAGCGCCACTGTTAGTTTTAACCTCTGTGGCTTGGTCAGCATTAACCATCATTCCGACACCTTGAGCTGGTGTTGCTGCGCCTGACTCATAAAGCAGAATTGCGTCATGATCCATGCTGTGTATCTTTGCAATCCAGTTATAACCCTGCGCTTTCTGTTCTTCGTTTGCTTCGATCTGCTCAAGAAAAACAGCAACGCTCGTATGAATTGGCTCTGAACTTTCACCACTTTCAATCGCTTCGACACGCTGAAGAACTTCTTTACCGCCTTCTGACTCTTTAGCCTTATCTACATCTATCCACTTTTCTAAATAGATGCGATTACCGACCTTGGAAACATTTCTGTTTGCTGCGCCGATATACCCAACATTAAGACCTTCGAAAGAAAGCGCTGATACAAACTGACCATCAAGCGTAGGATGCCCTAATGGCGCAGGAGTGCCTTCTAACTCTCGATAATGAGCGTCAATCTCACTGCCTGGATATAACCCACCATTCATAATGACGTTTGCTGGGAGCGTGTAACTTGGGATAATAATGTGTTCACGACCGTTGTATGTTTCACGCCGAATAGAGGCGCTATTAACTTTTGTCGTGACGTTTACTTGAATTGGCATCAGTTATTCCTCCGCCCATTGATAACCACGTTCTTTCATGGCTTCTTTTTCCTCTAACAGTTTATTGATGAGAGTCTTGTTGTAAGGTTTGCCGTCTTTATCAACAAGAACGGTTACAGTTGAGCATTTACAGTTAATTGAGTTAGCGTCACGAGCCCACCAATCACGTTGTTCATCAGACGTAAACATCTTCCCGTGTCTAGCTGCATGATTAGCCCTTGTTGTTGGGCTTAGTGCGGAGACATGAATTTCACGAGTTTCTAGACCAAGTATTTCCTTAGCTTCGTCAGCTTCATCTAATCGCGCTCTACGCAATGCGCTTGGTATCTCTGTTCTTGCTATCCGATTGGCTCGACGCGTTTCAATACCAGCTTGATTGGTTAGGTTTCTCGCTACTTCACGAGGATTTAAACCCCTCGCGATACCATCTGTAAGAATGCGAGCCATGTCAGCCTTAACCTGACCGGATAGCCCTTTCATCTCCTCGAATACACGAGTACGAACTAGAGCCATTCTTAACTGATATGGTTCACTCATCAGTATCGTTGCAAGACTTTGTTGAGTTACTGCGTAGACAGTTGATTGCTGTGCTAGGTTTGCGTACTGCTGCGCTGTTCCCCTTTCGTATGCTGTACTAACGTACTCAAGGAAAAGGAAGTTACCGAACTCTCCACCACTCAAAAGCACCTCATCAACCATTAACTCACCATCTCTCAACAGTATTGATAGATAGTTAGGGTCTAAATCGAATTGGTATTTTCTATTGACGACTGGCTCAGAGGGGATTCTATTAAGAAGTTGAATGTAGCCTTTTGATATTCTTCTAATGCGTTTCGCAAACTCTCTCATTGCGCCACGTTCTAGTTTATCGACTGATGTTGGATCAGCTTTCGTTCCGGGTCTTATCGCCGTCCTTATCTTCTGTATCTTCATCAGTTTCACCTAATGGCTCTTCGCTGTTATTTTTATGTCCAGCCGCTTCCCTAATTTCTTCGACACTAAATACTGGCTCACCAGTAGCAAGAGAGGCTTGATTAATTCGACTCATCTTCTCAGCGCTATCAAGCTTCTCAATAGCTGATTGCTCGTTTAAATCATCCCAGACAACCGCTTTCTCACCGATAGGCTCTAGTACCTTGATGTTAATTAGGTGGTCGATAAAGTCCTCTATCTCAAATGACAGTTCGCTTTCTCTACGTGATTGACATCGTGCATTGAAATACTTCTGATCTTCGGTGCTAGCTCTTTCGCCCGTTTGCATGCCAACAAGTATTTTTGATGGAATATCCATTGCGGCTGATGCGGTTTGCAAGTTAACCATATAAGTTGGTGTCGGATCAGATACAGCACTAACCAGAGGTGAAACGTTAGCCCCTTGAGTAACAAGAACCGAATCGTTACCGATGTTAATTTCTCTGGCAACTTCGTTATATATTTCCTGCAAGCCAGAGACATCAACGCCGTACATCCGTGCTATTTCATCTAACCTAGACTCTTTGTCGTAGTTGATATTTAGCTGTCTTGCTGCGTTTTTAAGGAATGACTCACCAGAACCACCCTCAACCTTTTCAAGGCTTACAAAGGCGTTATAGGCAGGCTCAAGAAAGCCGATGGCGTCAACTGAATAATCACCTAGAATGAAAACCCTATCCGGATGAATATTGATATTTCTAGTCCCACCATTCGGTAGCGTCTCCGTGTACTGCCACATGCTAGGTTGACCGTAATTAGGAGAATTAATGTCAGTCACCCAATCAGTAGGCTTAATTGCATTCGCCCATGCTGGCGTTGCTTTTTTAAGTAACTTCGACTTCGTTACAGGCTCATGCCACTTTCCACTATCATTGATATGAAGAATTAAACCCGCATAACGGCCAACAAGGCGCTTCTGATCTGCTTCTTTGAATGCTTTCCAAATACGCTTATTCACGTACTTTTTAAATGAAGCTTCCCAAGCGGTTTCTTTCTTGTATTTATCTGCTTTATCACCCTCAATCACTTGAGGTGATGTTTTCCAGCAATTACCTACGAGTTTCGTTACCCCACCAAAAGCAATACCACCACGGCGAAATAGCTTATATAAATCCTCAAAGGTTAAATCTTGTTTAAATCCGTACTCACACCAAGCAGATGAGCGTTTCGCATCAAGCCCCATGGTTGGATTAACCAAAGCCATACGGGCACGAGCTATCGCATTACTCACCATGTGATTGACGGCTAGTTTCATGTTTTCTTGCATTATCGCCTCAGTAATCGTTTTGGAACCAATAGGCCTGCGTTTGATTTTTGTGTGATATAGCCATCCAGACCATATCTAACCGCATCCCAGCAGTGGTTGTTCTTATCCTCAATAACGGGAAGAACCTCACCTGTGATCCGGTCTGTTTTATACGAGTAAAGACGGGCTTCTTTTGCTGTTTCTTTACAGCGAGGATGAATGATTATTTGCTTGAATCCGCGTAGATGTGTAATGCCATCTTCTACGCTACCTTGCCACTTCTTGGCGGCAGATATATTGAAACCTTGACGCTTTAAATAGCTGATTGTTTCGGGTCGTGCGGAGTCTGCTTTAATTGGCCACTTACGAGACTCAGGTATCTTGTCGTAAAACGCTGGCATGTGGTCAAGTTCTACGCCGATGCCGTATGCTTCGTATTCGATGTGCAGACAGTCATCAAGGATAAACTGACGTAGTAATGTATTTGGGTCTTTAGCAAAACCGAAGTCCGCACCGAATAGTAATCTGTCTGCTTTCTGCCATAAATCATCAGGGAACGATTTAACAACATATTTATTTGCTAATACCTGCTTATCGGAGTTTTCAAGATAAGCACCTTCCCAAATCCACGCGTAGGTATTCGGATCTAGACGCGTCTGGTCGTTCAGCCGCTCTTCTTCAAGCACAGACGGGAACCAAGGATTGTCTCCGTGGTTCATCTCAACAATAATTGCGTTGCTCGGAGGGTTCTTTCTAAAACGCTTATCCGTTGCGCTTCCATCTATCTCCGGGTTCCATGTCACCCATACTTCAGATCCCTCTTCGCGAACAGTAGGAATTAACTTTGACCACGCTATTTCAGATACTGATTCAGCTTCATCAATCCAAGCTATCAATATTCTTGCTTTTGATTTAATACTGTCTAAGTTGTGGCGCAATCCGGAGAATACATACCAAACTTTCCGATTCTTAGCTCGAATGAAGTTATCACCAATTTCGTAATAATTATCTAACCACGGCTCTGAACGGATAGCCTGCTTAACTTCTTCCATCGAAGAGTCGGAAAGTGAGTTCATATATTCACGACCACAGAGAATTACACCTTCAACACCAGATTCTGCAAACATTACCCCGCGAACAGCTGTCATCTTAGCGAACGTTCTTGTCTTACCAGAACCTCGACCACCCCACGATCCTCGATATCGGTAATTACTACTGAACACTGGAATTAATTTAGGCGGTATTTCAATCCTTGCTACCGTCATTACCACCTCCGGCAACTAAAACTATTTTAGTTGGTGTCATCGAACCGTCAGATGATTTTAAATCAATATCCTGAGTTACTTTGTCTCCATACTTTTTAGGGCTCATTCTTGCTAAAGCCCACTTTCTGGTATCTATCCTTAACCTTGCCTTAGCAACTGCCGCTGGCTCTTCTTTTACATCATCAGCAATATCAAACAACTCTTCAAACACGGCGTCAGCTCTTGATTCCATTGCTTTCGCGTACTGTTCACGAAAGTCAGGATATTCTCGTAACCAACGCATGACTTTAGTTGTGTTTGGCATTCCTGGTCGCTTGCATACAGTACGCAAACTTTCACCATCGGCAATTAGAGCGCATACATCGTCCGCCACCTCTGGTAAGTAATCAGAAGGGCGACCCATTTTCTTTTCAGTCGCCATTAATCAGCCTCTTTTAGAATAATTAACTGGTTTCGTTTATATATCTCCGGCAATCAATGACACCTTTGAGGATATAAACCCATATAAAACTCTATCAATGCCACTCAAAGAATGACATTTGTAGAATTTTCTAAAATGAATAATCATTTACTGTTCAACCACTGGCACATATTTAATATCACTAATCTCATCAGGTGATATGTATACCCATGATCCATCGAGTGATGCGATACCGATTAACCCATTAGTTACACGAGGCTCTTTAGTAGTCATCATGCCTTCGTAGGTTGTACCGTCTTTCTTCGTTGCTATTACGTGATACTTTTCTGACATAGTTATTCCTTGATGATGAAACTAAACTTCACGTAGCTTATTTCATCTTTGTTCACATAGATCACATCTAATCCGCATTTATCAGTACTTAGTTCAATGAATTTACCTTCATCTTTAATGTCGCATGGCAATGTTGTATATCCATAAATTAACTCACCATTTTTCATTGTTACTATCACTTTAATTCGATCGATAAAAACAGGTTGCTTTTGCATACATATCCCACCCAATAAAAAAGGCCACTAGGGCCTATTCATCGTTAAATGTTAATCAAATCAATTGGCTCAGTTTTGAGCTGTGCAATATTTATTACTTTTCATGATTTAATAACTTGCCACCGCCAACTAAACCTAATGCCATTTGGCTAATGTCACCTATTAACTTTTCAGCACGGTTTAAGATAGCTAAATCATCTTGACGTTTGCGTAATCGGCGACCCGCATCACTTGAATCTTCATCAGAAGCTTTTCTTGCCACAGCTAACATGTGTTGTAATTGCTGGATGGTAAATCCAAATCCTGATTCAGCTTCTAGCTCAGTCATATGATCGAACACTTGTGCTTGAAGCTCGTAGCTGTAACTCATGGCCATCAAACAAGCTTCACGCTTAGGGAATTTACAACACGGGTATGAGCGACCTTTATTGTCGATGTAATCGGCGTAAAATTTCGCTGATTGATTTTCACCCAATACTTTAGGAACTTTCCTTAAAAAGTCCTTATGTTGTAATTTTCTATGCTTCTTGCATGGGAAACTTAACCCTTCTGTCTCAGCCTTTGCCTTTCTATCTGCATTGATGTAATCAACCATTTCTAAGCTAGTCATAGTTGGTTGTTCAGATATAGCATTATTGATGACTGATAATTTTGTCATGATACTGTCCTTACTTAGTAATGAACCCTTGCCACATAGGAAATCAGCCCATCGAAGCAGTATCAGCTATAACTGATCTCCCCAAAGGCTCATTCCTAAATAACGGTTCGATGTTTTTAGATGTGTGTGCATGTGGTGCACAGGGTGAAATGCGATTTATGCAGATACGGGATTATCCCGTATGTAAAACTCGCAACCATCATCACGTATCACTACGTTACTTTGGTCACTTACAGCTCCCCCGTCAGACAGATGAAATCACCCCCTTATATGGCGGAATTGCATCCATTAAAAAGCCCCCTAATTGGAGGCTCGTTGTTTTCGTTTGGTAATCCAGCCAATGCGGAATATCACAAAAGGAATTGTTAAGTTGAACACTGATAACCTTAATCCAACTGTCGGGCTAAAATCAGGGCAGTACGCAAGGTGAAATAATGCATACAACCTAGAATCATTTTTCCTGGTCGTGTACCAAAGCTCTTTATCTATCCCAATGCTCAAATAAAGTCGCTTGATGAAAATACATTTATCCATTCCCAACCTGTCGTTGTTGTTCAATTTCCCGTATTGCTTTCTTGTCTGAATTACATTGCTCAATAACCGATAAAAGGGAGATGTTTAACATTAATGATTCTCCCCATGTCATTTGTTCTGGTATATAGGGTAATAGGCAATCAGCGGTTAGGTGTGCCGGTATCGCTATATGTTCCACTGGCACGTATTCTTTCTGAATAGTCGTGCATCCTGATAAGAGCGTCATTAGGAATAGCAGTATTGGCACAATCATTATTGACAAGAACAGTTTTGATAACCGTTTTAACTTTTTCAGAATCCACGGCTGACCTATTCCGCTCTTCGCTATTAAGTGATGAGACATTATTGATAATCCTGAATGTTCGGTTGGCGTTTTCTGTGATTGAGTTTTGGCGTGAGAGTTGCTCGGTGAGCGATTGGTTTTCTTTGCTCAGTTCACCAACTTTTACAACTAAGTATTGGAGTGAAAAAACACAAATCACAGAGCCAATTAAAAGAACCCATTTACCAATACTCATAACAACAACCAAGCATCTTCAAACACTTTCTGACTGTATGGCTGATATCCAAGCTCAACACCAACAATCGCTGTGGCCAATGCAATAGCAACCGGTTTAGATGAAACATTAATAGGCTCATTTACGCTAACACCAATATCTTTAGCTGCTCGATTGATGTAGCCAACTGTGTTGTTTTCATTTGGTGGCGCATACCGATCGATAATCGACTCGACAGTGTTGAGTTCGTATTTCTTTTGGTATGTCTGCAGTAATTTATAAATTGCACGAATACCGTATTCAGGTGATACAAATTGGCAAAAGTCTTTATCTGTTTGCTGTGCGGATAGTCCTTGCCATTTCGAACCGTGTCTAATGTTGCCCGGATTGTTATTGCGCTCACCGCGTGCTGGTCTAGTCATTTCTTACCCCCTGTAAACTTATCCCAGAAGAAATCCAATGCTAAAGAGCCAGCGGAACCACATAAGCCAGCCGTAAATAACGTGTAATAGAATGAGGCGTTAAGCTCTATTGATATAAGACCGCCCATCATCCCAGCAAAGCCAGATACGAACATTTGCATAATTGCCCCTACCCAGCTCCACCGATAACCGTTACGTTTATTGTCAATAATGTATCTAGCCAATCCGCCGTATAGGGATATAGCGAATATGACACCCCATGCGGTGGCACTGAATTTGTCTTTCTCGTCCATTCGTGTCATACCGCCTCCTTTTTGGAGGAATTAGTTAATAGAACGCCGACTCACAGCTCTTGTGTGAATGTGAGGTGTTGTGATTGATTCTGTGGTCGGCATGTTTAGGAAAGGATAATTCTGGCGAAATTAACTCCGCCCATATGATTTAGTTTTTCATGCATAAGGAGTTTATTGCAGAACATGTGTTGGTATATTTTATTGCCACAATTTTTAAACAACCCGCTATCCTTAGTTAGGTTGAGAAAAACATTAATGTTGCAACCTGTTAGAATTACATCAATATAACCATCACTACGTTTCACATAATCGCTATCTTCCGCAAGTTGAAATAATCTTTTAGCGGACTCATAAACATTCGCTTTTACTTCAGCTCTTTCAATAATCGCTTTTCTACGTTCATCAGCTATATACCGATCATTGGTTGCCTTTAAATCATTAATCGTCATATCAGCCTCCAAACAAGAAATAACACTATGCGTTAAGTTGACTTAACGTATATACGAAAAAAGACCGCCTAAGCGATCTTCTGAATATGAACTATCCGGTAATTCCGGATGGATGAGCTTATAATGATAACTTACAGGTTGCTATTCCCTCGAATTCGGGGGAATTAAATAAAGTGGATGTGGGTGCCAATCTCCACAGTCTCGGTATTCGATGCGCTCTACCGCATTCCCAAGCTTCCTATTTCCGAGCATCAGGCTATTACTGGTGCTAACTGGCTTTAGCATTATCCACTAATCAGATAACAAAAAACCCCGCCGAAGCGAGGTCTTGAATTCTTTTAACGTTAACGAAATGACAATAACCCATCGTTAGAACGATATTTACACAGAAAAGTGCAAAAGTCAATTCATTCGTTAGAAGTATTCGTTTTTAATTTGTTACCTTTTTTAGTATGTAATCTGCGTTACTTTCTCCTTTTTCACACTCAACCGCCAATGACTCATAAAATTTACTAACTGAACGCTTCCATTGATCAATCGTAACCCCTAAATGAGACACAGCCTGAAAAGCCTTTGATGCAGGTATTCGTTCGTAGCCACGACCAGAACAACGCTTACAAGGCATACTGACAGCTTCACCGGTTAACATTAACGTTTCCTTGTCTATTGCCATGCCACGCCCTTTGCAGTCATTACACGCACAAGAAACATAACCTTTACCATTACACTTATCACAAGTGCATAACTCGGTGTCATTAATAATGCGAACTTCTTTACCAAAGACTTTTTTAACCTTAATCGCCTTTACCTTAAAACCTGATCCATTGCACTTTACGCACTCAGTAACACTTGATGCAGATCTGCAATAATCTGCATAAGCGAATTTTGCGAGTATTTGCATTACCTTTCGCTTAACATTCATATCGAGCTTGCGTAAGGCTGGAACCTTGTCGCAATGATTCAATGCATGCCGAGTTAAAAGTTGTATCGCTTTGTCTCTGTCATTTCGGCTTATTCCCATCTTCCCCAAGAATGCTGAATAGCCGAATGACTCTTTACTCTGACACATGCCAAAAGCACCCATAACATCAGTACCGGTTAATCTATCTGGTGATGTTGAGCTAGGCGCATCTGATATTGATGTGGTTTTAGCGAAGTGATATTTAACAGCGCTTTCTAGGTTCATCTCGCCTCCGGTAATACTGTGTGATATCTATCGCAACCGACTGAGTACATAATCCGGTTACCACATCTCTTTGCCTGTACAGTTTCGACAACCTTCATGAATCCGTTATTTAATTGAATAACTGATAAATAGCGCTTTGTTTTATCACCAGTGCGCTCTGTTAATGCCCTAAACCTGCATTCTTCAATAGCTGCGATTAAGTCAGTAAACATTAAGCCACCTCCGAATATTGATCCTTTCGCCTTTTCTCATACCAACGGGCCCTACGAGTGAATATTGATTTCATTCGCTTGAGATATTCGATGTCGAATTTACGGACCGTGTTATCGTGCTCTAAACGAGTTACTCGCTCTTCGCCGATTTTATTGATGAGATTAATGCGATATGGAATGAGATTTCCTGACAGGTCCCTATCGCAGTGAACACAGCCAGCATGAATATTGAGTAAATTAAATCTTAAATGACTTGCTGAACCCCTTGACCTGTAATGACTAGCATCTACGGACCCACCTCTTACCCCATAATTTAAGGCTCTACCACAAGCAATGCAGGGTTGCCCGTAGTCTCGCCAAAAGATGTATTTATTTACTGCCGCTTGGGCCTCTTTGTTCCAGTCTGATTTTGTCTTTAACTTTTCCTTTCTGGCCCGCAATATTTTTCTTTCCTCAGATAAACGTTTTTTACGGTCCTTTTCTTCGGTCCGTTTAATTTCATTTGAGGCGAATTTTATTGCGCAGGATGTGGAACAAACTTTTTGGGTAGATAGGTAGGGAGTGAATTCTTTGTTGCAGACTTTACAGGTTTTGAGCTTCGGCGTTTTTACCTTCGCCACTCTTTTCCTCCTTGATTTTTTCCATCACCTCAAGATGTGGATATTCATTTACGCATTCATCGCAAACATAAATTTCATCATCTGTTAGCTGTCTATTGCATGATTGGCAGTTCATTGAGCACCCCTCTTTACTGATCGCTTAGCTTCTCGTCTAATAGCGACACCTAATCGCTCTAGCCAGTCTCCGTATTTGAGCAAGGCGTCTATTTCATCATCAATGCGAGGGAATCCATCCATTTCAACGTTTAAATCAAAGTTGCCGAAATCATCCATGGATAAATGAATTTTCTGCTCTAAGCATGTATTCCCGTTATTATGAATAACGCTATACGTTTTTGTGAATACAGAGCTGCTCTTTTCAAACTTAACCAGCTCCATATTTGTTGACTTAGTTTTCACACTCTCACCCCACTCAATAATGAATCAAATTTCATCAACATCGGATTACCCATCCCTGAGACGTTGGCCTTATCGACAAACTTTAATCTGCACTTAAAGTCATCATCTTGTTGCTTTGGCTGTTTTGGCTCTTTATCCTCAGATTTTTTAGCCTTAGGAAAAAGCGGCAAATTGGCTCGACGCTCTCTTTCAAATTGCATTCTCAGTCGAGTAATTGCGTCATCTCTAACAGCGTAGTTGCGGATCATTTTGGTACCAGACCCTCTTTCGCTACTAACCTCCCTGATACATTTAAATTCAAGTAGTTTTCTGATAACTGTTCCTGAACGGTGAGGAGTTAAGCCAACTACTGATGAGATAGCTTTATGGTTGAATGATATAAATTCGCGAACTGCTACTATTACATTTGCATAGTTTTTGTATTGTTCGTCAGTCATAATTACTTCCTGTTTAAGTTATGGCGGTTAATATGCTCACGGCGACTTTCTTCGATAAATCGAACCAACTTCTGAGCCTCTTCTAACTTCTCGTCATACTGCTTTAACTTTTCTTCTGGCGTCATTCGTCTTGTTTCCTTTTCAATTTCATGTACTCACTGTTGTCAGGTATCGTCACGAAACAATTTATACCTACCGCCCAGCGTTCAACCTGCTCCATAAAGTGGAACATTTCACCTGTATCAAGTTTTGATGTTTTCCGAAGTGTCCTTACGCGCTCTGTAAGCTGTGTAGTAACGTCAATCATATCGACCACCTCATAACCTAGAAATGTATGCTTAAGCATCTCCTTAACGGTTTCTGGTGTGTAATTGGCGTTGTTCTTGCATAGGTATTTACTTATCTCTGCGCACCATAAATGAAAAGTTGCATTCTGAGATAATGAACGCTTGTTTTTCCAAGGCTTAATAATGATTCGGTGTGGTTGGTTTGTTGCTAGAACTTCTTTGAGGTGTTGCCATGCGGTATTTTTGGTTGATTCGTGGAAGAGAAAATCTGCTTCCAAGTTAACCTCCTGCCTTAATTTCTATTCCACTTCCTTGTATACATACACTGGCTCAGTAGCGTCGCAATCATTTTTATCATCCCAGATGCCAACATTGGAATGACAGCAGGAAGATACATCTGCCTTGGTGTACTCAATAACCTCGCCATTAATCACAACGTTATTTTCATTGACCTCTACTGTTTTGCATTCCCCGCAGCCATTATGGCAATAAAAACACTCGCCATCTTTTAACGGTCTAACTTTGTATGTTGCTATTAATTTACTCACTGTTAGCTCTCCTGTTCCAACCTAATGGCTTCCACTTCTGCAAGCGTCAGACTATCGACTGAATATGGATTGTTGAAATAAACCGTCGCCTCTTTGAATGCCGTAGGAAAACCAGCTACTAGCGTCCCAATAACAACAATCGGGATAAATAAAATAACTAATAACCACTTGTCCATGTAGCACTCTAGCGAGTTCCATTCATCCACTTTTGAATGTTGATAAAATGACAATTTACGAGTTGGAAATAGCTTATTGTGAACTTTGCGTTTTATCTTCATCATTCACCCTCTGGCATTGGTGGGAGTGGCATCCAGTGAGTTACGTTTCCTTGCATATTCCCACGGTAGAAGCCTGTTAATTTAGCCCTATAACCGAACCTAAATTCCCTAATGTAATCAGCAATGAATACCTCGCCATATAGTGAATCAATATCACAACACAAAACCGGTGTTTTATATGGTGGCAATCTCTCGCTCACCTTAACCCAATTAGTTCCCTGCATTAGATGCCTCCCGTTGATATTTTGCATTGTATTCATCAATTTTCTTTTGAAGATACTCTTCACTTCTTCGATACTTAATGAATGCGCATTGGATTTTCATTAACCTGATCATCACATTGCCCCTCGGCATTAACTTTTTCCTGTATTTCAAGTGAGCTCTAAAGAACGGCATTGAATACTCACTATCAATAGGATGTTGTCTATCAGCCAATGCCATTGCTTGTAAGTCATATCGATTGATTAGCTCTCTTAACGTTGTTCCTTTCATCTAAAAATCCTCTTGCGTGTTATCTGAAGCCATGCTTTTGCTTCAAATTGGCGATTATTGATAGTGATTTATTGCGGCTTGTTGGTGTGATCTTGTGTTCGACTTGAAGTGCCGGCGCTGGAATAGTTTCACCTGACTTGATTCTTGCAGTCATGCTCCGTAACTCTTTGGCACAAAGCTTCTTAACATCACTATCAGTTAGGCTTTTACTTCGCATCTCAGAGTAAATTTTGGTAACCATCCAGTAGCAAGCGTT
Organism: Proteus faecis; assembly: GCF_030286765.1. NCBI lineage: Bacteria > Pseudomonadati > Pseudomonadota > Gammaproteobacteria > Enterobacterales > Morganellaceae > Proteus > Proteus faecis. Next base: position 514,978 of record NZ_JASVWV010000001.1, read on the forward strand.
TGAGGGCCATTTCATTTCACGCCAACCACGCATTTTGCAGTATTCTCGATAGAGTTCGTAAAGCTGATCCTCGTCAGGCAAACCAAGAGCCACATAATCCTCTTCCTTGCACCACTTGATAAATTGACCAACAGCAGGCCAGAAAGGGTTATCACTTGCTCTGGCGTGTCGCATGCCATTTTGAAGTTGCTCTCTGGTAGTAATTCCATTTTCTGCAAAGGCGGCGATCCATTGTCGCTTTGCAGTAAGTTCCTCTGACTCGTTTTTGAAAATGGTGTTTACTGAGGCTGGAAATATTTGTTTCAGATTTCGGAATAATACATCGACTAGTTGCTCAGCATGATTATTTACAACTTTTTGCGGGGTGCTACTCTGAGCCATTCTAGCCAATGCACCTGCATCACGATTAGCGATTGCAGTAGCCAGATTAGTCTTCATATAAAATCATTCTCCCATGCTTCACGAGTATTCCAGTTCTGTGCTGGTTCAGGATCAACCTGTCGCTTACCTCGATTGGGTTGTTGGCTCTGTATGGTCAATGTGTCCCATTTCTCACGTAGTTTTGCGGGAGATAACACGTTGCTACACCAGAACGAGTCACGATTAGCCCATTTAAACATTCTGCAAATATCTTGGTGTGTATGTCCGTCTAGTTGTCTCATCAGGCGAACATCGTTAGCCCATGTTGACCAATTAGGTTCTTTAGTCGTAGGACTTACAATCAACACTTTCTCGTAAATCCATTGAGCAGCTTTTAGGTCTTCAGCATTACCCCATTTGTCCCCTTTCTCTGAACTCACAGCTGCATCAGGTTTTACCTTACGAGGCACAGAAGATTTTTTTCTCGGACGATCATTTAATAATTTATTATTAAATATATATTGTTCATGATGTGCGGATTCATGTGCGTTGTTATGTGCGGGTATGCCGTCTAAAGGTGCATGAATTATGGCTTCATCATGTGCGTTATTATGTGCGTACTTATGTGCGGGTACATTGACTAAATTTTGAGTATAATCACTGTAATTTGTGATGGTTATCACCGTGCCTTTATGCTTCTCTCCTTCGATTGAAATCATCCCCTCACGAACAAAAACAGCCAGCATTCGATTAACCGTATCTCTACTGGTTGGCTTGCCGTTCCTGTCGCACAGGTTTAGCCCTAGATTGGCTGGAGTGGTAACCAGTTGACCAGCCTTTAAATGCCATATATGACCTTTGTAGTTGGCTGTGTATGGCTCGCTCTGAGCTTCTAACAATAAGTTTTCCCACAGTGCTCTAAGATAAACATCTTTAGCCCATGACTTATTTTTTATGCTCCTGTACAACGGGATGAAACCTAGTTTCTGGTTTTCCACCCTGTTGCTCCTTTGTTGTCTTGCAACACCAAGATCGTAGAATTTAGCTGTATTCACCACGACCTCCATATCTGTTTGTTAAGTAAACAGAATCCATATATAATTACTCCATTAATTAGCTGTATCAGACAAGAGAAGCCTAAATTTCTCTTGTCGTAATTACTGGTTATTGATACAGTGTATTTGTTAGTCTAAATGGTTAAGTCCATTTGTTAATGCGCCTCGGTTGCTCCAACAATCGGGGCGTTTTCTTTTGTTCTCATCTGTGACAGTTCACCTATTTGTTTCCATAAAAAGCGGTATTCTTCCTCTGATATTTTCCTCTCACCTTCCATCACAAAATCGACTATCCCTGATGCGACTAATGTCTCGCATATCTCAGGATATTTTTCAGTTCTGCGTAGGATAGTTGAGTCATGAACACCTAATGTTTTAGCGACCACTGACTGAGTTTTATTTCTCAATGCCTGTAATGCCGAAGCCATCAAGTGATTTGAAATGAATTTATTAAATTGTTTGCGTGTATTTGTGTATTCCATGGTTTAATTTCCTTATTAAATTACTTCTCGTTAGAGAACAGCAGTAATGATCCGTGGCTCATTCCATATGAGCGGATTGTTTGCTCTGAGAATTTACTCTGAGCGGTCTAGCGATGTTAAAGAGCTGGTGATACTTATTTACCTGATGGGAACGGTTTAACTTCTTCAGCTTCAACTGTTCCATCTTGTTTTCTGATAACGAAAATATTTCGTTTTTTTAAAATTGCTTTACTTATCGCACTTTGCCTAACACCTAACAATTCAGCCGTTTTGTGTTGTCCTAGCTCAGTAGCAAATTTAGTTAATGGGACTCTTTCCATAGTTTCTCCTTTTTTAATTATTATCACCGCAAGTGATAAAATAGTCAACACCTGCGGTGATTGGTAAATATTCCATTTGGTAATAAAATTGCAGTATGAAAAAGAAACCGATCACAGAAGAACAAAAAGCTGATGCTCTTCGCCTGAAAAATATCTTTGAGGCAAAAAAGAAAGAGCTTGGCTTATCACAAGAAACCCTAGGCGATTCAATCGGCATGGGGCAGAGCGCTGTTGCTCAGTTATTGAATGGAGTAAACGCTCTAAACATAGAAAACGCGGCAAAGTTAGCTGAGGCGTTACAAGTTACCGTTGATGAATTTAGCCCATCCCTAGCTAAAGAAATTAGAGGCATGTTTAAGGCTGTCAGCCCATTAAAAACACCAAGCATGGATGAGAAATATCAATACCCTCTATTCACTAAGGTACAAGCTGGCGCTTTCTCAACAGAATTTAACTCATATACTCAGAAAGATGCTGTGTCGTGGATACCTACAGCTAAGAAAGCCAGTGAGCGCGCTTTTTGGTTAGAGGTTGAAGGCCAATCAATGACAGCGCCACCAGGAGGAAAGCCAAGTTTTCCTGAAGGAATGCTTATCTTGGTTGATCCTGATGAAGAGGTTGAGTTCGGAGATTTCTGTGTCGCTCGCTTGCTGAATGATGAGTTCACATTCAAACGATTGATTAGAGAAGGTGGAATATCATATTTAGAGCCGTTAAACCCACGCTATGACCTGATCCCTATTAACGGTAACTGTACAATCATAGGTAAGGTAATCAAGTCACAATGGCCTGACGACACGTTTTAGATTGCTTAAGTAAATAATTAAATTAATAGCCCATACGCTTCAGTCGAAAATGGATGTATACATTAAATCCCAAACAAGATAATGATGAAACCAAGGTAATTGTTGGTAGCAGATATTCGTTAAACATAAGGATCTCCAGATGTCATATAGTGATGTCATGTCAACTATTGCAACAATAATATCATTTATTGCAATTCCTGCAACGTACTATAACGGCATACGTGTTGGGCGTATAAATGATAAAAGAAAAGAATTTAATGCAGTTGCAGACCCTATCTACATAAGGCTCATTAAAGCCAAGAAAGATCTAGATTTAGGGCTATGTGTTCACCGTTCTTTAGTTAATGAAAAAGAAATATTAAATCTTTCTATTCATATGAAAGAAAAGGAAAGAGAAAAGCTGATAGTGGCTTATAAGGAGTTTTGTGATGCTGTATCAATGATTAAGTGGGATAAGTATCACAAACCAACTTTAGAAGACGATGTAAGGCAGAAGATAGTAGAAAGCCTTAAGCCTCTTATAGACTTAACAAAACATAGATAACCCCAGCCCTCCCTGCGAGGGCTTTTTTGTGCCCTCTCCCCTCCAAATAAGTGACCTACATTCCAATCTGAGATTTTTTTGAAAATAAATTATCTGAAAATACAACAAATTAACACCGCCAGTTATATTATTATCACCTGCGGTGTTGACTTATAAATCACCGCTGGTTATATTTATCACATCGAAGGCAAGGAGCCATAGATAAACAGGATGTTCGCTCTTTTACAATTAGGAACGCTCAGAATAAATTTTCAGAGCAACCACTGAGTGGTTTTTGGGGTGCGGTAGCTCGCTGTGAATCGGAAGTGAACTATTCGCGATAGTCATTACGGTTGCAATACGCCGTCAAGTGCCTGTTGAGTGCGCACGATGCAAGCAGACTGACAGCCAAAGCTTAGGGCGCCATGTGTGAAGCATGGAGATAGCAAATAGATTGCCCGCACCACCAAAGATCACTTAGGAGGCAAATATGGCAACAATAACTTTTAAAGAGAATTCAAGAACTCGCAGACGCAGAAAGCAAGGTGAGTTTTTGGCTCGAAAGATAGCTATGAGAAGTCGCTCAGTGGAAGAAATTTGGGATTCAATATTTGGCGTTGAGAAACCAGAACGCCCTGTTCTCTCTCTCAAACCAACAAAGCATTATCCAAGTGGAGATAACTGTTGCTTGCCAAATTCTAGTATTTACTCAGCTAAATATAGAAAATCTGGTACGCTGTTAGAATCTGGTGAAGTAACTGCGAGGGTTTAACATGGCGAAGATAAAGTATCTTCCTCAAACAGGAAAGCTTAACTCTAAAATGCGTAGGTATTTGGCTAGAGGAAAGCTAATTGAGTTAAAAAGAGCTGAGGCGCTTATAGCTAAAGAAACAGATCCCAGCGTTGTTGTTGACCCATATAAACCAATTGAAGTACCTAATGGAACATTAACAGCAACCGATAGAGCCTTAATGAGTGGGGCTTTACCAAGAGACTGCGAGCCAAAAGATAACGCACCTAAAGATGACATTATGAATAGAGTTGTAAATCACGCTCATCAAAGAAACCCAAATAAAAAATGGTGATTTACGCCAATCAATCTAAAGCCTCGCAACCGCGGGGTTTTTTATTACCTAAATTCTAATAGTTAACTAATCCCAGCCCATTCTGTGGGCTGTAGTGAGTTGATTAATAGGAGGTAAATGTGACCGAATATCAAATTGAACGCATGAAACATGAAATAGCCGAGAGAATGGAAGCTCTTGAATTTCTCAGGGATAACATTGGTTGCTTTCCTGAATATATGGATAAAGTGGTAACTGGACGGTTATTTAGGGGTTGGCGATTTGTTAAGGATCTAGATAACAACGAGATTCTTTTTGCTAATTGTCTTCAACCTGCAATTACTAAACGTGAGTTCGATTTGGTAGTCGGTGACGTTTACTAGTTGATTAATAGACAGGAGATAGAGATGGATTACAGTAAATGTAATTTTGTTTCAGCTTTGCAGATTTCGCATAGTTCAAGATACAAGCCACAAATAAGGGTTAATGTGAAAACAGGGAATGTCTCGATAAGCCGACATGTCAACGAAGGGCTTCCGTTTGTTTTGATATGGGTAGATGAGAATAAAAAAGCAATACGCTTAAAAATGTCAGAAACCGAGGGTGTTAGGGTTCATTACGATGTAAAGACCTGCCTTTTCCATCTTACCAATAGAGTTCACGAGTTGATTCTAGATGGATTCGATTCCGCTAAGTCGAAAGTAATAGTCTTAGAAAAAGGTGATGACGGTGCGTGGTATGGCAGGTTCTAGCATCGTGTTTAGTTAATAACGGAGGGAGTATGACAGATAAAACAATGGAATTTAAAGGAACGCCTGCGCCTTGGAAATATACAGTAAGAAACGCCAATGAGATAATGACAACTTTTCACGGCGTGACAATTGGTGATGTTTATTTAGATATCACAACAGCCAATCAGAAGGCAGACGCCCATCTAATCGCAACAGCACCAGAGTTATTAGAACAGTTAATCAGACTTCGAAATAAAATTGCAAGCTATAAACCAGATGATGACGATGATTTAGACATCGTTGACGCTGTAATCGCAAAAGCCCTCGGTCAGCAGTAACCCACCACTTAATCATTCATATCGCTATTAATAGTGAGGAATACACACATAAGGAATATAGAAAATGGCAAATGAATTAGTCGTAATTGAACAAGCTACGGCGCTAGATTTGTTTACGGCACCAGAAAAAGTAAATCAGATGCTGGAGCACATTAAATCTCTTGCAGAAGAAGAGCGTAAAGAACTCGACAGTGATTTCTCAGTAGCTAAAAACCGAAAGGCTTTTGCATCTCTGGCGTACAAAGTTGCTCAAACAAAAACGTATATCGACAAGGAAGGTAAAGCGGTTGTCGATAAGTTAAAAGAGCTACCTAAAAAAGTTGATGCTAGCCGTAAGATATTTCGTGACGAGCTAGATGCATTAAGCACAGATATTCGCAAGCCACTAACAGAGTGGGAAGCACAAGAAAAAGCTCGCGAAGAAGCCGAAGCGATTAAGAAGCAAATCGAAGTTGATCATGAAGAGGCTCTGCAAATGAACGATCTGTTTGATTTACGCAAAGCTGAAGAAGAGCGCAAACGCATTGCTCGTGAAGAAGAAATGAAGCGACAAGCTGCGGAACAGGCAAGACTTGAAGCTGAGCGCAAAGCACAGCAAGAAATTGAAGCAGCAGCTAAACGTGAGCGTGAAGCAAAAGAAGCCGCTGAACGTGCAGAGCGTGAAAAGCAGGAAGCAATTCAACGTGCAGAGCAAGCAGCAAAAGAAGCCAAGGAAAAGGCAGAGCGTGATGCTAAAGAAGCTCAGGAGCGAGCCGAACGCGAGAAACAATTAGCTATCGAAGCTGAGCGCAAGAAAGCACAAGAAGCAGAACAAGCGCGATTAGCAGAAGAAGAACGTAAGCGTCAGGAAGAAGCTAAACGTCAGGCTGATAAGGAGCATCGTCGCAAGTATAACCAAGAAACATTACAAGCCTTAGTAAGTAACGGATTTGATGAAAAATTAGCGACTGAATTTATTAAGTTAGTTGCTAGTAATAAAATCCCCCACATGACAATGAACTACTAATACCCACCGCACCAACACCAGATAACCACCCTATCGCTCACCTAGCGAGGTAACAATGAAAACTAACTATTACAGCGCTATGCGTGATTGCATGGCGGTGCGTATCACTACGCCTTTTTTACAACTCGCACATCAAGCGGCAAGGATAGCCGTCTCAACCAATAACAAGGATGTCTGGCGGCTGGCGAGTCAACTACAGATGAGAGCTTATGGGAGGAAAGTATGTCACTGACTATACGTTACACCTATGCAGATATGACCAGTAGAAACCGAAATAATGGCACGGAAATAGCCTTTCAGAATCTTAACGATGTCCGCATTGAAACAGAATCATTCAGGGAACTTACTCAATATTACCAACCAGAGCCGTCAGAAGTCGTTGATTACATCATTAATCAGTATGACGCAAAGTCACTCGCAGCAGCTATTCATCTCTCAGGACGAGGAGAAGTAGTCGCAAAGATACTCAATGAGTTGTATTTCAGGAGGGTTGCGTGATTACCAACACCTACGGACTCAGAAACGACTGGTACGAACGCCAAATGGAACGAGAAGCGTTTGTTAATTCTCAGGAAGAGAAAATATCAGTTGATGAGGTTATGGATAGCCTGCCAGAAGAACTGTTATGTATGGATTTAGCAAGGAAGTTAAATCCGGTATTTGAAATTAGCCCCCAAGCGCTGGATGCGGTTTTAGACGGAATTAGAACAGCGATACAGATTGGGATAGATAAAGAGGTTTTAGGATGAAACCCGGTATCTATTATGACATTTCAAATGAGGACTATCACCATGGATTAGGGATCAGTAAATCTCAGTTGGACGATATAGCAAGAAGCCCTGCGTTTTATAAATGGAAGAAAAATGCACCATTAGACACGGAAAAGTTGAAGGCTTTAGATATGGGTACCGCCCTTCACTGCTTACTTTTAGAGCCAGATGAATTTTTAAATAGGTTCATCGAGGCTCCTGAATTTAACAGAAGGACGAAGGATGGTAAGCAGGAAGAAAAGGACTTTCTAAAAGAATGTGATGATTCAGGGAAGACCGTAATGGATTACGAACAGCATCGGAAGCTGAAAATAATGCGTGATAGTGTCCTCGCCCACCACGCGGCAAGGTATTTTCTTGAGGCTGACGGTTATAGCGAGGCGTCAATTTACTGGGAAGATGCAGACACGGAAGAATTATGCAGGATTAGACCAGACAAGTTTTTATCAAATCAGCCAGTAATTATCGATGTAAAAAAAGTAGCCGATATGAGTCGATTTGATCGTCACATCGAAGAGTTTCGCTATCACGTTCAGCATGCAATGTATCAGGAAGGTTATTTGCAACATTTTGGGGAGTCACCAATTTTCCTCTTTCTTGCTGTAAGCGAAACAATTGATTGTGGAAGATATCCAGTTCACGTCTTTGAGTTAGATTCAGAGGACGTTGATGTTGGGTTTAGTTTATTCAAACAAAATTTACATACTTTTCATGAGTGCCGTATCAATGATGACTGGGGCGGCATAGAACCTATATCACGCCCTGCGTGGGCTAAACGGAGGGATTAATATGTCTCAAGAAATAACAACTATCAATACAGAACATGAGGCTGACACATCAACCGCAATATTCAGCCCATCAGGATTACAAAAGCTTCAGGCATTTGCAGAGATTATGTCTCAAGGTGTTGCTACTGTTCCGAGACATTTAGCAGGCAAGCCAGCGGATTGTTTAGCTGTGGCGTTGCAGGCGGCTCAATGGCGAATGAATCCATATGCGGTAGCTCAAAAGACCCACTTAGTTAATGGCGTGCTCGGCTACGAGGCTCAGTTAGTCAACGCTGTTGTTACAAGTTCAAAAGCTGTTAATGGTCGATTTCATTACCGATATGGCGGTGATTGGGAGCGAATAACGGGAACAAAAGACAAGTCTGACGAAGCCGGGTTATTTGTTCAGGTTGGGGCCATTCTTCATGGTGAGGATGAAATCACATGGGGTGAGCCGCTTTATATGATTGATATCACCACCAGAAATTCACCGTTATGGAAAACAGCACCAAAGCAGCAGATTGCCTATCTAGCAGTTAAGTATTGGGCTCGCCTTTATTGCCCCGAAGTTATCCTCGGAGTTTACACTCCTGACGAATTTGATTCAGAGCCTAGAACGGCAAGAGATATAACGCCAAAAACAACAAAGCAGTCACTTAATAATTTGATTAACAACAAGCCACAAAATAATGATGAAGCAGAAAAGCCAGTCGATAAACGCACGCCCGATGAGTTGTTATCTGATTTCACTAACGCGGCAAGCAGTGCAAAAACAACTGATGAACTCGATAAGCTTTACAGATATGCAGGTAAATGGCTAGCCAATGAGTCTGATCTGCTCTCAAAGGCGACTGATGTTTATCAAATTCGCAAAGATGAATTAATGGTTGTTATTTAATGGATTTTTAATTTCAAGGATGAAATACACCCTACCCGTTTAACTAAAGGATATAACCATGAAAGCTACGGACAGCTTAATTTAACTCGCAGGGATGCAATGAAGAGGAATGAATGCCAATCCTTGGCAGATGCAAATTTAGATAAAGCTAGCTATAAACATGCCGAAAGGAGCTCTACTTACATAAGCCTGATTGTAAAAACCATTAGGCATTTTTATTTTAAGAGGAAGCTTGTTCTTTGCATGTACATTATAAATTGGCGGGAATTCGGAGTTATCATCCATTTTAAACGTTAAATTAGTATCACTAGATTCTCTAGCTATCAACTGATAATTCCTACCAAACACTTCTATTTCATAATATCGATTACTCATTTTTCTTCTTCCTCGTTAATGGTTAAAAATCGATCATACCACCAACAATTAAATAAATAAACCTTTTAAAACATGGCTTTACAGATTACATGTTTTGCTCACAAACATATCAATAGAGGTAATTATGAAAGACAGTATTAAATTCAACGATGCCATGTTATCGGCTGTCATGGATGGCAGAAAAACACAGACGCGCCGACCAATTGAGCCACAGCCTAAAGTAACCAAAGAAGAGTTACGAAACCTTAGTGCATGGCAAGAAGGTTACACACTATCAGAGCAAGTATGTGCAGCATGGCGACATGGATTTGTTGATGTTGATTGTCCGTATGGTGAAACTGGCGACATCATTAACATTACAGACAAGGACTGTAATATCAAAGGGAGAATTGAAATTACTGATGTTTGGGTTCAGCAGATTCAGGAGATATCACAAGATGATGCACACGCTGAAGGATTTGAGCTTACTGGGTGGCGACCTACTTATAGTGACCCAGACAGTGGCGGCGAGACATTCACACCATACGATAAATTCGCTGATGCATGGATAGATATTTACGGAGAAGATAGTTGGAATAATAACCAATGGGTGTGGGTAATTAAATTTAAAAAGGTGGAGTGAAAATAAAAAAATGAATGATAAATATAAAGCCGAACTAATTAACGGTAAACCAGTTATTTTATTAAATGGAAATATGATTGAGAAAGGATTTACTTCAATTGCAGATGCACAAGCAAATGCTGATAAATTAAATCAAGCATCAATAAAAAATAACCAAGTCGAATAAAATCAAACAACCATGCAAATAATCGGATATGTATTACTCATGCTAATACAGGGTTCTGCTGTGCCTGTAACGGAAGATATATACACGCAATCGGAATGCAATAAACGTGCTGAATATTTAATGTCAGTGAGGAATGTTGAAGTTGTTTGTGGAGAAATATACAGATGAGACAAATTAAAATAAGTTCTGGTTCGTGGCAAAAAAATTTAGAAATGGTTGTCACTGTTATCGATGAAGATAAATTTAAAAAATCATGTGAGCAAATTAATAAATTCTATTCTGGTGATGAATATAGAGCTGATATACACGGTAGCCATGAGAAAGCAGGTTTTGCAATGTTCTGTGCTGAGTGCTTCCAGCAAATAGCATTCAATAACTTTAAGGATGAAGAATGGCTTACCGAGCAATTCGACTGGTCTAAAGATAAAGGAATTGATGGTTATCCTTCGCTGGATGATATGGGGATTCGGATTGATGAAATAGAACCTTGGTTTATTGACTCTGACGATATAGAAATTACAGGATGGTAATCAATGAGTAAATACACCGAACTATCTGACTTCGAGATTAATAAAAAGGTTGCTTACTTAATTGGCGCCACTCCATTTCCATTCGGATCAACAGATTATCGTCGCTCCGCTGTTTCTGGTTGTGAAAGTGCAATAATTATTAGATCACCTCGTAAGGTTGGCTCATTCGACCCCTGCAATAACCCTACTGACGCAATGCCGATTATTATTGAGAATAAGATAGCAATGAACCCTAAAGATAACGTCTGGCAGTGTGGCTCGGGTTGGAATGTAGCTGAAAACAAAAATCCATATCGCGCAGCAATGGAATTATTTCTATTAATCAAGGATGCGGAGAGTAATCGATGAAACAAGTTCAAGCAATGACGACGCTAGTGTTAATTGATGGCGTTACATATCAAATAGCTCTACCTAAGCAATATGTCTCTCTTCAGGCAAAGCAGGCGTTAATGTTTGCTCAGGGTTTCGGTGGTGTAATTATCCCCTGTACGTTTACTCACATAAAGCCAATGGAAGCAGATGGATTGCCTTTTAATATAGGTGATAACAAGGATGAAAGCTGACTACGGAGGTAGCCACACACCAAAGGAATTGCGTGATAGATGGCAAACTCCACTACCTTTATTTACAGCATTGGACGCTGAATTTGGTTTCTATTTAGATGCCGCCGCCGATAAAAATAATGCACTCTGTTCTCATTACCTTACCGAAAAAGACAACTCGTTAAATTGCGACTGGGAAAGTTACGGTGCTATTTGGATTAATCCTCCCTATTCAGATATTCAGCCTTGGATTAACAAGGCCGCCGAACAATGTAAAAATCAATTACAATCCGTCGTAATGTTAATTCCTGCCGATACTTCTGTTGGCTGGTTTAATTCTGCATTAGAAACAGTTGATGAAGTGAGACTAATTACAGGAGGAAGAATATCTTTTATTAATGCAGGAACAAACAAACCCGTCAATGGAAACAATAAAAGGCTCAATGCTTTTAATATGGCGACCATATATCAAACCACGAAAGATAATTAATACTGTCGATAGAGACGAGTTAATTAATATCGGCAATAAAATATTAAATGAATGGAAAATAGCATAGGTGAATTATGGAAATCAGAATTCATGGTGAAGTCACGCCCATAGAAAGGATTGCTATTAATGAGGCATTGGAAGCCCATAAAAAGAAATATAATAGAACTGGAATAATCGTTAGTCACAAAATAAAGATAGGAAAGAATATCTACCCTGTGGAAATAGAGAACTGTCGTAAATCATATATGGTCACCTTGCGAAATAAAAGGCAAAGACTATGAATGCACAGGCAATGGAAAACGCACGAAGGCAAATAGCAAAGGAATGCTTAATCGAACTAAGAAGCCACGGAATACCCAACGACAAACTAACAACTCAGATCCTCGATAAATACACACCGAAGTTTAAGCCTCTAAATCACATGAACTATCAGGACAAGATGGTCCTATCGTATTACCTGCGGAAATTACAAAAGGAAGAGAAAGATGGAATATAAATTATTACGCTTGGATGAAGTTTTAGATAGAACGGGATATAGCAAGTCATGGACTTACAAATTAATAGATAAAGGAGAGTTTCCAAAGCAAGTTAAAATAGGCTCTCGTTCGGTTGCTTTTATTGAAAGTGAAATTAACGAATGGATAGAGCAACGAATTAATAACACTCGTTGCCCTGAAAAAACTATCAATTGAATTTTATTTCTTTTTACTTCTCAGCTCATCTATATAATCAGCATACCACTGCATCATCTCCCTTCGCCCCTCCAAATACAGCGCATGGTTATAAGTACCACGGATAGAGTTTTTATCAACATGAGCAAGTTGTAACTCTATCCACGCTGTATTAAATCCTTTCTCATGCAATATTGTGCTCATGGTGTGTCTAAAGCCGTGACCAGTAGCTCTGCCTCTATAGCCCATTCTACCAATCATTGTATTTATCGCCATTTCTGACAGGTGTTTCTTATGGTTAGTTCGGCTAGGAAAAATATACTGGTAATCGCCACTTATTGGCTGTATTTGACGCAGTAAAGAAATCACCTGATCTGACATTGGTACAACATGAACCCTCCCCGTCTTCATTATTTTTTCTGGTAGTTTCCATGTTCTACTTTCAAAGTCGATAAATGACCATTCTGATTTTCGTAACTCTCCTGGTCTTAAACCGGTAAGCATTAAAATATTTAAAGCAGTTCTAACGATCTGACTTCCTTGATACTTGTCTACCGAAGATAAAAACTCTGGTAATTCATCAGCCAATAAGTACGGATAGTTTTCTCGCTGATGCGGAATAAAAGCACTAGCTAGATCTGGGGCAGGATTATATTCAGCTCGTCCAGTTATGATGGCATATTTCCAAACCTCACCACAACGTTGCCTCACCTTCTTTAATTTCTCGGTAACACCACGTTTCTCCATTATCGAAAGCACTTCAAGCAATTCGAGAGGTTTAATCTCTGCTATTGGGCGATCTCCAATATATGGGAAAACATCATTTTCAAATGCTTCCATCATGTCATCGCGATAACCTTCAGACCATCGGTCTTTTCTTCCCTCATACCACTCTAGAGCAATGCTTTTAAACGTATTGCTTCCCTCGAATTTTGAATCCCTTTTCTTATCCTTCTTTATCTTGTTGGGATCAACACCATCAGATAACTGCCGTTTTGCGTCATCCCTTTTCTTTCTGGCCTCCGCGAGAGTTATAGCTGGGTAGACACCGATAGCTAAAACTTTCTCTTTGCCATCTATGCGGTATTTTAATCTCCAATATTTACTGCCTGATTTTGTAACTAATAGATATAAACCGCCTCCATCAAATAGTTTGTAGTCCTTTTCTTTTGGCTTACTGCTATCAACTTGCTTAACTGTTAGTTTCATATTGGGGGTATTAAATATTAAGGGGGTATAATGTTCCCCCATTTGTACCCCAAAAAAATGGAGCTTTCAAGAGACGTTAAGAGACTTCAGGAGACAGTGATTTAGTACGAAGGTTTGATTTTACTGGAATTGGGAGACTTCAGGAGACGCTAGAAGATGATGAGATGGCGGAGGAGGAGAGATTCGAACTCTCGGATGGTTTCCCATCGGCGGTTTTCAAGACCGCTGCCTTCAGCCGCTCGGCCACCCCTCCGCAATGGGGAGCAATATAAACACCTAAGCTTATGTTGTAAAGCCCTTATTGTACTGTTTGCCGTAAAATTAAACGCATTACAAGTCAATGGCTTAATTTATCAACGATTTATGGGTTCTACTTGGGTATTTTCCTTATTTTTGATAAATTAGCAGTATTATTTTTGATTGGTTGCTACGCACATGTTTGTATTTAACGGAAAAGAAATCGAGACAGATAGTCATGGTTATTTAAAAAATAGCAATGAGTGGAATGAAGATATGGTTCCAATATTAGCTGAATTAGAAGAAATTGAGCTAACAGAACAACATTGGGAAATCATTCGTTTTGTTCGACAGTTTTATTTAGAATTTAATACCTCCCCCGCTATTCGTATGTTAGTAAAAGCGCTTGCACAAAAATATGGCGATGAAAAAGGAAATAGCCGTTATCTTTATCGTTTGTTTCCAAAAGGCCCTGCAAAACAAGCTACAAAACTTGCTGGTTTACCAAAACCCGTTAAATGTATTTAATATTATCTTTAGATAAAAGATAATTAAAACAATATTACTCATAATGGTGGATTGAAAAATCTGCCATTTGTTCATATTCACAAGATGTCGCTGACCAGAATGTAATGTTAGCACTTCTTGGACCACCCGCTTCTAGCCAATCTTCAAATTCTTTTAATGCATTCTCTTCCGCGAAAGCCTTTACTCCCACACTACCGTCATCACGATTCCAAACATATCCCGTAATTGGTTGTTTTTTCATCCACTGATAAGTAAAAAAACGAAAACCAACACCTTGAACACGCCCTTGAATAATATATTCTCTACCTATTTTCATATACCCTTCTAACCACATTCTTCAAATAAAAATTCTGTCTAACTTATTGTCTTTTCTTTATACAATAGATAATCTGATTTTGTGAGGTTTTTATTCATAATGAAAGTTAAGGATTATATTTTTTTAACTCCTTGAAATTTCACTTTGTGCCCTCATATATATAACCAACAAGCAAGGCTATATGGAGGTGATACTATGATGACCGCCAGCAAATTTGGAATAGGACAGCAAGTTAGACATAAATTACTCGGCTACTTAGGCGTTGTTGTCGATGTGGATGCTGAATATTCCCTTGATCAACCTAATGAGGATGATATTGCATCTAATGTGACCTTGCGAGCAGCACCTTGGTACCATGTTGTGATGGAAGATGATGAGGGGCAACCCGTTCATACTTATCTTGCTGAAGCGCAGATAACCTATGAAGTTTCAGATGAACACTTAGATAATGACTCATTGGATGAGTTATCACAGTCAATTCGTAGCCAATTACAGGCTCCACGACTAAGAAATTAACCCAATTAATCTATATAACCAGTAATCTGAATGAAATGATAATCGCCGAATTTGTTTTCGGCGATTTTATTTTAGTGCATTACCAGGGAAGTCCATGCGCTTCAATTTCTTTTTTAGGACAACGATCCATTACCACTCGTAACCCTGAATTTTCAGCTAAATCTTTCGCTTCTTCATTGATAACACCAATCTGCAACCATAATACTTTGGCATTAATTGCAATTGCTTCTTGCGCAATTTCTAGTGCGACGTCAGATTGACGAAAAACATCCACCATATCAACCGTAACAGGAATATCTTTTAATGAGGCATAACATTGCTGCCCCAATAAGGTTTGTCCTAACATGCCTGGATTGACAGGAATAACATCATAGCCTTGTTCTAATAGGAATTTCATGACTTTATAGCTTGGGCGATCTTCTTTATTACTCGCACCAATAAGCGCAATGGTTTTAACGCTTCTTAAAATGTCATAAATGTCTGAATCCACCATTTATCTACTCCGTTCATCATGAAGATTGAAAATATTATGATACATCATAGTATCTTGATCTGTTCATAGCTTATGAGATAAAAAAAAGGTATTTTGAAAACTGAAACAATTACTATATTTATTTTTAAAGGTATCAAATGGAACAAATTGACCGCACGCTCTTAAAAGAAAAAAATATCGCGCTTGTTGCCCATGATCACTGTAAAACCTCATTACTGGAATGGGTTGAAAATAATCGTGAACAACTCTCTCTACACAAGTTATTTGCAACAGGAACAACTGGTAACTTAATTAATCACCATACTGGTCTTAATGTTACCCAAATGCTAAGTGGTCCAATGGGGGGCGACCAACAAATAGGCGCCATGATCGCTGAAAAGAAAATTGATATTATGATTTTCTTTTGGGATCCATTAAATGCAGTTCCACACGACCCTGATGTTAAAGCTCTTCTACGCTTAGCTACGGTCTGGAACATCCCAGTTGCAACGAATCGCGCTACTGCAAACTTTTTGATTTCATCACCTCTCTTTTCACAAGAATCTACAATTAAAATTCCAGATTACGAAGGTTATTTAAAAGAGAGATTAAAATAATCCTAAGGTTTTCGCTGTAGAGGAACACCTTGAGATTTTAGTTCTGAAACAAAACAAGATGGCTGTTGTTTATTAAATAATAGCCATACTTGTTTTTTGGCTCTTGTTAAAGCGACATACATTAAACGTCGTTCTTCTGCATTAGGATAATCTTCAACACTTGGCAGTAATGCCAATTCAATAATCGATTCTCTTGCGGGTGCGGGAAAAGCATCTTTACCTTCTTGTAAACCTAAAATAATAACGTAATCTGCCTGTTGCCCTTTTGAAGCATGAAAAGTCATAAACTGTAGATTTAATTTAGGCCAGCGTGTTTTCGCTTTTTTTAATAATTCTGGTTTTAAATAGTGATAACGAGCGAGTAAAAGAATAGTTTCATTCTCTTCTACATAACCACTCATTTTATTTAGTAAATTTTCAAGTTGATCGTCAGATAACAGTACAACAGACTTTTTATTACCTTTCACTAAACTATTTAAAGGTTTAGATAATTGAGCTGGATTTTGCTGAATAAACGTATTGGCAACATTTCCTATCGTGTCATTAAAACGATAAGTCGTATCTAATGCGCATTCAGCCCCTTCACCAAAAGCGTGATGGAAAGAAGTCGTTAATAATAATTCTGCACCACTAAAACGATAAATGGCTTGCCAATCATCTCCTACTGCAAATAGAGATGTTTGTTTATTTTGCTGTTTTAATGCGGTTAATAATGAAGCTCTTAATGGTGAAATATCTTGAAACTCATCAACAAGAATATGTTTCCATGGGCTAATAAAACGCCCTTTTTCAATAAGGTTAATAGCTTGATGTAATAAGCCTGAAAAATCGATCGCATCTTCTTCTTTTAATGCTGTTTTCCAAGCTTTTAATAATGGCGATAATAATTTTAAATGATTTTTAAAGGATTCGGTATATTCGGGATCTACACTTTCAATCAGAGATTTTTGGCTACCACCTTGCATCCTTAATAGACCAACCCAACGCTCTAATCTTACAGCAACTTGGTTTTCTAATTTTTTATCATGCCAAAACTCACCATCAGGGATATCCCATTCAAACTCTTGGGATAACCACTCTCGCCACCCTTTTGCTTGTGCTTTTTTCTGTTGACACTGATCTCGCCACTCACCTAATAATAAAGCTCTTCTTTTTTCACTATTTATTTCAAGCTCACTAATTTTAGGTTGTTTTTTTGTCGCTTGTTGAATAATGGATAATGCCAGTGCATGAAACGTCTTTGCCATAATATCGTTATTTAAACGACTAGAAAGCCTTTCATTCATTTCTTGTGCAGCTTTACGCCCAAAAGCAAGTAATAAAATTTGCTCGGGTTGCGCTAATTGACGACGTAATAACCATCCCGCTCTGGCAACTAATACCGATGTTTTACCACTTCCTGCACCAGCGAGAACAAGAATGTTTTCTTCTCCATTAATTACGGCACGACACTGTGATTCATTTAATGGCGATGATTCAATCGTATTAAAAAATTCCGCATGCTCATTTAATATTTGAGTTACCCAGACAGAATTTTCTTTATTAATAAGCGCTTCACCTTGCTTTAGCCACTCTAAACATTGCTGATAAAGAGTCTGACAATTGTCAAATTGAATAAGGCGTTCAAGAGGTAGGGGAATAGCAGAAAAACTTTCTTTTATAGATTGTTGAATTTCATTAAGTTTAGACTTTTTTATCCATCTATTTGATTGCGTGATTTCATTAATATTATGGAGTTGCTTCTCAAGCACTTGAGCACTTATTTCGCTCATTTCTTTGCTCCAATTTTGCCATGATTGATAAAGATAACGATAAAACTGTTGAGTTTCTTCCCAGTCTGTTCCATGTAGTCGAACAACTTTATCTTCAGGCAATAAAAATTCTAACTCCCCCCACACAATCCCTTTTTTACAGAAAATATTAATCAATTCGTTAAAAGGAATTAAATACTGATGTTTTTCACCACTGACTTCAATGCCTGCATTTAACAATTTGACTCTATTATAAGGATGTTGTGCTAAACGTTGTCCCATCGGGGTGGATTTCAATTCCATACGTAATTCCTGCAATAAATAACAAATAGTCTGTCGTTAAGCTCTTTTTAATCGGTGATAAACCCTATATTCTAAGAGGTAATTATCTTCATCTTGTTTATTTAAGGGCTTTTTGTGTTCACTTTGCTAAATGGCGCCCGCCGATTTATCTATAATAGCCACTTTTTATATTATATTCGCATAATAATCGCGCTTACAGGAACGACTTTGTTTCCTTGGATTTTAGGGCAAGAGCCTAAATACACAATTCCTCTAACTTTAGGCGTGGTTGCGGCTGCATTAACTGACTTAGATGATAGGCTTGTTGGTCGTTTAAAAAACCTTGTTATCACTTTATGCTGTTTTCTTCTTGCTTCAGCATCTATAGGATTGCTTTATCCCTATCCTATTTTATTCTTTTGTGGTTTAGCTATTTCTACTTGGGGGTTTATTTTATTGGGTGCTCTAGGGCAACGGTACGCAACTATTGCTTTTGGTGCTTTATTAATCGCGATTTATACCATGCTCGGTATGCCTATTTTCCCAGAATGGTATGAACAACCCGTTTTATTGTTATTAGGCGCTATTTGGTATAACTCTTTAACGTTAATTGGTCACTTATTATTCCCAATTCGCCCAGTTCAGGACAATTTAACTCGCTGCTACCAACAACTCGCAACTTATCTTGAAGCTAAAGCGACATTATTTGATCCCGATATCGAAGATGACTATCAACATTCGCTTTATAATTTAGCAATGGCAAATAGCCAATTAATTGACACGATGAACCAAACTAAAGTTACATTATTAAGTCGGTTAAAAGGTGATAGAGGCCAACGTAGTAGTCGTTTCACACTTCATTACTATTTCGTTGCTCAAGATATTCATGAGCGAGCAAGTTCGTCACATGCTCAATACCAGCTATTAAGTAATGAATTACGGCATAGCGATGTGTTATTTCGTTTTCAACGTTTACTTTCGATGCAGGCACGAGCTTGTGAACAAGTTGCACAATCTATTCTTTGGCATAAAAAATATCAGCATAATCCTTCATTAGAACGCGCTATAAATTATCTAGAGAATGCATTAAATCATTTAAAAAATACGACCTCAGAACCACAATTAATAACACCTTTAAATAATTTACTACAAAACCTTCAAGGCATTGATGCACTTTTACGAAGTATCAGTACAGAGCAATACCAAATATCCCATGACCAAAAAGAAGAAACGCAACTTTCTGATGATGGTTTAACTGGATGGCGCGATATTGCACTAAGAATAAAAGAGCACCTCACGCCTAAATCAGCGCTTTTTAGACATGCTGTTAGGATGTCACTGGTGTTATGTATTGGCTATGCCATTATTCAATTTTTCCAATTGGATAGAGGCTATTGGATATTATTGACCAGCCTATTTGTTTGCCAACCCAACTATAATGCTACTCGCCGGCGTCTTACCTTACGTGTGAGTGGTACTATTATTGGTATTTTAATTGGCTTCCCTATTTTATATTTTGTGCCTTCGATTGAAGGACAACTCGTTTTAATTGTAATAACTGGTACGCTCTTTTTCGCATTTAGAACCATACAATACGCACATGCCACACTATTTATTACTTTATTGGTTTTATTAAGTTTCAATTTGCTTGGTGAAGGTTATGATGTTGCCCTTCCTCGTATTATCGATACCTTAATTGGTTGCGCCATAGCATGGTTTGCTGTCAGCTTTATTTGGCCTGACTGGAAATTCCGTCAACTACCTATTGTCATTCAAAAAACAATGACAAATAACTGCTACTATCTTGATGCCATACTTATTCAGTATTACCAAGGAAAAGATAATAGCTTGAGTTATCGAATTGCTCGTCGAAATGCTCATAGTAGTGATGGTGAATTAGCATCCCTGATCTCAAATATGTCATCAGAACCCAAAAGTTATCAATCATCCCAAGAAGTGGCTTTTCAGTTATTGTGTTTAAATCATACCTTACTCAGTTATATTTCTGCACTTGGCGTTCATCGTTCAAAAATAGAAGATGAGAATGTACTCACGTTACTTAATGATACCGTGTGTTATATCGATTCGGCTTTACGTCGTAAAACGCCACAAATCAAAGAATTTAAGCAATCTCATGTAGAATTAATTGAAAGGATCAATCTATTACCTAATGCAGATAATCCTCGCATTCAATTAGTACTCACTCAAATCCGATTACTATTGGATTTACTACCACAAATTATTAGCTGTATCCAAATTATTGAGCAAAGCGAATCAAAAAAACTGCCTCAATCTTAACCTCTTATTGACGTTATTTTCTCTAATTCCCATAAGCATATTAGAGAAAATAACCGTCATATTTTTATCTTATTGGAAAGATAATTCGTTATACCAATCTAATAACTCCATTTTAAGTTGGCTTGGTAATACAGAACGATGGCATCCGATGATAGCTCCGGCCAATGAAAGCAAAAGTTCACTATTTTTCAAATTGTGACTA
This sequence comes from Proteus faecis, assembly GCF_030286765.1. Lineage (NCBI taxonomy): Bacteria > Pseudomonadati > Pseudomonadota > Gammaproteobacteria > Enterobacterales > Morganellaceae > Proteus > Proteus faecis. The sequence goes on from NZ_JASVWV010000001.1 coordinate 535,922, forward strand.
TGCATTAATTTTAAATAACACGCTTTAGCACCGATTAAACGCAACTCTTCAACTTGATTAATGCCAATTTGATTCAATCTTTTTTCTAATATCACACCTAGATTAGGTAAATCTTTTATTCTGCAAGGCTTTTTTCGTTGTCCTAAATATTCTTGAATACTGTAGTGATATGACATATCAATATATTGATCTAGTTTTTGCTGATTCGTCCATAATGAATCCGTTATATGGTAATAACGCAATATAATAGGAATTCCTTTTTTCATATAAGTATAGGAACTCATTTTTGTTGCCTTATAGAGCGTTTCTAAAAAGCCACTCCCCTTTAAATAAAACTCATTATTAGATGTGATAGCAAACATAACATCATCAATCATTAAGCTAACACCACCAAATTGAGACTTTGTTGTTAACTCTCCATATTGTGCAATACGCGATAACAAATGAGCCTTCCTTTGCTCAGGTAAAAATAACATTGAAACTCCAAAACAAACTTTAAGATTTAATTTTATCTTTGAATTCAAAAACATGCATAAGACATTACAAGAAAGACAATAAATAAATTCCTTTTTATTGCCAATAGTTAACAACTTAAAAATAGAAATTTACATGAAATTTGAGAGGAACTTTCAAAAAATGAGCTTGATTTAAGCAAAATATAGATATACTGTATATTCATACAGTACATATGGAACGAGGTATATATGAAACTCTCAACATCATCTCCGACAAGACAGAACGCCATTCTCCAAGAGATCTCAAATGAGGTATTACCTCTATCTATCCCCTCCACAATGGCGACTGACGATAGCAATAATAAACAAGGCATGGTGAGTGAACTTCTCTACCAAAATCCACTCGTCATTAATCACATCCTTTTACCGTTACTGAAACAGTATAGTCATGAATCACGTTGGTTATTGTGGTTAAACCCACAACAAAAGCTAAACCGTACTTGGTTAAAAAATGCAGGCTTACCACTTAACAAAATAATCCAGTTAAATCATGTGAATATGATAACTACGGTTGATTTAATGGAAAAAGCACTGGTGAGTGGTAATTACAGTGTAGTACTCGGCTGGTTACCAGAAATATCGTCAGAAGAGATGAAACGATTAGAATCTGCTGCCAGTAAAGGAAAAACCCTCGGGTTTATTATGCGACAGCAAATTAACACGAATATCCATTTAGAAAGTAGCAATACCTCTAAACGACATTTGAATTCTGTAAAAATTCATTCAATTCACTACCATTAGTGAAATTTAAGAGTTTTCCTAATACTCAAAACACCCTTGTATCATTTAAGATAAGTCAAATGTATTTATAACCTAAATCATATAGTTACAATAAATTTAACAAAAATACAGAATCTTTCCCATTGTGGAATAATGCAGATCTTTTTAAAATTTTAAGTCGAATTTTAAAGGATTACTTGTAACTTTTTAAGTTCATTGTAGACTTTATGTCGTTAAGGTTATGCTTTAAATCCCATTTTTTGGGATCATCATTTGATGAAAGTATTGGATTCCTAACAATAATTTAACCAAGGGCAAATAATAAGGCTTAAAGCCAAATGCCTAACTTGGATGATAACGAGGCGTAAAATGAAAAAGACAGCTATCGCATTAGCAGTGGCAGTGGCAGCTTTCGCAACTGCAGCGCAAGCAGCTCCAAAAGACAATACCTGGTATACTGGTGGTAAATTAGGTTGGTCTCAATACCAAGGTACTAGCAACCAATGGGGTGATGTATCTATCGGTAACGGTAATACTCATAAAGACCAATTAGGTGCTGGTGCATTTGCTGGTTATCAATACAACCAATACTTAGGTTTTGAGCTGGGTTATGACTGGTTAGGTCGTATGACTTACAAAGGTTCATACAACAACGGTGCTTTCAAAGCTCAAGGTATCCAGTTAACTACTAAATTAAGCTATCCAGTAATGGAAGACTTAGACGTTTATACTCGTTTAGGTGGTATGGTATGGCGTGCAGATTCTTCTGCAACTGTTAATGCAACTTCAGCGGATACTCAAAGACGTTTCTCTGAAAATGATACTGGCGTTTCTCCAGTATTCGCATTAGGTACTGAATACGCGATCACTCCAAACATCGCTACTCGTGTTGAATATCAGTGGATCAACAACATCGGTGATAAAGGTACTCTGAATGCTCGTCCAGACAACGGCATGCTGAGTGTTGGTGTTGCTTACCGCTTCAACCAAGAAACTCCAGCTCCAGTTGTAGCTCCAGCGCCAGTTGTAGCTCCAGCGCCAGTTGTTGAGAACAAAACCTTTACTCTGCGTTCAGACGTTCTGTTCAACTTCAACAAATCTACTCTGAAAGCTGAAGGTCAAGAAGCTCTGAATGGTCTGTACGCTGAACTGGCTAACATCGACCCAACTCAAGGCCGTGTAGTCGTTATCGGTTACACTGACCGTATTGGTTCACAAAACTACAACCTGCCTCTGTCAGAAAAACGTGCTCAATCTGTAGTTGATTACCTAGTTTCTAAAGGTATCCCTGCAAACAGCATCTCTGCAGAAGGTCGTGGTAAAGAAAACCCAGTTACTGGCAACACATGTGACAACGTTAAAGCTCGTTCAGCTCTGATCGATTGCTTAGCACCAGACCGTCGTGTTGAGATCGAAATCCAAGGTACAACTGAAGTTGTTGTTCCTGCTAAATAATTCAAATAGTAGAATAATCTACTGTTGATGAATTCAAAACCCTGCCACTGGCAGGGTTTTTCTTTTATGGAGATAAAATTAGGTAAAAATCTAAAGGTAAGAACGTTTTCGAAAAGGTACAAGGTATGAAATATGACAATAAAAACAGAGAACAAAAACCGCTATAACAATAAACGGTCGAAACCAGTAAGAGAAAATTAATTTAACTTATTTTTCTTTATCACGTACTAGTAACTCAATAAGCCCATCTTTTAAACTATGCACTTTTAATGCATATTGCTCTTTTCTCTCAGCGTCTTCAATTAATTGCACTATTGTTTCTGATAATGTTATTCCTCTGCGTTGTGATAATGCAGATAAACGTTGCCAAACTTTAAACGTTAAATCGATTGATTTTTTGCGTGTGTGTTGATGCTCAGCATTAAAATAACGTTTTCTACGAGCTCGAATAGTTTGCTTCATCCGATTAGATAAGTCAGGATTCATATGCAAATCTATCCACTCTAAAACTTTTAATGGTTGCGATTCAAGAAGCAACAATTGCTCAACAACTTCATCCGCAGCACTTTTTTCTATATAACGGGTAATTAATTCACCTTCACGGTGTTTTTTTACTAGATAGGCCCATTTCCAACCACATTCTAGGTTCTCTAATTGTTGATATTTCATACAACCCCCGTGACAACGTAACTATATACTAGCATATCAACAATTTTACAAAAATACTTCCACAGAACCGAAATTTTTTGACTATTTTATAAACGAAGTTATTTTAGATAATCTTTCTTATCAATTAATAACAAGCCTTGATAAGGGATAGTTTTCTGGGCACGTTATGATAGAATCGAGCGTCGCTATCATAAAACCTTAATGGCCAATTTTATTAACTCGTCATTATAAGGTCATAGCGATACATATTCCCTGCCTATGCAGTTGATGACAGTTAAAGAACCGTCTTATTGCAGGATAGATATCAATTTATACGATATCTAATTATCTCTTTTCACTAACCAATAATAAAAACGGTAACCTTGAAAAACAACGAATTAGAATGGCAGGCGTTACGTCCTGATTACGCCTCCTACCAAACTTTCTTTCAAACAGCATCTCAATTACCTGCATCTCTACTTCGTGAGGTTCAACCTCGCCTGTATGAAAGCCTGCAATGGTTAAACAATGCAGATTCAGGACAGTTTATGCTGTTAAAAGCGGATGATTCAACTGCTTACTTTGATATGCTGACAGACACACTAATGCAATCAGGGATCAAAACTGATCCTGTTGTTGGTAGTTATCAAGCAGAAACCAATAAAATCGATTGGCAAGAAAATGTACAAGGTGCATTTTCATCATCAGAATCTATTACTTGCTGCCAATGGATAGAGCCAGAACAACTCTTTGGCTCATTCTATTGCCATAAAGATGAAGTGACCCTCAGCCCCGGCTTATTGCATAAAGTAAATGGTGGCATCTTAGTCCTCTCTATAAAGTCTTTACTTACACAACCACTCATGTGGTTCCGCCTTAAAAAAATGGTTGAAGAACAGCGTTTTGAGTGGCTAGTTTGGAATGACAATCAATCTCTGCCTTTACCTATTGAGAGTATGCCACTCAATCTTCGCGTTATTTTAGTAGGTGATAGACTTAGTCTTGAAGAGCTTGAATTTATGGAGCCGGAGCTAAGTAGTACTGCTTTATATGGTGAATATGAATACGACATGTATTTAGAGAACGAAAAAACTCTTTCTCAATGGTGTGGTTTTGTAAACTCACTGTGCCAAAAATATCACCTACCTTCTTTATCTGCGGATGCTTGGGAAGTTTTGCTAACACAAGCAGCAAGACAACATGAAGATCAACTAATACTGAGCCTAGATTTAGAATGGATCTTACGCCAGCTTCGTTATGCAATGCGTTTTAATCATGATGCTTCTTTAAATGCTGATGCATTAAAAAAAGCAGAAGAAAATCGCCTATGGCGACACAGTTATTTGTTAGAACGCAGTCGTGATGAGATTTTACAAGATCAAGTTATGATACAAACAGAAGGTGAAGCTATTGGTCAAATCAATGGGCTTTCTGTTTTAGATTACCCTGGATATCCTGATTTAATCGGAGAACCGACTCGCATTACCTGCGTTGCACATATAGGTGATGGTGAGTTTACGGATGTTGAGCGAAAAGCCGAGCTTGGTGGCAATCTTCACGCGAAAGGCATGATGATTATGCAAGCTTACTTAAACTCAGAATTGCGTTTAGACCAACCTCAGCCATTTAGCACTTCGATTGTTTTTGAGCAATCATATGGTGAGGTTGATGGTGATAGCGCCTCTTTGGCTGAATTATGTGCTTTTATTAGCACACTGGCACAACAGCCTATTGATCAGCAAATTGCTGTTACAGGCGCCGTCGATCAATTTGGCCAAGTTCAACCGATTGGTGGCGTAAACCAGAAAATTGAAGGCTTCTTTGATATCTGCCAACAAAGAGGATTAACAGGTGCGCAAGGCGTAATTATTCCTCTCGCCAATATTCGTCACCTTGTACTTAACGAGAATGTGCAACAAGCAGTAAAAGAGGAAAAATTTCATATTTGGCCTGTCACACATGTAGCGGAAGCCATAACGTTACTAACTCGTCAGCCATATTATGAAGAGCAATGTGAACCAGAACAATCAGACTCACACTTGTTAGCTGTTATTCATGATCGTATAACACTTGCAAATAATCAAGATAGACCTAAATTACCTTGGTTCTTACGTCTATTCAGATAATTCTGTTTCAAGTGATCGGAGTTGTTCAGCGTACAAGTGTAAGCTATTCTGTTGTCTTACACTTGATAAAGGCTATATAGACAATGGTTGATAAACGCGAATCTTATTCTAAAGAAGACCTCATTGCTTCAGGCCGTGGTGAATTATTTGGCCAAGATGGCCCACCACTGCCATCTGGTAATATGCTAATGATGGATCGCATCATTAAAATGACAGAAGATGGCGGCACCCATAATAAAGGCTTTATCGAAGCAGAATTCGATATCAAGCCAGATTTATGGTTCTTTGATTGCCATTTCGTCAATGATCCTGTTATGCCTGGTTGCTTAGGCCTAGATGCCATGTGGCAACTTGTTGGCTTCTATCTTGGCTGGCTTGGTGGCGAAGGTAAAGGTCGAGCACTTGGTGTTGGTGAAGTAAAATTCACAGGACAAATATTACCGACAGCAAAAAAAGTTACCTATAAAATTGATTTCAAACGTGTTATCAATCGTAAACTGATTATGGGTATTGCTGATGGCGAAGTGTATGTTGATGGTAAGCTGATTTATGAAGCAAAAGACTTAAAAGTTGGCTTATTTAAAGATACAACTGCATTCTAAATCGACAGTAACTCATAAACAAAAGCCTACTCTATACTCTTTTTAAGATTAGGCTTTTTTATTTCTGTTATAAAAATAAAATCTCTTCTCATCTATTTTTCATCCTATCTATCATATTGAAAACTTGCCTTTCCAAAAAAGCATAGTGATAACATTTTGATTACGTGAGTAATTTAATCTTATTCATATCATAACTCCGAATTTCATCTATTCTTTGTTTTTATATCAAAGATAAATTTAACATTTAAAAGTTAAACAAAGACTATAAATTTAGCTTATTGTTATATTTTTAAATAATTTTTGTGCAATAATGAATAATATTACTTATTTTAATAAGCCATTTTTATGCGTCATTATTAGAAAATAGGATGTTATGAATAATATAAAAAAATTAGTAGCAACTGTATTAATGATATTATTCCTTACAGGATGCTCACCTGCCCCTTCCATTGTATTATTTGGTGCATCATTTCCTGATTGGTTATTATGTTCTGCTATTGGCGTTTTAGGAATGATTATCATTCATATCATACTATCCAAAACTAAAGGACACTTCTTTTTGTACCCTGTTATTATTGTATATCCTTGCGTTACAGCATTAATTTCAATGTTAACTTGGTTATTATTTTTTCCTAAGTAAAAAGGACTAGAAATGATATTAGTACGTAAAATATATAGCCTATTACTTCTATTAATCACATTAATTGTATTAGGGATAGTGCTTTGGAATGTTAATAATGCGCCAAGAACAGATGATGCTTATATTTACGCAGATACAATTAATGTAGTACCTGAAATTAACGGTAAAATTATTGAGCTTCCTATCGAAAATAATCAATTAGTCAAAAAAGGAGACTTACTTTATCGAATAGATCCTCAGCTTTATCAAGCTGATTTAAATTATAATTTAGCTAAACAAAAAACGCTTGAAGAACAAATAAAATTAATGCAACGCTCAATCAGTTCTCAAGAAAAAAATGCTGAAGCTATTCATGCACAAGTTGAAAGTGCAAAAGTTCAATTTTTACAATCTCTCGATTCATATAATCGAAAACTCCCTTTGGTTAAAAAAGGCTATGTTTCTAAAGAAGAGATAAATCAAGCATTAACAAAGAAAAATAGTGATGAGGCTATCTATAAAGCTTTACAGTTACAAGCCAAACAAGCGATTCTAGCTATTGATGGTATTGATGCTTTAGAAGCTCAACGCAATGAAGTCATTGCTCAAATTGAAAAAGCGAAGTTTAATTTACAATATACAGAAGTCAGAGCCCCTTTTGATGGCATAGTAACATCACTAAAAACCACTGTAGGACAATATACCTCCCCCTCTCAAGCCATTATGACCTTGATTGATACAAAACAATGGTTTGTCATCGCAAATTTCCGTGAAACAGATTTAAAAGGACTTCATAAAGGCTCTCCAGCACAAGTGTTTGTTATGAGCGATACAAATAAATCTTTTTCTGGTGTTGTTGACTCAATTAGTTATGGTGTCGCACCCACAGATGAAGGAATAATTATTGGCGGTTTACCGTCAGTAAGTCGTTCTATTAATTGGGTTCATGTCTCACAACGGTTTCCTGTAAAAATACGTATTGCTGATCCTGATCCTGATTTATTCCGTATTGGTGCTTCTTCCGTTGTCATTATTCATCGCGATAAATGATAAGTCATTAAGGAAGAACAAAATAATGAAAGAGAACTCAATTTTAGAAAATATTCATAATGCTTTATTACCTTACCCGGGAAGAATGAATCAAACAGTACGCACAGTGATATCATGCGTTTTTGTTGTAATTATTTCACTGTCCCTGCAAATACCATATATTCCTCTTTCTATTATTGTTGTCTTCTTTCTAACTCAAACAAATATTGTTATTACAAAAATAATCGGATTTTTATTTATTATTGCAGGTACATTAGCAATATTGGTATCTCTTTTAATCATTATTATAACCTGGAACTCTCCTTTTCTCAGAATATTACTTTCCTCTCTTGTTTTTCTAATTAGCTTTTTTTTAATGAGAACAACAAAAGTCGGAATTCTCTTTTATATTATCTCAATCGTTGTTATTTATTCACAATCACTTGTTGATATAGCACCTAATGCAGAACTACTTGTTAGATCAATTTTATGGGTTTGGGTTTCTGTTATTTACACTATAGTAGTTACACTGATAGTTAATACACTTTTATTACCAATTGAACCCGAAAAACAACTTACTAACTTTCTAATTTATCAAATTAAAATTATTAATAAGTGTATTAATCCTACAATTTCATCTACTGAAAAAGATCATAATATTGTTCAAGTCGGTATGGATCTACAGGCCATGTATAAATATCTACGCTTTAGTATTATGCGAGATAAAAATAACACACTAGATAAACAATACTATATTGAAAAAATAACTCTTATTTCTGAAATTCGAAATTTATCAGCAAAACTACCTCAAGAATTAGCTAATGAGGAAGATAAAATATTTGCTACACAACTAGCCAATACGCTAGAAAATATAATGTTATCACTAGAAAAAAAATCATTATCTGAACAAGATATAATTGATTATAAAACTACAAATAATGTAATTTTAAATAGGATCTACTCAGCACTAAAAAGGTATTTAGATAGTGAAAAAAATTACCTTAGTAAAGAGGAAGTTGAATCAATTTTAAATAAAGTTGATCAACCTAAAGAACGTTTTTGGATCGAAGATGCCTTTACTAATAGTCGATACATCATTTTTGCATTAAAAACATTACTTTCTGTATTAGTTAGTTATTTTATTTATACATTAACTGATTGGACCGGGATTAGCACCTTTATGTTAAGTTGCTTGATTATTGCTCAACCTGGATTAGGCAATGTTCAACGCAAAGTTATTTTACGTTTATCAGGAGCGGTTATTGGTGCTGCTTTTGCGCTATTTTCAATAATGTTTATCACCAACCAAATAAATTCTATTTTTGGTTTATTATTATTGATAATTCCCGTTTTTTTTCTTGCTGGATGGGTGGCAACGGGCCAAGAAAATATTAGCTATGCAGGTATTCAAATAGCATTTACATTTTCATTAGCTTTATTAGAAACAACAGGCCCTGTTTATGAACTTACAGCTGTTCGTGATCGTATTATTGGTATAATTTTAGGTATTATATTAGGTAGTATAATTCATATATTTATCTCTCCAGAGAGAGAAGGATCGATAATTTTAGGGAAACTTGCCTCTATTATAGAATTAGTCAGAAATGAATGGAACCCAAAAAACAAGCAAGAGATGAAGTTAACACGCGAAGATATTGCAATAAAACTCTTTGAATGTAATGAATTTATTTCACGAGTAAGTATTGAGCCAACATGGGTAAATAATGAAGGATCACACGATAGTTTTAATCAGTATACACAAGAGATTTTCTATTTATTAAAAAATATTATTTATAACTATGAAAAATTACTTTTACAATTTGATGATAGTAAAAAAACAATGGATCATAAAACGATAGAAAGTAACACTGAAATTATTAATCAATATAAAAATAATTTATTCCTCATAACACTTAGATTACAAGGTGCCCGTACTAATCGCCCACACTACCCTGATCTTAATAAAGTTAAAAATAATAACTTAAAAGAATTAATGCAAAACTTTGAGCTAAGCATGAACAGTTTCTTTAATTTAGGTCGTTAATCTGTTTAATTGTAAAATTATAAATGTAAAAGGCTTACAACCTGTGTAAGCCTTTTCCTTTTATATTCAAATTATGCTGTGTTCAATGTGAGCACAGAAATATATAAATAACCCTCATTTTGATTGTCAGCAAAATATTAGTGATAATATTCAATGTAATTATTGTTTATTTCACTACGGCGAATTATTTATTTTACCAGACTTGGGCGATCTTCCATGGCCTGTCGCCAACCTCCAAGCCAATGTGAACGCGCATCAATGGCGAAATAAGGGCAAAGTTCTTTTGAACGGCCTTGCATACCAGCTTGATAACCTTTCGATAATGCTCTTGCTAAACGATCTCGTTTCTGTCTTTTCATATCTAGACAACCCTCACGTTCTAAGTTTAAGCGGAAAGATAATGATTGTTTTTTCAACAACCACTATAAATTGATACGCTTTATTGAGCATTTAAGCAAGTAAAGAAGTTAATACAAATGTCATATTTGTGATGTTGAGCTAACTATAAATTTAATAACCAACATTATTATTTATTTTATTTAATACTTTATTAAAGAGGTTATCTCATTCGTTTATAAGTCGTAGTTGGATGAGGTTTAACTTATTGATATTTATAAACATAAATAAATTAAAATGAATTTGGTTACTTTTATCTTATATAATCAATAAATTAAATAAGATAAATTGATATTTATTTTTAAGTTTATGTCAATATAAGACTTGGTTTATAAGTATTAATTTTTGCTCTATTTCTATTTTTTTCATAGAAAACTCTTTTTAATTACCTTGTTTTATTAAGGAATTAGCCATCATTGAAGGCAAAATAAGCTATTAATACCTCTTACATACTTCTATTAATTCAAACTCTTCAAATACCAACTCCATATCTTCTGAAAAATAACCTTCTCGATTAAAAAACGCTTTATGTCCTTCTTGCCAATATGCCAAGCTTAAATCCCCTTCACCTTCTCTCTTAGCCAGCTCTGCTGTGACTTCATTAAATCGAATTAACTGCAAAGAACGTGTACGAATAACACAAACAGGCTCATTTTTACTGTTGAGAATAATGTTAAAACCACCAATAACTGGAATAACACTGTCACTAAAAAAACCACTTAATGAACTACATGTTGCCGTTTTTTTTCCTTCTACCACCAGCATAGCAAGTTCATCCGCCAACTCAGGGTTATCACCAAATGACCAACTGATTGCAGTGGGATATTTCTTTTTCAGGGTTTCTAACATATTGTTTTCTCTGTTATTATTTCAAATAAACAAAATCCAATATTCAACTTAAATACAATTTAAGAGAATATTGGGTGTGAATAAATATAATACTAAGTCGCTAGTATTGAGCTTGAATTGCTTTCGCTATATCAGATATAACTTGCTCCCATCCCTGCCCTAATGTGCGCACTAAAGCAGGGTAACCATCTTCAGTTTGTGGTAGAACTAAAGAGAATGGCTGATTAATCACTTTATTATTTTCAGTATAAATCCAATCACCTGAAATAATTACCTGTCCATCATAACGGCCTTGAAAATAATTCACTGTGACCGTTAATTTCGCTAAGTTATCTTCAACAGGCTGATTTGCAACAACAGTACCTGGCAGTGCTTTTGTTAAACCAGAAATAAGATTCTGCTGTAATTGCTGATCAAGTGGATTAATCCATAGATGCTGATTAGCCACGGTATAATTAATATCCGTCGTTTGATAAACAATTCCTGCATTTACTAACATATTAGACAAACGGATCGGCTGAACCCAAATTTGAGGCTTCTTGGCTAACTGTGTTACCGAGCTTTGTTCTGACGTGCCCCCTTGATAAACATCAGGTAACTGATAATACGTTTTATCAATCTGACTTGAACATGCTGTTAACATCAATACAAATACCCCAATGATGTATTTCATTATTTTTCAGCCCTCTTTGGTTCTGGATCTTTACCTTCTTTCGCTTCAAAAATCAATGCGTTGCTTTTATTGTTCAATGTTTTCAATAAAGGCTGCATCTCTCTTAGCACTTGATCAAGCTGTTGCATATTATCAATCATTTTTCCATAAGCAGGAGAACCCGGTTGGAAGCCTTGCATACTACGATTGATCTCTTTCAATGATTGCTGAATATCGCTAGGAAGATTTCTAAATTCGTCACTGCCAATCATCGCATTTAACGACTTCAGCGTTTCTTTCGCTTCACTGACCGCTTTTTGGCTTTCAGATAATGTTGCAGTCATTTCTTTAAGCATTGGTTCAACAGGAAGATTGTTGATCTTATCCAGTGAGGTCATCACTTTTTGCTGAATTTGCGCTAAACCAGAGCTAACCGTTGGAATTTGTTGGATACCAGCAACTTCTTGAGGCCCATCCCATTTAGCTTCATCAGGGTAGAAATCAAGATCAATATAAAGTGCCCCTGTTAAAAGGTTACCTGATTTCAATGATGCTCTTAATCCATTCTTAGACGCAAAAGTAATTTCTTTAACGAAGTCGAAACTCTCACCGACATCATTAGCAAAACGTTCTGGTTCAACATGAATAAGAACGGGAATACGAAAATCTTTATCCAATGATTGTTGCATACCCTTAGTGTAATAAGGCACTTGTACAACCGTTCCCATTCGAATTCCGCGGAATTCCACAGGCGCTCCTGCTTGCAATCCTCTTACAGAATCAGAAAAGAACATGATGTAGCTACGATAGTCGGTATATAACGAGTTTTGAATACTCTTTTCATTATCGTAGAGTTTAAATTCTGTTTTAGGTTCAATAGGATCACCTGGAACCCATCCCGCAGGAACATCAAAACTAACCCCCCCACTAAAGAGTGTAGAAAGTGATGCCATTTCAACCCGTACACCCGATGAAGACATATCAAAAGCGATACCTGAATCTTTCCAGAACCGAACATTTGATGTCACCATTTTGTCATAAGGCGCTTTAATAAAGAGTTGATAATGCATATCTCGACTCTCAATGTTGAATTCACTGGTTTCAACAGAGCCGACTTGGTAACCTCTAAATAAAACAGGATCACCCGCATTTAATTGGCCTGCGCCTTCACTTACTAAATTGATACGAATACCTTTTGCATCTGGTGAAGCTAACGGTGGTGAATCAAGAAGATTAAACTCATCTTCTTCTTTACCTTTTAATCCTGGTTGCAGTTCTATGTAAGCCCCAGAAAGCAAGGTGCCTAGTCCCGTTACACCCTCTTTACCAACTTGAGGTCTTACAACCCAAAATGCAGTATCTGCGCGTAATAACTCTTTCATCTCTTTATCAAGGCGAGCCTTAATAATAACGCGACTAAAATTACTATCGAGTGAGACACTTTCAACTAAACCGATATCTACACTGCGGCTTTTAATTTTGGTTTTACCAGCTTCAATGCCATCTGCATTATAGGTAATTAATGTAACTTCTGGACCCTGATGGCTGAAATGATAATAAAGTATCCACGCACCAATCAGTAAGGTGACAAGTGGTATGATCCAAACTGGAGACCAGCTTTTTAGTTTGTTAATTTTTGCTTCAGTTAAAGCAGTTTCATTCTTTTCAGTCACCCTTAGGCTCCTTAATCGTGGGTTTATCATCTTCGGTTGTACACTTATCCCACGTCAACCGAGGATCAAACATCATTGCAGAGAACATAGTTAATACTACAACCAATGCAAATAGCACCACACCAAAATCAGGATAGATGCTCATCAGACGTCCCATTCTGACTAATGAAGCTAAAACAGCAATTACGAATACGTCAATCATCGACCAACGCCCTACATATTCAACAACTTCGTAGAGAAAATGCATTCTAGCAGGATCTCTTTTTCCATTAGATTTATGTGCATCCCAACACAACCAAGCAATTGCTACCATTTTTAAACTTGGTACCATAATACTGGCAATAAATATCACCATCGCAACAGGATAAGAGCCGTCTTCCCAAAGCAAAATGACCCCAGCCATAATTGTGGAGTAGATATCATTACCTAATGATTCAGTCACCATGATAGGCAATAAATTAGCGGGAATATAAAGAATAAGTGACGTAATCAACAAAGAGACCGTCCATTGTAAACTTTTCGGCCTTCTTGCATGTCCTTTTACTTCACAACGACTACATTCATATTGATCTACTGGTAAGATTGCCGTACATGAGCGACATAACCTAACCCCTTGCTTTAATCCTGATTGACCTGATTCAATATTAGGGTAATTTGGGCGAGGTTCTAATTTTTCCCATAAAGTATGTCTATCAAGACACTGGAATGCTCGAATTTGAAATAAGCAATAAAGCACATAAGGTAGAAAACTAAGCCCTAGACCAATATCACCATAGGCCATTAATTTTACAAAACTAACTAAAATTCCCGCCAGAAAAATTTCCGCCATACACCACGATTTTAATTGAAATAAAATACGTGATAACCAAATTTGTAGCTTTCTAGGTAATTGAATTGGCGTACAAAGAAATAAGATTGCCACCATACAAAAAGCTGGCACAATTTGGACAAACAGTAAGAAAAATGCGCCTAATTCGACGTAATTTTCACTAAACATAACCGTTGGGATCTGCATCAATGTGACGTTGTTGGCGATACCAGCCACTTCCATACTGACGAAAGTGAACTGGCTTGCCATTAGCAACATAAATAATGAGCTGATTGCTAATGCAACAGGTTGATAAAAAGGCTGGCGCCAACGTGCAATTAATACAGTATGGCAACGAGGGCATGTTGCTTTTGTTCCTTGTGCTAATTGAGGAACACTGACCACCAGATCGCACTGAGGACATAATATTTGCTCATGTTTATGTTCATGACGATGTTGTTGACCAGAGCACACAGCGACACCTCTTATCAATAAAAAAATATTTAATCCAGAAAGTAAAACGGGGCACGATGCCCCGTTTTCGGTTGGCTATTCGCCATTTTGCATCAATTCTAGCTCTTGCCATCGGTCAAAAGCCGCTTCAAGCTCTTGTTCTTTATCTGCAAGTGCTTTTAAGACTTTTTCTGTCTCTTCATGAGGACGAGTAAAGAAATCCGCCCCACTCACTTCCTCTTGTAATGCACTTAATTGCGTTTCTAAGCTTTCTAATTTAGCAGGCAGTTGTTCAAGCTCTCGCGTCAAATGATAACTTAACTTATTAGAACGCGTGTTCTTTTTAGAGCTATCTTTCACTTTTGCTTCTTTTTCAGCTTTTTCTGGTACGTTGCGTGATTTGCTGGTTTCACTCTTTAATGAAACCGACTGTGCTCGTTGTTGTTGCGCATCGTAATATCCACCAACGTAGCTGTTAATAACACCATCACCTTCAAAAATCCAACACTCAGTAACACTATTATCAACAAACTCACGATCATGGCTAACCAGTAAAACGGTGCCTTGGTAAGCATCAACCAACTCTTCTAGTAATTCCAATGTTTCAACATCGAGATCATTGGTTGGTTCATCGAGAATAAGCAAGTTACTTGGTTTTAAGAATAAACGAGCCAGTAATAGACGGTTTCTTTCTCCGCCTGATAGGGCACGAACTGGCGTCATCGCACGTTTAGGAGGAAATAAAAAGTCTTGCAAATAGCCAAGTACATGGCGAGGACGACCATTTACCATTACCTCTTGCTTACCTTCAGCAAGGTTATCCATCACTGTTTTATCAGGATCAAGTGTTGCACGGTGCTGATCAAAGTAAGCGACTTCAAGCTTAGTCCCACAATGAACTCGTCCACTATCTGCTTTTAAATCGCCTAGCATGAGTTTCAATAAAGTGGTTTTACCGCAACCATTCGGCCCCACCAGCGCAATTTTATCACCTCGCTGTACTTTGGCTGAAAAGTCACGAACTAATTTACGCATTCCAATGCTGTAATTAACATCTTCAAGTTCAAAAACAATTTTACCAGAGCGAGTTGCTTCTTCGACCTGCATACGTGCACTGCCTAATACTTCACGGCGCTCACTACGCTCAACACGTAGTGCTTTTAATGCTCTTACACGACCTTCATTACGAGTACGTCGTGCTTTAATACCTTGGCGTATCCACGCTTCTTCTTGTGCTAATTTGCGATCAAACTCTGCGTTTTGTTGCTCTTCAACACGTAATGCTTCTTCTTTACTTTCAAGATATTTATCGTAATTTCCCGGCCATGAAGACAATTTTCCACGATCAAGATCGATTATACGTGTTGCCATATTACGGATAAATGAACGGTCATGAGAAATAAATACAATACTTCCTTGAAAGTCTTTTAAGAATTTCTCAAGCCAAAGGATCGTTTCAATATCAAGGTGGTTTGTTGGTTCATCTAAAAACAGCACTCTTGGTGCACTAACTAATGCTCGTCCCAATGCTGCTTTTCTTAACCAACCACCAGATAAAGAAGAAAGCTCAGCTTCACCATCTAAACCGAGTTTTTCTAGCACTTCTGCAATTCGGCTATCAAGTAACCATAAGTTACGACTATCAAGTACTTCTTGCAGTTCTGCCATTTTATTGAGATTTTTATCAGAAGGATCTGTCTCAATCAATTTAGAAATATGGTGATAAGCCGTTAGGTATTTAGCATCTTCTTCAACACCTTCTGCAACAAAGTCAAAGATAGTACCTTCAATATCTCTTGGTGGATCTTGCTGTAAGCGAGCAGTCACAAGATCTTGCTCATAAACAACTTGGCCATCATCTAAAGGTTGCTCTTTAGATAACACTCTTAATAGCGTTGATTTACCCGCACCATTGCGCCCAACTAAACAAACGCGTTCATTTTCTTCAATAAATAAATCGGTGCTATCTAATAGAGGAGCATCACTGAAAGATAAATAAGCCCCTGTCAAACTAATTAACGGCATTGTAAATTATTCCTCACCAACATGCGTTAGCAGCCAGCAATTGTGAATTTGGCGGTTACGAGCAAAATCTTGTGATAATGTTTTCTGTGTTATCTCTTTTGCACGCAATCCAATTTTTGCTAACTCTTCATGTTCCATTTTGAATCCACGTTTATTATTTGAGAACATAATAGTTCCACCTTTTCTCAACAAACGTTTCAGATGTTTCATTAGTTCAATGTGATCACGCTGTACATCAAAGGTGTTTTCCATTCGTTTTGAGTTAGAAAACGTAGGTGGATCGATAAAGATCACATCAAATTGTTCGTTACTCTGCATTAACCACTGAATACAATCCGCTTGCATTAAACGATGTTGTCTACCTGATAGGCCATTTGCTTGGAAGTTTTTCTCAGCCCATTCAAGATAAGTGCGTGACATATCCACTGTTGTTGTGCTTTTTGCACCACCAATTCCTGCATGAACAGAAGCCGTACCGGTATAAGCAAAAAGATTTAAGAAGTCTTTTCCATTGCTCATTTCACCCAACATTTTTCGTGCAATACGGTGATCTAAGAACAACCCTGTATCAAGATAATCAGTTAAATTTACCCAGAATTTTGCACCAAACTCGTCAACTAAGAAAAAATCACCTTTTTCAGCCATTTTTTCATACTGCTGTTTGCCTTTTTGACGTTGGCGTGTTTTTAAAATCAGTTGATCAGAACGTAATGCCAGTACTTCCATTGTTGCGCTAATTACATCGAATAAACGCTGACGGGCTTTGTGTTCATTAACAGTTTTCGGTGGCGCATACTCTTGAATAACCACTTTATCGCCATAGCGATCCACAGCAACATTATATTCAGGTAAATCAGCATCGTATAAGCGATAACATTCAATTTGCTGTTGTTTTGCCCATTTCGCGAGTTTTTTCTCATTTTTACGTAAACGGTTTGCAAAATCTTCCGCAAGCCCAGTGTTAATCGTTGATGGTGTATCAGAAAGTAAATAATTCTTTTGTACACAGTCAAGAGGACCATTTTTTGCTTTGAACTCTCTTTCAGCACGCAATTGGATGCAACTTAACAATTCAGGTGATGCACTAAACAGTGACAATCTCCAACCTGGGAAATGTGCTTTTACCGCTCTTCCTAATTGGCTATGTAATGCAATTAATGCTGGCTCACTTTCTAAACGCTCACCATAAGGTGGATTACTGATAATTGTCCCTTTTATTTCTGTTGAGACTGGATTTGTCAGTTTAGCGGCATCGCCATGAGCAAACGTGATCAGTTCGGCAACATCTGCTCTGCGGGCATTAGCTCTCGCCATATCCAATACACGTTTATCAACATCAAAACCATAGAAACGCGCAGTGGTATTCTTTTTACCTTCACGGAAACGAGCAAAAGCTTCATGAGTCACTTCTTTCCATAGCGCTTCATCATGACCTAACCAATGACGGAATCCCCAATGCACACGATTTAATGCGGGAGCACAATCCGTCGCCATCATGGCGGCTTCAATTAATAATGTACCGGAGCCACACATTGGATCGATTAATGGTGTATCGAGTTTCCAGCCTGAACGCATAATAATTGCAGCAGCTAAATTTTCTTTTAAAGGCGCTTGACCCGTTAAGTCACGGTAACCACGTTGATGTAAACCATCACCACTTAAGTCTAAAGATAGAGAGGCTTTTTCTTTATGAAGGTGGATAGTTAAGCGGATATCAGGAGATTGTTTAGCGACATCTGGACGTTGCCCTATTTTACGTTGAAATGAGTCAACAATGGCATCTTTCGCTTTTAATGCACCATATTGGCTGTTACGAATAATGTCATTCGTGCCGTTAAAGTGGATAGCAAAAGTCTGATCAACAGTAAAAATTTCACTCCAATCAATTGCCTGCACACCAAGATATAAGTCTAGATCACTATAAACATTGAATTCATTTAACGGCAACATAATGCGTGACGCTAAACGACTCCAAAGTAAAGACTGATACATGGTTTTATCATCAGCACGAAAATAAACACCGCCTTGAGTTATCTGGCAAGCCTGAGCACCAAGGTGTTCAAGTTCAGATTTTAATAGTTCTTCCAGACCTCGGCCTGTGCTGGCAAACAGAGAACGCATAATATTGTTACCACCTAAAATAAAATTGTTGGGCATTATAGCTAATTGTATTACGTTGTCATAAAGTTACTGGCTATAAAAAAATAATAATGTCTTTTTGGGAGCACTAATGATCAACGTTTCACGCCTTTATATACACCCAGTTAAATCAATGAAGGGAATTCGACTTTCTCATGCATTTGCTCGCGAGAGCGGATTCACGTTTGATCGCGATTTTATGATAACCACCCCTGAAGGGACTTTTATCACGGCACGAAAATTTCCCGCTTTGCTGTGTTTTATTCCCACTGTTATGGCAAATGGTATCTATATTCAAGCACCTGATGGTGAAGGTATTGCTATCACCTATCAAGATTTTGAGACCACATTGCAACCGACAGAAGTTTGGGGCAACCATTTTACCGCGTATGTGGCTCCAGATGAAATAAATCAGTGGTTCAGTCGTTATTTAAAAATGGCCGTTCAACTTCGTTGGACTGGCGAAAAATCGACACGCCGAGTGAAAAAAAGTCCAGAAACCGCTGTTTCTTTCGCTGATGGTTACCCTTACTTATTAATTAATGAAGCCTCATTTCAATACTTACAGCAACGTTGCCCCGCTTCAATTAATATTGAACAATTTCGAGGTAATATCCTCATAACAGGTGCAAAGCCTTTTGAAGAAGATACTTGGCAGACTATTCGGATTGGCTCTGTAGTGATGGATCTGATGAAACCTTGTAGCCGTTGCATCATGACCACAATTAGTATTGATAAAGGTGTTAAACATCCTAACACAGAACCACTCGCAACACTGCAAACATTCCGTAGCGATGAAAAAGGTGATGTCGATTTTGGTCAAAATGTCATCATCCGTCAAACGGGTATTATTCGTGTGGGAGATACTGTTGAAGTATTAGCTTATAAAAAAGCAAAACAATATCTTGTAACAACACCTGTTGAAACACAATCAACACCTATGGTTAAAAATACCCAAGAACAAGCTGTTAGTATCGAGTTTAATGGTGAAGTTTTTGAAGGCAATAATCAAGAAGTGCTATTAGAACAGCTTGAAAATAATGGCTATGCTATCCCTTATAGTTGCCGAGCTGGCCTTTGTGGCTCTTGTGTTATCCAATTAGATGAAGGTGATGTTAATGCATTAAAAGCTGGCGCAATTAAACGCTCAGGTAAAATCTTAGCCTGTAGCTGTGTTCCTAGTGGTAATGTGAAACTTTCGCTTAATAGAAAATAAAAATCAAATTGATATGAACAAATAAATTAAATAAAAAACTCAATATAAACACAGTTATGTATGATATATATCGTTATCGGTAAACATTAAATTGATTAATTGTACCTCACTCATATATAACTGAGTTTATTGAATTCTTAGGCCAAGTAAGCTTCCCCAATATTCATTGCATTGTCAGTCGTTACGATTTGCCAGAAAAGCATTACCTTATTAAGTATAAAGATAATGGAAAGGATTTTATTGGGGATGAGTGAGTTAAACTCATTTCTTGCTAGGACGGGTCAGGCACAATAAAAAAGCCTCTGTTAAGAGACATTTAAAATGAAATAAACAAATATTATATATGCTTACCCATTACCACTCATCATCCCCGCATACGGTAGTTAGCGCTATGTATAAATTTTTATTGCTTTACCTGTGTTACCTTCTCTGAAAGCTCCATCATCTCTTTGCAATGCTTATCTCTTGTTAAAAAGATACAATCTATTTTTGCACATACAGGGCAAATATTACGCTTCATTACCTCGATCGGTTTGACACGTTCACTCATATAAATTCCTTTTTATATTCAATCATACAATGACGATAGTGATCTAATATGACCAACACACCATTATTTGACTATTCTGTTTTTTGATACGAGTGTTATAAACCTCCAGATCCATAGCTCACATTTGACATAAAGAAGATAATTTACCCTTACCTTCTTTTTTATTTTAAATAAAACAGTTTATTTAATAAGAATTGTCTTATTAAGAACCCAAAATAAACTATCAATAAACCCATTTTATTTTTTAGAAGAAGGTTACAGAAAGAGAGTGATGAAGATTTGATTTGAAGTAGTATTGTTTAGAGTAGATTTATTTTTAGGATATTAAAAATAATGAGTGACGATAAAAAGAGTAAATCCTTTTAACTCTTTTTGTTAAATAACTTTCTCGTACAAAAATGATCCTGATTCTGGCTCTTTATGGTAATTGCTTAACCTATCATTCATAATTTTTATTGGGTCACAAAAATTAAGTGTTCTATCAAATAATGTTAACTGAGGTTGAGCTAATAAACATAAACAAGCTTGAGCCCCCACTTCAGTCACTAAAAAAAGAGCGGTTTCGTCTTCTTCTTTTAATGAAACTTCTACCACTTGAGATAAATAAGGGTTGATTTGATTATTGTTAACTTCAAAATACCAACTCTTAGGCATCAGTGGCTTTAAAAAGCGATGGGCTATTAATGCATTTAACGCTAATTCAGCTCTTGACTCTGATGGCATGTCTATTTGTCGAATTTGCTCATCATATCCGTAATAAAGAGCTGCATCATCGACGGTAAAAGATGCTGATTGTCGAGCACTTTCACTCAACATTTTGCTTGGAAAGCGAGAACGAAAAACCATACCATTTGCTAAATCAAGCATTAATTTTTGTTGCTCAACATCAAAATACCAACGCCAGCGATCATCGGGTTTTATTATCACTAATTAATCCCCCTTCGATTCATTTCCTGTTTTATACTCGGATAAACAATCAAAATTAAATGACATAAATAAAATATTTAATATCACCTAACAAAAACAGGATTCATTTTACTATTAATTAAGCACAATCAGTGCAATTTAATAAAAAATAACCAACTAGGGGCAATATAAACGAGTTAGGGACAGAAGAAAAGCCCCTAACTCATTATAAAATGTATTTAGATGTGATTAATTATAGATTTGATAAGAGCAGGACCTTGATAAATGAATCCTGAATAGATTTGGATAAGAGAAGCACCTGCATCCATTTTTTCTCTGGCTGCTGTTAATGAATCAATTCCACCAACACCAATAATAGGCAATGCACCTTTTAATTCTTCATTTAATTGGCGAATTATTTGTGTACTTTTTGATTGTACTGGGCGACCACTTAATCCCCCTGCTTCATTACAATGATTTAATCCACTGACTAATGATTTATCTAATGTAGTATTTGTCGCAATAACACCATCAATATGATGACGGACTAAGCTATCTGCAACTTGGATTAATTCTTCATGGGTTAAATCAGGTGCAATTTTAACAGCAACGGGAACATATTTTTGATATTTACCCTGCAACTCTAATTGTTTATTTTTAATTGCTGATAGCAGATCGTCTAATGCTTCACCATATTGTAGTGTACGCAAACCCGGGGTATTTGGTGATGAGATATTGATTGCGATATAACCCGCATGAGCATAGACTTTTTCCATACAAATCAGATAATCATCTTTACCTTGCTCTACTGGGGTATCTTTATTTTTACCAATATTAATACCCAGTACACCACCATAACGAGATTGTTTTACATTTTCAATTAAGTTATCAACACCAAGATTATTAAAACCCATTCGGTTAATCAAACCTTCGGCTTCCACTAAGCGAAATAAACGAGGTTTATCATTTCCCACTTGAGGACGTGGTGTCACTGTACCAACTTCGATAAAACCAAATCCCATTGCACCCAATGCATCGATACAATCACCGTTTTTATCAAGGCCGGCAGCAAGGCCAAGTGGATTTTTAAACGAGAGCCCCATACAAGAAACGGGTTTGGAAGGAAGTGACTGCTGAATAAGAAATTGAAATGGGGAATGAGATAAACGTTTTAACTGACGGAAGGTAAAATCATGGGCACGTTCAGGATCTAGCCGAAACAATGCCTTCCTTACTAAGGAATAATACATACGATCTCCATTGAGAATATCGGGTATTAGGAATGATATGTCTACGACAATTTAAGCGTCGTGCATCATATAGATAAAAACACGAAAAGTAAACGCTTCAAATTCATAATTTGTCATAAAAAATCCCCAGACTATGCTGGGGATCTAGTTATCTTGCTAATTTTATATTATTTACTCACTCATAAAGTGATATGAAACGTAATATTAATCAGCTAATGCCTTGGTGATTTTCTCATATAAATCACCTGATAAATTCTCAAGTTCTTTCAGCTTTAATAACTCTGCACGCATTTTTTCTTGGCGCGTTGCATCATAACGTTTTAAACGAATAAACGGTTCAATAAGGCGTGATGCAACTTGTGGGTTACGGCTATTTAGATCAGTCAGAATTTCTGTCAATAATAGGTAACCAGAACCATCTTCAGCGTGGAAAGCGACTGGATTATTATTTACAAATGCACCAATTAACGCACGAGTACGATTAGGGTTTGCAAGCGTAAACGAGCGATGAGATAACAGGCTACGTACTTTCTGTAACACCTCTTTTGCTGGGCTCATAGCTTGTAAACTAAACCATTTGTCCATCACTAAACCATCTTGATGCCATTTGTCATCAAACTCTTGTAATAACGTATCTTTACAAGGTAACTGAGCCATTACAGCAACATTAAGTGCAGCGAGCGCATCGGTCATGTTATCACTATTGTGATATTGCACATCAACAAGCTGATTACCTGTTTGCTCATTTTCAACCGCTAAATAAGCTAAACAAACATTCCGTAAATCACGTTTTGCAATATCATTATGATTAACACGATAAGCACCGATATGCATTGAATGATAAACAGCAGAGAATTCATCAGCCATTTCAGTTGCTAGTGTCTTACGAATAAAACCAAGTGCTTTATTGATAGCAATCGGATCAATAATACTAAATAATTCACCCGCTTCGACATCTGTTGGCAATGTCAGAATAAGTGCAGCTAATGCTGGATCGATATCTTTATCAAGTAATACTGCACGGAAAGCATCAACTACCATCTCAGGCAAAATGCATGTTTCACCCTTTTGAACTCGAGCAACATTTTCTTTTATATAGCGACCTAATAATGCTTGAGCTGCATCCCAACGTGAAAATGCATTACGAGCGTATTTCATTAAGAATGAGAGTTGCTCATCCGTAAATGGATAGTCAAGTTTTACAGGCGCAGAGAACTCACGTAATAAAGATGGGATCGGTTGTTCTGGCACATCATCAAAAACAAACTGCTGCTCTTCACGTACCACATTCAATATATTAGAAATAGTTTGGCCCTGTGAACGCAGAGGGATCACATTACCCTTGGTATCGTATAATTCAATATCTAATGGAATATGTAATGGCAGCTTTTCAGTTTGATCGGCTGTCGGTGGCGTCATTTGACTAACAGTTAAAGTGTATTGCTTTTTATTAGCATCATAACTATCACGAACAGTCAGTTGTGGAGTACCTGATTGACTATACCAACGACGGAATAAAGTAAGATCAACATTAGAAGCATCTTCCATTGCTTGAATAAAATCGTCGCAAGTTGCAGCACTACCGTCGTGACGATGAATATACATTTGAATGCCAGCTTGGAATTGCTCTTCACCTAACAAGGTGTGGATCATTCGGATCACTTCAGAACCTTTTTCATATACTGTTAAAGTATAGAAGTTGTTCATTTCGATCACACTATCAGGACGAATTGGATGTGCCATTGGGCTTGCATCTTCTGCAAACTGAGCAGTACGCATCACTCGTACATTATTAATACGATTAACAGAGCGAGAGCCTAAGTCAGAGCTAAATTCTTGATCACGGAAAACCGTTAAACCTTCTTTTAGACTTAACTGGAACCAATCACGGCAAGTAATGCGATTACCTGTCCAGTTATGGAAATATTCATGACCAATAACAGACTCAATACCTAAGTAATCTTTGTCAGTTGCCGTTTCACTTTTCGCTAGCACATATTTAGAGTTAAAGATATTCAGCCCTTTATTCTCCATTGCCCCCATATTAAAGAAATCAACAGCAACTATCATATAGATATCGAGATCGTATTCTAAATTAAAGCGAGATTGATCCCATGCCATCGCATTTTTCAATGATGTCATTGCCCAATCTGCACGATCTAAATTACCTTTATCAACAAAAAGCTCTAAAGCAACTTCACGACCGCTTTTGGTGATAAAAGTATCTCGTAATACATCAAAATCACCTGCGACTAGAGCAAATAAATAGCTTGGTTTTGGATGAGGATCTTCCCATGTTACCCAATGACGACCATCTTCCAATTCACCTTGTGCAATACGGTTACCATTGGACAGTAAATAAGGATACTGTTTTTTGTCTGCCGTGATTGTAGTGGTGTAACGAGCTAATACATCAGGTCTATCTAAATAGTAGGTAATATAGCGGAAACCTTCAGCTTCACACTGTGTACATAATGCATCACCAGAAACATACAACCCTTCTAATGCGGTGTTAGCCGATGGATTAATGTTGTTAACAATTTTTAATGTAAATTGTGCTGGTAGTTGTTCAATGATGAGTTTGCCGTTTTCTTCTTTATAGTGTGTCCAAGCAACATCATTCACTGCAATTGATTTTAATGTTAATTCTTCACCATCTAACACTAATGCGGTTGCATCTGAGTTTAGGCGTTTACATTGGCTTATCGCTGTAACCTGGGTATTTTCTTTATCTAAAATAAAATCAAGATGTAAATCGGTGATTGTGTAGTCAGGGGCACGATAATCTTTGCGAAATTTCGCGATTCTTTGTTGTGTCATAGAAAAAACCTTTTAGTTAACACGACTATTTAACGGTTATATTACCAAAGCTTACCCGTCAAAAATCTGTTTAGCCAGTCGAATATTCAATTGAAAACATTAAAAGTCAACAGAATGTTAATTATTTATTAATTCATGTAATCAATTTATTTGGTAAATGATGCTAATATACTCCCAAATTATGTTTAACGTGGTAAACTCATCTAAGTTTTACAGCTTGTTTTTATGTTGCAGAGAAATATTATTGAATAGTGACGCTTTGTCATCATATTCGGGTATACTCTCCAACCTTAACGATTTAGCAGACATAAAAACGCTCCGTGAGGATGCTTGACGCGCTATGATTTTAGACGCTACACCGATTATTACATCACTGTTGGATACCGATGCATATAAGCTTCACATGCAACAAGCGGTTTACCACCATTATAGTGATATTCCTGTCGTTGCTGAGTTCCGCTGTCGGAGTGATGAACGTCTAGGTGAATATGCAACAACCTTACGCCATCAAGTTAATATGATGGCAGACTTGTCATTAACGAATGAAGAGTTTGACTATCTTCAGAGTCTCCCCTTTTTCAAAAATGACTATCTGCAATGGTTTAAGCGTTTTCGCTTTAAACCAGAACAAGTCCAAATTTCAACAACACCTGAAAACCAGCTGTCAATCAGAATAACAGGCCCTTGGCGCGAAGTTATTCTATGGGAAGTTCCTTTGTTGGCTTTAGTGAGTGAAATTGTACATCGTGCTCGTTCTCCTCAAATCACACCTGATGATGCAGTTAATCAGCTACGTAAATTAATTGATATCTTCTACCGTGATGCGGCTGAGCAACAGATTGACTTAGCTGATTTTAAACTGATGGATTTTGGTACTCGTCGTCGTTTTTCTTATGATGTGCAGTGTGCCATTGTGGATGAGCTGAAAAATCATTTCCCTTATCTTATTGGTACAAGTAACTATCATTTAGCTGAACGTATGCATTTAGCTCCAGTAGGAACACAGGCTCACGAATGGTTTCAGGCTCATCAGCAGATTAGCCCAGAACTGGCAAACAGCCAGCGTGCTGCTTTGCAATCTTGGTTGGACGAATATCCAGATCAACTAGGCATTGCATTAACAGATTGCATTACAATGGACGCGTTTTTGCGTGATTTTGATAAAACCTTTGCAGAGAGTTATCAAGGTTTACGTCACGACTCTGGCGATCCCATTGAATGGGGTGAAAAAGCGATCGCGCATTATGAAAAATTGGGTATTGATCCAATGAGTAAAGTATTAGTCTTTTCTGATAGCCTCGATTTTCAAAAAGCACTTGTACTTTATAAGCATTTCCATAAGCGTATTCGTCTAATCTTTGGTATTGGTACTCGACTCACTTGTAACATTCCTGAAATAACGCCTCTTAATATTGTGATTAAGCTGGTGGAGTGTAATGGTAAGCCAGTAGCTAAATTATCAGATAGCCCAGGTAAAACAATTTGTGACGATAATGACTTTGTTGACAAGCTACGCAAAGCCTTTGATGTTCCTCTTGTTAAACAAGCCTGTTAATTAGCTAAAAATCTTCATTAATAAAAGAAAGGGTAATAATTGCCCTTTCTTTTGCCATAACTTGCCATACCCCCTGCTTTTATCAATATTTCACCTGTTTTTATCAATTTATTTTATACAAAAGCTTTTTTCTTCTTTATTGACTCTTTAAACTAAAATTTCCTACTTGTTTCCTGCGCTATTGCAAGTAACATAGAAAAACTGTCCGACAGGGGCAGAATGAATTAACCTAACAATTATTTTAATTAAACGAAGAGAGATTTATTTATGATCGTTGCGCCTGTAGTCGACGTACTGCAAGGCCGTATCGCGGTTGGCGAAGACGTCACCGTTCGCGGTTGGGTACGTACAAGAAGAGATTCAAAAGCTGGTATCTCATTTCTTACCGTCTATGACGGTTCCTGCTTTAATCCAGTACAGGCCATCATTAATAATAATTTACCGAATTATCAAGATGAAGTGCTGCACTTAACCACAGGCTGTTCTGTGGAAGTCACCGGTAAAATTGTTGAATCTCCGGGCCAGGGACAGAACTTTGAAATTCACGCCACTCAGGTTGTTGTGGTAGGAATGGTCGATGATCCGGAAACTTATCCGATGGCCGCCAAACGTCATAGTATTGAGTACCTACGTGAAGTTGCTCACCTTCGTCCTCGTACTAACTTAATTGGTGCAGTTGCGCGTGTTCGTCACACATTAGCACAAGCACTACATCGTTTCTTCGATGAACAAGGCTTCTTCTGGGTTTCTACGCCACTAATTACCGCGGCTGATACAGAAGGTGCAGGTGAGATGTTCCGTGTCTCTACATTAGATATGAACAATCTACCACGCACAGATAAAGGCGAAGTCGATTTCAGTGAAGACTTTTTTGGCCGTGAAGCGTTTTTAACTGTTTCTGGTCAGCTAAATGGTGAAACTTACGCCTCTGCATTAAGCAAAGTGTATACTTTCGGCCCAACATTCCGAGCTGAAAACTCAAATACCAGTCGTCATCTTGCTGAATTTTGGATGGTAGAGCCTGAAGTGGCATTTGCTGATCTTAACGATATCGCAGCCCTTGCTGAAAAAATGCTGAAATACACCTTTGCAGCCGTATTAGCAGAGCGTAAAGATGATATGGAATTCTTTGCACAACGTGTCGATAAAGACGCTATCACACGCTTAGAGAACTTTATCACCTCTGACTTTGCTCAAATCGATTATACCGATGCGGTCACTGTGCTTGAAAACTGTGGTGAGAAATTTGAAAACCCAGTTTACTGGGGTGTTGACCTCTCTTCTGAGCATGAGCGTTATCTTGCAGAGAAACACTTTAAAGCACCTGTTGTGGTAAAAAACTATCCGAAAGACATCAAAGCATTCTATATGCGCATGAATGAAGATGGCAAAACAGTTGCAGCAATGGACGTGTTAGCACCAGGCATTGGTGAAATTATCGGTGGTTCTCAACGTGAAGAGCGTTTAGATATGTTTGATAAACGTTTAGATGAAATGGGAATGAGCAAAGAAGACTACTGGTGGTATCGCGACCTACGTCGCTATGGCACCGTACCTCACTCAGGATTTGGTTTAGGCTTTGAACGTTTAGTTGCTTATGTGACGGGTGTCTCAAACGTTCGTGAAGTTATTCCATTCCCTCGTACACCACGAAATGCAGATTTCTAATTTAGTGATCAATTAGTATTCAACTAAAAATTTGCATTGCTGTTTTATTGTACTCGTTTTACTTAAATCAAGAAGCCAACCTCAAGGTTGGCTTTTTTTATGCATGGCTATTATTTGATTCAAAAGTTCCCCAAAATACACACTTTGAAATACATAGTTACAATTTGTTACACTTTTTTCGTTTTTGTAGCAAATTGGGGGTAGATAAAATTTTTTACCAATGGAACACTGTCACCCGACACAGACGACACTTAACTCTCATAAATAGTTCCATAAAAATTAAGAAACTATTTCTGGCAGTGGCAAAGGTGTCTGAATAACACCAATGAGGGTAATAATAATGATGAAGCGCAATCTTCTTGCAGTGGTAATCCCAGCTTTAATGTTTGCTGGTGCAGCAAACGCAGCTGAAATGTACAACAAAGACGGCAACAAAGTAGACATCTACGGTAAAGTTGACGTTCGTCATTACTTCGCTGATAAAGATTCAGGCGAAAGCGGTGACGCTTCTCGTGCTCGTATCGGTTTCAAAGGCGAAACTCAAATCAATAAAGATTTAGTTGGTTTTGGTCGTTTTGAATACGAAGTTAAAACTAACAATACTGAAGGCAGCGAAGGTAATGCGAAAACTCGTTTCGCTTACGCTGGTTTTAAATTTGCTGACTACGGTTCAATGGACTACGGTCGTAACTACGGTGTAATTTACGACACCAACGCATGGACAGACGTTCTGCCTTTATGGGGCGGCGACTCAATGTCACAAACTGACGTTTACATGACTGGCCGTACCAGCAACGTTCTAACTTACCGTAACACTGATATGTTCGGTTATGTTGATGGTTTAGGTTTTGCTCTGCAATATCAAGGCAAAAACAACGAAAACACCAATAATGCACGTCAAGGCTCAAAAGCTAATGGCGACGGTTTCGGTTTCTCTACAGCTTATAACTTAGGCTGGGGCGTAACACTGGGTGGTGGTTATTCTAACTCTGCTCGTACTTCTGCTCAACAAGATGGTATTAACGCGACAGCTCGCGGTAGCCGTGCAGAAGCATGGAACTTCGGTGGTAAATTCGAAGCTAACAACGTTTATTTAGCAGCTATGTACGGTGAAACCCGTAACATGACTACTTATACAGACGGTATCGCTAACAAAACTCAAAACATCGAGTTAACAGCACAGTATGACTTTAAAGATTTAGGTCTGAAACCATCTTTAGGTTATGTTCAATCTAAAGGTAAAGATTTAGATGCTAACGGTGCTTCAAGCGTTTCTGATGCTGATTTAGTTAAATATATTTCTGTAGGTTCTTTCTACAAATTTAACAAAAACATGACTGCAGTTGTTGATTACAAAATCAACCTGCTGAAATCTGATAATGCTTTAGGTCTGAACGACGACAACGTAGTTGGTTTAGGTCTGACTTATCAGTTCTAATTACCGCTTAGGTAATTAAACAGTCAAGTTAATTGATTTTAAAAGCAACACTTCGGTGTTGCTTTTTTATTTATACTGCTACTACCAATCTTTTCTCTTGTTATTTATCTCTCTTTTTTCTTCTTATTCTCAATGTTTTCTTTCTCTTTATTTTTACATTTGCAGTAGATTTGTTTATTTATTCACTGAAAAATATCGCATTTTCTTTATTTTTAGCAACTTCAAAAAGTTTATCGCACTAAACAATTATCTCTTTTTAGTGATTATTTTTACATGTTAATGTAATCACAGGATATTCACTTATTTACATCTTGTTTTGCTATTTATTCTCACTTAGTTCACAACTTCTTGTTAATTTCTCTACAAACAGTTGGCAAAAAGGCCTCATGGCGTTACTCTTGATACTCATATTTCGGCTTCGTTTTGAGCTTAGGGAACAATTACACTATGTTTGAGAAAATCATTGCTGCACCAGCCGATCCTATTCTAGGTTTAGCTGATAGTTTCCGTTCTGATCCTCGTGAAAACAAAATTAATTTAGGAATTGGTGTTTACAAGGATGAGACAGGTAAAACACCTGTTTTAACCACAGTTAAGAAAGCAGAAAAATACTTATTAGAAAACGAAACCACCAAAAACTACCTTCCTATTAGCGGTATCCCTGAATTTGGCAATGTGACCCAAGCACTTCTGTTTGGTGAACAACATCCTATTATCGCTGAAAAACGTGCACGCACAGCACAAGCCCCTGGTGGTACAGGTGCTTTGCGTATTGCTGCTGATTTTATTGCTCAGCAAACCACTGCAAAACGCGTCTGGATAAGTAATCCAACTTGGCCTAACCATAATAATATTTTCCAAACTGCAGGTCTTGAGATCTGTAATTATGATTATTATGATGCGGAAAATCACGGGTTAGATTTTGATGGCATGTTAGCAAGTCTTTCAAATGCACAAGCTGGAGATGTGGTGCTATTCCACGGTTGCTGTCATAACCCAAGTGGTATTGATCCAACAGAAGAGCAATGGCGCCAACTAGCCACATTATCAGCAGAAAAAGGCTGGTTGCCTGTTTTTGACTTTGCATACCAAGGTTTTGCTCATGGTCTAGAAGAAGATGCACAAGGCTTACGTCTCTTTGCAGAAAAGAATCCTGAGCTTATTGTTGCGAGTTCATATTCTAAAAACTTCGGTCTTTACAATGAACGTGTAGGTGCATGTACTATCGTCACCAAAGACAGCGATACCGCTGAAAAAGCCTTTAGCCAAGCAAAAGCTATAATCCGTGCAAACTACTCAAACCCACCAGCACATGGCGCTTCAGTAGTAACGACTATTCTTTCTAACCCAGAGTTAAAAGAAGAGTGGATTGAAGAGCTAACAACCATGCGCGAACGTATTCAGCGTATGCGTCAGCTGTTAGTAACTACGCTACAAGAAAAAGGCGCTAAACAAGACTTTAGCTTTATTATCGATCAAAATGGTATGTTCTCATTTAGTGGTTTAAATAAAGAGCAAGTCGAGCGTTTACGTGCTGAATACGGTATTTATATCGTGGGTTCCGGCCGTATTAACGTTGCAGGTTTAACCCTTGAGAATATGGTTCCATTGTGCGAAGCCATTGTTGCAGTACTCTAATTACCTTTTAGAAGGTAATTAAGATAAATGCCACGTTACGAATAACGTGGCATTTTTATAGGTTTAAAAGAAATATAAACCACACTTTTTTATTCATAAAAAAAAGCTCTTTATAATAAAGAGCTTTCATTTATTTATATCAGTGTGTGATCACCAGATTGGCATCTCATCTTGTAAAAAAGGATTATATTGGCGTTCATGCCCTAAATTAGACATCGGCCCGTGTCCCGGAATAAACAGATAATCATCGCCTAAAGGTAAAACTTTATTTTTGATTGAAGCAATAAGATCGCCATAATTTCCACGCGGAAAATCGGTACGACCAATACTTTCTTTGAATAACACATCTCCCATGGAGATAATTTTATTCTGATGGTTCACAAAAATAATATGTCCCGGTGTGTGGCCAGGGCAATGTAATACAGATAACGAAATTGTTTTACCTATCGTGACGATATCACCTTCATTTAACCAACTATCTGGTGTAAATGACTTTCCACAAGGAAAATTAAACATACGGCACTGTTGTTCTAATTCTTCTAATAAGAAATTATCATCTTTATGAGGACCATAAACAGGAACATTGAAGTGCTCAACAATTTGTGAGGTGCCTGCAATATGATCAAAGTGCCCATGTGTTAATAATACTTTGGTCAATGTTAATTGGCGTTCTTCTATTTCTGCAATTAACGTTTCAACATCACCGCCGGGATCAACAATTGCGGCTTCCTTCGTTTCATCACACCAAATAAGGGTGCAATTTTGCATATAGTTTGTCACAGGTACAATGTGATACATCATGAATCACTCCACTCTCTATTTATCTAATTCTCAATAGATTACCATGAGCGAACCGGTCCTGTATCAATATGCACAAAATTACTTCTAGGATAATAACCTACACCACCTGCTTTCATTCTTAATGCAACCTGGCGCACTTTAGAAAGCTCAGTGCCGACTAAACGAAAATCCATTGCTTGCCCACGCGTGTGATAGCTCTTCTTTGCCACTCCACTACTACTATGACGTAGATTATTATTGGTCGCTAAAGAGCGATAACCTGAAATAAGTTCAACAGGCTTATTATTATTAAGCATCACTTGCAATAAGTAGATTTGGTCAAATAGTGCGGGATCAATCGTTTTAATTTTATTTTGACGATAATCTCTAAAAAGATGATTTAATTTGGCAAGCTCATGTTTATTATAGCGTTTTCCATCAAAAAACTCGGCTTTAATAGTTTCACCAGTATTTAAATTATTAAAGCGAAGGATTTTTGGACGAGGTGTTGCTAATGAAGCAAATGCATGAGAAGGCAATAACCCTAACCCCACTGCGGCCATACCAAGCCCCAGCCACTTACGGCGATGTGAATCAATAATATCCATAGTATATGCACTCAACAAATTATTTCAGGAGGAAGAACCTTTATTATGACAATATTTTTCCTGAATTGTTTCTTATGGTTTGTATAGTATTGTAAATAACACTTCGTTTCAATTTATCAACATTTCAAATCTTATTAATTTAGTTATTTATACTAAATACTCTTTTTATCATTATAATTTTATTGGAATTTTTAAAAGTATTTTATAAATTATAATTTTTTCATACTTTTATTATAGAACATAATTTTTACATTTATCTTATTGATTGATATATAAAAAAGGATGGGCAATATATCCATCCTTTATTCAACGTCTATTTATTTATATTACAAATATTTCTTAATACTCTCTAAATACGGCTCTGCATTTGAAATGCTTTTATCATAACCATAAATATCTGCACGATATTGAGGTGCATTTTCCTGAGCGACCCATGCTGTTTGATAATATAAATAAACCGGAATACGTTCAGGAATTGGCGCATATTGTGTTGAACCACGTTTTAATGCTGCATCAATTCTATCCTGTTTCCATCCAGCATCGCCCAATAAAATTGAAGCAAGTTCGGAGGCTTTATTAACACGAATACAGCCAGAACTGATTGCCCTCATATTTTTTGCAAATAGTGAATGATTTGGTGTGTCATGCAGATATATCGCATCTGAATTTGGCATATTAAATTTATAACGACCTAATGAGTTTGTTGGCCCAGGAGCCTGCCAAATTCGGTAAGGAAAGTTATTTGCACTCACATTTTGCCAATCAATATCGTAAGGGTTAATAGGATAAGCATCATTCCCCCACCCTGAATAAATAGTATAGCCCTTACGACTAAAGTAACTAGGGTCTGCTTTACCTCTAGGCACAATGTCTTTACGTGTCATACTTGTTGGTACATTCCAAGGGGGATTAACCACGACATTATTAAGTGCACTACTCATAATCGGTGTTTTTCTATCAGGGCGACCAACAATGACTTTTGAGTCAAGAATAAGCTCGTTATTAGCATAAAAATAGAGCGAGAAATCAGGAATATTAACCCAAATTCCAGTATCACCAATAGCAGGCGTCAGGCGAAGGCGCTGAATATTTAATGCCATAATGCTAGCACGTTGTGCTGGTGTCATATTTAACCATACTCGTGTTTGTCGCCCAATAACACCATCGGGCTCTAACCCATGAGCAGTTTGAAATAATTTAACAGCTGCAACTAAAGACGCATCATAAACGGTTGTCGCAATTTCTTGCTCGTTCGTTGCCAACTCAGGAATTAATTTTAAATTACGTAAAATCTGTCTCAGCGGTACAACTTCTTGTGATGATTGATTTGGCTTTAATGATGTCGTTCCTTTCATTTCTGGCCAAACAACAGAACTATGTAATTGCTTTCGCACTTCCTCTTTCATTAAAGCGTAATAAGGGTGAGATGGTGCATAAGAAATAACAAAGCTACCTAACGTGTTATTTTGAATATTTTGTTGTAGCTCAATTACTGAATTATCGGAGGGAGCGGATAATCCTTGTGTTGCACTGCGATACAGTAAAGATGCGCCGGATTTATTTACTTGCTCAACAAAACTGATATAACCTAAAAAAGCATCTGATAAAATAATATCACGCCCTTCTTTAGTTAATTCAGGTGTTTCTAATTGTGTTAACCATTGTCCAAACTGAGGCTGAATGCCTGAAATAGCCACTTCTGCTATTTGTTGCTGTAATTGCTGTACTATTTTTTCATCTTGCCAAATTAATGCCAGATTATTCGCTTGGTACATTTTCACAAGCTGAGTTAAATATGAAGGTTTGTAACCTATAGGAAGCCATGATTGCAGTTTTGTTCTTACTGCTAACTCAGTCAATTGTGGGGCATTCATAACCACAATTGCAGGTGCTGGCATAGCTTCGTTATTCACAGGAACTAACGCCGTGTTTTCTGTTTCGGGCGCTGATAAAGTCACCGACTCTGTTTCTGTCGCTATTGCATAATGCCCAGAAAGGAGTGTTCCTATAACAACTGAATATGCGATTGCTCTTTTAATTGGTTGATGCGCCATAATTCCTCTACCCTCATTCCTTATTATTATTTTGGTATCCTAGAATATTAGATGAGCTAGGCAAAGAGTTTTATAGGAATAAACTAATATTTTTAACGTTTTGTAAGCCCTTGATAGAAATTTAGTTTTTTTCAATCAAAAAAAGACTATTTAGCTATTTTTATATTCAAATATATTATTTAAATAAAGGTGCAATAAAAGAACAAAAAACAGACAAATTAAAAATAAGCTTTCAAAAAATAATAAAGAGTTGTGAAGAGATAAATAAAATTATTTTAATAAAAGATATTTTAAAATAGAAAAAGGCGCAGTTTCCTACGCCTTACAAATAGAGGTAAACAAAGGGGAAAGATTAAAACTCTGAATTGATAACGACTTCTTCACCAAACTGACCTGCTTTTGGCAGTGGTTGATAAGAAGAGTTAGCAGCACGCAGAATACGGATACCACGGATGTTCAGTTCATCTGCTGCTGCGATATCAGCATCAGCATCACCATAGTAAATTTTCAGTTTGTGATCACGCATCCAGCTTACTTTGTTATTTGCGCCAGGCTGGTCACCCGCAAAAATAACAGGCTGCATTTTATCAGCAGGAATATTTAAGCCTTCTTGTACATATTTGGTCACTGTCTCAGTTTTAGTTTGAGTACGACCAGTAATGAAATAAACAGTATCTCCACGTTTTAAGTGCATCTGAACAAGATCGATACCGACTTGTTTAGGCATACTGAATTTATCCCACTCGTTATTCATTTTTTCCCAGAATTCTGGATTTTTCAGGTAGCTAAAATCGTTTGGAGAGTATTCCAATTTACCACGATAGAAACCTGGGCTTGAGAACAGAACGGTGTCATCAATATCAAAACCAACGGCCATCGGTGCTTGACCTGCAAGGCTTTTTTCAATATCTGCAACAGAAACCCAATGAATTGGTTGTTGTTGAGCGAGTTGTGCGACGGTAACGCCTGGGCTAACAACTTCTGGCATATGAACTTTTGCCATTGCCGCGCCATTTAAACTTAACGCTAAAGCAATTGCACTAAAAGCTAACGTGACTTTACGCATTCTCTTTCCTTTAAATTTTTATAGTAATCACATACGGATGCGATCATAAACATCATGATTACATTTAAATGAGATATGGCGCACGTTATACCATTTAAGATTTCATTTTTTTGTTAATTTACTTTCATTTTTTGATCTGTGTAACACTTTAAAAGAATAAGGCACTATGAGCATAAACCCGTAGTGCCTTATTCTTGCCCTCTTAAGGCTAATAATCGAATAAAATTATTCTGTTATTTCAGCAACATTTGATGATGCAATTTTATCTTTTTCAGCCTGTTGACCAAAACCTTTTAATCCAACCACATGTACATGCTCGGTACCATTGAACACTTTACGCACTAGTTTATAAGTTGTCCCTTTTTCTGGGCTGATATTTTCTGGTGCCGCAATAATTAACTGCATATCAAGACGCTCGCAAAGCTCAAATAACGTCGCAATAGATTTCGCATCCAAACGTGCGGCTTCATCAAGGAAGAGTAAACGACAAGGAGAAATATCTTTTCCTCTTAAGCGTCGTGATTCTTCTTCCCAGCTTTGTACAACCATCACCAGAATTGACATCCCCGTACCAATCGCTTCACCTGTTGATAAAGCACCACTTTCCGCTTTTAACCAACCTTCTGGCCCACGATTAACTTCAACATCCATTTCAAGGTAATTACGGTAATCTAACAGCTCTTCACCCACGGTTTGTGGCATACGTTGACCAATATCCACTTGAGGATTCAAACGCTGATAAAGTTTCGCCATTGCTTCGGAGAAAGTCAGATTTTGGTTTTTAAATAGATCTTGATACTGGCTATCTTCTTCAGATAACACATCCAATAATACTTGATGACTTTCACGAATATTAACGTTGAGTCGGACACCTCGCACCTGTCCAAATGAAACCGCTTGCAAACCTTGGTTTAACATACGAATACGGTTTTGTTCTCGCTGAATAGTTTTACGAATAATATTCGCAACACTTCGTGAACTAATCGCTAATTTTTGCTCACGGCTAGTTAACTCTTCTGTTAAGCGAGCAAGTTCGATTTCCATTTGTTCAATTGCATCAACTGGATCATCGGTTTTAATGATGTCTTGACGAATACGCTCTCTTAAATGCTGGTATACCGCAATAAAGAACTGAACTTTACGATCAGGATATTTCGCATCTTCTGAACGACGTAACGCATCACGTAAATATTCATTATCTGCAACCGCTTGGCGTAAAGCACCTAACGCTTTATCCGACATTGAACGTAGTTCATCAGCAGAAAGGTAAGCAAAATCTCGTCGATGTAAACGACGTTCCATACCATTTTCTTTCACCAATCGCATAACAGCGCACCAACCCGCTTTTGCACTTACAACATGATCACGAATTTGAATGTAGTCACGTTCAAGTTTACGAATTTTCTTGGTTAGGTTATCTCGCTCAGCTTCACTCAGTGCGATATCTCGCTCAAGTTGACTAATACGCGAGCGGTTTTCACTTACCGCTGAATAGCGTTGATCGCGAAGCTCTTTAGCTCTTGCTTCTGCGCCAATATCGATATGGATCCCTGTATCACGCATCTCTTGCTCAAGTTCTCTGAGCAATTCCGATTTCGTGTCGAAGGAACTTTTTAATGAGGCAAGCACTTGATTAAATTGAGCGCATTGTGCTTGTTGCTGACGATAAAGTTCTCTTGCCGTAGCGCGCTCTGTTTCTGCCATCTCTAAGCGGTGACGTAGCTTCTCATTAAGATCACTATTTTCACTGACAATCTCAACGGCATCACTATAACTAAAGTGTGGGCGACGCTGTACCACTTCCACCAGCAAGAAAGCCTGCTGCTGATAACGTTGCTGCTCTGCTTTTGCCTGCTCGTAATCTTGCGCTAATTGTTCATGTGCTTGTGGATCACTTTGCAAGATAGAAGCAATCGGCTCTAATGTTGCTAATGCTTTTTCGTGACGCTGTAAATGACGCATTGATTCTTCAGCGGCATACAGCTCTTCGCGTAACTCTTCAACGCGATCAATCAGAGTTTCATCCATCAAGATATTAACTTGAGGAATAAGTTTATTAAGAAGATTTAGCGATTCTTTAGCTCGTGAATAATGTTGACGCTGTTGCTGAGTACTCTCTTCGTATTGTGCTAATGCTCTTTCTAGCTCGTTACGTCGTTGATTAAGCTGGCGAATATCTTCTTCAGGATCAGCCTCAAAAGCGACAGAAATGTGTTGTCCGACAAACTGACTAAAAGCATGGTGAGCACGTTGGATCTTCTGTACATCAAAAGCTTGTGTTGCATAAAGCTCAGAAAGCTCATCTCGCTGACGCGACAAAATTTCTAATTGATTTTCACGCGCAGCTCGACCAAACAGTGGAATTTCAGGGTAGCGAGAATAACGCCATTGTCTATCTGAACTCTTAATAAGAACAGCTTTATCCATCTCTTGTGCATTAAATACACTGTCATCGAAAGATTGTGGGTCGCCTTCGATAAAATAGAGATCTTCAGGGCAATCTTCTAATGTTTCTAACTGCTCCTGAATTTGAGATAGATCTTGTACAACAATCGCATGACGTGCAGGGCCATATAATGCAGAGAAATAAGGCGCATCGTCTAAGGTAATATCATCATAAATTTCTGATAATAAAACACCATTAAAACGTTCAGCTAACGTAATTAATCGCCCATCTTCAGCACCACTTGGCTGACTTAAACGTTCAATTTGCGCTTCAATCTGTTGTTTACGAGTTGCAGTTTCATCACGTAATACCGTTGCTTCGCGCTCTTTTTCAAGTAACTGTTGCATATATTCTGTTACTTGATGACCCGTATCAAAAGATTGACGAGTCTGCTCACATAATTGTGTTAACGCATCTTGAGCTGCAAGCCATGCTGGCGCTTGTTTTTTCAGCTTTTCAATTTGTTGTTTAAGTTGGTCTAACTCTTGGCGCATCTGCATACGCTGTTCGCCAGATTCATTAACGTAATCGCTAAGTTCTTCAATTTTTGCTTCTAATTCATCTTGAAGAATTAACAAATCATCAGGCTCCATCGACTTACCATGATGTTTATTAAACTCTTCAAGTTGACGTTCAGCAGTATTTCGTTGATGTAAACGCTGTTCTAACTCAGCTAACTGCATACGAATAGGATGAACCCTATCCGCTTGATGTCGATGCGAAGACCATTCACGTAATGCCGTTTTTGCTGCTTCCCATGCATTTTGGCGTTCAACCTCACCGACAATCGAACTTACCAATTTATAAGCTTGATCAAATTGCGTTTTAGCTGCTTCAGAAACATTGAGTTTCTGCTCCATAGAGAGCAAAGAATGAGTAATGGTTTGAATTTTTGCTTGAATACGTTCAGCCCATTGTTCTGCATTAGTTTCATCTAAATCAGCAATACCACATTGTGCTTTTGCTCGCTCTAAAGCCTGCACTGCTTGACGATATTGAATTGCACGTGTTTGTTGTACATCTAAAGCCTGCTGATAATCTGCTAGCTGATTCTTCAGCTCATCAACTTCTTCTTCGGCTGACTCTACGCGAGCTTCAAGCTCTTCTTTCTTAGATGCAGCTTCTTCAACGACTTCACTTTGTTCTTCTAAACGGAAAGTGATCTCTTCGACATCAGCGACATAACGGTCAATTTTTTCTTGTTGACGAACGGCATTTTGTACTAGGTTTAATCGATCACTTGCTGCTTGATAGTCAGCTTCAAGATCAGAAGAAAGCGCTTGTTGTTCTTCTAATTCTTTACCCATTTCAATAAAACGATATGCTTCGTTATTAATGGATTTACGCTGACTCCATAATTCACGACGTACAGTTAAAGCTTCATCAAGATGAACGCGTCTTTCATTAGCATGACGCATATAATCCGCAGCAACATAAGACGTAGCTTCTGTGATCAGGTGTTTAAATAAATCACGATCGGATTGTGTGACGCGAATCGCTTCAAGTGTCATGCGATTTTCACGTAATGCGCCTTCCATATCTTGGAACGCTTTTCTTACACCACTATTTTCAGGTAATAAATAATCACGTAAAGAGCGAGTAATCGCACTTGAGATACCGCCATATAATGAGGCTTCAATTAAACGATAGAATTTTGCGCGATCACTGGCTGAACGTAAACGTTTAGGAATAACACCCAAGTCAAACATTACAGCATGGAAATCAGTGATAGAATTAAATTGTCTAAAAACAACGCCATCAATCGCTTCAACTTTCTCTTTTAACTCATTTAAAGGGAGTACTCGAGCTTGGCGATCTGCAACAGCTTGCGTCAAAATTTCCGTTGGATTTTCCGCCATTGGCAACCCTTGGATCATAAAGGGTTTGATATCAACTTTCTTATCACGCCCTGCAATCTGCTGTAAACGAACACCGACCACAGCACGTAAGTGACGCGAGTTGATCACATCTAATACGGCATAACACACACCAGGACGCAATTTCCCGTACAACCCTTTATCACGAGATCCGCTTGTCGATCCTGCTTCTGTGGTATTACGAAAATGAAGTAAAGTAAGATCAGGGATCATAGCTGTGATAAATGCAGCCATAGTGGTTGATTTACCCGCACCATTACCACCTGATAACGTAGTCACCAACTCATCTAAATCAAAAGTACGAGCAAAGAACCCATTCCAGTTGATAAGTGTTAATGAGCGAAATTTTCCCCGTTCAATCATTTATTTTCTTCCTCCGCATCATCTTCACTGGATTGTAACTGCTCATCTTCATTTTCTTCATCGTTTAGTGCTTCTGAACCGCTTTCAAGCGCCATTGCTTCACCATCACGGATCATTCTCATTTGAGCTTCGATAGGATCATCACCACTGCGTACATCAGCCCCAAAACGGAAAACAGATTCAGTAATTGAAAAACGTTGCATATCATTTAATAAAAATGAAATCATCCCTAAACGACGTAAACGATTTAAAGAAGTCCTCATTTTTTCTTGTAATTTTTGCAAATCAAGATCAGAACCTGTTGAACGTTGATTCACTAAACGTAAAAGTTTGCTTTCATCTGCTAATGTTCTTAATTCATCGAACAGCTCTTGAACGGTGAATATTCCCTGATTCGCTAATCGTTCAGGGCTAAGATAGAGATAACAAAGTATTTTCCCCACCAACATATCCATCTCAGAGAGAACTGAGCGTGGAATAAGCGTGGTTGAACGAGGTCGCAAATAGAAGAAACCTTCCGGCGCTCGAATTAATTCAACGTTATAACGTGCATAAAAGTCTGATAACTCATCTTGAAAGTCCATCAAAAAAGCATGATTATCCAGAGAGTCTATACCGATATGTCGACCTGCACGTAACTGGCTATCCAGTTCAGGAAAAAGTGAGTTCGCTAATGCCTGCGCCAGTTTTGCTGGCATAAATTGTTCAGTATGTATCGATGACATGCGCTTGTACCTTAGCTCCATATTCGTTAATTTCTGACCATTTTGCAGGCAATCCTGCGAGCTCAGCTTTCGCTACACCTAATCGTACGGCTTGATCAATAACAATACGTGCAACATCAAAATGTTTCTGTTGCGGATAACGATTAAGGTATTCTACTAATACTGAGCTGAGATCTAATGCTCGTTGTTCTAATTTGTAAGAAACAAGTTCTTGTTCTACCCATTGTGCTATCTGTTCATTCACTTCACTGAACATTTGATATTCAAGCTCTTCGGGCAACTCACCCGTGACTTCTTCATCACGTAGAACCAGTTCTTCATCACGCATATCAAACAGCCGATCAGCATTAGCGTAAGTTAATGCCCATGGGCTGTCGAAATAGTTTTGTACGGATTGACGTAAGCGGCGAGAAAAAATACGGTTTTTATCCATATCAATCGCGGTACGAATAAATTTATGGACATGTCTATCGTATCCAATCCATAAATCAATAGATTGCTGACCCCAACTAATAATGCGGTCTAACTTACTTTGAAGTTCAAATACTAATGTATCTATTTGCTCAACATGGCCTGTATTCATGTTTGCTTCTTGAATACGTAAAAGATTAGCTTGAAGTTTGTCGCCGGCTGCTTCAAGCGTATCTTGTAACTCTCTTAATGTACCTGATGTTTCAGATAGCAACTGTTCACAACTTGAAATAGCCGCTTGCCAATCTTGGTTTAATAGCGCTGCAATATCTTCTTTTACTGTATTTTGCTGCTCATCCATAATTCGCTGAGATAAATCAATGCTATCGAAAATTTCCGCCACAGAATATTTTAGGGGCGCAAAAACATTACGATGCCAATGATATTCATCACCACCGTCTTCAGCAGAGCTAGCAGCAGAATCAAGCTCACCCGCCACAATAGAAAGTTGCATAGATAAGCGCAATGATGAAAATTCACGTTGGCGAATATAGTAATCACTAATTCCAATGCCCAACGGGGTTAAGCGGTATATTGCATTACCTTCTACCAACTCACTGGTAAAACGGTTAAAAAGTCGCTGCTTTACCATGTCATTAATGGCATTATTCGCGCGAACTTGTATTGATTCTGCGGGTTGTTCGAAACCTTTGCACACTTCTCTAAAGGCATCAATTAACTCCCCTTCACTAATTTCGCCATCAAGGCGCTCGCTGTTTAATACAGCGACGGCCATCAAAAAAGCTAATCTTTCTG
This sequence comes from Proteus faecis, assembly GCF_030286765.1. NCBI lineage: Bacteria > Pseudomonadati > Pseudomonadota > Gammaproteobacteria > Enterobacterales > Morganellaceae > Proteus > Proteus faecis. The sequence goes on from NZ_JASVWV010000001.1 coordinate 578,862, forward strand.
GTGGCAGTGAGATTGAAAAATCATTTTTTCTCGCCCAAGACACTAACTCAGGAACGGTCTGGGTAAAATCACTCATAGTACATCCTTAATTTACACGCTTTTGTGCCATGACATGAATGTAACGCCCCAGACTGATATAGGGCTCTTGCCGACAATATCGTTGCTCTAATGCAAGCAACGATGGAAAATCTTTATTTTGTAACTGACGACTTTGCAAATAATCATGGAAAACACGGACACCTGTTTTTCCTAATATTATCATTGAAAATTCATCTAACCATTGATAAACATCTTCAGGTTGCAACGGATTTTGAGGTGATAGCGATTTTTTTCTTCTACGTGGTATTTCAGGATTTGCCAGATGAAAATTTCCTAAAATCGCATTTCTCATGACAATACCATTCGCATTGTAAAACATCAGCGATAAGATACCATTAGGTAGCAACATATCAGTAAGAACATTTACGGCGTCTTTCTGATCCGTGATCCATTCCAATACTGCATGAAATAGAACTAAGTCAACCTTTTCATCTATATGCTCTTTAATCTCTTGAGCTGCACAACAAATAAACCTCATGTTTTCGGCAACACCCTCTTCAATCGCTGCCTCTTGAGCACGATTGAGCATCTCTTGCGATAAATCACATAAGATAATTTGGTGTCCTAATTTAGCAAGCTGACGAGAGAAATATCCTTCACCTCCACCTGCATCTAAAATACGTAAGCTTCGATTAGGTAAGAGAGTCAATAATTGTTGTAAATCTTCCCAAATCACCGCCTGACGTATTTTACCCTTTGTTGTGCCATAGATATTGCGGGAGAATTTATCTGCAATATCGTCAAAATTACGATCTGACATTAAAACGCCTCATGATAACAACTTACTACTTGCGCTCTTTGCGTTCTGATAAATTCAAAAATATGAGACACTGTACATAAATAAAGACGACAATTTTACCAGTGTTCTATGATACTGACTGTTTTCTCTAAAGAAATAAGTCATGAATCAGACTATTCGCAAAGCGAAGTATAAATATAACGCTTATTAATGAAAAAATTAACGTTCAAACGTTTATCGTTTTATAAATAATTAAATGGCTCTTTATTTCTATTGATGAAAACTTAGTGAAACGTTGTTGTGTTAGCTATTTTGACACAACGTCTTGGAATTCCCCTAGTTTTCACTAAGCTTTCGCTATCAATTGCATGTATTTCACTCAATCTAGGATGATTTATGCTGTTTTTGCTCAAAAAATACGTTGCAGGCTTTCTGATGCCCTTGCCTTTGCTCTTATTAATCGCCTTTTTTGCATTAGCACTACTTTGGTTTACTCGTTGGCAAAAAACAGGAAAAAGCCTACTCACTGTAGTGCTTATTCTGTTAACTATTTTAGGCATACAACCTGTTGCCGATACACTATTAATGCCAAGTGAAAAAGAGTATCAAGCTCGCTATGAATTACGAGAAAATTCGCAACAAGATGTGAACTACATTGTTGTTTTAGGTGGTGGATTTACTTATAACCCAGAATGGGCACCTAGCGCTAACCTTCTCAATAATAGCTTATTTCGTGTTACAGAAGGTGTTAGACTTTATTATCGCAATCCTAATGCAACACTAATTTTTACAGGTGGCGCAGGTGTTAATCAGATAAGTAATGCAGAAGTTGCCGCACAAGTGGCTCAATCTTTAGGCGTGCCGGCAAATAAAACTATTGCACTATCAACACCGAAAGATACTGAAGAAGAAGCCTATGAAGTTGATAAGCTAATTGGTAAACAACCTTTTCTCCTTGTGACTTCTGCCAACCATTTAGCGCGTGCAGAACGTTTCTTTTTAGCACGAAATATGAATCCCATCGTTGCACCTGCTAACCAATTGGCTATTACTTCACCATTACATCCTTGGGAAAAATATTTCCCTTCTGCCACTTATTTTCAACACAGTGAACGTGCATGGTATGAATTTTTAGGATCAATTTGGCAATCAGTAAAACCCGCAGGGCGGCCTACAGAAATACCAGAAAATGCTCATTATCCATCAAATAAAATAAATTCAGATAAGTGATCTAATCTCTATACTGAACCTCAATATAGAGGTTCAGTTTTCCCTCAATAACCAATTCATTGAATACTCAATATATTTCTATTATTAACATGCATTATATTCTATAACAAAGTTATAGTTATGTTACGCTTAGGTATATAGGTAGTTTATTAGAAACGATGTTATATATCATAAAATATACTCTCCTAAGTATTACTTGCTAAACAAAGTGTTATTTTGAGTACAGTAAAATAACATCGCCATTTATTTCTTGAATATTCTCAAATATCTTCGATAATTAAAAACACTTGATTTTAATTACTAGGTAATAATACAGATTTTCTTTATTTATATAAAAATAACTCTTTTTTAATTAGTTATAAATATTTGAATAAAGTAAAAATACCTATATTAAGCAATCAGAGGTAATATGTTACTACAAACCATTTTATCAGCACTGGGGCCAATTATATTAGGACTTTTAGTTGGATGGCTCTCAGGTAAATATGGATTTATAAAAAGAGAATATTCACAAGCCTTTGCTGATTTTGTCGTTAAAATAGCACTACCATTCGCACTATTTCTAGCGGCAACACAAGCTTCTCCATCTATTTTCTATAACATAGATTATCTATTAGCCCTCGCATTAGGACTACTTATTTCTTATCTTATAGGTTTTTTAGGAGGCAAACTCTTTTTTAAACATGATAAAAAGAATTCAGCCATGCAAGCATTGTCAGTCTCATTCCCAGATATGGCATATTGTGGACCACCTGTATTACTGGCTACGGTCGGTTCATCAGGTTTAATTGCAATGGTGATCGGTAATTTGATTTACACTATCATTATCCTACCTTTTACCATGATGATTATCAGTGGCACCAAGCAAGGAAAAGGCATCTTTCAATCATTGCTTAATGCCATTTCCCAGCCATTAGTTTTTCTGCCTATTTTTGGCGCTATATTAGCTATTCTCGGCATTAAACTCCCAGAAATTTTGCAAAATTCAGTCAATGAAATAGGGAAAACTTCGGGTGGAGTTGCTTTATTTTTCTTAGGTTTGTTAATTTCAGGTATTAAGCTTAAAGTTAATACTGAAATTATCTTTAATGTGATAATAAAAAATATTGTACAAGGTGCATTAATTTTAGGTATTGGATTTGCCCTTGGGTTGGAAACTGAATTATTAAAAGCGGTATTTTTAATTGGCGTATTACCTACTGCAACAGCGGTGCCAGCTTTAGCCATTTCATATAAAACTTATACGGATATGGCAACAGGAACTGTATTATTAAGTACATTATGTTCATTATTTTCTATTATTGGCGGTATTGCTATTGTAGAAATGATGTGATTTTCTAAGTTCATTTACTTGGAAAAATATTATTTATACTAACAATACGGATAAAAAATAAAACAGCCCCATATTACAGGGCTGTTTTATTTTTATAAGTACTATGACTAAAGTGTATCTAATTTTAATGTTTTGGCTGTTGATTCACGAATATTGCGACACGCATCCGCATCCACTTTGAGATCAATACCATAAGTTGGAATAATCGTTTTAAGACGTTCTTCCCAACCATCATTTTCAAGCTGATCTTTAAAACAAGACTTAATAATATTAATAGCAATAAATGCCGCGGTAGAAGCACCCGGCGATGCTCCTAATAATACCGAAAATGATTTATCTGCGCTGCTAATTAACTCAGTACCAAATTCTAATACACCATGATGCTTAGCTTCAGGTTTAATAATCTGAACACGCTGTCCAGCCACAGCCTCTTGCCAATCTTCATGCTGTGCCTGAGGATAGAACTGTTTGAGCATTTCAAATTGATGTGCCGAAGTTTGTAATACTTGCCCAATTAAATATTCAGTCAATGACCAGTTATCTTTTGCTACATCAAGCATCGGTTCTATATTACTGGGGCGAATTGATTCAAATAAATCTAAATAAGAACCCTGTTTTAAAAACTTACTCGAAAATCCAGCATAAGGGCCAAAGAGCAGAGAGCGTTTACCCGCAATAATACGAGTATCAAGATGTGGCACAGACATCGGTGGTGAACCTACATCTGCTTTCCCATAAACTTTAGCATGATGACGATTACAGATTTTATCTTCATCACAGCGCAACCAAATGCCACTAACCGGGAATCCACCATAACCTTTACCTTCTGGAATACCTGATTTTTGTAACAAATCGATAGCGCGTCCCCCCGCACCAACAAAAACATATCTAGCGGAAATAATGTATTTATCATGAGTGGTTAGATCTCTGACTTCTATATTCCAACCACCCGAATTATTCCTTTTTATATCAATAACATCATGTTTATAGTGCAACTCAAAATTATTTTGTAAGGAAAGTTGCTTAACTAAGAGATGTGTTAATGCGCCATAATCGACATCAGTACCTGTAGTAACGCGAGTCACCGCAAGTTGTTGATTAGGATCACGCCCTTCCATTATTAATGGCGCCCAATTTTCAATTTGTTTTTTATCTTCACTGTATTCCATATTTTCATAACAGTGATTAGCAGACATTTGGCGATAACGTTGATGAAGAAATTTAACATTATCAGCCCCCCACACAAAACTCATATGTGGGCAAGCATGAATAAAATCTCGAGGATCAGTAATTTTGCCTTTTGTGACTAAATAAGACCATAATTGACGAGATAGATCGAATTCTGTATTAACTTCTAATGCTTTACTGATATTCACAGTTCCATCAGAATTTGGAGGCGTATAATTTAATTCACAGTTAGCTGCATGTCCGGTCCCTGCATTGTTCCATGAATTAGAGCTCTCTTGACCACAATCATTTAATCTTTCGAACATAGCGATTTTTAAACTCGGTTCAAGCTCTTTAAGTAATGTACCGAGCGTCGCACTCATGATACCAGCGCCAATTAATGCGATATCAACCTGCTCACTAATAGGTTTATTCATAACAACTCCCAATTAGTTGGTTGTTTTATTAGGTTTAAAACATAATCCTGCGTCTTCTTTATAGACAACATAAGCACGACGCCAAGGCTCATTATCTAAAAGACGCCATTTATGGCCAGTGCCACTATTATCTTGTGCTAATAACACATCACCCGGCCTAATAATGAAAGTTGAACCATCTTTTACTTCAAATTCTAATGTACCAGATAGTGTAATAACATAGCGAGGAACGGGATCCTGATGCCAATCATAAGAACCTCCAGAAGTTGTTTCCCTAAACGATAATTCTGAAACATTGATAGGTAAACTTTCCCGATCGCCTTGTGAGCTATCTTTAAATTCAATGACACCTTCTTCAAATAACGAATTGCCATCTTCTCCAGTCCATAAACGAACACAACGGATCATATTTTCAAACTCCTTTAATAATTTTATACTTAAAATTACTTAAAATTTGATAATTATTTAGTATAGATAATATTCTTACTACTTTCCCCAATTAGCATCAAAATTAAATATTTTTATTATTAAAAAAGTATAGCAGTAATTGAATTATATAATTGATTATTAGATCGAATATTCAATAGGTTGTTCAAAAAAAAATAGTATTATTTACAAAGAATATTCCGATAATTTGTTATATTTCTCAGTCGTTCTTGAATATTTTATTTTTTTATTTAATCTTTTTAACCCGTTACATAAATTGAGATTTTGCTACTCTGATGAAAAATTATTTTTACTGAGGCTCAAATCATCAATATCTTGAAACTGCGAATTAAGGAGTAAAAGAATTAGATATTTGTCGCTAAATGGTGGGATAACATCAATTATTACAATCATAAATCTAATTTAGCAATAATTAACTCAATAATATTAAGTAGTTAATTTAACTTAAAGAAAAAATATAAAAACGGCACTTAATAAAATAAGTGCCGCTAGATATTTTAGATTTTAATATAATAATTAAAATTCTTGGTTCAGTGCACGATAGGCAGCTCTTGCTGCAATTAGATCATCTTGTGTATCTACACCTACTCCGGGGACTTCTAATGCTTTTGCAACATGGATTTTTTCGCCATACCACAGTACACGTAGTTGCTCTAACATTTCAATAGATTCTAATGGGCTTGGTTCCCAAGTAATATATCGACGTATAAAGCCTGCACGATAAGCATAAATACCAATATGGCGTAGATAATGCTCACCAATTTCATCATGTGATAAATTAAAACGGTCTCTTTCCCAAGGAATGGTTGCACGAGAAAAATAAAGTGCGAAACCTTTTGCATCCATCACGACTTTCACCGCATTAGGGTTAAAAGCTTCTTTTGAATCAACAATAGGCACCGCCAATGTTGCCATTCCTGCACCACAACTTGCTAAATTTTCAGCAACTTGGGTAATAATAGCGGGTGGAATAAGAGGCTCATCACCTTGTACGTTAACGATTATCTCATCATCGGAAAATTGATACTTTTCAATGACTTCGGCTAAACGTTCTGTACCTGAATGGTGATCTTCGCGAGTCATACACGCTTCCCCGCCCGCTTTTTCAACTGCTGCAACGACATCTAAATTATCAGTTGCAACAATGACACGGTTTGCACCAGAGCGCATAGCTTGTTCCATTACACGAACAATCATAGGTTTGCCATGAATATCCGCGAGGGGTTTACCCGGTAAACGGGTCGATGCATATCGACCCGGGATAATGACCGTGAACATGAAATTACTTTTCCTCTTCTAGTGACAATTCTCTTGCTTCATTCTCCAGAAGAACGGGGATATTGTCACGAACAGGATAAGCTAAATGATCAATTTTGCAGATAAGCTCTGAATTTTCTTTATCAAAGATAAGTTTGCCGTGGCAAACTGGACAAGCAATAATTTCGAGTAAGCGGTGATCCATTTTGTCCCTCTCAAGGGTTAATCATTTTATAGGGCAAAAGGATATCATAAGGAATGATCAGCGTTAATACTCAAAACCACTCGTTTAGTGATAATTCGAAAATAATTTTAGCTATTAATAAATTTATTATTTTCTCTTTTACTATAAGCAACAAAAAAGCCACATTAATGTGGCTTTTTATCGTTGAGTCTGCAACATCATTAATAAAGAATTACATTCAGCTTTTATTGATAATAATTTAACCTTTTTATTATCTTTATTGCATTCTAATTAACGAAAGCACTCTTTTATATTACTTACTTCAGCACGGTGGTAAACTATTTCCGCTTACCTACCTAAAATAGGCATAAACGATAATTTAATCTCAATGCTAAACTATCGTTTTATCTACATCTTTGACAAGGCTAAGCCTTATTTAAAACCCGATAACATCAGCGGCTTCTAAACCTGCTGCTGTTCTGATAACAGAAAATTCAACGTCTTGGCCTTCTGTTAATGCTTTATTTTTTGTATTGGCAATCGCTTTTTTATTGACATAAACTTCTTGTTCAATATCTCTTGCAACAATAAGACCATAACCTTTGTTATTGTCAAACCATTTTACGCGACCCATTCTTAATTGTAATGTCATGATAGATAAACTCCTTTTGTTCTTTGTATAGTTTTATTTTCCTATACATATGCATCCTACTTTTTATTAAGTCTTCGTATATAAAACCCCAATTAAATTCTGAACACATTAATTTAAGTAGTGCATTTTATTATTCAATATAAATGTTCAAAATCGTGATAGCTAAGCTTAATAAATATCATAAAGCTCAATAAATATTTACAGTATCAATATGACAAAAAAATGACATGTTGATATTTATTGCACACTGATAAAAAGATAACCGAATATAGCGATAATGAATCACCAGCAAAAATGGTTTTCATCGTTCGTTGTGTACAAAAGTCGACATCAAACTATTAACTCTACATCTAAGATCCACAAACTCTCCACACAAGGCTTTTGAGTAGATAGGGTAATGACGAGTTAAATTGAACTACGACAAAAGCGATATGCAACTATAGGTAGGTAATCTTTTATGTAACGCTATCCTGATTTCCACTATAAATATCATTGTTTCAGATCAGATACAAGTTTTTTTCGAGCCGTAAATTAAATTGCTGACTTGTTTTAGCACAGATTGACTATTTAATTCAGCGCTAACCGGTAAATACCACCAATTATCTTGCGCAAAATGCTGACATTTAACAGCATCCTTTTCTGTCATAATAAGGGGTTCTAAATCAGGTGTTAAATCTTGTAATTCTTGGGCACTATAATCACTATGATCACTAAATGATTTTGTTGTGATTAACTCTACTCCTTTTTCATTTAAAGAGTTAAAAAATCGAGGTGGATGACCAATTCCAGCGATAGCAACAGCTTTTTTAATTTGCTGAACGGGTTTCTTTTCTCCCGTTTTAAGATTCACTGCAATATCACCTTCCAGCGTCATGCCTATCTCGTTACCTTGACTTACCCCACCATTAACAATAATTGCATCTACTGACTTTAAGCGTCCTACACGCTCTCGCATAGGGCCTGCTGGTAACCACCAACCATTGCCAAACCGACGCAGACCATCAATGACAACAATTTCATAATCTCGTTGTAATGCATAATGCTGTAAACCATCATCCGTAATGATAACATCAAGCTTATATTGAGCTAATAACGCTTTTACTGCATCTCGTCGATTAGGAGCAACCGCCACGGGAACACCAGTTCGATGATGAATCAATACAGGCTCATCACCTGCCATGGCAGGTGATGTATCCGAGGCCAAAAGTAATGGATAATGGTCTGATTTCCCGCCGTAACCACGAGAGACAACACCTGGTTTAAATCCCCGCTGTATTAATTGCTCAACAAGCCATATCACAACGGGTGTTTTACCATTCCCACCTGCGGTTAAATTACCAACAATCACAACAGGAACGGGAGCTTTCCATGATGCTAACCACCCTTTCTGATATGCAAAACGCCTTAACAGTGTGATCACACCATACAACCATGAGAATGGAAGCAATAGGATATAAAACCAAGATTTACCAGACCAAATCCGTTCAATCATTTGCCAAATTGCATCCTGTGAAGTTGTGCATAAATACCTTTTTTCTCAATCAAATCAAGGTGTGCGCCACGTTCAATAATTTCACCATCTTCAATAACCAATATTTCATCTGCTTTTTCAATCGTCGATAAACGGTGAGCAATGACTAAAGAGGTTCTGTTTCGTTGTAGTTCATCAAGTGCTGACTGGATAGCTCGTTCTGATTCTGTATCTAGCGCCGATGTTGCTTCATCAAGAATAAGAATTGGTGAATCTCGTAATAACGCTCTTGCTATTGCAATACGCTGACGTTGTCCACCTGAAAGTAACACGCCATTTTCACCAATTTCAGTATCTAAGCCTTTATCCATTTTTTGGATAAAATCCATCGCATGTGCCATTTTCGCTGCTTTTTCAATATCTTCACGGGTATACTGATCTTCACAAGCGTAGACGATATTGTTTGCTACAGTTTCATTAAAAAGATGTACATTTTGAGAAACTAGTGCAACTTGGTTACGCAAAGATTTCAATGTGTATTCACGAATATCATGACCATTAATCAATATCTCACCTTCATTAATGTCATAAAAACGAGTGAGCAAATTTGCAATCGTAGACTTACCTGACCCAGAACGCCCAACTAATGCAACAGTTTTCCCGGCGGGAATAGTAAATGATATGTTTTTCAGTGCCGGCGTATCTTTTGTGACATATTGGAAAGTTACATTACGAAACTCAATATCACCTGTTGGTTTTTTCAGTTCAAGTTTACCCGTGTCTTTTTCTTGCTCCATATCGAGAATAGCAAATAGCGTTTGACAAGCAGCCATACCACGCTGAAATTGAGCATTGACATTAGTCAGTGATTTCAACGGGCGCATTAATGCAACCATTGAGGAAAAGACAACCGTAATTGTACCCGCTGTTAATGTTTCCATAATTTCAGGGAAACTTGCTGCATACAGGACAAAGGCTAATGCGAAAGAAGCAATCAATTGAATAATAGGATCTGAAATTGACGACGCGACAACCATACGCATACCTTGGCGACGAATATGATTACTCACATGGTTAAAGCGTTTATTTTCAACTTCTTGACCATTAAAAATCAGGACTTCTTTATGTCCTTTTAGCATTTGTTCTGCGCTAGTTGTCACTTGCCCCATGCTATTTTGGATTCGTTTACTGATGGTTCTAAAACGAGTTGATACCAAACGGATAACAACTGCTACAATAGGCGCGATCACAATAAGGATCAGGGATAATTGCCAGCTATAGTAAAACATCAAACAAAATAGCCCGATGATATAAGCACCTTCACGCACTACAGTAATTAATGCACCTGATGATGAAGAGGCAACTTGCTCTGAATCATATGTGATACGGGAAAGTAAAGTCCCTGTTGATTGCTGATCAAAAAAGCTCACCGGCATTCCCATAATATGAGAAAACAGTCGGCGACGCATATTCATTACTACTTTTCCAGATACCCAAGAAAGGCAGTAACTTGAAATAAAGTTAGATATACCACGCAGAACTATCAGTCCAATAACGGCAAAAGGCATCCATTTTAATACGTCATTGCTGGCTTTACCAAACCCTTCATCAAGAAGCGGTTTTAATAAAGAAATCATAAATGCATCCACACCCGCATTAACGACTAATGCAATTGCAGCAACGATTAAACCCGCTTTGAAAAGTCGGATCATTGGCCATAAGCGGCGGAATGTTTGCCACGTTGATAGATCTATATCATTCATATATATTACCAAACTTTTAATAATTAGCCGGTCATTCTACTCGGGAAACGTCAAAATACCAAACCACTGATGATACCAACGAGGTAAAATATCTCGTCTATAGGTAAATACATCAATATTATCTTGATTGAACTCGACAGAAACTTGACCACTAACAGAGGTTGTTAGCCAATTAATAGCTTCTTTTTTATAACGAAGATGTACTTTATCAGAAGGTAAACGCCAAGGGCTATAACGAGCAGCAGAAACGAGCGCAATTTTTGGCGATACTGCTTGAATAAACATCAATGTGGAGGATGTTTGACTACCATGATGAGGAACTTGTAAAACATCCGCTTTCAGTTGATCTTTTTTTACTCTTACCAATTGAGCTTCAGCTTCTTTCTCTATATCTCCAGTCAAAAGAATAGTATGTTTACCATCGCTAATATTAATCACACAGGATTGATTGTTCTTCGGGGAGAGTAATTTATTTGGTGGCCATAATGCATCAAATTGAAGCCCTTTCCACTGCCATGATTTATTGCTTAAGCAAGCTAAATGAGAAGGATCGTCAAAACTACTGCGAATGCTTAAGTGAGGATAAGCTTTTATTAAATCTTTAATTCCTCCCGTATGATCAAGATGGTCATGACTAATTATCAATGCAACTGGTTTAAGTCGATGACTTTTTAAATAAGGAATAATGACACTTTTGGCAATTGAACCACCACTTTTCCAACGCATTCCCGTGTCATAAATAATCGCCTCCCCTTCTTTTTCAATAATAACCGCCAAACCATGTCCAACATCTAGCATAGATATTCGCCATTGATAGTGTGATGAAGCTACGAATTCACAATATAAAATAGCGCCAAGAGCCACAATACAAATAAAGTGGTGATACCACCATGACATTTTAATGATTAAAATAATACCTATGCCCAAAAAACCTAATAATAAAGGGATAGCGCCGATATCTTGCCAAAATGGTAAAAATAATGGAGAACACCAAAAAGCAAGGTTAATAGAAAGATCAACCCAATGCCAAATTATTGGTTGTAAAAATGAGAGAAAAAATGTCAATAATCCAAACATTATTAATGGCACAGTAATAAAAGAAATAACAGGAACCGCCCATAAATTAACGATAAAACTAAAAAAATTAGCACCATTAAATAAATATAATTGAAATGGTAATAAAATTATTAATAAACCAAATTGTAAATGTATCAATCTTAAAATAAACCACCGCTTTTGATAATTATATTGAATTTTTAATGGATACATCCAATACCAAAAAATAATGGCAAATACAGCAGAAAATGAAAGCCAAAAACTGGCAGAAAGAATAGAAAGAGGCTCAACAATCAGAATGAGTGCAGCACTCCAAAGTGCCCATTGCCAAGGTAAAAATAATCGGCTCCCCGAATGTAAAATAACCCAAACGGTTAATCCTATCACAGCTCTTGTTGCCGGTATTCCCCAACCTGATAACGTGGCATAGAAAACACCACATAGCCAAGCTATAACTAATGGAAACTGTGGATTAATCCATCTGATAGGAAAAAGAAATTGAATACCTCTTGCAATACCCCAACCAACAAAGGCAGCTAAACCTATATGTAAACCCGATATCACAATTAAATGAGCAACCCCTGTTTTCATATAGAGATCTTTTTTCTCGGGTTCGATATGTCGTTTATCGCCTAAAACTAGAGCAATAATTTCACCTTTATTTTGTGTGGTTTGCCAATAAGCTGAGATTGTCTGAATAAGTTGAGTACGCAGTGATATATCATCTCGAATAAACTTAGCTGACATCACTTTACCCGTTAATGTTTCTTTCATAGAAACAGCATATTTTTGGTTATCAAATCCACCTTGATTTAAATAGCTATGGACAGCTCTGAATTGAATTTTAAACTTCCAATGCTGGCCTGCCATTATATTTTTAGGCGGATTTCGCCAATACACATTGGCATAAACAGATGATGAAAAGAGTGTTTTTTTCGTAATAGGTATTTTGATAATAATATTACCATCTGTTAATTGGCGATACTCTATTACCTTGGTTTCAATGGTTGCTACATTATCAGCAAATTGTTCCGTTCTCGTCATTAAGGATGACGCTACCATATTTGAATAAACCCAGAAAAATAGAAATATTGCTAAAAATCGGAATAAGCAAAAAGGGATCAGTAATAGAAAGAGTGCAACAAGAATAATAATGTAATAAATAGTCTGGCTAAAAAGTGAATGTTGAATTAATAATGGTAAACAACCTAATATCATCGCCAAAGCAATATTATCTAAAGTTAACCTTGTGAAATAGAGTTTTTGAAAATAGGTTGAATGAAAACACCTCCGTTTTATTGATATCACCTCTAACCCAAAAAAACTCATCATTCGATTCAATAAAATCATTTCCAGCATCCTTACTTTCAATCATTCTTTAAATATCATGATGTTATCATTTGATTAAAGAAAGGATTTTAGACCGTTTTTTAGCAGTACTTTATAAAAAGAAAAAGCGCCCTTGCTACATACAATAAATTTTGAGAAGAAACTCGTAAAAAGCGAAACAACTAAGTGATATTGGTAATTAAGTAGAGAAATTAAAACTGAAACAGAATACAGTAATAAAAAAGAAAGATGCTAATGAGATAAAGCCAATAGAGCGAATCAATAATTCAGGATTAGAAATAGAAGAAGATTAGAGAGGAGAAAAACAGACTAAAAGCCATAATAATTAGTAATAAAAAACGGCACCTAAGCGCCGTTTTGAGAAAGTTAACTAACATTGTGCCATTTCGACAGGAGTTATTATTCCGTATAAATATTTACACGGTCACGTAACTCTTTACCAGGCTTAAAGTGTGGAACGTATTTACCTTCCAGATCTACTTTATCACCAGTCTTCGGGTTACGACCCGTACGCGGCGCACGGTAGTGTAGAGAAAAACTGCCGAATCCGCGGACTTCGATACGCTCACCATCAGCTAAAGTATCAGCCATATGATCAAGCATTTCTTTTACAGCTTCTTCAACCGTCTTAGCCGAAAGATGAGATTGTAGGCCTGCAAGTCTCTCGATTAACTCAGACTTGGTCATATTACCTCCCTAAACTACCGATAAATAGGCAACGATTAACGTTGCCTCGTTAATAACTTAAATTATTCGCCTTTAGCTGCTTTGAAAGCTTCAGCCATAGCGTTGTTTGAAAAACCAACTTCTTCTTTATTGTTTACAGAAGCGATAGCGTCTTTCTCGTCTGCTTCGTCTTTAGCACGAACAGATAAGTTGATAACGCGGTTTTTACGGTCAACGCCAGTGTATTTAGCTTCTACAGCTTCGCCAACATTCAGAACCAGAGTTGCATCTTCAACGCGGTCACGTGAAGCTTCTGAAGCACGCAGGTAACCTTCAACACCGTCAGCTAATTCTACAGTTGCGCCTTTAGCATCAACAGCAGTTACTTTACCAGAAACAATAGCACCTTTTTTGTGAGCAGACAGGTAATTATTGAATGGATCTTCTGATAATTGTTTAACGCCCAGTGAGATACGCTCACGTTCAGCATCAACTTGCAGAACTACAGCAGCGATTTCGTCGCCTTTTTTGTATTCACGAACAGCTTCTTCACCTGCAACATTCCAAGAAATGTCAGATAAATGAACCAGACCGTCGATACCGCCGTCTAAACCGATGAAGATACCGAAGTCAGTGATAGACTTGATTTTACCTTCAACACGGTCGTTCTTGTTGTGAGTTTCTGCGAACTGCTGCCATGGGTTAGATTTACACTGTTTCAGACCCAGTGAAATACGACGACGTTCTTCATCGATGTCCAGAACCATAACTTCAACAACATCACCAACGTTAACAACTTTAGATGGGTGAATGTTTTTGTTAGTCCAATCCATTTCAGAAACGTGCACCAGACCTTCAACGCCTTCTTCGATTTCTACGAAGCAACCGTAATCAGTCAGGTTAGTTACACGACCAGTCAGTTTAGTACCTTCTGGATAACGTTTAGCGATAGCTACCCATGGATCTTCGCCCAGTTGTTTCAGACCTAATGATACGCGAGTACGTTCACGGTCGAATTTCAGGACTTTAACAGTGATTTCGTCGCCAACATTGACAATTTCGCTTGGGTGTTTAACACGTTTCCAAGCCATGTCAGTGATGTGCAGTAAACCGTCAACACCGCCCAGATCAACGAATGCACCGTAGTCAGTAAGGTTCTTAACGATACCTTTAACTTCCATGCCTTCTTGCAGGTTTTCTAATAACTGATCGCGTTCTGCGCTGTTTTCAGATTCGATAACCGCACGACGAGACACAACAACGTTGTTACGTTTTTGGTCTAATTTGATGACTTTGAACTCAAGCTCTTTGTTTTCCAGATGAGTTGTATCGCGAACTGGGCGAACGTCTACCAGTGAACCTGGTAAGAACGCACGAATGCCGTTCAGTTCAACAGTGAAACCACCTTTAACTTTACCGTTGATGATACCAACAACAGTTTCGTTTTCTTCGTAAGCTTTTTCCAGCATCAGCCACGCTTCGTGACGTTTAGCTTTTTCACGAGACAGAACGGTTTCACCGAAGCCATCTTCAACCGCGTCCAGAGCAACATCAATTTCGTCGCCTACTTGGATTTCTAATTCGCCTTGAGCGTTTTTAAATTGTTCTACAGGAATAGCAGATTCTGATTTCAGACCTGCATCAACCAGAACAACGTCTTTATCGATAGCAACTACAACGCCACGAACGATAGCGCCAGGACGAGTTTCGATTGTTTTTAGGGATTCTTCAAAGAGTTGAGCAAAAGATTCTGTCATGTTAATGATCTTCAAGTAAATTTAATTAACGTCCATTTAGCATCCGGCCGAATGGGGTTGTTTCACATACCTCGTTACATCCTTTGTGACAAGGTCATCGGGCATTGTTGTGTTTTCATTAACACGTCAACCCGATTTAGATAATTACCTAGTATAAACGAAATAAAAATTAATTACGCTGATAATTGCAGATTTTTTTTAGCATAAGTCAACGATTTTTCAATGACTTCGTCAATAGACAAGCTTGTAGAATCGAGAATTAATGCATCTTTCGCCGCAACAAGTGGCGCAACCGCGCGATTTCGGTCACGATAATCGCGTTCTTTTATCTCGGATAAAAGGCGTTCAAAGTTAACATTAAAGCCTTTTTCCTGCAACTGTAACATGCGTCGACGTGCACGCTCTTCAGCACTTGCCTCTAGAAATATTTTCACTTGGGCATCAGGAAAAACTATTGTACCCATATCTCGGCCGTCTGCAATTAAGCCTGGCTCTGTACGAAATGAGCGCTGACGACGCAGTAATGCTTCTCTTACACGAGGAAAAGTCGCAGCTTGTGAGGCCGTATTCCCAACCGTTTCTGTTCGAATTTCAGATGAAACATCTTCACCTTCAAGAATGACACTTAAACCATTCTCATTAGGGATAAAACGCACATCCAAATTTGCAGCCAAAGGTACTAAAGCATCTTCTGAAGTGATATCAACACGGTGATGTAAAGCCGCTAATGCCAAGACACGATAAATAGCGCCAGAATCGAGTAAGTGCCAGCCAAACGCTTTTGCTAATGCTTGGCATAATGTTCCTTTACCTGCTCCGCTGGGCCCATCAACAGTTATAACAGGGACGATAACCGCCATGAGTTTCTCCTTTTCGTGGACACTGCATTTCTGTGTTTGTTGCGCTTATTACATTGATATAATAGGCATAGTGTTCAAGCAGAGAAAAACAGTCTTTAATATATGCGCGACATTATACGCATACAACGTATAGGAAGAAACCAGCAGATAAGCACTAAAGAGTCTTATTTAATATTATTTTTTCGAGATGGCGCGTTTTTTAGTTTAATTACAATAAAAATCGGCCATATTGTTCTCCAAAAAGTCCAATATGACCGATTTAACTGATTTAATTTTGACTTGTTTTATTAATAATTTTTACATTAATTATTACGTTTAGAAAGTGTTTCTAATTTCTCAAAATAATCAGGAAAAGTTTTTGCGGTACATCCTGGATCAAGAATAGTGATTGGCGTATCAGAAAGTGCCACCAGCGAAAAACACATCGCAATTCGGTGATCATTATAAGTTTTGATATCCGCAGTGATTAACTGCTTTGGTGGCGTTACTTTTAAATAGTCATGCCCTTCTTCAACAATCGCACCTACTTTTTGTAACTCAGTTGCCATTGCTGCTAATCGATCAGTTTCTTTTACGCGCCAGTTATAAATATTGCGGATAACCGTTTCACCTTCAGCAAAAAGTGCCGTGGTAGCAATGGTCATTGCTGCATCAGGGATAGTATTCATATCCATATCAATGCCTTTTAATGTTCCACGCTCACACTCAATATAATCATCCCCCCAACGCACTTTTGCCCCCATTTTTTCAAGTACAGAAGCAAAATGAATATCCCCTTGTAAACTATTTTTACCTATACCTGTAACACGTACAGTACCCCCTTTAATGGCGGCGGCAGCTAAAAAATAAGAAGCAGAGGAAGCATCACCTTCTACAAGGTATTTTTCTGGTGATTGATATTGTTGGCCACCTTTTATAACAAAACATTGGTAGTCTTGGTTTTCAATTTCTCCACCAAAAGTATTGATTAACGCCAAGGTAATATCAATGTAAGGTTTTGAGACTAATTCGCCTTTAATGGTGATAGTCGTATCTTGCTCAGCTAAAGGAGCGGTCATTAATAATGCCGTTAAAAATTGACTAGAAACACTACCATCAACCTCAACATTACCACCTAAAAAACCACCACGTAAGCGAATGGGTGGATAATCCTTTTGTTCAAGGTAGTCAATTTTTGCACCACCTTGGCGTAAAGCGTCAACTAAATGTCCAATTGGACGCTCTTTCATACGAGGTTCACCAGTAAGAATAATATCATGCTGACCGAGATTTAGTGCGGCAGCTAATGGACGCATTGCTGTTCCGGCATTACCTAAAAAGAGCTCTAATGGTGAATGTGTTTTAAATTCCCCTCCTAGCCCTTCAATATCACATACCGTATTGTTATTTGATAATTGATATTTTACACCTAACGCTTTTAATGCATTAAGCATATGGCGAATATCATCACTATCTAATAAATTGGTTAGACGAGTTTTACCTTTAGCCAATGCAGCTAATAACAATGCACGGTTAGAGACACTTTTTGATCCTGGTAAATTAATAACACCTTCGATATGAGCGATAGGTTGTAATGTTAACGATTCCATAAACAGGTAGAAACTCCAATAAACAAGTTATTTAAGCAGAAATGTCATTTAATTAAATATCAATTTATTTAGGTACTTACATTTTATTTATTAATTCTGTACTTAGTAATTCAATTTTAATTATTAACATCTTAAATATTGAATAAATAAGAAAACCTGTATTTTAAGCAGGCTTTCTTATTCTAGATTTTATTTATTACGCATGACGACGTTCAAAGTCAGCCATAAAATCAACTAATGCTTGAACACCTTCCAATGGCATTGCGTTATAAATTGAAGCACGCATTCCACCTGATACACGATGACCTTTTAATGCGACTAATCCTTGTGCTTCTGCCTCTTTTAAGAATACAGCATCTAACTCTGGAGAAGACATTTGGAAAGGTACATTCATTAGTGAACGATTTTCTGTAGCAATACGATTGATATAGAAATCACTATTATCAATTGCACTATAAAGAAGCGTTGCTTTTTCATAGTTACGTTTCGCCATCTCTTGTAAACCACCTTGCTCTTTCAACCATTTAAAAACCATACCTGATAGATACCAAGCAAAGGTAGGCGGTGTATTAAACATGGAATCATTTTCAGCAAGCACAGTGTAATCAAATACAGAAGGTGTTTCTTTACGCGCTTTACCTAATAAATCTTCACGAATAATGACAAGAGTTAACCCCGCTGGGCCAATATTCTTTTGTGCACCTGCATAGATAACACCAAAACGGCTAACATCTATTGGTTGAGATAAAATAGAAGATGAATAGTCAGCAATAACAATTTTACTGTCATCAAAATCTGGCTCTTCATGAATAGCAATACCATCAATGGTTTCATTTGGGCAATAATGTACATAAGCAGCATCAGCACTTAATTGCCACTCTTTCATTGGTTTAACACCAATTTTGCCATCAACTTCTGTTTTAATTTTAATGATATTTGGCGAACAATATTTTTCAGCTTCTTCGGCTGCACTTTTAGCCCAATAACCACCATCAATATAATCAGCACTTGCTTTATCGCCCAATAAATTGAGAGGTAAAGCAGCAAAATGGCCTCGAGCACCACCGTGACAAAAAAGAATTTTGTAGTTTTCTGGCACATTGAGAAGATCGCGAAGATCTTGTTCTGCCTGATGAGCAACTTCAAGAAACTCTTTACTGCGGTGACTAATCTCCATAACCGAACGCCCAAGTTCATGCCAGTTGCATAATTCTAACTCTGCACGACGAAGAACTTCTGCCGGTAACATAGCCGGACCTGCACTAAAGTTATATACCTGACTCATTCAAATTCACCCTATCTGAATATGTTTTTACAAAATGACCTTTATCGGTTGTATCATTCCCGTTAAATTGGCGCAATGATTATTGTGAACTAACGCATAATATACAGAACATAAAAGTGATGGTTAGGAGTGTTTTATGTCGGGGAGTGTAAATAAAAAAGAAGAAGCAAGCTGGGGAATGCTTCTTCATGGAAAAAATAGTCTAAAATCTCTTGCTTTAGCAGGAGGCGTCGCATTACACGCAATAAATGTCTATATCACGATCACAACGCTACCTTCGATTGTGCGTGATATTGGCGGACTTAATTTATATGCATGGAATACCACTGTTTTTATTCTAGCTTCAATTCTCTCTTCTGCATTAACCTCACGATTACTGAGTGTATTTGCACCTCGTAATAGTTATCTCTTTGCCACTATCTGCTTTTTAGCAGGTTCTGTTATTTGTGCGACAGCACCCTCAATGCAGGTATTACTTTTAGGACGATTTATCCAAGGCGCTGGCGGAGGAATGTTGCTAGCACTTGCTTACTCTTTAGTCCGAGTCATGTTTCCTCAACCACTTTGGTCTAGAGCTATGGCATTAATGTCTAGCATGTGGGGGATATCGACACTATTAGGCCCAGCACTAGGTGGAATATTTGCTGAATATGATGTTTGGCGTGGGGCATTTTGGTCTATTTTATTTGTTGGCATTCCTTACGCTATTTTATTATTTGTGATTCTTCCTACCGAAAACAATGCCGATAATATTATCGCGAAAACGCCATTACCTTATCAACAACTTATTTTATTAATGTTTGCTGTATTATCTATTTCTATTGGTAGTCTTTATAACGTTATTTTATATAACACTTTATCCTTTGTATTTGCTTTTATCTTTATTCTACTGTTAGTCAATATTGATAAAAAATCAAATGATGGTTTATTTCCTAAAGGAACATTTTCTTTTTCTGCACCGTTAGCACCAATATATCTCACCATGGCTTTATTAGGGATCAGTGTACAAACAGAAGTCTTTGTGCCTTATTTCTTGCAAATTATCCATAATATTCCCCCTCTGCTTTCAGGTTATTTAGCGGCATTGGTTGGTGCAGGTTGGTCTTTTTCTGCCATCATCTCTTCATCAAGTAAACAATCTACAGCTCAAAGATTAATGCGCTTTGGCCCAATGATTAATTTTATAGCTATTGTGATCCTTGGTTTATTTATTTCTAATGTACTAACCATAGTTTATGGGCAAATTATCATTATTTGTATCGCTCTCTTTTTTACAGGTGCCGGAATTGGCATGGCATGGCCCCACTATTTAACCCATGTTTTACACGTTTCTCAGGGGCAAGAAGCTCAAAAAGCGGCAACTTCAATTACTACAATACAACTTTTTTCAACAGCTGTAGGTGCAGCCATTTCAGGTACTATTGTGAATATGGCTGGATTAACCGAACCCGGTGGGATTGCGGGGGCACAAAATGCCGCTCATTGGTTATTTATTGTATTTTCCATTACCCCAGTTATTGCATTTATTACTGTAAAAAAAGTAATAAACAATAAAAACAAACAATAGATAAAAGCCTATAATCATTATCTTTAATATAATTCTTATGGATAATTTTTCAAATAAAAACCTTTTACATAAACATACATTTATTTTAACAAATAATAATTATAAAGTTAACTTAAAAATTAGGTGTAAAAGGAAAAACCATGAAATTAAAGTTACTAATAATCGCTTCAATCTTTACTTCAACATGTTATTCTAACGATAAACTCTATGCTATCTATGATGATAGCACCCATATTTCCATTCAAGAAAATTCATCTGCAAATAATAGTGATGATATAGCAGAGATATTAATTGCAGATAGTGATAAAAACAAAATATCACATAATAAATATAATCACTTTAGTGTAGATGAAAGTGGCATTATATTAAATAATGAAAAAGCAAAAGCAAAATATATTATTAATGAAGTCGTCAGAGGTCCTTCTTCTTATTTAGCAGGTAATATTAGTGTAAAAGGGAATGCTGCCCATGTTATTATCGCCAATCCAAATGGTATCACCTGTAATGGATGTAGTTTTTCGAATACATTATCTGAAACTTTAGCAACAGCATATATTAATACTTCTAAAGATAATTTAATTTCATACAACACAGTTAATTTTTTATCTCGTTTTAATTCTTATAGTAGAAAAGGAATAGATACTAAATATTTTGGGAAAATTATTTTTAGCGAAAATAAAAACATACCAACTAAATACTTAACCACAAATTTTAATAAGCTTAATATTATCAGTAACAATGTCAGTATTGATATGAGAGTTCATGCCAGTCAGAACATCAATATTTATAGCGGAATGAATATCGTAGAACAAAGGCTAGGAACCAATAAATTTCATTTAATTAATAATGAAAAAGGCAGTCGTTTACTCGGAAAATACATCAGTAAAAATCTTACTATTGGTAATGAAGGCAATATGGATGAGATTTTATTTACGAATAAAATAAACATACACACAAGTAATTCAACTATAAATAATTATGCTATTATAAGTTCAAATAAATTAAATCTTAATCTAGATAATGCATCAACTTTTAAAAACCATGGTGTTATAGCTGGAAATTCTTCTTTAATAAAATTAAAAAATAATTCTCATTTTAAAAATACTTCAACGGGAGTAATAGCGAATATACGCACTGATGACTATAAATGGTATAATAGTCCTGATCCCTTTTTTATGTATTCAAAATTACATCGTATAGCTATCAACGCAGATAATAGTAGTCGTTTTACTAATCAAGGCGTATTAAAAACACATCGATATCTTACTCTAAACAAATCAACACATAATATTTTTAATGAAGATACTCTAATTAATCTATATGATGAATTTCGTAAAATAAAATAAAATAAAAATAATACTTGTGCTTAATCTAAAGGCTATTAAAAATAGCCTTTTTCAATATTTATAAATAAACGCCTTTTAAACATTATTCTCTTTATTTGTTTTATCAATATCGATAGATTATTCCTAAACAACAGATAGGGGTAAAAATATGAAATTAAAAGATGCAATAATAATTGGAATAATATACACACCATCAATATGCCTGGCAGCAATACAACCGACCTCTGAGCATAATAAACATTATGCAGGCCAGATTGTTATTAATAAAGATTCTTCAACAACAGTTAAACCAAATCAAACTAATCTTAATCAAGCAGAAATATTAATTGCACCGAAAAACTCCAAAGGTGTTTCTTATAATAAATATGATGCATTCCATGTCACTAAAGATGGAATTATCTTAAATAATAACGGGGTTGCCGCTGACTTTATTATTAATGAAGTGATTAATGGAACAACATCATTATTAGATGGAAATATCGGTATAACAGGAAAGGCTGCGCATGTTGTTATTGCTAATCCCAATGGGATTGAGTGTAATAATTGTAGTTTTTCGAATGCATTATCTGAAACTCTGGCAACCGGAAAACCCATTATCCATGATGATGAATTAGTTGGTTACCACCTAGAAAGGTCAATATCATCCCTAGATTTTAGAGTTTTTGGCGGTAAATCAATTAAGCATATAGGTAAAATAGTATTCAGAAACGATAATAGTCGTCACCCTGATAATTCCTTTAATAATATTAACATCATCTCTAATAATATTAATTTAGAAAAAGGATTTATATCTTCTAAAGGAGATTTAAATATTTACTCTGGAGAAAGAAGAGTAATGATAAAAGAAGGTGTTAAAATTTTCGAAAACGCTATGCGTACACTAGAACTTAGGTATAATTTGCCAAATAAAATCATATTAGGTGATAAGAATGGTGATTATAAAAAACAAGGTTTGGTCTCTTCTAAAAATATCATTATCAATGCCTCTGATACAACTATAGATAACTATGGTTCTTTAGAAAGCATTAATAGTAGTAGAAAAGCAATTCAACTGAATCTAAACAAAACAACATTTAATAATCATGGATATATTCTAACCAAGGGCGGATATTTAAATCTTCGACATAATTCTTTCTTTAACAATATGGATAATGGGATTATTGGAAAGCACTATTCGCTTGGTGCAAGCACTACTGACAATCAATACAACAGTCAAGATATAAACATTGTACCTAAAAATACTGTTTATCCAATAAACAACCTAACATTAAATATCAGTGAAGATAGCCAACTAATAAATAATGGTACCATCAAGGCTTATCGATTATACACTCACAATAAAAAAATGAATAATATTCAAAACAATAAGCAAGACATTAATCTTTATACTAAATTACTTAAAATAAAATAATATTAATAAATAAAGAAAATCATCCGTTATTAATTGACGGATGATTTTCTGTTTTAACTTAAGAAGCTGAAAAATTGACTAATATTAATATCTTTCAAAGTTTTCTTGGATTTTCGCTGGATCTTGTGTTTCTGTCAAAGATAACTGCAATAACACTCTCGCTTTTTGTGGATTTAAGCGCTCTGATGCAACAAAACCATATTTTGCATCATCCACTTCACCATTTTGTGTAGTAAAACCAACTGGTACACGGCTTGCACGCACAACAACGACACCTTTTTTAGCGCCATCGGCTAAGGTATCAAAAATATCAGCATATAAATTACCGTTCCCCACACCGGCACTGACAATACCTTTGTAACCGTTATCAATAAAGGCTTTTGCTGGTAAATTAGAGGCATTTGAATAGTTATAAACAATACCCACTTTTGGTAATTCAGTCAGTTTGCTGACATTAAATATGGGTTTATCCGCACGAGGTAATGCCGCAGTATAATAATGAACCTGACCGTTATGCACATAACCTTGAGCACCTGCGTTAACAGGCTGGAATGCTTGTACTTCAGTCGTGTTCATTTTTACAACATCTTTACCACTGATAACCGCATTATTCATGGTCACTAACACACCACGATTTTCAGAGGCTTTATCACTTGCAATCACAACTGCATTAAAAAGATTTAAAGGGCCTTCAGCACCTAATGCCGTTGCAGGACGCATTGCCCCCACCATAACAACTGGTTTTTTACATGCTGTGGTTAAATCAAGGAAATAGGCTGTTTCTTCCATGGTGTCTGTACCATGAGTGATAACAAAACCGTCTGTTTTATCGCAATCTGCATTAATTTTATTAGCCAACTTGAGCCATACTTGGTCATTCATATCTTGAGAACCGATATTCACGACTTGCTCGCCTTTTAAGTTAGCGATTTTTTTAGCCTCAGGTACTGCATTAATCAATGTATCAATACCCAATTTTCCTGCTGTATAGCTTGATGCCGTTGCTGAATCGCCACCACCAGCAATTGTGCCACCTGTCGCTAAAATGGTGACATTAGGTAAGGCAAAAGCAGAACCACTGATTACAGCTAACAGGCTAGCGAGCAATGTTTTTTTCATCATCGAACTGATCCCTTATGAATTTATAAATAAATCCAATTATGATGATTTAAAATTATTAATTCCGTGATAAATCGAACGAATTTATTAAAAAAACTCATATATCAAATAAATTATGAATGGTGAATATAATCAGACTTGGGTAAATGAGAGAAATTATTAGTGCATTACAAGGGATTTCAGTATGATGTGCCCCTAACTATCACCAGCAAAATATTGATGAAACCTGCCATGTCACAAACATTTATTCCTGGCAAAGATGCCGCTCTGGAAGATTCTATCGCTCGCTTCCAACAAAAATTAACCGACTTAGGATTTAACATTGAAGAAGCTTCATGGTTAAATCCTGTTCCTAACGTTTGGTCTGTTCATATTCGCGATAAAGATTGCCCTTTATGTTTTACTAACGGTAAAGGTGCTAGCAAAAAAGCGGCATTGGCCTCTGCACTAGGTGAATATTTCGAACGTCTCTCCACCAATTATTTTTTCTCTGATTTCTGGCTAGGTACTGATATTGCAGAAGGTGAATTTGTTCACTATCCAAGTGAAAAATGGTTCCCACTGACAGAAGATGACTCTGTTCCTGCTGGCTTATTAGATGAGCGTTTACGCAAATTTTATGATCCTGAAGGTGAATTATGTGGTAGTGAGTTAGTTGATTTACAATCAAGTAATCATGATCGCGGAATTTGCGCCCTTCCATTCATACGCCAATCCGATGAAAAGCCTGTTTATATTCCCGTAAACATTATTGCTAACTTATATGCCTCTAATGGTATGTCAGCGGGAAATACAAAGAATGAAGCTCGAGTTCAAGGGCTTTCTGAAGTTTTTGAACGTTATGTAAAAAATCGCATTATCACTGAAAGAATTAGCTTACCTGAAATTCCGAAAGAAGTTTTAACTCGCTATCCTGCTGTTATTGAAGCGATTGAAACATTAGAGCAAGAAGGCTTTCCAATCTTTAGCTTTGATGCATCGTTAGGAGGTCAATTTCCTGTTATTTGTGTCGTGTTATTCAACCCACAAAATGGCACTTGTTTTGCTTCTTTTGGTGCTCATCCTGATTTTGGTGTGGCTTTAGAACGTACAGTTACTGAATTATTGCAAGGGCGTAGCCTTAAAGATCTCGATGTCTTTAATCCACCAAGCTTTGATGATGAAGAAGTCGGTGATCATACTAACCTTGAAACACACTTTATTGATTCAAGTGGTCTAATTAGTTGGGATCTATTTAAGAAAGATGCCGATTATGCATTTGTTGATTGGAACTTCAGTGGTACAACAGAAGAAGAGTTCCACACATTAATGTCACTTTGCCAGCAGTGCGATGCAGAAGTCTATATTATGGACTACTCACATCTAGGTGTTTACGCTTGTCGTATTTTAGTACCGGGTTTATCAGATATTTATCCCGCTGAAGATTTACAATTAGCCAATAATATTATGGGTGTACATTGGCGTGACACTATTCTTTCTCTACCAACAAGCCAAGGCTCTCAAGAAGAGTATCTTTCTCTTATTGGTCAATTTGATGAAGATGGTTTAGATGACTTTACACGTATCAGAGAGATGATTGGTATTCCACCGGGTAAAGATAATGGTTGGAGCCATTTACGTGTAGGTGAATTAAAATCAATGTTAGCTCTTGCAGGTGGCGATCTTGATCAAGCGCTGGTTTGGGTTGAATGGACTCAAGATTTTAATGCTTCTTTATTTACGCCAGAGCGTCAAAACTATTATCGCTGTTTGCACAATCTCTTATTATTACAACAAGAGACTGAACGTGAACCAGAACAATATATGCACGCGTTTTCTCGTATGTATGGCGAAAAAACATTACAGGCAGCCTTAAACGCAATACAAGGTAAACAAGCATTTTACGGATTACAAACGATTGATGCTGATTTAGCTAATTTACCTATTCATCAGTCATTACTTGTGGCCTATGAGAAATTACAGAAAGCAAAACGTCAATCGATTAAATAAACCTATTTTGCTTAAGGTTATTTATCAAATAATAACTAATTTTAACTGAATAATAAGCGCGTATTTAAATTGAAACACTCTATTGAAAAGTAGAGTGTTTTATTTTGCTAAAAATAAAATATTGACAGATTTGTCAATATGACAAATTTGCCACCTGACAAAATTGTCAAAATATGGCAAAAGTGACGATTTAAGGCATTTAATATGACACCATAAACACATATTGAACTTTTACACTAACAATATCACATAAATCTAGTTTAAATTGCTATTTGTTTAACCAGATCTCAAAAATTAAAAAACCTTATTTTTATAATGGGTATATGTCTGGAGTAATCATTAAAGATTAACCACAAATAAAGTAATGTTTATATTTATTATAAAAGTAAATAAGGCGTTAAATTTGATTTTTAATTCTTAACATACGGGGTTTAAATAATACTTTATATTTACTTTTTACTTTATTTATCCAGCTGGTCTAAAATTTTTTGATAATTTTTAAAAAATTTTTTCATTTTATTAATCAAATAGTTATAGCCGAAATAGCGGGTTTTTACGCACTAAAACCAAGGTTCTAATGAGTGACCATGATCCATATCAATTTTAGAAGTAAGCCCCTTTGCTACTATTATTGCGTGCTATAATTATTCCAACATATAAGAGAGTGTTAGTATGAAAGCTGACAGCCCTTTTAATTTATTATCACCTGCTGATATGGCAAAAGTTGCCGATGATGCATGTTGTTATAAAGCAAATAAACATATTCCAACGACTTACTTATCTGCATTTACTGCGGGAATGTTTATATCAATTGCTTTTGTTTTTTATATTACTGCTACTACAGGTACCGCATCTGTTCCTTTTGGGCTGGCTAAATTAGTCGGTGGGATCTGCTTCTCTCTGGGGTTAATGCTCGTTGTCGTTTGTGGCGCGGACTTATTTACCTCAACTGTTCTTACTATTATTCCTAAAGCAACTGGACGTATATCTTGGGGCAAAATGTTTGCTAACTGGATAAATGTCTATCTTGGTAACTTTATTGGCGCACTCTTTTTTGTCGCCTTAATGTGGTTTGCTGGTCAGCATATGGCAGCAAATGGGCTTTGGGGGCTGAATGTGTTACAAACTGTACAACATAAACTTGAGCACACGTTTATTGAAGCTGTTTGTTTAGGTATTCTAGCTAACTTAATGGTTTGTCTTGCAGTATGGATGAGCTATGCAGGCCGTACGCTGATTGACAAGCTTTTCGCACTGATTTTACCTATCGGTATGTTCGTTGCTAGTGGTTTTGAGCACAGTATCGCTAACATGTTCCTTATTCCTTTAGGTATTGTTATTAAGAATTTTGCACCAGCAGAATTCTGGACTAAAGTAGGTGCATCACCCGAACAATTTTCAAATTTAACTGTATCAAATTTTCTCTCTGATAATTTATTACCTGTCACCATCGGTAACATTATTGGCGGGGCAGTCCTAGTCGGTCTGGTATACTGGTTAATGCATCTGCGCGGTGACAAACATTAATCCGTGCAGATATGACTGATTTCTTAAGTTCCATTGTAAAAAGGTAGAAGTATCATGTCTGATTTAAATGAAAAATTTGCTGAAGCATGGAAAGGTTTTTCTGAAGGTGAATGGCAGAACGCCGTTAACGTTCGTGACTTTATTCAAAAAAACTATACTCCATATGAAGGCGACGAATCTTTCCTAGCAGGTTCCACTAAAGCAACTGATACACTTTGGGAACAAGTTATGGAAGGCATCAAAATCGAAAACCGCACACATGCGCCAGTTGATTTTGATACTTCTGTTGCTTCAACTATCACATCTCACGATGCAGGTTACATCGCTAAAGATTTAGAACAAATCGTAGGTTTACAGACTGATGCACCTCTGAAACGTGCAATCATCCCATTCGGTGGTATCCGTATGGTTGAAAGTTCTTGCCACGCGTACAACCGTGAGCTAGATCCAGAACTGAAAAAAATCTTTACTGATTATCGTAAAACTCACAACCAAGGCGTTTTCGATGTTTATACTCCAGACATCCTGAAATGCCGTAAATCTGGTATCTTAACAGGTTTACCAGATGCCTATGGTCGTGGTCGTATCATTGGTGACTACCGTCGTGTTGCTCTATACGGTATTGAGTTCTTACGTAAAGACAAATTTGCCCAATTCACCTCTTTACAAGAAAGAATGGAAAAAGGCGAAGATCTGGAAATGACTATCCAACTGCGTGAAGAAATCGCAGAGCAGCACGCTGCTTTAGGTCAAATCCAAGAAATGGCTGCGAAATACGGTTACGATATTTCTCGCCCAGCTCAAAATGCGAAAGAAGCAGTACAATGGACTTACTTCGGTTACTTAGCCGCTGTTAAATCTCAAAACGGTGCTGCAATGTCATTTGGTCGTGTATCTACTTTCTTAGATATCTACATCCAACGTGATATTGAAGCAGGTTTACTGACAGAAGAACAAGCTCAGGAATTAATTGACCATTTAGTCATGAAATTACGTATGGTTCGTTTCTTACGTACTCCTGAATATGATGAGTTGTTCTCTGGTGACCCAATTTGGGCAACAGAATCTTTAGCTGGTATGGGCTTAGATGGTCGTACTCTGGTAACTAAGAATACATTCCGTTTCTTAAATACTCTATATACCATGGGTCCATCACCAGAACCAAACATGACCATTCTGTGGTCTGAACAATTACCTATCAACTTCAAAAAATACGCTGCGAAAGTCTCTATCGATACTTCATCAATCCAGTATGAAAATGATGACTTAATGCGTCCTGACTTCGACAGTGATGACTATGCTATCGCTTGTTGTGTTAGCCCAATGGTTGTGGGTAAACAAATGCAGTTCTTCGGTGCTCGTGCAAACTTAGCGAAAACCTTACTGTATACCATCAACGGTGGTGTTGATGAAAAACTGAAAATCCAAGTAGGTCCAAAACATGCACCAATCATGGATGAAGTCTTAGACTTCGATACTGTGATGAATCAAATGGATCACTTTATGGATTGGTTAGCAACTCAGTACGTAACTGCACTGAACGTTATCCACTACATGCACGATAAATACAGCTATGAAGCCGCTCTGATGGCACTTCATGATCGTGATGTTTATCGTACAATGGCATGTGGTATCGCAGGTCTATCTGTTGCTGCTGACTCACTGTCTGCAATCAAATATGCGAAAGTTTCTCCAGTTCGTGATGAAAACGGCTTGGCAGTTGACTTCAAAATTGATGGCGAATATCCACAATTCGGTAACAACGATTCTCGTGTAGATGACATCGCTTGTGACTTAGTTGAACGTTTCATGAAGAAAATTCAGAAACTGCGTACTTACCGTAATGCGGTACCTACACAGTCCATCCTGACAATTACTTCAAACGTTGTTTATGGTAAGAAAACAGGTAATACTCCAGATGGTCGTCGCGCTGGTGCACCATTCGGACCAGGTGCTAACCCAATGCACGGTCGTGACCAAAAAGGTGCGGTAGCTTCTCTGACTTCTGTTGCGAAACTACCATTTGCTTATGCAAAAGATGGTATTTCTTACACCTTCTCTATCGTACCTAATGCATTAGGTAAAGATGATGATGTTCGTAAGGCAAACCTTGCTGGTCTGATGGATGGTTACTTCCACCACGAAGCAGGCATTGAAGGTGGTCAACACCTGAACGTTAACGTGATGAATCGTGAAATGCTGTTAGAAGCAATGGAAGATCCTGAGAAATATCCTCAGTTAACTATCCGTGTTTCTGGTTACGCAGTTCGCTTTAACTCACTGACTAAAGAACAACAGCAAGACGTTATCACTCGTACATTTACACAAACAATGTAATTAAGATAACTATATGCATTTATTTACTGAGAAAGTAGATAAAATCGCTTAGAATAAAGGCCCCTACTTTGGGGCCTTTTTATTAGACAGTTTTGGAGTAACCCTGTTATGTCCGTACTTGGTCGTATCCACTCATTTGAATCCTGCGGTACTGTTGATGGTCCCGGAATACGTTTCATTGTTTTCTTTCAAGGATGCCTAATGAGATGCCTCTATTGTCACAACCGTGACACATGGGATACTCATGGTGGGCAAATCGTCACAGTTGATGAATTAATGAAAGAGGCTGTTACCTATCGTCATTTTATGAATGCTTCTGGCGGTGGTGTTACTGCTTCAGGTGGCGAAGCAATTTTGCAAGCAGAATTTGTGCGTGATTGGTTTCGTGCTTGCCAAAAAGAAAATATCCACACCTGCCTGGATACTAATGGCTTTGTTCGTCGTTATGATCCCGTTATCGATGAATTAATGGATGCCACAGACTTAGTGATGCTCGACCTAAAACAAGTCAATGATGAGATCCACCAAAAACTGGTTGGTGTATCAAACCAGCGTACACTTGAATTCGCACGTTATTTAGCAAAACGAGGCCAAAAAACATGGGTTCGTTATGTTGTTGTGCCGGGTTGGTCTGATGATGATGATTCTGCTCATCGTTTAGGCGAATTTATTAAAGATATGAAAAATATCGAAAAAGTAGAACTTCTTCCTTACCACGAGCTCGGTAAACATAAATGGGTAGCTTTAGGAGAAGAGTACAAACTAGATGGTATTCATCCACCGTCAAAAGAGACGATGGAAAATGTAAAATCCATCCTCGAGTCTTACGGCCATAAAGTTATCTATTAAGTTAATCTACTTAATCTTAATTTAAGAGGCAGCGGTTTTAAACGCTGCTTTTTGTTTTTATAGGATTAAAAAAAATCCAAAATAAATAAAGTTATTTTTTATTAGATGAAGTTAACTTAAATTATTTAAATCATTTTATATTAATTAAAGAATGACGGTTCCCTCAGTAAAAATACACATAATAAGATTATCCTTAACCTATATTAGCTTTAATGCAGTTGATTAGTAACAAAACAAAAAGATATTATAGAAAGCTTATATTTATAAACAAAGATATTGGGATTAAGGTACAGGAAATGGAACAAGACAACAATTCATCGCAAACAGAGCCACAAGAGGTATTTACGCCTATTCCTCAAGCACGAGGTGCCTCAGGCGGTGTTCGCTGGTTAGGGCTGGGATGGGATTTAATAAAAGAACGTTTTTGGATGTGGATAGGCGTTATTATTATCTACTTTATCGTTAGTCTTATTATATCGACCATTCTTGGGTTTATTCCGCTAATTGGTCCAATCATTTCACCTTTTATTACTACTGTATTAGCAGCAGGTGTCGTAGCAATTGCCCATCAACAATATGAGACTCAACGTATTGATGTTGATACTCTATTCTTTGGTTTTTATAACAAACGTTACCTTAGCTTAATGGGTGCCTATGGTATTAGTTTCCTAATTTTACTTGCTGGTATTATTATTGCTATTCTCGTCAGTAGCGCCGCTATGATGGATATTATTTATGCTATTAATAGCGATTATCCTGATGAAATTATTGCAGACATGATGGTAGATAACGCATCTGGATTTACATTATTTTTTGTTATTATCGCTATTTTTGGTGCGTTGAGTACTGCAGCCTATTGGTTTGTTCCTGCGCTTGTATTAGTCATGGTTATAAAGCATTTCCTGCAGTTAAAGCGAGCCTTGCAGCAGTAAAAATAAACTTATCTGGTGGTTTCTTCTTCTTTATTTTACTGTTCTTTATTCTTGCTATTAGCCTTATTCCATTTGGTTTAGGGTTACTTATTACCATCCCTCTTTCCTATACGGCAATGTATGGTTCTTATCGTGATATTTTTTATCACCATAATATAGGAAGCCAAGGAAATAACGGTGGTATCGGTGGAAATGGTACAATTTCTCTAAATAAAACTGCTGAATCCAATATTGGAAAATTAGTAAGCTAATCTTAGCGTTAACTAGGCAAAATCCAAAAGCAGTAGACTGGAGTAATTTCATCTACTGCTTTTTATTATCTAATAATAAATATTATTAATCTGCAAACGGATTTTTATTATCATAAGATTTATTGTAAAGTGCATCAGATATTAAAAAGTGATAAATTTCATCAACAATTTCAATACCTTCCTTTTCACTTCTTTGTTCTTCCATTTGACTATTTTCACCAGGATAGAGAACTTTATCTACATTCGGTGCAGGCTTAATGGCATTTAATTCACTCATAACCTGTGAGATATGTTCTCTAAATAATGTAGCATCAGTAAAGAAAGCTGGATTAATAACAATATGTAATTGGCCTAGCTCTCGTCCCTGTGTTAAATCGTGATACATTGAACTGACATGTTTACCAAAAGGAAGTCCAAGCAAGATCCCAGACAACACATCAACCATCATCATTAAACCATATCCTTTAGGCCCCGCAATAGGTAATAAGCCTTTTACTGCAAAAGGATCCGTCGTAGGCTTACCATTTTCATCGACTGCCCAAGTATCGGGAATATCGACATGCCGTGAACGCGCATCTAGTACTTTGCCCCATGCCTGTACAGTTGTTGCCATATCAAATGTAATATGTTTATCGCCTACTCCTGGCACTGAAAAAGCGATAGGATTAGTGCCGTAATAGACTTCTGAGCCACCAAAAGGAACCACCATAGGATCAGATTGGCATAACGAAATACCAATCATACTTGCTTGTGATGCTTGCTCAACAAAGTAAGACAGTGCGCCACTATGACCAATTCGTCTTACACCAACAACTGCAACTCCCTTCTCTTGTGCCATTTTAATTGCGTGTTCCATTGCCTCTTTCGCTGCAACATGCCCTGCACCATTATCACCATCAAATACAGCGCTACATGGCCCTGTTTCAGTATAAGTAAAATTAGGAGACACATTTGTACCGCCTTTACTGATCCTCTCTGCATAATATTCCACACGCACAGCACCATGAGAGTGAATGCCTTTGGCATCTGCATGGACTAAGACATCAGCCACCGTATCAGCATGAGACTCACTCAATCCTGCATGATGTAATTTATTTTTGATTAATAGATGTAACTGCTGTTTAGAAACTATCATAGAATATGCTCTTTTGTAGGGTTCTAATTACATAGAAATGTCTAAATTAATGGAGGTAAATTCGAGCGATAGGTCTAATTTAACAGCATAAATAGGATCTGCCGTGATCAGTTTAACCAATGGTGGATTGCGTTATATTTTTATTTAATCTCACTTTATTTAGTAAGATTTTTTTTATAATCAATTTATTAATTCTACGCGTTATAACGATATTGAGATAATATTAACAATATTTTTTATTAATCATAGATATGGGCGACAATCTATTATTTTTTATTTTTGCAAAATATTATGCTTTATTAACTCATGTTAATAGAACTAAGTTTTTATACATTTATTTTGAACATTTAGATTTATTTCAGTAGTCTATAGCCATAATTATAATTTATGGAATAAACCAAATGATAAATAAAGAAATATTAAAGAATTTAAAGTATTTTGAAAAAGCACCATTAATTCATCATATTAATTATTCTCTAACTGAAGATGCAGAAAGAAACATATTAAATGGTTGGCAACCTGAATGTATGGAAGATAAATGGCTTTCTTATAGTATAGAAAACTGTGTCTACGTTCACCGCAGTTGGAGTGGACATTTAATGTATAAATTTGCTATTCACAATAAAACTATTGATTATATAGAAATAGCAATGGATGACTTTGTAAATATGAATAATGAAAGAAAAATAGAGATCTTTTTTGACCTATTACCGTTTTTATCAGAACCTCATTAAAAGAACACTCAAAATATATAGAACATTAATAATTAAGCAATCTGTTCTCTTATCATCTTTAGGCCATTTAGACAAAAAACCCCCTGCCTAAGCAGAGGGTTAAATTATTAATACTCAGTTAATTAAATAATAATTAACCGATATATTCTAAACCGTTCATGTATGGGCGTAACACTTCTGGAATTTCAATACGGCCATCAGCCATTTGATAATTTTCCATAATTGCCACTAAAGTACGACCGACTGCTAAGCCAGAACCATTTAAGGTATGAACTAGTTGAGTTTTCTTATCACCTTTAGCGCGGAAACGTGCTTGCATACGACGTGCTTGGAAATCCCACATATTTGAACATGAAGAGATCTCACGGTAAGTATTTTGAGCTGGAACCCAAACTTCTAAGTCGTAAGTCTTACGTGAACCAAAGCCCATATCGCCAGTGCAAAGAACTACTTTACGGTAAGGTAGATTCAGTAATTGCAACACTTTTTCAGCGTGACCAGTTAGCTCTTCTAATGCTTCCATTGATTTTTCAGGATGAGCTATCTGAACTAGCTCAACTTTATCAAATTGGTGCATACGAATAAGACCACGAGTATCACGACCATAAGAGCCCGCTTCTGAACGGAAACATGGTGTATGAGCAGTCATT
The DNA here is from genome assembly GCF_030286765.1 of Proteus faecis. Taxonomy (NCBI): domain Bacteria; kingdom Pseudomonadati; phylum Pseudomonadota; class Gammaproteobacteria; order Enterobacterales; family Morganellaceae; genus Proteus; species Proteus faecis. The sequence continues at coordinate 614,051 of NZ_JASVWV010000001.1, forward strand.
TTCAGAGGTAGAGCATCTTCTTCAAGAATTTCATCTCTAACCATATTGGTTACAGGCACTTCCGCTGTAGGGATCAATGCATACTGACTTTCAGCCTCTTCTTCTAAAGGCTTAGTATGGAACAGATCACCACTGAATTTTGGTAATTGGCCTGTGCCATACAGTGTTGCATGGTTAACTAAATAAGGAACGTACATTTCCTGATAACCATGTTCTTCAGTATGCAGATTCAGCATAAATTGAGTGATCGCACGATGTAAACGTGCAACTTGCCCTTTCATGACCACAAAGCGAGAGCCCGTGATTTTCACCGCAGATGCGAAATCTAAACCATCAGTCAACTCACCTAAAGTCACATGATCTTTTAATTCAAAATCATAAGTCTTTGGTGTGCCCCAACGGAAAACTTCTACGTTTTCGCTGTCATCTTTACCATTTGGCACAGAGTCATCAGGCATATTCGGGATAGTTAAAGCATAATCACGAATTTCAGCTTGCAGCACTTCAAGTTCGGCTTTTGCTGCTTCAAGTTTTTCACCTAACAGGTTAACTTCCTGACGAAGTGGCTCAATATCTTCACCACGCGCTTTTGCCGCACCAATGGACTTCGATCGAGAATTACGTTCTGCTTGCAGGGATTCAGTTTCAACCTGTAACACCTTACGGCGTTCTTCTTGTTGACGAATTTTTTCCACATCGAGGGTGAACCCCCTGCGAGCCAGTTTTTCGGCGACCGCGTCTAGCTCATTACGCAGTAGATTTGGATCGAGCATGCTTATCCTGTGCTTATTGATAGATTAATAAAAACCTTCTCTCCTATCTTATAAAAAAGATATCTGAGACAAGGCATAGTTAAGAAATTAATGATAATTTAATAACCTTACCGCATCTTTACATTTTGCGATAGCGTTTTGTAACACTATTTTGATCTTGCTGAGAAAGCCAGTCTAATTTCTCTGCAACCTTGATCTCTAACCCTCTTTTTACAGGGTAATAATATTGTGTATTTGCCATTTCTTTAGGAAAATAGACCTCTCCAGCAGCATAAGCATTAGGCTCATCATGAGCATAACGATATTCAGCCCCCAGGCCCATTTCTTTCATTAATTTTGTTGGTGCATTACGCAAATGCTCTGGCACATCATAATCAGGTTTACTTTTAGCATCGGCAATGGCGGCTTTAAATGCGGTATAAACAGCATTACTTTTTGGTGCACAAGCCAGATATACAATTGCTTGAGCAATAGCGCGCTCTCCTTCTGTGGGACCAACACGAGTAAAACAATCCCATGCAGCAATTGCCACTTGCATAGCACGAGGATCGGCGTTTCCCACATCTTCTGATGCAATCGCCAATAAACGACGAGCAACATAAAGCGGATCGCCACCAGCTGTTATGATCCTTGCATACCAATAAAGGGCTGCATCAGGAGCTGATCCTCTGACTGATTTATGTAATGCCGAAATAAGATCGTAAAAACGATCACCTTTATTATCAAACCGAGCACTTCGTTCACCACTGATTTCTGTCAGTAATGCCGGAGTTAATACTCGTTTTCCTTGATTATCAACGTCAGCAATATCTGCCATCATTTCAAGCAAATTTAATGAACGACGCGCATCACCATTAACCAATTGCGCAATCATTTTGCGTGTATTATCTGGCAGAATAATATTACGTCCGCCTAATCCTCGTTCGGGATCGTCCAGCGCTTGTTGTAACACTTGCTCAATATCGGCTTCAGTTAATGAACGCAATAGATAAACTCTCGCTCTGGATAGCAAGGCTGAATTTAATTCAAAAGAGGGATTTTCTGTCGTTGCACCAATAAAAGTGATTGTGCCATCTTCAATATGAGGCAAAAAAGCATCTTGTTGACTCTTATTAAAACGATGGACTTCATCAACAAACAGGATCGTTCTACGTCCTGCATTGCGGTTTTGGCGCGCAATTTCAATAGACTCTCTAATTTCTTTAATACCCGATGTCACCGCAGATAATCGTTCTATATCAGCTTGCGCATAGCGACCTATGATCTCCGCAAGCGTGGTTTTACCCGTACCAGGAGGTCCCCATAAAATCATGGAATGCAATTGACCCGCTTTAATCGCTCGAGGTAATGGTTTGCCTTCTGCAAGTAAATGGGTTTGTCCGATATATTGTTCCAACGTTTCAGGCCGCATTCTTGCGGCTAAAGGTTGGAACTCATTGCGTGAAAAATCGAGTGATAAATTACTCAAAATATCCTCACTGACGTTGGTCATCCACAGTCACACCCGCGGGAGGTGTAAAGCGAAACGCGGATGCATCGATTGGTGCGGCAGTCTGTGCAGTCAATTGGTAATTGCTTACTTGACCATCTTGCTCTGTGGCTGCAAATTGCTGAATTTGTCCGTTAGGTAATACAGTTATCGTAAAGTGTTTTAAGTTATTTTCTACTTTAGGTGTTAACTCAAAACGATCACCAGACTGTTTTACATCATAGTTTTGCCACTCTTTACTGTCATTACGAGCAATCAACATAAAAGGCGTATTGGTTGTGGCACTTTTAAGCCAAGTTGCAGTAACTTGCTCGACAAAAGGATTGTAAAACCACAAAGTTTTGCCATCAGAGATCAATGTGCTCTCATCCGGCGCAGTCATTTGCCAATTAAACAAATCAGGGCGTTGTACTTTTAGGCTACCTTCGCCTTTTTGAATAAGTGAGCCTTCATTGCTAGTCACGGTTTGACTAAAGTTTGCTTGAAAACTATTTACTTTATTTAATCGTTGTTGCAAATCCTGACGTGCATCAGCCCAAGCGGCTTGGCTACTTATTAATGTCATCGCACACACTGCAAATAATACTTTTTTCATTTTACAAGCCTCGGCATGAGATAACGCCGACATAATGTCGGCGTATAAATTATTGATGATATTATGCAGATTATCATGCTATCTCATTAGCTGATAACTGTGTTTTCAAGATATTACATATCTGAAGGTGGTGGTGAAAGTACATCACGCGTATTGTTGTGGTTTGGTGCACTCACGATACCTTGCATTTCCATCTGTTCAACAATTCTTGCAGCACGATTATAACCAATTCTAAATTGGCGTTGCACGCCAGAAATGGAAACGCGTTGTTTTTCAACCACAAATTCTACAGCTTGGTCAAATAACGGATCAAGCTCTTCACCATCATCATATCCACCACCACTATTACCTTCACCGTCTTCACTGCATTTGGTGATGGCTTCAATATATTGAGGACGACCTCTTGCTTTCCAGTCAGTTGCCACAGCATGTACTTCATCATCACTAACAAAAGCACCGTGAACACGTTCAGGAACAAAACCATTTGGTGCATAAAGCATATCACCCATTCCTAGTAATGATTCTGCACCACCTTGGTCTAAGATAGTTCGAGAGTCAATTTTACTCGATACAGTAAATGCAATACGGCTAGGAATATTGGCTTTAATTAAACCTGTAATAATATCAACAGAAGGCCTTTGTGTAGCAAGTACAAGGTGAATACCCGCAGCACGCGCTTTTTGTGCTAAGCGAGCGATCAACTCTTCAACTTTCTTACCTGCTGTCATCATTAAATCAGCAAATTCATCGACGACAACAACAATATAAGGCTCTTTTTCCAACGTCGGAATTTCTGTTGCCATGCTATCACTTGGTTTCCAGAATGGATCAGGAATAGGACGCGCCATTGCTTCGGCTTCTTTAATTTTTTCGTTATAACCTGCGAGATTACGCACACCTAATGCTGACATGAGTTTATAACGACGTTCCATTTCAGCCACACTCCAACGCAGAGCACTTGCGGCATCTTTCATGTCGGTAACGACTTCTGTGAGAAGATGCGGAATACCTTCATAAACCGAAAGCTCAAGCATTTTAGGGTCAATCATAATAAAGCGAACATCTTCTGGTTTCGCTTTATAGAGAATGCTGATAATCATCGCATTCACACCAACAGATTTACCTGAACCGGTTGTACCGGCAACAAGTAAGTGAGGCATTTTAGCCAGATTGGCAACAACTGGCTGACCACCGATATCTTTACCTAAAACAACAGTCAATGGCGAACGGCTATCACGGAATGCATCACTATCTAACAATTCACGCATATATACGGTTTGACGTTTTTTATTAGGTAACTCCAATCCTACATAAGGTTTTCCCGGAATAACTTCAACAATACGTACCGCAATAGCAGACAATGAACGCGCTAAGTCACGTGATAAATTTGATATGCGTGCAGCTTTTACACCTGGCGCCAGTTCAAGTTCAAAACGAGTGATAACTGGCCCTGGTGAAATACCAACCACCTTGGCTTTAACACGATAATCATTAAGACGCGCTTCAATCAGTTTACCAATACGCTCAAGCTCAAACATATCAACAGGTTCATCTTCTACTGGTGGCGTTGTTAGTAGATCCAGAGAAGGCATAGGTGTTGTTGGTTTTTGCAACGGCCTTTCATTACGCATTAATAATGGATGAATTAAGGATTGTTGCTGTTGCTGTTGCTGTTGCTGTTGCTGTTGCTGTTGCTGTTGCTGTGCAAAATGCTGAGCCATATTAGGCTGTGGCTCAATACGTGATTGTGATACAGCTTGAGGGGCAACTTGTGGCGTAACCGGTTCTGAAACAATCGGTGTAAATACTGGCTCTATCGGCTCTTCATCCAATAGATCATCAATTGGCGAGAATGCCTCTAATGCTGTGAGCTCTCTTTCTAGCTCAATTTTAGGACTGTACTCTTCCTCTTCTTCATCACGAGGCGAAATTTGTAGAAATGCACTGCTAGTTGGGTATTCAACTTTTTTCTCAATAGTTTGCGTCGGTTGCGCTGATTGTGAAGCAAATGAATGTTGAATATGAGGTTGATAACCCGTTGTTGCTTGCAATGAAGGTGCTGGTGTTGATATTTGAGGTAAAACTTCATCTTCGTCATCATCTAACGAAACATCATCACCATAGCGATCCTGCAATTGTTGTTTAAATTGTGCTGCTAATTGTTGCTGATATTGTTCATCTTCATCAATATCGCTGTTATTCTCTTCTGTCGAAGAGAATGTATTCGCAGTAACTGTTGGTTCATCATTATAATCATCTTGTTGATGACTCAATGAAGATATTGGTGTTGTCATAATTGGCTGATGAGAGCCAATAATATCTTCAGGTTCAGCGCTATTGTTCTCACCATAGCGTTCACGTTGCTGTTCAAGGAATTGCTGACGCAACGCTTGTTCAAAATTCGCTTGTTCTTGAATATCCGCTAACTCATCTTCAGGTTCAGATTGAACTGCTTCCTCACGACGACGCAATTCAGCTTCACGTTGTGAAGGTATATGGATACCATAAAGCTCACGACGTGTTGGCAGTCGTACTGGATTTGGGCGTGGTAATTCAGGACCTAATCCTTGTTTAACTTGAGGACCATGACTCACAAGAGCACTTGCCGCCACACCAGAAGCCACAGTAGTTGCTTGCGTCAACGCGTCTGTATCAGGTGCTAGCGAGAATGTTGGTTCAATACTACCCGTCGGCATAAAATTCTCTGTTAATGCAGACGATGGCTGTACCATAGGTTCGTTTTCAACCGGCATCACAGAAGGTGTGTTTTCTTCCGATGTTGGTTCAACAGAATGTTGAGGGGCATTGACTTCTGATTGAGCTTCTTTTTTCAAGAATGCTTCTGGAATATCAAAACGGTAATGTTCTGGTTCTTCCTCTGTATGAGTGGGTTGTGAAACCGTTGTAGATACAACCGGATCAGTTTGCGCCAATGTTTGCGCATGTTCCTCTGCTATGTCATTTGTTGCAGAGAAAGATGGCAAATCATCGTCTTGTTTTGCTTTAGATTGTAATGTGTCTATCTCTTGCTGACGAGCGAGTTCAAGTGCTGAAGGCGCAGAAAATAAAACATCATCATTCTCTTCTGTTGATAATTCAGATTGCTGATTTTCTTTTTGATTTGAATTTTCAGTTATTTCTGTAACAACATTCTGAGTATCATCTTCCTCTTCTTCATCTTCGTAATCAGCTTCATTTTGGCCTCTATTGGTAATAAAACCAATACTTCCCAAAATAACAGCACCTATTTTTTCTGTGATGGTTAACCAAGACCAGCCAGTAAATAGTGTGAAACCAATCGCCCAAACAGATAACAGAGCAAGAGTCGCACCTAAAACATTAAACCATGGTAATAGGGCTTTGCTAAACAAACTTCCAATAACACCACCAGAGCTGAAATTATAGATATCATCAAAATTAAGATCAGCCAATGCACACGATGTAGAGATCAGAGCTAAAGCACCAATCGTGCGAAGTGCAAGAGAAAAGAAGTCGGTATATTCACGGTTTTTTTGGTAGCGCAGAGAATTCCAGCACCCAAAAACCACGACGACAGGAATTGCATAGGCCAGTAAACCAAATGCAGAAAACAGAATATCAGCTAACCATGCTCCGATACTACCGCCTAAATTTTGAATAGGCTCATTCCAAGTGGTTTGTGACCAGCTAGGATCAGAGGGATGGAAGCTAAGTAATGAAACCATTAAAAAGACAGCGCCAATGCCGATAAGAATGAGAATAGCCTCCCAAATACGGCGACGGTTGCTTATCTTTGTTAAACGAATATTTTTATCTTCTGTATATTCCTGGCTCAAAGAGGGCTCTCCAGGTTTAACTTAGGGTGAATTAAAACGGAACAACGCTGAGATATCCCAGCGTTGAAACTGTATGCATAAACAGGAGTGTACCTAACTTTTTCCTGCTTTGCACCAACCTATTAAGTTGGCTTAGCGAGTTTTAATTACAAGGCGGTTACTTTGTTTCACTTCTTCCATAACCACGTATGTACGTGTGTCATTAACACCAGGAAGACGTAACAGTGTTTCACCGAGTAATTTACGATAAGCGGACATATCAGGTACACGAGTTTTCAACAGATAGTCAAAATCACCAGAAACTAAATGGCATTCTTGGATTTCTTCAAGTTTTTGAACAGCCATATTGAATTGTTCGAAAACATCTGGTGCACCACGGTTTAATGTGATTTCCACGAATACCAGTAATGATGCATCTAAGTAATGTGGGTTTAACAGTGCTGTATAACCAGAAATAAATCCTTGGCGCTCTAAACGACGTACACGCTCTAAACAAGGTGTTGGTGATAAACCTACACGTTTAGATAACTCAACGTTTGAAATACGTCCATCTTTTTGAAGCTCATTTAGAATATTCCGGTCTATTCTATCAAGATCTTTACCCGGACGTTTTTTATTATCAATCATCTCTATACTCTCTTTCTCTTTTTCTCTTACTTTATTTTCCTATACCCATACCTGTACACCTTCAGCATCAATGTCGAAACTTCGGTATCAAACGGTCAGAGCAAACTACCAATCTATTTTCTTTTAATGCCAGATAAAAATTCTATTTTATCCAAATACTCATTAGCAAATATCACAAAGTAACTATCCCACACCCTGTCTGTCTAAAAAATAATACGTATAACATCCGAGGATAATTGTCTTTAACAATCATGTTTTCGCAAATGTACAGCGGATTGTCAAAGTAAATGAGTAAAAATCAGAACAAGGCGCTATGTTTATTCTCTATATACGCAAGATAAACATCAATTGTAAAGCAAAATGTTTCATATTAATTCGATGATGTTAGCGTAATATAACTCTATAATTATTAAACTATATTAGTATTAACTATTGCTAAAATAGCTAAAATATTATGTCTATTTCTCGTCATTGGCTTTTTTTAACGTCTTATTTCTCCTACAATCCCTCAATTCGCATCACGCCTAATCAGAGATGAGGTATACATGAGCACCATCAAACATAGCAAACTTATTATTTTAGGTTCTGGCCCTGCGGGTTATACCGCCGCCGTTTATGCTGCAAGAGCAAACTTAGAACCAGTACTGATTACGGGTGTTGAAAAAGGCGGTCAACTGACAACGACAACAGAAGTCGAAAACTGGCCCGGAGACCCAGAAGGGCTAACAGGTCCTGGATTAATGGACCGCATGTTTCAGCACGCCGAAAAATTTAATACAGAGATTATCTCTGACCATATTAATAAAGTCGATCTGAAAAACCGTCCATTTCGCCTATTTGGTGATGAACAAGAGTACACTTGTGATGCATTAATTATCGCAACAGGTGCTTCTGCTCGCTATATCGGTTTACCTTCAGAAGAATCTTTTAAAGGCAGAGGTGTTTCTGCTTGTGCAACATGTGACGGATTTTTCTATCGTAACCAGAAAGTCGCTGTTGTCGGTGGCGGAAATACCGCTGTGGAAGAGGCTCTTTATTTAGCGAATATCGCATCTGAAGTTCATCTGATCCACCGCCGTGACTCTTTCCGTTCTGAAAAGATCTTAATTAACCGTCTAATGGACAAAGTAAACAATGGCAATATTATTTTGCATACTGATCGTACCTTAGACGAAGTTCTTGGCGATGAAATGGGTGTAACGAAAGTTCGCTTAAAAGATACTAAGAGTGATAAAACCGAAGAATTAGATGTTATGGGTGTCTTTATCGCTATTGGACATAGCCCTAATACCACTATTTTTGATGGCCAATTAGAATTAGACAATGGTTACATCAAAGTGCAATCAGGTACTCAAGGTAATGCAACACAAACTTCTATTGAAGGGGTGTTCGCGGCAGGTGACGTAATGGATCACATTTATCGTCAAGCAATTACCTCTGCAGGAACAGGTTGTATGGCTGCTTTAGATGCAGAACGTTACTTAGACGCACTAAAATCCAACTAAAATCATCACTTCCTTTCAAGGCGCTATTTCAGTAGCGCCTTTTACCATGTAACATACTAGGCTGGTTGCCAACGCGTATAACTACTTACCTTGGCCTTTCTGATACTTTGTATCTCACCTGCAGATTTGAATCTTTTCTTATGGATAAAACTAAACAAAATGAATTGGTTCGATGGCTGAAACAGCAAAGTGCTCCAGCCCGTCGATGGCTACGGCTATCAATGATCCTAGGTGTTGTAAGCGGTTTATTAATTATTGCCCAAGCATGGTTATTAGCTGTTTTACTTCAAGCGTTTATCATGGACAGTCTGAGCCGTGATACGCATATACCTACCTTTCTCACTCTTATTGGCATTTTTATATTACGTGCCATCATCATGGCGATACGAGAACGTGTTGGTTATCGCTGCGGTATGGCTGTCAGGCAACAAATTCGTAAGATCGTTCTTGATCGACTTGAAGAACTTGGTCCCGTTTGGGTTAAAGGCAAACCTGCGGGGAGCTGGGCTACAATTATTTTAGAACAAATAGAAGATATGCAAGATTACTATGCTCGTTATCTTCCACAGATGTATCTTGCCACTATTGTGCCTATTCTTATCCTTATCACCCTTTTCCCAGTTAACTGGGTTGCTGGATTAATTCTTTTTTTTACCGCACCACTGATCCCGCTATTTATGGCATTAGTTGGATTAGGCGCAGCAGATGCTAACCGTAGAAACTTTCTCGCATTAGGCCGTTTAAGTGGTAACTTCCTCGATAGATTAAGAGGGTTAGATACCTTGCGGTTATTTAACCGTGGTAATGCAGAAGTTAAACAGATTACCGAAGCAACTGAAGATTTCCGCAAACGTACAATGGAAGTGCTAAGAATGGCATTCCTTTCATCAGGCGTATTGGAATTCTTTACCGCAATTTCTATTGCTGTTGTAGCTGTTTACTTTGGTTTTTCTTACTTAGGTGAACTTAATTTCGGTAGTTATGGTTTAGGTGTTACACTTTTCTCTGGCTTTTTAGCGCTGATCTTAGCCCCTGAGTTTTTTCAACCTTTGCGAGACTTAGGAACTTACTATCATGCCAAAGCACAAGCCGTTGGCGCTGCTGAGTCTCTAGTTGAATTTTTAGAAACCAAAGGTGAAAAACCACAATTCACAGGCAATGAGCGTATCAATACAACAGAAAGTATTGAAATAATAGCTCATGAACTAGAAATTCTATCTCATCAAGGAGTCAAACTTGCGGGGCCATTAAACTTCACCATAACTCCCCATCAGCGAATTGCGATTGTGGGTCTAAGTGGTGCAGGCAAAAGCTCGCTATTAAATGCGCTACTCGGTTTTTTACCTTATCGTGGCTCATTAAAAGTAAATGGGGTTGAATTGACACAACTCTCGCCAGAAGCATGGCGTCAATGTTTAAGTTGGGTTGGTCAAAATCCTAATTTACCAGAACAAACCTTGCTAGATAATATTCGCTTAAGCAATCCTAATGCCAGCGATGAACAAATTAACCTTGCCATTGAAAAAGCGTATGTTAGCGATTTTATTAATGAGTTACCTGACGGCTTAAATACGATTATTGGCGATAGTGCTGCTCGCCTTTCTGTTGGCCAAGCTCAGCGTATTGCTGTTGCTCGTGCTTTGTTGTCACCTTGTCAATTTTTGTTATTAGATGAACCAGCAGCAAGCCTTGATTCTCATAGTGAACAACGCGTGATGTATGCGCTTAATAACGCCTCATTAAATCAAACAACCTTGCTTATTACTCATCTACTCGAAGAGACTTTGGATTACGACCAAATTTGGGTGATGGAAAAAGGTCAAATTATTGAAACTGGCACTTATGCATCGTTAAGCCAACAGAATGGCACTTTTGCTCGCCTTCTTGCTCATCGTAAAGAGGAACTTTAATCATGAGAGTATTGCTTCCTTTTCTCGCACTCTATCGTCGTCACTGGTTTATGTTATTGCTAGGTATAGCCCTTGCTATTTTTACTTTGCTAGCAAGTATTGGTCTTTTGACACTATCAGGTTGGTTTTTAGCAGGAACATCTCTTGCAGGCTTTGCAGGAATTTATAGTTTTAACTACATGCTACCAGCCGCAGGTGTACGAGGTGCTGCAATTTTTCGTACAGCGGGTCGTTATTTTGAAAGGCTTGTTAGCCATGATGCAACGTTTCGCGTATTGTCGCACCTACGTGTATTCACCTTTAAAAAAATCCTCCCTCTTTCACCAGGCGGAATTGCACGTTTTCGCCAAGGTGAGTTACTGAACCGCTTAGTTGCTGATGTTGAAACGCTAGATCATCTTTATATTCGCGTTATTTCCCCTATCATTGCCGCTTTTGTTGTCATTATGACAATAATGTTTGGCCTTGGGTTAATCGATGCACGTTTAGCCAATACGCTAGGTGGTATTATGCTTACCTTGCTGATTGTTTTGCCTTTCATATTCTACTATGCAGGTAAACCAATTGGACGTGATCTCACCGACTTACGAGGCCAATATCGCACAGTATTAACCAGCATGTTGCAAGGACAAGCTGAATTAACTGTTTTTGGTGCACTGCCTCGTTTTAGACAAAATTTGGCACAACTTGAAGCTAAATGGCTACATAGACAAGCACAACAGGCAAACTTAACTGGCTTATCGCAAGCACTCATGATCCTTGCATCAGGCCTAACTGCAACATTAATTTTATGGTTGGCGGCTGGTGGTATCGACAACAATTTTATGCCAGAAGCGTTAATTGCCTTATTTACATTCTGCGCATTGGCAGCATTTGAGTCTTTAGCCCCTGTTACTGTCGCTTTCCAGCATTTAGGACAAGTAATGACATCAGCAACACGTATTTCTCATTTAATTGAGCAAAAACCTGATGTCACCTTTCCTGAAAAAGGGGGAGAAACAGACAATCGTGCCACACTGACAATGCACAATATTTGTTTTACTTATCCAACCCAACCAATGCAAGTTATCAATCACGTTGATTTAACGATTGAAGCGGGACAACACATTGCCTTATTAGGGAAAACAGGATGTGGTAAATCGACATTATTGCAGTTGATCAATCGGGCTTTTGATCCGACTCACGGCACTATCAACTTAAATAACTTGCCTATTGCTGAGTACGATGAAACGACATTACGTTCAATGATGTCAGTTGTCCCTCAACGCGTTCATGTCTTTAGTCACACATTAAGAGAAAATCTATTGATGGCAAAAGAACAAGCAACAGATGAAGAGCTTAAAGATGTTCTTCAACAAGTTGGCCTTGGGCAACTACTTGAAAATGATGAAGGCTTAAACGCATGGATGGGTGATGGTGGTAGACAGCTCTCTGGCGGCGAACAGCGACGTTTAGGACTTGCAAGAGCGCTACTCCACAATGCACCGCTTGTATTGCTTGATGAGCCAACAGAAGGCCTTGATGCCGATACAGAACAGCAGATCCTAGCGCTCTTACATCAGCATTGCCAAGGTAAGACCGTATTAATGATCACCCACAGACTTCACGGTTTAGATAAAATGGATAAAATCTGCGTTATGGATGGCGGACAAATCGTTGAAACAGGCACTCATGCTTCGTTGTTACAGCAACAAGGGCATTATGCTAAATTTCATCAAAGACAGGCTCTATTAACACCAACTCACGAGGCATAATATGCCATTGTTTCAATTAGATGATAGTGATTTGGATTTTCCAGAGCCTCATTTAGCTTTAAAAGAGCCTAATGGTTTATTAGCAATAGGGGGAGAAGTCTCCCTTTCAAGATTACGTGTTGCATATCAATCGGGTATTTTTCCTTGGTATTTTCCTAATGAAGAACCATTATGGTGGTCACCCGATCCAAGAGCGGTTTTACCCGCGGGTGATTTGCATATTGGGCGCAGTTTACGTAAATTTATTCGGCGACAACCTTACAAAATTACGTTAAATCATGCCTTTGCTTCAGTTATTGAGGCTTGTTCTGTACGTGAAGAAGGAACGTGGATAGGTCCTGATATAAAAGCAGGATATGAAGCGCTTCATCAACAAGGCGAGGCACACTCTGTTGAGGTTTGGGAGGGTGATAAACTCGTTGGAGGATTATATGGTGTAAATATAGGTGCCGTTTTTTGTGGAGAATCTATGTTTAGTCGTAGAGATAACGCTTCTAAATGTGCCTTTATTGCTTTTTATAACCATTTTCTTCGTTATGGGGGTCAACTATTTGATTGTCAGGTGCTAAACTCTCATACTGCTTCGTTAGGTGCCTCTGAGATTTCACGTGAACATTATTTAGTTGCGTTATCTCGTTGGAAAAAAGTGATTATTGATAAAAAGTGTTGGTATCAGCAATCGTTGGAATTATAATCACTGCTTGTTTTTGTAAAGCCCTTCTTAATTTAAGACAGAATCGAGAAGATCATTCTGTTATTTATACAAAAAGGTTTATACAAAAATTTTATCTTGCACACCCATTATGTGGTTGGGGTGTTGCTATTTTATTGCTACAAATACCACAAAACAAAGAATTACGACTTCTGTTATTACTTTTTATTTCACAAAGTAAAACGCAAGTTGCGGTAAGGATGTTAAGTACAATAGCAAGGTGAACACCATTGCTATCCAATAACATTCCTTTACATAGGACAATATTTTCGGCATTATCTTGCCGTTTAAAAAATATGGTTATTAAAACTTAGAGGATTAGATGGCCAAAGAAGACAACATTGAAATGCAAGGCACTGTACTGGATACTCTGCCAAACACGATGTTCCGCGTAGAATTAGAAAACGGACACGTCGTTACCGCTCATATCTCAGGAAAAATGCGTAAAAACTATATTCGTATCCTGACAGGCGACAAGGTTACCGTTGAGCTGACCCCATATGACCTGAGCAAAGGCCGTATCATCTTCCGTAGCCGTTGATCCCAATCTGTTCTCTCCCGCTATTGTCATATAACGGGTGAAAAAAAACACCACAGGCAAGGCATTTATCGATGCTCACCTGTGGTGTATGCTTTTATAGCTTAGTAAGATTAACCGCTATCTTTAGATAACGGTGTCTTCATTCTTAGCCAGTTTTTCTTGGCTAATAAACTCATAATTCAATTTGCCAGCCAGCTTATCAAGTGTCACAGAAACTGAACCACCATTGACAAGAGAACCAAATAAAATCTCATTAGCTAATGGTTTTTTCAAGTTGTCTTGAATAACACGCGCCATTGGCCTTGCTCCCATCGCGCTGTCATAACCTTTATCACACAACCATTGGCGTGCTTCTTGGCTAACTTCTAGCGATACACCTTTATCATCTAACTGCACTTGTAGTTCAACAATAAATTTATCCACAACCATAGAGATAATTTCTGGTGATAATGCATTAAACCAAATAATACTATCCAAACGGTTACGAAACTCTGGTGAGAACGCTTTTTTGATTTCGACCATCGCATCAGTGCTGTTATCTTGCTCTGTAAACCCAATCGATTTACGTTGCGTTTCCCGCACACCAGCATTGGTTGTCATCACTAAAATGACATTACGAAAATCGGCTTTACGACCATTGTTATCCGTTAATGTACCGTTATCCATAACCTGTAACAGGATATTGAATACATCAGGATGCGCTTTCTCAATTTCATCAAGTAACACAACGGAATATGGGTTTTTAATGACAGCGTCTGTTAATAATCCACCTTGATCAAAACCAACATAACCAGGAGGAGCACCAATTAAACGACTGACCGTATGTCTTTCCATATACTCGGACATATCAAAGCGAAGCAGTTTAACATTCAATGCTTTTGCTAACTGAACGGTGACTTCCGTTTTACCTACCCCAGTAGGGCCAGCAAATAAGAACGACCCTACAGGTTTATTATCTTGACTTAATCCTGCGCGACTCATCTTAATCGATTCAGATAAGGCATGGATTGCTTGATCCTGACCGAACACCAACATTTTTAATTGGTTATCGAGATTTTTCAGCATCGATTTATCGCTACTAGAAACTGTTTTTTCAGGAATACGTGCAATTTTAGCCACGACCGACTCAATATCTGAGACATTAATGGTTTTTTTACGTTTGCTTGGTGCAATTAAACGTGTTTTTGCACCAGCTTCATCGATAACATCGATAGCTTTGTCAGGTAGATGTCTATCGGTGATGTATTTAACCGATAAGTCCACCGCAGCCTGAATAGCTTTATTAGTATAACGGACGTCATGGTGCGCTTCGTATTTCTGGCGTAATCCTTTGATGATCAAAACTGTCTCATCTGGAGATGGTTCAGTCACATCAATTTTTTGGAAACGACGTGCCAGCGCTCTGTCTTTTTCAAAGATATTGCTAAATTCTTGATAGGTCGTAGAGCCTATAACTCGAATTCGGCCACCAGATAGCAATGGCTTAATTAAATTTGCCGCATCAACTTGCCCACCCGATGCAGCGCCTGCACCAATAATGGTGTGGATCTCATCAATAAATAAGATACTTTTTTCATCTTTTTCGAGTGTTTTCAGTAATGCTTTAAACCGTTTTTCGAAATCACCACGATATTTTGTGCCCGCTAATAGAGAACCAATATCGAGTGAGTAAATGGTGTAACCTTTCATCACATCAGGCACATCACCTTGCTCAATACGCCATGCAAGCCCTTCGGCGATAGCCGTTTTACCGACACCAGACTCACCCACTAATAATGGATTATTCTTGCGACGGCGGCATAACACTTGGATTGTTCTTTCTAATTCAGCTTGACGCCCAATTAGAGGATCTATTTTACCTTGGCGCGCTAACTGATTAAGGTTAGTGGTAAAATTATCCATATGATCGTCGCCTTGAGGCATCTCTTGCTGAGATTGAGCGTTCATATCAGAAAGATCTTCGTTTGGTTGATCTTCTTTTGAAATGCCATGAGAAATAAAGTTAACGACATCGAGGCGACTAACATCGTGTTTACGTAATAAGTAAGCTGCGTGAGACTCTTGTTCACTAAAAATAGCCACCAGCACATTAGCGCCAGAGACTTCATTTTTACCTGATGATTGAACATGAAAAACAGCGCGCTGTAATACACGCTGAAAACTCAGCGTTGGCTGTGTTTCTCTGTCCACATTTTCAGGCAGAATTGGGGTTGTTTTACGAATAAAGACTTCAAGTTCTTCGCGTAAGACTGCCAGATCGACTTTACAAGCTTCCAATGCTTCGCGTGCCGATTTATTACTTAATAGCGCCAACAACAGGTGCTCTACAGTCATAAATTCGTGTCTGTTATCACGGGCTTTCGCGAATGCAACATTAAGACTCAGCTCTAATTCGTGATTAAGCATAAGCACCTCCTCCTTAAAAAACTAACCGGATCATGCCTGTTCAAGAGTGCACAAAAGTGGATATTCGTTTTCTCTCGCGTACAGATTAACTTGAGCCACTTTTGTTTCGGCAACATCCGCACTATAAACCCCACAAACTCCTTTCCCTTTATGATGAACGTCCAACATAATTTGTGTTGCTTTTTCCTCGCTAAGGAAAAAATACATCGTAAGCACTTCTACAACAAAATCCATGGGGGTGTAATCATCATTATTCAAGATCACCTTATACATTGATGGTGGCTCATTTTTCTGATGAACATCTTCCCCTAACGTGGTTTCTGTTAAAAAATCAAACTGACCCATTGTTTTGCATTACTCATAGTTTTGTTAAACGTCACTTTCAATTATGACATTTAGTTTACCATCTCACAGGAAAGTCTGCCTATCAACGCTTTTTTATTCCTTCTTTTTGCATTCAAAAAATTACAAAGCGTTAGCTACATCAAAATTTCATCTACTCGAAACACTTTCTATCCCCTTCCCCCCTTGACGATTGAAACAATAAAATAGAGTATGTTTTATGAACAGCTCAGTAAATATACTGAAAGTGATGTTAAACAAATAAATACAAGTATATGAGAGAAGCTAAGTATGGAGACAGGTACAGTAAAGTGGTTCAATAATGCTAAGGGGTTTGGTTTTATTACCCCAGCAAAAGGTGGCGATGATATTTTTGCCCACTATTCAACAATCAGAATGGAAGGTTACCGCACTCTTAAAGCGGGGCAGAAAGTCAATTATAGCACAATAAAAGGGCCTAAAGGTGACCATGCTGATCTTATCATTCCTATTATCGAATAGAAGGTAATTTACAGTATAGATAACCCCAATAAAAATACCTTTTAATCACAATAACTGGTTATTTTTAGTTAAACAGAAAGCCTAATTCATTCAAATAAAAGCCCTTTATATCTTAAGGGCTTTTATCTTATAGTTTGATTTACTCTCTCGCAAGAGCGTCTATTGGATTCATTTTTGCAGCATTTCTTGCTGGTAAAAAGCCAAAAATAACGCCAATAACAGTCGAGCAAATAAAAGCACTCACTAATGCAATGGGCTGAAAGACGAAATGCCAATCAGGCAACATAACACTTGCCACCATGGCAATACCAAATGAAAGGCCTATTCCCAGTAATCCACCTACTAGACAAACCAATACAGATTCTATAAGGAATTGTTGCATCACATCACTAGCTCTGGCACCAACCGCCATTCTAATACCAATTTCTCGCGTTCTTTCAGTCACTGAAACCAGCATAATATTCATTACACCAATTCCCCCCACGATTAATGAAATAACAGCCACAAAAGTGAGAAACAGTTGCATTGTTTGGGTGGTACTTTCAGCTGCCTTAATAAAGCTATCAAGGTTATAAGTGAAAATATCTTTTTTACCATGCCTAATCGTTAATAAGCGGAGAATTTGTTGTTCTGCAATGCTAGCGTCATAACCGTCAATTGCTCTTACTGTAATACTATCAAGATAACTTCGATTTAAGATGCGGCTATTTAGTGTGCTGTAAGGTACCCATACTTTGAGCGATTGACCATTGCCAAAAGCTGATTTTTTCTCAGCAATGACACCAACAATCGTAGAGGGAATATTACGAATAATGATTTGCTCACCAATAACCTCTTTTTTATTAGGAAAGAATCGCTGACGGGTATTTTCATCAATAACAACAACTTGAGCTTGTCGTTGGATCATATCAGGTGTAAATGAGCGACCTTGTGAAAATGTCATCGCATATACAGTGAAATAATCATCACTAACCCCCGCAACAGATGCAGGCGAATCTTGGTTTCCACGGCGTAATCGTGTACTAAATTGAACTTGTGGTGTAACAGCTTGTACATAAGATTGTTGTTTTAAAGCAAAAACATCTTGTAGCGTTAATGATTGTCTATCTTCTGGTGAGTCGCTCCCGAAATCTTTCCCGGGATAGATATCAATCGTATTAGAGCCAATCGCTTTTATATCAGCCAGCACCATGCTTTTAGCTGCATCACCAATCACAATAATCGAGACGACAGAGGCTATACCAATAATAATACCGAGCATCGTTAGCAAAGTGCGTACTTTATTCACAACCATTGCACGCCAGGCCATATCTAATGCTTGTGTAAAACGCCCGAGTATTTGCCCTAAATAAGAAGAAGCTAAAACAGTTGTTGTCTCTTTTTTAACTTTATTTACAGTTATTTGATGACAGTTATCATTAATGATTTCACCATCTTTTATTTCTATAATTCGCTCAGCTTGTGCCGCAATTAAAGGATCATGAGTTACGATAATAACCGTATGCCCTTGTTCATTTAATTGCTTAAGAATAGACATCACCTCTTTACCCGAATGGCTATCCAACGCGCCTGTGGGCTCATCAGCAAGAATGACTTCACCGCCATTCATTAATGCTCTTGCGATACTTACACGCTGTTGTTGACCGCCAGAAAGTTGATTAGGGCGATAATCAATACGATCACCTAATCCTAAACGTGTTAATAATTCGCGAGCCCTTTCTTTTCGTTGAGTAGCATTTTTATCTGCATAAATTGCAGGAATTTCAACATTCTGTTCTGCACTTAAATGA
Source organism: Proteus faecis (assembly GCF_030286765.1). Lineage (NCBI taxonomy): Bacteria > Pseudomonadati > Pseudomonadota > Gammaproteobacteria > Enterobacterales > Morganellaceae > Proteus > Proteus faecis. Next base: position 632,811 of record NZ_JASVWV010000001.1, read on the forward strand.
GACATTAAATGATAGCGCTGGAAGATAAAACCAAAATGCTCACGCCGTAATGCCGCAAGTTGATCGCCATCCATTTTCGCAACACTTTGACCACCAACTTTATATTCACCGCTACTTGGTTTATCTAAACAGCCTAAGATATTCATTAAAGTTGATTTACCGGAGCCAGAAGCCCCAATAATCGCTACCATTTCACCAGCATTAATTGTTAATGAGATTTTATTAAGAACAACGGTTTCTTCCTCGCCATTAGTATATAGACGACTCACCTCATTGAGCTCTAATAATGCAGGCATCATGCTTCTCCTGATGTTTCACCTAGAATAACCTGATCGTTTTCTTTCAATCCGCTAAGAACTTCGGCATAAACATCAGTGCGCATACCTATTTTGACTGTACGTTTTTCTGGCTGACCATTAACCAATACATCTACATAATATTCATTAATACCTGCATTATCACCTAATACAGAAAGCGGAACGAGAAGCACATTTTTCTTATTTTCGATAAGAATTTTAACCTGAGCGGTCATTTGCAAACGTAATAAATGCTGTTCATTAGGGACTTCAAAACGAGCATAGTAGAAAATAGCATCATTAATTTTTTCAGGGGTCGGCAAAATATCTTTTAATTTACCGCTAAAGGCTTTATCTGGTGCACCTAACACTGTAAAAGAAGCACTAAGATCAGGTTTTAAATAGATAACATCGGCTTCAGAGACTTCCGCTTTTACCAACATCGTATCTAAATCGGCTAAAGTTAAAATAGTCGGTGCCTCTTGTGCTGCAATTACGGTTTGACCTTCAAGCGTTTTAATAAACGTCACGACTCCATCCATAGGAGCTGTTATTCGTGTATATTGCAGATTCGTTTTTGCTGTATCTAACGTAGCTTGGTTCTTTTTAATTTGAGCTTGATAAGTGATGATCCGTGCTTTTTTTACTTCAACATCGGTTTTAGTGCGATCAAGTTCATCTTGCGCAATAGCATGAGTACCAATAAGCTTTAATTGTCGCTGATAAGTTAATTGTGCTAAACGCAATTCAGCCTGTGCTTGCTGAAGATTGGCTTTAAGCTCATTATCTGTTTCTTGAGATTCAGTGACGTCATTTTGCGCTTTTTTAGGATCGATAATCGCGAGCAAATCCCCTTTTTTAACCACATCCCCCTCTTTTACTAGAAGCGACTGTAACTGACCACTGACTTGTGCCCCCACATCAACTTTACGTACAGCATCAAGCTTACCTGTTGCGGTCACTTCTTTTGACAAATCACCTCGTGTGATCTGTTGCGTTTGATATATCGGTGCCTTCTCTTTTGGCCAAAAAAAGTATGTCGCAATTGCTACAAAAATTAAAATAAGGGTGAGTATTCTCCCTCGCTTTTTTAAAGATAAAAAAGCCATGCTTTTTCCTTTTTAAACATAAAGATATAATAAACCATACAACGCTTTAGCTATGAGAGTTATTCTCATAGCTAAATAAAATAAGTGTAAATCTCGTTAATTTATCTTACTGACACAAGTGTAACGAATTCAAACTAATTCGCCTTGCCTCTAGCAAGCCATGCAACACGAGAGAACATACTTTTCAGTATGGAAGGGATGGAATCTATACCACGTTGAGCCGCATTATTAGCCACCGTTAGTGCAAGGTCTGGCTTGGATGAACGTTGAATAGCTTTAATGATCACGCGTCGAGTCGGCCATTTTTCATTATCTGGCACACCGGCTACATCATGATATACATTACGAAAGCCTTCTTTGTATAAGAAGTGTTCCATATCTAATGCCGGAAGCTTCGTTAATCTATCGCGCTCTGCATCATTACTTTTTAACGCAAAATCTTTAACGGTAGCAGCATATTTCTTACCCGCTTCATCACCATCCACTAAAGTATGCCATTCTATCCCCATATAGGTTGCATACTTTAATAATGGCTTAAGTCCACATTGCGCAAATTCAATGACTTTTATACCTTCTGCTTCAAAGAAATAATTACATTGCCTTGCCAATTCGTTCATTAACCAAATCTCTGTTTCACCTTCAACTAATAACCAACAACGCGCAAATAATGCCGAGGGTCGGTTATAACGAATATGAAAGGAGATACGTCGCTCTTCATCAGAATGTAGTTGCTGCTCCCCAACACGATAAGCAGCAACTTTATCGGTATCACGTACTAAACGGCACACACTCTCTAATGGAGCGAGTGACAGTAATTCACCTGAGTTTGTCGTTGTGATCCGTTGTAATGAGAAAAGATTGAGTAATCCCCAAGCCACCGAAAGCATAATAGGATGTAAACGCGTTTCTGGATTTTCAACGATGACAATAGGTCTTGCATAAGGATCTAACGCGGCACTACCACGAGACTGTAAGATAGAAGAGAACATCCCCAAGATAATTAATCGAATACTTCTTTGATTAGGTTTTGCCAACACTTTATTGATATTTTCTAAAGCGTGCCAACCACGCACGTGAGGCTCGTTAACTTTGCGATGACGAGGGCGAGATTTAAACAACAACGAACCGTGATCTGCAAAATAGTGCCCTAATAGTTGTTGCATTGCATCAAGGCCTTCACGTAAATCATCATCTGACAACTCATCAGGATTTTTGACTAACGCTTTGGTTAACTCACTCATTTTATTATTAAACGCTTCTCGATGAGGATTATTATGGGGATCGATAACGTCAGAAGCAAGATCACGCACAAAACGTGCATCTTGTAAGCGAAGAACAGGATAGAGCCTAACTATCTCTGCAATAATTTCTTGAGTTTGTCCATTAGGTAAGCGAATTTGCTTTCCTTCTTTATCAAGAAAATAGCGGAATGTTTTTACATTCTTTTGTTCATCTAATTCAGCACTGATACGGTAATAGATATGTTTTAGTTCATCACCATTTTCAACCCATACAGGCGCTAATTTATGAAAACGATAAGAGCGATGACGTCCAGGGCGAGATTCGGTAAAGGTTAAAATAATTTGTAGACTTTTTTTGCCATTTTCTTCTGGCTCATTCGGCAAACGATGGAAATCCTCGGGTGTAAATGCATATTGATAGGTTTCAATTCCCAAACTGAGTGTTAACGCATCAAGTAATGAGCTTTTACCCCACGCATTTTCACCCACTAAGACTGTATTCATATCAAGAGGTAATGAAAGACGATTAAGTCCACGGAATCCAACTATTTCCACTCTTTCTAAATACATAAATTCCCTCGTTAGTTACGACTAAGCTATGGTTTTATTTTATTCTTCCTATCTTTATTTTATGCTTAATCAGCTAATAATTTCACTTAATGGATGTTTTCATTAAATCACAGTTCAAGATAGCCGTAATAAAATTTACTCAACTATTCGATATATACCCATTTCGTTCACTTTTCAATCAATTAAAGCCTCTTACATCTAAACGTGATAGGCTCGTTACCCCTAATAAATATTTTAGACTTATCTTAATTTCTGTATCCACAACATCATAAGTAAATGTTATAATCCGATTTACATTATTAGTTTACTTTATAATTTGAGCACACTCAGTAAGGAATAGAAATGCTATCAGGGTTATTGATTATCCTACTTCCGCTTTTTGTAGGATATTTGATTAAGTTAAACAATCGCCCATTACTTCATCTGGCAAACCGCCTGCTTAGCGCGATGGTTTACGTTATCCTATTTCTAATGGGCGTTAGTTTAGCCATGCTAGATAATATTGGTGAAAACTTAGTTTCTATTCTTTCTTATGCCAGTGTTTTCTTTTTATGTACCTTTGGCGCCAATTTACTATTTTTATGGCTACTGGATAAGAAAGATCCTTGGCACGTCCCTGCTCATAAGCAGTCCAAGCCCCCTTCACGCATAAAAATGGTACTTGAATCACTGCAATTATGTGGCGTTGTTGTCGTGGGCTTCTTTGTCGGTTTAACCGGTTGGTCAATTTTCCATTATGCTTCTCATGCCAGCCAAGGTGCGCTTATCTTCTTACTTTGGTTAGTCGGATTACAATTACGTAATAGCGGAATGAGCCCAAAGCAAATTCTTATCAACCGTCGTGGAACAACCGTTGCCGTCGTTATGGGCATTAGCGCACTTGCTGGTGGTGCCTTAGCCGCTTACTTACTGGGGTTACCGATGAAAATGGGATTAGCTATTGCATCTGGTTATGGTTGGTATTCATTATCGGGTATTGTACTAACTGATGCATTTGGCCCCGTTATTGGTAGCACCGCCTTTTTCAATGATTTAATGCGTGAATTAGCAGCAATCATGCTTATTCCGATTATAGTTAACCGTTACAGAAATACGGCATTAGGAATTTGTGGCTCAACATCTATGGACTTTACTTTACCTGTTTTACAAAGAAGTGGCGGTGTTGCCATCGTTCCTGCGGCTATTGTGCATGGATTTGTTTTAAGTTTAATCACACCAATCTTGATGGCGTTCTTTACTTCATAGAAAAATCAGTAACAATAGAACCATAACGTTCTCTTTTTACAATGGATTAACCATGAATCAACAGCGTGTATTAGTACTTGGTGCAAGTGGGCACATTGGTCAAAATCTTATTCCTGCTTTGATAGAGCAAGGTCATCAGGTCACTGCTGGTGCCCGTCGAGTAGACTGGATGATGTCTCAAGGTTGGGAAAATACACGCTGTATCTTTGTCGATTTATATGATCCTGAAACCTTAACCAAAGTCATGCATGATACTGATATTGTTTATTACCTTGTTCATAGCATGAGCGATGCACATAATTTAATTGAGCAAGAGCGTAAAGCGGCAATCAATGTTGTGGAAGCATTAGAAGGCAGTAATGTTAAACAAATTATCTTCTTAAGTGCGTTACAACATAAAGACCAACAATATTCACCTCATCTTATTGCCCGAAAACTAACAGGAGAAGTGTTAAGAACCAGCACTATTCCCGTGACCGAAATTCGCACCTCAATGATTGTCGGGCCAGGCTCTGCTGCCTTTGAGATTATGCGTGATATGGTTTACAACCTTCCTATTCTTACACCACCACGTTGGGTTCGTTCTAAATCTTCCCCTATTGCACTCAAAAATTTAATTCACTATTTAACTGAAATAATTCATCACCCCACTCATCAACACCGTATTTTTGATGCCGGTGGTCCTGAATATATTAGCTATCAAACCCTTTTTGAGTGCTTTATTAAAATCTCAGGTAAAAAACGCGTATTAATCCCGCTACCGATGCCCGGCAGTCTTATTTCTGCCGGCTTTATCAGTATGATCACATCGGTGCCAACCTCTATTGCTAAAGAGCTGATCCAAGGGCTTAAATACGATCTCCCAGCCAATGATGAACCATTACGTAAACTTATTCCTCAAACCCTAATTAAATTTGATGATGCAGTAAAAGAAACACTGGCTGATGAAGCCGCCGCTTTAGATAACCAAGATTGGGGTTACTCTTCTGCAGTTCGTAGTCGTTGGAAACCAGGCTATGGTTATTACCCTAAAAATGCAGGTTACACAGTATCCACCCCGGCAAGTGCAACATCACTTTGGCATACAGTGCAACAAATCGGCGGAGAACAAGGCTATTTTTATGGTAATACGTTATGGAAAATACGCGCCATTATGGATGATATCGCAGGAAATAAAGTCACTTACGGACGCCCTTCTAGAGAAACATTAGAACTTGGCGATATGATTGATGGTTGGCGTGTGATCAAACTTGAGCCTGAAAAACAGCTCACACTGTTATTTGGAATGAAAGCACCCGGTTTAGGTAGACTCTCTTTCACGATCCACGACAGTGGTAATCTTCGTTCAATAGATGTTCGTGCTTGGTGGCACCCAGCAGGATTTAGTGGATTGCTTTATTGGTTTGCCATGATGCCTGCGCATTTATTTATTTTCAAAGGTATGGCTAAAACAATAAGTATTAACGCTTACGAACTGGATAAAAATTCATCTAACAATGAGAAAAAATAGCTAAATTACCCATTTTTATATAAAGAAACCACTTTATTATGCAGTTTTAGTTGCATAATTATTCTTACCGTTTTATTATTTGAAACAGTTGATGACTATTCAAAAAAAACGCATGAGTATTCAATTAAAAAACATAAATTGTTTCTACGGTTCGCACCAAGCACTCTATGACATTAATCTAGAATGCTCTGCCGGTGAAACAATGGTTCTATTAGGACCAAGTGGTGCGGGTAAGAGCTCACTAATGAGAGTTCTCAATTTATTAGAAATGCCACGTTCAGGCGAATTAGAAATTGCTGGTCTGCATTTTGACTTTAGCCAACAGCCTAACGCAAAGGCAATTCGCTTATTACGTCAAAATGTGGGTATGGTATTTCAACAATACAATTTATGGCCACATTTAACGGTTCTTGATAACTTAATTGAAGCACCTTGTCGTGTATTAGGTTTATCAAAACCGCAAGCCAAAGAAAAAGCGATGAAATTACTTGAGCGTTTGCGTTTAAGTGATTATGCAGGACGTTTTCCTCTACATTTATCTGGAGGACAACAACAGCGTGTTGCTATTGCAAGGGCATTAATGATGGAGCCTCAAGTTCTCTTATTTGATGAACCAACGGCAGCATTAGATCCTGAAATTACAGCTCAAGTTGTTGATATCATTAAAGAGCTTTCTGAAACGGGTATTACACAAGTTATTGTGACCCACGAAGTTGAAATTGCACGCAAAGCCGCGAGCAAAGTTGTATATATGGAAAACGGCCGTATTATAGAGCAAGGTGATAACTATCGTTTCACTGCTCCACAAACGGAAGCTTTTGCTAATTACTTGTCACACTAAATCAGGATCAGACAATGAAAAAAATATTATTTGCAGCACTTCTGACCAGTATTACACTTTCTGCAACTGCGGCTGAGAAAGAGACAATTCGTTTTGCAACTGAAGCAACGTATCCTCCATTTGAAATGATTGATGCGAATAATCAAATTGTGGGATTTGATGTTGATTTAGCCAATGCAATGTGTGCAAAGATTAATGCTGACTGTACCTTTACCAATCAGTCATTTGATAGTTTAATTCCGAGTCTGAAATTCCGTCGTTTTGAAGCGTTAATGGCTGGTATTGATATTACGCCAGAGCGTCAAAAACAAGTTGATTTCACTGATTCTTACTATGATAACTCTGCAGTATTTATCACCGTAAAAGGTAAAATCTCTGATGTTGCAAGCTTAAAAGGCAAACAAATTGGTGTGCAGAATGGGACAACCCATCAGAAATTCATCAATGAACAACACAAAGAGATGAAAACTGTGCCTTATGACAGTTATCAAAATGCAGTATTAGATCTTAAAAATGGTCGTATCGAAGCTATCTTTGGTGATACAGCTGTTGTTAATGAATGGCTGAAAAAGAATCCTGAATTAGGTATTGTAGGCGACAAAGTTGCAGATCCTAACTACTTTGGTACAGGCCTTGCGATCGCAGTAAGAAAAGGTAATGCTGATTTACAAGATAAATTAAACAAAGCATTAGCTGAAGTAAAAGCTGATGGCACCTATGATGTCATTTATAAAAAATGGTTTGAATAACAATAATAGCTTAATAAATGAATGAAATAACAACTCTAGCAGGTGCGGCCGTCACAACGGTCACACTTGCTATTTCTGCTCTTATCATCGGATTAGTTCTAGCCATGCTGTTTACAGCTTGGGAATCCGCGAGATGGAAAGCCTTTGCTTTCTTAGGAACATGTTGGGTAACACTAATTAGAGGACTACCAGAAATGCTGGTGGTTCTTTTTGTCTATTATGGCACCTTACAAGGTGTCATGATGTTAATGGATGGGATTGATCTCGGTGCTTTCACCTTACAAATTGATTTTGGTGATACTGAATCATTGCCTTTCTATTGTGGTGTTATCGCCCTTTCACTTCTTTATGCGTCTTATGCATCCCAAACTTTACGTGGCGCATTAAAAGCAGTACCTACAGGACAATGGGAAGCCGGCCAAGCCTTAGGCATGGGCCGTATTACTATTTTCTTCCGCTTTATCATGCCTCAAATGTGGCGTCACGCTTTACCGGGTTTAGGCAATCAGTGGTTAGTTCTATTAAAAGATACGGCTTTAGTCTCATTAATCAGCGTTAATGACTTAATGTTACAAACACAAAGTATCGCTAACCGAACTCAAGAGCCTTTTACTTGGTATAGCATTGTTGCATTAATTTATTTGGCAATTACGTTGGTCAGTCAATATATCCTGAAATGGTTAGAGATGAGAACAACCCGATTTGAACGGAGTGCCTCATAATGTGGGATTATATTGTTGATATTTTACCGGGATTACCAACCAGCCTTTCTTTAACATTTGTAGCTCTATTGGTTGCATTTACACTTTCGGTTTTAATGACTTTTGTTTTGGCATTAAAAACACCTGTTATTAGCCAAATAGTAAAAGCCTATATTACCTTATTTACTGGTACACCTTTATTAGTACAGTTCTTCTTAATCTATTATGGCCCAGGGCAATTTCCTACGTTGCAAAACTATCCAGCAATATGGGAGTTACTATCAACACCATGGTTTTGTGCAATGGTTACATTGGCATTAAACAGTGCGGCTTATTCAACTTTACTTTTCTATGGTGCAGTAAGAGCAATTCCGTCAGGACAGTGGCAATCCTGTCAAGCGTTGGGCATGTCACCCGTACAAACAGCACGAGTGATATTACCTTACGCATTTAAGCGTGCGCTTTCATCCTATTCAAACGAAGTGGTCTTAATATTCAAAAGTACCTCACTTGCCAGTACTATCACCTTACTTGAATTAACGGGTTATAGCCGACAAGTTTTTGGTCAGAGTTATGATGTGATGGTCTTTGTTGCAGCAGGCATTATTTATCTGTGTATCAATGGAATGCTGACACTTTTAATGAGATTGATTGAGAAAAAAGCCTTAGAGTTTGAACATCGTAATTAAAAACGAGTAAACTGACCTGTGAATATAAAAACACCCCAAAGTTGGTGTCCAACTTTTGGGGTGCAGTTCACTTTTCATTCTGGGGTGTTTTTATATGTCTGAATAAACAATAAAAACGCTCGATGTGATCCATTGAGCGTCAATACATTATTTATACTAACGCTGAGCTATTATTTTTTAATAACTATCTTAGCTGTCTTGTAATATCAATAATGTAAGGACTTCATAGTGAGAAGTATGAGGAAACATATCAAACAATTGCACTCTATCTATCTGATAGTGTGAAAGTTGCTGAATATCTTTCGCCATAGTTTGAGCATTACAACTTGAATAAAGAATAAAGCGAGGTTTCATTTTATTTAGATAACCACACAATACCTCACCAATACCTCGCCTTGGTGGATTAACAAGCACTAATTCAGGAACAGACTCTTTAGCCAATGCATAGCCCGTTGAATCTAACGCTTGAAACTCAACATGCTCTAACCCTAACTCCTGAGCCGATAAACGTGCACATTCAATCGCTTCTGGACTAATTTCAATCCCTGTTAAGTGGGTGGATTTATCTGCACAATGCAACCCAAACCCTCCTGATCCACAAAACATATCCCACAAATGAGTGATATTTAATTCTCTTACCCAACGACCTGCCGTGGCATAAAGTGATGAAGCCACCGCCGGATTAGTTTGGAAAAAACCTCTAGGACGAATATGCAATGGAATTTGGTTAAATGATTCATCTAAGAACGTTTTTTCTGTCAGAATAATTTCTTGCTCACCTTCCAAAATAGCCATATGTATAGGTTGAATATTGACGGAAATAACGACCAATTGGGGTAATTGCGCTTGTAACCAAGGAAGTGCTTTACGAAGTTGTTCTAGTTTTTTTTCTGAACGCAAAACAAAGCGCAGCATCATCGTGCTATTACTTCGGCTCTCCGTTAATAAAATAAACTTAAGCTCACCACGACGACGCTCAATGTCGTAAGGTACTAACCCTGCTTTCGCAATAAATGTTTTTAAAACTGGGAATACAGGTGCAAAAGAAGCTGGGTACAGTGGACATTCGCATAAATCAACAGCGACACTTTCTTTAGTTTTTAAACCTAATATTGGTCTTTCGACACTCCCGCTGACGACCATTTTGGCTTTATTACGAAACTGCGCCTGTTGGCTTTCAACGGGTGCTAATTTATCAAAAGCATAATCTTCTGGAAGTAATGCTAATAGGCTATGCTGTTTTTTCTTGATTTGTTCAGGATAAGCAAGAGAAAGCCATTCACAAGAATGACATTCACCCGCACTAAATCGTGCGCATTGCATAAGATTTTGTGACCGTTATGGAGATTAATATTAATGTACAGTATAAGAAGAGTCAGTTGATGTGCTATTTATCTCAACATCTTCTTCATCTTCGTTTTCACTTTCTTGCTTTTCACCATACAAGAAACCGTTATTAAAAATTTCGCTAATAACTTCAGCTGATTGCTCTTCTGCTTTTTGTAAGAACAGATCAAATTGATTAAGTGAAATACCTGCAGCAACTGGAAATGATTGGCAAAAAACTAATTTTGGTAAGTTCTCGTCACTAATTTCTAAAAATGTTTTAATAAATAAAGAACTTGCATTAATTTGGCTTAAATTTGCCATTAATGGCACTATTGCTGACGGTTTTAGCTCAGCGATAGCGGTAAATACAAGCACATCTTCAAGAATATCAATTTTGGCATCAAAAATACCACTGATATATTGAAGGTGAGGTAAATGTAACGCCTGACAAGAGTCACATTCATAATAAGCGATCTGCAATTCATCAAGCCAAGACTTTAGCTGATCCAGATCGGTAGTCACAACAGCGTTCATTCAAATAACCTTTACGCGCAAAAAAAGAGTGCCTGTTGGCATTGACGCTATTTTGCCACTTTTTCTATCTTGAAGGCACTAATAAATAGAAAAACTAAGAAAATTAAGCCAATTTACACATTGCGTTTTCTTAGTTTCTAATACATTTTGAGGAAAAACAGATAGCTACTTTTCGTTATTCTCTTTTTTCTTTTGACTCTTTGTAGACTGATGATCAATCCCTAAAAAAGTTAATCGATAAATAGCACGCCATACTATATGGATAGCTGGCGGGATCATGCAGATAACCCCTAATACAACTAACGTTAATTGTCCTGTATATGTTCCTAGCCACTGCGGAGAGGTCATATATTGATTAATATAAAGATAAGCAACCACCAATAAAATAATCCCTATTATTTCAATGATGATAATAGGTTTTGGCATATCTGACAGTGATTTCATATCTCGATTTGAAGGCTTTTCCATCATTTCTCCGCTAAATGCAGTGTTGCAGTCCTATCTCATTATTCAGCAAATTGGTATAATTTATCACACTAAAAGGCAATAACTGTTTTTATTTAGCCTAATAAAAGGGCATAGTAACAACCAATAGAAACTATTATGCCTGAATTTTATTTCCTCAATAAGGAGTGTCGTATGTTTGTTGTCATTTTTGGTCGCCCTGGTTGCCCATATTGTGTTCGTGCGAAACAACTGGCTGAAACTTTGTCTGAAAAACGTGACGATTTCGATTTCCGTTATGTTGATATTCAAGCAGAAGGAATTACAAAAGCTGATTTATCTAAAACTGTCGGTAAACCAGTTGAAACTGTGCCACAAATTTTTATTGATGAGAAACACATTGGTGGTTGCACAGATTTTGAAGCTTATGCTAAAGAAAATTTAGGCATCTACAACTAATTCAAAAGCGCTAAAACAGATTATTTATCAATATGTTTTAGCGCTTTCTTTTTTTTTCATCATGACTTTTCTCTTTACCTACCTTCTCTTTCTAAAAAAAACTCTATTTTTTTTCATTAGTCAGCGAACTTTCTTTCTAACCCGTAGTCTGAATAAGTGCCACTGCTTTTCTTTGATGTCCCCAAATATTGAGGAGCCCGATAGTTTCAACCCTTTTGGTGAAATAACTGTCGGGTTTTTTATTGCTTGATATTTAGTAACACTCACCTTGCAATGTCACAATAATACGACGCTCTCCCCCGTGATTACGATGTTCACCAAGATAAATCCCCTGCCAAATTCCTAAATTCAACTCACCTTGACTAATAGGGATCGTAACACTTTGTCCAAGTAAGCTACTTTTAATGTGCGCAGGCATATCATCACTGCCTTCATAGGTGTGAAGATAGTCATCCTCGTCCTCTTTTACACTTCGATTAAAAAAGCTTTCAAAGTCACTTCGAACTGTCGGATCCGCATTTTCATTAATCGTTAAAGAAGCCGATGTATGTTGAATAAAAAAATGAGCAATTCCAATTTTATATTGTCTTAGTTGCGGTAATTCTTGAATCAATGTTTGTGTAATTAAGTGAAATCCTCTTGGCCTTGCATTAAGGACTATATTTTTCTGGAACCACATAAAGTTATACCTCATTGAAGATAAGAAAAAGAACGATGCGAGAGTAATAACACAAGCGCAATACTCTTTTTAAGCGTGCTTGAGCTCAGTTTGGTATAAAACTGACAAATTTTTTAAAAAAGCACAATTAAATAAGAAAAAAACACTTTACCCCTATTACTCCCTCATTTACCCTTAAAAACTTGCGTATTATGTATCATAAACATCGCTTATCAATACGACATGTATGGAGCCTACTTTGCTGGAACAATTCAATTTAGCCGTATTTTCAATAATGAATGCAACACCTGCGGCATCGCCTTTAGAAATCGGTACGGCGATAATTATTGCTAAGTACCTTGTCTATCTTTTTCCGTTATCTTTAGTGTTCTATTGGTTATGGGGTAATGAAAAACATCTTAGTCAGCAAAGAGCATTAGCATGTAAAGCGGCTGTCTCTTTGGGTATCGCACTTTCTATCTCTTGGATGATTGGTGCTATTGCTCCTCATGACCGCCCTTTTGCTGCCAACATTGGCTACAACTTTCTTGATCATGATGCAACACCATCATTCCCAAGTAACCATGGTACCTTTGTTTTCACCATTGCTTTAGCTTATCTCTTTTGGCATAACAGCAAACGCATTGGCTATATTATGCTCGGTTTAGGAATTGCGATTGCTTGGGCACGTATCTACCTTGGTGTGCATTGGCCAATCGATATGATTGGTGCTTTTATTGTTGCTCTACTCTCTTGTGGCCTTTGCCAGATCTTCTGGTCTAAAGGCGGTGATATACTCCAAAAATGGGTACAACACCTCTATCAGCTCTGTTTCGCTTATCCTATTCGTAAAGGTTGGACAAAGGCCTAACCTTTCTAAGATCGAAAAGGCCACATTTATGTGGCCTTTTTATATTTAACTTAAGTGCCTTCCCTCTTCAATATATTAATATATAAATAAAAATATTCTCTACTATTATATTAATCGTCCAAAAGTAAATGTGTTGTTATTTTAATCAAGTTTAAACTTTTATATTCGTTGTATAACAACCTACCCAACTCATTTATTAACGAATTTATTGTTGTTTTTATAAACAATATTCTATTTATAAATGAAATATAGCTATATTCATTTCATAAAATAAAAAAATTCATTAATAAATAATCATATTGCATCGTTTCTATATTCTTTTATTTACTTTTAAATATTAATTAAGAAAAATAATTTTTCATTAAATTTCAATATGATACACTGTTAATATAATGTTCCAATTGTAAATAAAAATAACCTAATTGATTTTAATCATCTATTTCCCAAATAATAAAAATACCCAAGAAAAATCATTAACATGTGAATGTTTAGGCATTTAGCTTTATTTAATACTTACCTTAAAATTGGAAAATTATTTCAATATGTTTAAAAAACCAATTCAAAAAACATAAAATATAAAAAATGTTACATTTTTAGGTTTTTCAGTTATATTTAGCATTTGAGATGGTGATCACGGTAGTTTATCCTGAAAAACACTATATTCTGCACCTCTTAAGTCTGGATATAAACTTATTGAATATTTTTTCAAATTTTAAAAGAGCTTAATTCTTTTGAAAGTTAAAGATTTTTATATGTGGTAATTGAAGATATTGAGATAACACCAGGTGCTCAATAAACTCATTTATTCATAATTAAATTTATACCGTAGTTGTTTCTAGAAAATACAATTGCGCTCTTATTTTTCTTCATTATTTTTTTACCGCGTTATTTCGGAGAGTATTATGGATACAACCAAAGCTGGTTCTATCGCATCGGGTAACACCCAAGGTGATTACAAAACATGGCGTAAGTCAGATACTGTATGGATGTTAGGTTTATACGGCACAGCTATCGGTGCTGGCGTTCTATTTTTACCCATCAACGCAGGGATTGGTGGTTTAATTCCTCTGTTGATCATGTTAGTGCTTGCATTCCCAATGACCTTCTTTGCACACCGTGGTATGTGTCGCTTTGTGCTATCAGGTAAAAACCCTGGTGAAGATATTACTGAAGTTGTTGAAGAACACTTTGGTAAAACTGCAGGTAAACTAATCACACTGCTTTATTTCTTTGCAATTTATCCTATTTTATTAGTTTATAGTGTTGCTATCACTAATACTGTAGAAAGCTTTATTGTAAACCAAATGCATATGGCTGCTCCTCCTCGCGCAATTTTATCACTGATCCTGATCGTTGGTATCATGTGTATTATTCGCTTTGGTGAACAAGCTATTGTTAAAGCAATGAGCGTGCTGGTATTCCCATTTGTTGCAATCTTGATGGTACTTGCACTGTATCTGATCCCAGAATGGAATGGTGCAATCCTTGAGACACTCTCTTTTGATCACGCAACCACTTCTGGCATGGGTCAAGGCCTATTAGTAACCTTATGGTTAGCTATCCCTGTAATGGTGTTCTCTTTCAATCACTCTCCAATCATCTCTGCGTTTGCAGTTGCAAAACGCGAAGAATACGGCGAAAACGCAGAGAAAAAATGTTCACGCATTTTAGCTTATGCACACATCATGATGGTTATCACTGTTATGTTCTTCGTGTTTAGCTGTGTATTTAGCTTAACACCAGAAAACTTAGCAGAAGCAAAAGCACAAAACATTAGTATCCTGTCTTACCTTGCTAACCATTTTGAAGCACCCGTTATCGCTTATATTGCACCTTTCATTGCCTTCGTTGCGATTACTAAATCTTTCTTAGGCCACTATTTAGGTGCCCGTGAAGGTTTCAATGGTTTAATCATCAAATCACTGCGTGAAAAAGGTAAAACAATCGAAAAAGATCGTTTAAATAAAATCACTGCACTGTTTATGCTGGTTACAACTTGGATCGTTGCGACATTAAACCCAAGTATTTTAGGTATGATTGAAACATTAGGTGGACCAATTATCGCAATGTTGTTGTTCCTGATGCCTATGTATGCAATCCGTAAAGTACCAGCGATGAAGAAATATGCTGGCCACATCAGCAACGTATTTGTTGTAGTTATGGGTCTTATCGCAATCTCAGCAGTTTTCTATAGCTTAATTAACTCTTTCATGGGCTAATAAAGCATCACGTGGCTACTTTCTGAAAAGAGAGTAGCCATTGCTTTAGAGTTCAAAACTGACACTTAACATTCTAATAATCACACAGTTGCGCCTTTAAATGAATTAGGGAGGCGAATATTATGGTTAGCGTCTTTGATATTTTTAAAATTGGTATTGGCCCTTCAAGCTCACACACTGTAGGTCCAATGAAAGCAGGTAAAGAATTTGTTGATTTGCTTGCTGAAAAAGAACTTCTCTCTTCTGTTTCCCGCGTTATCGTTGATGTTTATGGCTCTTTATCTTTAACAGGTAAAGGTCACGCAACGGATATTGCTATTATTATGGGACTCGCAGGAAATTTACCTGATACTGTCGATATTGATTCTATCGCGCCATTTATAAAACAAGTAGAAACAACCGGTCGCTTAATGCTGGCAAATGGCATAAAAGAAGTAGATTTTCCGGTTGAAGGCGGCATGAATTTTCATAAAACCAATCTGCCTCTCCATGAAAATGGCATGACTATTACCGCTTATAACGGTGAACAGATTTTATTGAAAAAAACTTATTATTCTATTGGTGGCGGTTTTATTGTTGATGAAGAACATTTTGGCCAACCTGAAGAAAATACAGTTCAAGTTCCTTATCCTTATCAATATGCGGCTGATTTACGACGCCATTGCAAAGAAACAGGCCTTTCTTTATCAGCATTAGTGATGCAAAACGAATTAGCATTACGTAGCAAAGAAGAAATCTCATCCCATTTTGCTGCTGTTTGGGAAGTGATGAAATCAGGTATTGAACGCGGTGTAAATACCGAAGGCTTATTACCAGGACCATTACGCGTGCCTCGTCGTGCTTCTGCATTACGCCGCATGTTAGTCACAGAAGATAAAACGACAACAGATCCAATGACAGTGGTTGACTGGATTAATATGTTTGCCCTTGCCGTGAATGAAGAAAATGCGGCGGGTGGACGTGTTGTCACAGCACCAACAAACGGTGCCTGTGGTATTATCCCAGCAGTATTGTCTTACTATGATAAATTTATTCGTCCTGTAAATGAAAACTCTTACACTCGCTTTTTCTTAGTTGCTGGTGTTATTGGTTCACTTTACAAAATGAATGCATCTATCTCAGGTGCTGAAGTCGGTTGCCAAGGTGAAGTTGGTGTTGCTTGTTCAATGGCTGCAGGTGCATTAACTGAACTTTTAGGTGGTAGCCCAGAACAAGTTTGCATTGCAGCGGAAATTGCGATGGAGCATAACTTAGGACTTACCTGTGACCCAGTAGCAGGACAAGTACAAGTTCCTTGTATTGAACGTAATGCTATCGCAGCCGTACAAGCAGTAAACTCATCGCGCATGGCTTTACGTCGTGTCAGCGATCCTCGTATTTGTTTAGATAAAGTCATTGAAACAATGTACGAAACAGGTAAAGACATTAATGCTAAATATCGTGAAACCTCTCAAGGTGGATTAGCTATTAAAATTTCCTGTGACTAACCCTGTGAGTCTTAAATACTGATAGCTATAATAGATAAGGCGCTGATATCAGCGCCTTTTTTGTTTATTTAGTATCTATCTCATTACTCTTCTTTTTTAATATCATCTTTTTTGTATGAGATTAAATTGTCATCCTTAGTTAAAATATGTTTTTTCAAACGAGCAAAGCATCACTCAATAAAGATAATGTAAAGAAAAAATAGGAGATAACAACACATATTATTTAAATGCCGTGACGATAAACGCGTTATCTAAAGTAAATAATTACAAATTAATCAATCTATTGGCGATATTTAGATTATTGTCTAAAGTTGATAAGTAAAGATCACTAGAGACATCATCAGCGGGATAAAAAGAGAACTAAAATGAAATCAGATATTCAAATCTCCCAAGAAGCACACCTCTTACCTATTCAAGAAATTGCGAAAAATTTAAATATTGATCAAGATGATATCGAGTTTTATGGCAAGTACAAAGCCAAATTTAGCCACAGTATTTGGTCAAAAATTGCAGCCAAAAAGCCCGGAAAATTAGTTTTAGTTACAGCAATTAATCCGACACCCGCTGGTGAAGGTAAAACAACAGTCACGGTTGGATTAGGACAAGCTCTTAATCATATTGGAAAAAATGCGATTATTGCGTTGCGTGAACCCTCCTTAGGCCCTTGCTTTGGCATTAAAGGCGGAGCAACCGGTGGTGGTTATTCACAAGTTGTTCCTATGGAAGATCTCAACCTTCATTTTACTGGCGATTTTCATGCTATTACCTCTGCCAATAACTTACTTGCAGCCATGCTTGATAATTCAATTTATCAGGGTAATCCTTTAAATATCGATCCTAAGAAAATCGTGTTTAAACGTTGTATGGACATGAACGATCGGGCTTTACGTAATATTGTTGTAGGGTTAGGTGGCGAAAAAGACGGCATCACACGAGAAGATAACTTTGTTATTACCGTTGCGTCTGAAATTATGTCTATCCTTTGTTTAGCAGAAGATATTGATGATTTGAAACAACGACTTTCTCGCATCATTGTTGCCTATTCTTATCGTGGTGATCCTATTACAGCAAGCGATATACAAGCCGTCGGTGCAATGGCTAGTTTATTAAAAGATGCCATTAATCCTAATTTAGTACAAACACTCGAAAATACCCCAGCCATTATTCATGGCGGTCCTTTCGCGAATATTGCTCATGGTTGCAATAGCGTAAGAGCGACAAAACTTGCTCTTCAACTTGCTGATATCACTGTGACAGAAGCGGGTTTTGGTGCTGATTTAGGTGCTGAAAAATTCTTAGATATAAAATGCCGGATCAGTGGATTACGCCCTGATTGTGCCGTGATTGTTGTCACCACTAAAGCGCTAAAATATAACGGTGGATTAGGTAAAGGCGAGTGGAATAATGAAGATTTAAGTGCACTTGAAAAAGGTATTGTAAATCTTGAAAAACACATTGAAAACCTAAAAAAATATGGCTTACCCGTAATTGTCGCTCTTAATGCTTATGTTACTGATAGTATTGCAGAGCATCAGTTTATCAAACAATTCTGCCAAGATAGAAATTGTCGCTTCGCAATGACTAAAGTGTGGGAGAAAGGAGGCGAAGGTGGTATTGAATTAGCTAAGCAAGTGATTGACACACTTGAAAATGAGCAGAGCCAATTCCAATTAATTTATCCTAATGAAGCCTCACTGAGTCAAAAAATCGATATTATTGCCAAAGAAATTTATGGTGCCGAGGGTGTGACTTATAGCCGTTCTGCTCGTAACATGTTGGAAAAAATAGAAAAAATGGGATTTTCTCATTTCCCAGTTTGCATGGCAAAAACGCAATATTCACTCTCAGATGATCCCACATTATTAGGTCGTCCGACTGATTTTACAATAAACGTTCGTGAAGTGTATGTTTCTGCTGGCGCTGGCTTTG
This sequence comes from Proteus faecis, assembly GCF_030286765.1. Lineage (NCBI taxonomy): Bacteria > Pseudomonadati > Pseudomonadota > Gammaproteobacteria > Enterobacterales > Morganellaceae > Proteus > Proteus faecis. Next base: position 651,692 of record NZ_JASVWV010000001.1, read on the forward strand.
TTGTCGCCTTAACTGGCTCTATCACAACAATGCCCGGATTACCGAAAACACCAGCAGCTATCACTGTTAATGTTGATAATCAAGGTAAAATTGATGGTCTGATTTAAACTCTAAAGTAAATATCTCCCAATTTTATTGAATATAAAAAAATCCGTAATCGTAAAACAATTACGGATTTTTCATATTAAAATAACAGCTAATCTTTCTTTTGGGGTGAAAAACTCAGTAACGTTTTGATAGAGCTATTCTTGATAAATTAACCAAAAATAGCATTAAACCAACCGGATACTGTTTTAACAACAAAATCCCAAATACGGCTGAAAAAACCGCCTTCTTGAACCGCTTCTTTGACAACCAGTGGGCGTTGTTCAATCACTTCATCGTTTAATAAAAAGTTAACTGTACCTACAACCTGATTTTGAGTTAACGGCGCTTCTAATACAGGGTTGGTTAACGTAAAAGAGGCTTTCAGGTTTTTCAATTCACCTTTAGGAATAGTAATTGAGGCATCATTAGCAACCCCTAATGCAACTTCACCTTTATCCCCGTACCACACTTTTTGACTGGTTAGTGGTGTAGCGGCTTTTACTGGTGTTACCGTTTCAAAAAAGCGGAAACCCCAGCCTAATAACTTTTCACTTTCAGCAAAACGTACTTTATCTGATGGTGCGCCTAAAACAACAGCAATCAAGCGCATATCACCTTCAGTTGCCGAAGAAACAAGATTGTACCCTGCTCCATTAGTGTGACCGGTTTTCACACCATCGACATTCATATTTTTATTCCACAATAAGCGGTTACGATTTGGCTGACGAATATTGTTGAATGTAAATTCTTTTTCTTTATGTATTTCATACTCTGAAGGAACATCGCGGATCATGGCTGCTGTGAGTAATGCCATATCTTGTGCTGTTGTATATTGTCCTTCAGAATCTAACCCATGAACGGTTTTAAAGTATGTATTTTTTAAACCAAGATTCTTAGCATAGGAGTTCATTAAATCAACAAAAGTTTCCTGACTACCCGCAATATGTTCGGCTAATGCGATACTGGCATCATTACCAGATTGAATAACCATACCGCGATTTAAATCAATCACTTTGACCTGATCACCCGGTTTCAAGAACATCAATGATGATCCCTTCAATACCGGATTTCCTGTTGCCCATGCATTACGTCCAACAATAACCATATCGTCAGGTGACATACGACCTTCTTTAATAGCTTGCCCAACAACATAGCTACTCATGATTTTTGTAAGACTAGCAGGATCTAAACGCTCATCAGGTTTTTCTGATGCTAGAATTTTTCCGCTGTTATAATCCATTAATACATAAGATTTTGCCTCAATTTGAGGAGCGACTGGATTATTTACTGCAAATGAAGGACTAGAAATAATTAGCAGTAAACCCATTCCCGCGGTAACCTTACTCAGAACAGATGGAATATTTTTTGTCATTACCGATCACCCTTTTATATCAATTTGTTAAAGCTTTCCTACTATATGGCTTTCTGGAATAAGACGCCAACATTGATATGTAGAGATTTATCTTATATTCATATTTAGCGCCCTATAGAGGGAAATTTTATTACTTATCGTGGTTTAGGAGACCTTTATGTTAAAAGTCTGGGGTAGAAAAAACTCATCTAACGTTAAAAAAGTTCTTTGGTGTTTAAAGGAATTAAATGTTCCTTATGAGCAAATCGACGTTGGCGGCCCTTTTGGTGGACTCAATGAAGCAAATTATCTAGCGATCAACCCCAACGCATCTATTCCAACCTTACAAGATGATGACTTTGCTTTATGGGAATCTAATACCATTATTCGTTATTTATGTACAAAATATGAAAATAACACACTCTATCCCATTGATCTAAAACAACGAGCAAATATAGAAAAATGGATGGATTGGTCAAATGGCAGCTTATTTGCTCCCATTCAACAAATGATGATCATGATTGTTCGCACGCCTAAAGAACAACAAAATCCTGAGATTGTTAACGCGTTGAAAGAAAAGCTTAATAAGCTTATTAAAATTGCTGACGACCAACTTGCAAAAACAACTTATTTTGCAGGAGATGCATTTTCTCTTGCTGATATAGCAATCGCTCCATTGGTCTATCCATGGCTAGAAGTTTGCAAAGATAGACCACACTTCCCTCACATTGAGCGTTGGTTTGCACAATTAAGTGAAAGACCTATTTTCCGTGATATCGTGTTACTGCCTGTAAATTAAGTTAATTCATTGGCATTTTGTCGGGATCTGGGTAATGGTAATGAAATCCAAGATCTCGACAGATCTGCTGACCATCAATTTCTCGTATTAAAGGCTTCTCTTCCTCAACAAATTCTGGCGGAATAAGATCGAGTTGATTAGATGCTCTTGAGTAAAAATCTTTCTTTTTAGGGTGAATAGGAGCACATAAGTTATATAAATGGCCACCTTCATTCTGCGCAAGAAGTTGTTCAACAGCAAAAATCACATCGTCTAAGTGGACTAAGTTAACGCATTGATGAGCGCCTTTTACCTGTTTTTTACCAGATAAAAAACGTCCTGCATGGCGACCCGGTCCAACTAATCCAGCTAACCGAAGAATATCAACCGTAGTTAACGGTAAACGATGTAGCCAGTTTTCAACTTCTGCTAACATTTTTGCTGATTGTGTTTCTGGTCGAATATCCATTTCTTCCGTGATATTACCCGTTTGATTGCCATATACAGAAGTAGAGCTAATATAAATGACTCTCGTAACATGACGAGACATTGCGCTATCCACTAACGTCTGAATAGCTTCAACATAATCATAGCCACCACCAGCAGCACTGGGTGGTAACGTGATAATAAGGACGTCAGTTTCCATTAAGTAATCAAAATCATCTCTATCACATTCAATTGCGGGTGTTAAATTCACTAAACAGCAGTCAACACCACTCATTCTTGCTGCTTCTACGCCATCTTCGGTGGTTTTAGTCCCTTTAACTTGATAGCCTGCATCACGCAACGCAGCGGCAAGTGGTAAACCTAACCAACCTAATCCTACGATGGTTATTCGTTTCATTTTGCTCCCCTACTTAAATGGCTTAGTCAAAGTATGCTATAAAATTTCAGTTTCGCCATTACTTATAAATAATACTTATATTTCATAAACGTTTCGCATCTCCCTATATACTCGCCTACTTATCCCATTAAGTAAATAAGAGAAATATTAAAATTACATTAAAAACAAAAGGTTATAAAATAATTAAATTATTATTAAAAAATAGGTTGCTTTCTGCTTTGTAAATCATGTAGGTTGAAAGGCAGACAAATTCTAAATGCAGGTTACTAAATAGAGATTAACCGTAACAGGCATTATTAAATAACAAATAGTGTTATTAGCTAGGAAAATAATCATGTATAGCATTCAACTAAACCACCATCATCACCATCACCCTGACTAGTCTTTCAGGCGATGAGTGCTGGAAGACGTTTAAGAAACGCTTCCGGTGGTCTGAATGCAGATAACAACTAAAACCCCGGAAGGCAACTTCCGGGGTTTTTTTATAGCTAATTTTCAAACAAAAAATTAAGACAAGGACAGGGTAATATTATGTTAGACAAAACAAGATTAAGAATTGCAATGCAAAAATCAGGTCGCTTAAGTGATGAATCTCGCGCCCTTTTAGCACGTTGTGGCATCAAAATTAATTTAAACCAACAACGTCTAATTGCTTACGCAGAAAATATGCCAATCGATATTCTACGTGTTAGAGATGACGATATTCCTGGATTAGTAATGGATGGCGTTGTTGATTTAGGGATCATCGGTGAAAACGTTTTAGAAGAAGAGTTATTAAAGCGTCGCTCTCAAGGTGAAAACCCAAGTTATCTGACACTACGTCGTCTTGATTTTGGTGGCTGTCGTCTATCTCTTGCTACCCCTGTCGATTTTGATTATCAAGGTGTGGAATGCTTAAATAATACTCGTATCGCAACCTCCTATCCAAATCTACTCAAGCGCTATTTAGACCAAAAAGGTATCAAATTTAAATCGTGTTTATTAAACGGCTCTGTTGAAGTCGCTCCTCGTGCGAGTCTTGCTGACTCAATCTGTGACTTGGTTTCTACTGGCGCAACATTAGAAGCCAACGGTTTAAAAGAAGTTGAAGTGATTTATCGCTCAAAAGCGTGTTTGATCCAACGCGACGGTGAAATGGAAGCCGATAAACAAGCGCTTATCGACCGCTTACTAACGCGTATTCAAGGTGTTATTCAAGCTCGAGAATCAAAATATATTATGCTGCACGCACCAAGTGATTGTCTTGAAGATGTCATTGCATTACTTCCGGGAGCTGAAAGACCAACTATTTTACCTCTGGCGGGAGACCAAAATCGTGTTGCAATGCACATGGTGAGTAGCGAAACCCTATTCTGGGAAACAATGGAAAAGCTTAAAGCATTAGGTGCAAGTTCAATTCTTGTTTTACCAATTGAAAAAATGATGGAATAAGGTGAAATGATGAAAACGGGTTTTAATACATTAATTTACTGGAATAAATACACGAGAGAACAGCAACAACAGCTATTAACTCGCCCTGCTATTTCTGCATCAGGTTCAATTACAGAACAAGTTGCTAACATCATTTCACAGGTACGTAATGAGGGAGATAAAGCGCTTAAAGCGCTTAGCCAAAAATTCGATAAGGCAGCGCCGGAAAGTGTTTTGGTGTCAAAATCGCAAATCGATGAAGCCTCATCACGACTTGATAACAAAATAAAACAGGCAATAGCACAGGCGATGAATAATATTCGTCGCTTTCATGAGGCGCAAATTCCTAACACTATCAACGTAGAAACTCAGCCCGGTGTATTTTGTCAGCAAGTAAGCAGAGCAATTGATGCTGTAGGACTTTATATTCCCGGAGGTTCAGCGCCATTGCTTTCAACAGTCATGATGTTAGGTATTCCTGCCCGTATTGCAGGTTGTCGTAAAGTTGTTCTTTGCTCACCGCCCCCAATTGCTGATGAAATTTTATATATTGCTCAACAAATTGGTATTGATGAAATCTTTCAAGTAGGAGGTGCACAGGCGATTGCTGCCATGGCCTTCGGTACTGAATCTATTCCTAAAGTTGATAAAATTTTTGGCCCCGGTAATGCTTATGTAACAGAAGCGAAACGTCAAGTAAGCCAATCGCTACAAGGTGCTGCTATCGATATGCCAGCAGGCCCTTCTGAAGTTTTAGTGATTGCTGACGCGGATGCAAATCCTGCGTTTATTGCTGCCGACTTACTTTCACAAGCTGAGCACGGCCCTGATTCACAAGTTGTGTTATTAACACCTGATGAAACACTCGCTAAAGCCGTTATTGCTGAAACTGAAACACAACTGACACTATTAAGCCGTGCTGAAATAGCTAAACAAGCGCTTGCAGAAAGTCGCGTCATTATTACTCGCGATCTTGAACAGTGTATTGAAATCAGTAATAGCTATGGCCCTGAGCACTTAATTATTCAAACCAATGATGCTGATACTCGTGTTGATAGCATTACCAGCGCTGGATCTGTTTTTCTTGGTGCTTGGTCGCCTGAATCTGCGGGAGACTATGCTTCTGGCACTAATCACGTTCTACCAACTTATGGTTATACCTCAACCTACTCCAGTTTAGGTTTAGCTGACTTTATGAAGCGCATGACGGTACAAAAACTGACAGCAAAAGGTTTATCTGATTTAGCAGAAACGATTGAAATATTAGCACAAGCTGAACAATTAACCGCTCACAAAAATGCAGTTACACTTCGTGTTAATGCTTTGGCTCAAGGGAAAAATAACGATGAAAACTAAATTTGATATCACCACACTTGCCAGAAAAAATGTACGCGAACTAACCCCATATCAATCTGCTCGGCGCTTAGGCGGAAATGGTTCTGTTTGGTTAAATGCAAATGAATACCCTATCGCGCCTGACTTTACTTTTAATGAAAAAAACTTAAACCGTTATCCTGAATGTCAGCCTGTGAATGTAATTAGTCGTTATGCAAAATATGCAGGTGTAGACACTAACCAAGTTTTAGTTAGCCGTGGTGCAGATGAAGCGATTGAGCTCCTTATTCGTGCTTTTTGTGAACCGGGTAAAGACGCAGTGCTCTATTGCCCACCCACATATGGCATGTATAGCGTTAGTGCTGAAACTTTCGGTGTAGAACAGCGTGTTGTCCCTGCTCTTGCTGATTGGAGTCCTGATGTCAAAGCTATCGCATCACAACTTGATAATGTCAAACTTATCTACCTATGTAGCCCAAATAATCCGACAGGAAATATTATTGATCCTTCGCTTATTCGTGATGTATTAGCATTGGCTAAAGACAAAGCCATTGTTGCGATAGATGAAGCTTATATTGAATTTTGCCCACAAGCATCAATTGTTTCATGGCTTGAAGATTATCCGAATTTAGTTATTTTGCGAACCTTATCGAAAGCTTTTGCTTTAGCAGGGCTTCGTTGTGGCTTTACGCTTGCCAACCCACCTGTCATTGAATTATTACTAAAGGTAATCGCACCATACCCACTTTCAACACCTGTTGCAGATATTGCGGCACAAGCATTAACAGAAGCCGGTATTGAGATAATGAAAAAGCGAGTAGCCGAAATTTCGCGCAACAGAGCCTTTTTATCTGATACGTTAAAAAAATTGCCTAATGTTGAACAGGTTTATAACAGTGAAACCAACTATATTTTAGTGAAATTTACTGATGCTACTCTGATTTTCCGAACTTTATGGGAACAAGGGATTATTTTACGCGATCAACAACGTCAATATGGGCTTAATGGTTGTTTGCGTATATCTATCGGTACAGCAGAAGAATGTGATAGCGTGATTAATGCCATAAAAAATATTCAAACTGCAAACATATAAAACATTAAAAACGATAACAACAAAAAATCGCAACTGAAGGATCTCAACCATGAGCCAAAAAATTCTTTTTATCGACCGTGATGGAACTTTAATCACAGAGCCCCCCACTGATTATCAAGTTGATAGACTTGATAAGCTTGCCTTTGAAAATGGCGTGATCCCCGCACTTACTGCTCTGCAAAAAGCAGGTTATAAACTCATTATGATCACAAATCAGGATGGATTAGGCACAGAAAGTTTTCCTCAAGCAGATTTCGATCCTCCTCATAATTTAATGATGCAAGTTTTCTCTTCTCAAGGGATCTCATTTGATGACGTTTTAATTTGTCCTCATAAGCCCGAAGACAACTGCCCTTGTCGCAAACCAGAAACAGGACTTGTCACCCAATATTTAGTTGATGGCGCACTAGATAAAGATAACAGCTATGTCATTGGCGATAGGCAAACTGATATTCAGCTAGCTGAAAATATGGGTATCAAAGGCCTGCTTTATAATACCGACAAACTCAATTGGGCTGTTATTACAGAGCAATTGACTAAAAAAGATCGCTATGCCCACGTTGAGAGAAAAACAAAAGAAACACAAATTGCGATCGATATTTGGCTCGATCGTGAAGGCAATAGCCAAATTAGTACGGGGGTCGGTTTCTTTGATCACATGCTTGATCAAATTGCGACACACGGTGGCTTTCGTATGAATATCAATGTGAAAGGTGATTTAGTGATTGATGATCACCACACAGTAGAAGATACCGGCCTTGCTTTGGGTGAGGCATTACGTGAAGCATTAGGTGATAAACGAGGTATTGCTCGCTTTGGCTTTACATTACCAATGGATGAGTGCCTCGCAAGCTGTGCATTAGATATTTCTGGTCGTCCACACCTCGAGTACAAAGCCGAATTTAAATATCAACGCGTTGGTGATTTAAGTACAGAGATGATCGAACACTTTTTCCGTTCTCTCTCTTACACCATGGGTTGCACATTACACCTGAAATCAAAAGGCAAAAATGATCACCACAAAGCTGAAAGCTTATTTAAAGTCTTTGGTCGTACCTTACGCCAAGCCATTCGTGTTGAAGGTAATACTTTACCAAGCTCAAAAGGTGTTCTGTAATGAAAGTGGTTATTCTTGATACAGGTTGTGCCAATTTAGCCTCTGTCGCTTACGCCGTTAAGAGACTCGGTTATGACCCAATAGTGTCCTATGAAAAAAATAAGGTGTTATCTGCGGATAAACTCTTTTTACCCGGAGTAGGCACGGCTAGAGCGGCAATGGAACAACTCAAAGCACGTGAGCTAATTCCTTTGATTAAAGCCTTAACACAACCCGTTTTAGGTATTTGTTTAGGCATGCAAATATTGGCCTCACTAAGCGAAGAAGGTAAGGATATCCCTTTATTAGGTTTAGTTGATGGCACCATAGGTAAGCTTGATACAGCCGGATTACCATTACCTCATATGGGGTGGAACCAGGTATTAGCAAAGCCTGGACATCCTCTTTTTCGTGAGCTTGGTAGCGATGCTTGGTTCTATTTTGTTCATAGCTACGCTTTAGCACTCAATGAATCGACGATTGCAGAAACTGAATATGGCACTCGTTTTAGTAGTGCAATTCAGAAAGATAACTTTTATGGCGTGCAATTTCACCCAGAGCGTTCAGGAAAAGCAGGTGCTCAACTTATCAAGAACTTTTTGGAGATGTAACCCGTTATGATTATTCCAGCATTAGATTTAATTGAGGGTAAAGTCGTTCGTCTTCATCAGGGTGATTATGCCAAACAGCGCGATTATGATGATAACCCGCTGACACGCTACCAACAATATGAAAAAGATGGCGCAAAATTACTTCACTTAGTGGATTTAACGGGAGCAAAAGATCCCTCTGCCCGCCAAATTCCACTGTTAAAAGAGCTTGTTACTTGTGTCAATGTACCAGTACAAGTGGGAGGCGGTATTCGCACTGAAGATGATGTTAAATCACTACTTGATGCAGGAGCAAGCCGTGTTGTTATTGGCTCTACCGCAGTCAGTCAGCCCGAAATGGTAAAAACATGGTTTGAGCGCTATGGAGCAGACGCCATTGTATTAGCCCTCGATGTTCGCATTGATAAACAAGGCAAAAAGTGGGTTGCTGTCAGTGGTTGGCAAGAAAACTCGCCCTATACGCTTGAAGAGATCATCGAGCTTTATCAAAGTGTGGGTTTAAAGCATGTGTTATGTACTGACATTTCTCGAGATGGCACATTAGCGGGCTCTAACGTCGAACTGTATAAAGAAATTAGCCAGCGTTTCCCTGATATTTTATTCCAAGCTTCGGGCGGTATTGGTGATTTACAAGATATCGCAGATCTTCCAGCATCTGGTGTTGCCGGTATTATTGTTGGTAGAGCATTATTAGAAGGCAAGTTTACATTAAAAGAGGCAATATCATGTTGGCAAAACGCATAATTCCTTGTCTTGATGTCCGAGATGGGCAAGTTGTTAAAGGTGTTCAATTCCGTAATCATGAAATTATTGGTGATATTGTTCCTCTTGCTGAACGCTATGCCAAAGAAGGTGCTGATGAACTAGTATTCTATGATATTACAGCATCTTCTGATGGTCGTGTTGTGGATAAAAGTTGGGTATCGCGTGTCGCTGAAGTGATTGATATTCCTTTTTGTGTTGCAGGTGGCATTCGCTCTGTTGAAGATGCAGGGAAAATTCTTTCATTTGGTGCAGATAAAATTTCGATTAACTCCCCTGCACTTTCCGATCCTTCACTGATATCTCGTTTAGCTGATCGCTATGGTGTACAGTGCGTTGTTGTAGGCATTGACACTTGGTTTGATGAAAAAACAGGTGAATATTTAGTTTATCAATTCACTGGCGATGAAAAACGCACACAACAAACGCACTGGAAAACCCTTGATTGGGTACGTGAAGTTCAGCAACTTGGCGCAGGCGAAATTGTTTTAAATATGATGAACCAAGATGGTGTAAGACAAGGCTATGATCTAAAACAACTGGCTTTAGTACGCCAAGTTGCAGATGTTCCTATTATTGCATCAGGGGGAGCTGGCGAAATGTCACACTTTCTTGATGCATTTCAATTAGCCAATGTTGATGGCGCTCTTGCAGCTTCTGTTTTTCATAAACAAATAATTAATATCAACGAATTAAAACAGTATCTTGCAAAGAATGACGTTAAGGTAAGAATATAATGAATAGTGAAACATTAGCGCAACTAGATTGGGAAAAAGTCGATAATCTGATGCCTGTGATTATCCAAAATACCATTTCAGGTGATGTATTAATGCTAGGATATATGAATAAAGAAGCATTAAATGTCACTCTAGAAAGTGGAAATGTTACCTTCTATTCGCGCACTAAACAGCGTTTATGGACAAAAGGTGAAACTTCAGGCAACTTTCTCAAATTAGTCAATATTTACCCAGACTGTGATAACGATACTTTACTTATTTTAGCCAATCCTATTGGCCCAACTTGCCATAACGGAACCGAAAGTTGTTTTGCCCCAGCACAAAGCCAATGGGGATTTCTCTATGAGCTTGAAAATTTATTACGTGAACGTAAAAATGCCTCGCCTGATAGCTCTTATACTGCCCGCCTTTATGCCAGTGGTACAAAACGTATAGCCCAGAAAGTGGGAGAAGAAGGTGTTGAAACAGCATTAGCTGCCACTGTTAATGATAGAGAAGAGCTAAAAAATGAAGCCTCAGACTTGCTTTATCACTTAATGGTACTACTACAAGATCAATCATTATCACTCACTGATGTCATAGGTTGCCTACAAGAGCGCCATAAAAAAACAGAGTAAATGAATTAACATTAATATGAAAAAAGCCGATACAAACTAACGTATCGGCTTCATTTTTTGGGAAAAACAAAAGTAATGGCTTAATTACCTTTTTATTTCCTAAAGAACATTACATTGCTTGGCGGAATAACTCGATAACATCACTTTCAGAACCCTGAACTGGGTTAGTGATTGCGCAAGCATCTTTCAGCGCATTTTCAGCTAATGTTTTGAAATCTTCTTCTTTCACACCTAATTCTTTCAGACCTGCTGGAATACCAACATCTTTAGCCATTTTACGAATTTCTTCAATACACGCTTTCGCACCTTGCTCATCGCTCATTGCAGAAACATCAACACCCATAGCTTGCGCGATATCTTTTAAACGACCTGCGGCTGCTTGAATGTTATAAGCTTGAACATGTGGTAATAGAACCGCATTACACACACCATGAGGTAAGTTATAGAAACCACCTAATTGGTGAGCCATAGCATGTACATAACCTAAAGAAGCATTGTTAAATGCCATTCCGGCTAAGAACTGAGCGTAAGCCATGCTTTCACGCGCTGCCGCATCACCACCATTATCAACAACTTTACGTAAAGACTCACTGATCATAGTAACAGCTTTTAATGCACACGCATCAGTAATTGGATTAGCAGCAGTTGAAACATAAGCTTCAACAGCATGAGTTAACGCATCCATACCTGTTGCAGCGGTTAAACCTTTTGGCATACCAATCATTAATTCTGAATCATTTACAGATAAAAGTGGTGTAACGTTTTTATCAACGATAGCCATTTTAATATGACGCACAGTATCTGTGATGATGCAAAAACGTGTCATTTCTGACGCAGTACCTGCTGTGGTATTAATTGAAATTAATGGTAATTGAGGTTTTTCAGAACGGTCTACACCTTCATAATCTGCAATTTTCCCACCATTAGAAGCCACTAAAGCAATACCTTTAGCACAGTCATGTGGAGAACCACCACCTAAAGAAATCACACAATCACATTGATTTTCTTTCAGCAGAGCTAAACCCGCTTCTACGTTTTCAACAGTAGGGTTTGGTGCTGTACCGTCATAAGTAACACTAGAAATACCAGCCTCAGTCAGTAACTTACTGACTTTATCAACAACACCCAGTTGATTTAAAATGCTATCAGTGACAATCAACGCCTTATGAAAACCGAAGTCTTTCATTGAGCTTACAGCATCAGCAAGGCAACCAGCACCAATTTTATTTACAGAAGGGATATAGAATGTTGAAACTGCCATTATTGACTTCCTTTTTAGTAATTAAATCTGCGTTTTAATATGTTCTATTCTTTTTGTTCTTAAATTGATCATCATCAAAATAATGAATAAATATCAATTTGTTTATCATTCTATTATAGGTAATTTAATAAAGAAGCCCAATTACCCTATTAATTCAATAGGATAATACTATTAACATATTATCATTTGTAACAAAATAATTTGAAAAGCTTATCAAAATAATCAAAACCAGCTATGAACATCACAGCAGAATATTTTTTTTAAAGTCGTATAATGACCTAAAAGAAATAACTTATTAAATTCAGGAGTCATTGATGTCTTTGACTATTTTTGAGCAACTTACAGCTTTATTAGATAAAAACCACGCTTCTTACCGTGTTATGAAACACCCAACTGCAGGTCGTTCTGAAGAAGTTGCAAAAATCAGAGGAACACAATTAGGACAAGGAGCAAAAGGACTTGTTTGCCATATAAAAGGTAATGGCGTTAAGCAACATGTTCTTGCAATATTACCCGCCGATAAACAAGCCGATCTATCAAAACTCGCTCACCAAATTGGTGGAACAAGGGCATCGCTGGCAAGCCCTAAAGAAGTGGATGATCTGACTCAATGCGTATTTGGCGCAATACCGCCTTTTAGTTTTCATCCTGCATTGAAACTTGTAGCTGACCCTCTACTTTTTGAACGTTTTGATGAATTAGCTTTTAATGCAGGTACATTAGAGCGTTCTATTATTCTTAATACACAAGATTACAAACGTATTGCACAACCGGAATTAATCTCTTTTATTCGAGATGAAGAAACCCAGCAATAAAAATCTTCAACTTATCTTTAACAATTACCCTAATCTAAGGGTAATTGTTATCATAATAACTATTCTTTCTGAAGGCTTATTTGTTTGTGGGTTAACGTTTTATTTATATTAAGGAGTTTATCATTAGTTAATTTCCACTTTAAACAAATCCAACAAAAACAAACAGTTACATGAAATCTCTTTTCCTATCTCTCCCCCACCATATATATTTACATTTTAATCATTTTATTCACTAAAAAAACGAAGCAAAGACACATGCTTTTAACGAAACACTATAAATAAAAACAAAACATAACCTTATTAACCTATTGATTTAAGATAAATAAATCCCACAAATAGCGATAAATTGAAATTAAATCTAATTTTTTAGATGAAGAGCACAATATTTGATAAAATCAACTTTATTTTATTGACCTGATTTACTCATACCTTTAAGTTACCTATTACAACAAAATAAATGTAAATAATAATTTACATCATAATTTCTTTTTTATTTAGTCAATATCTTTCAGTTACAGGGAATTTTTATGCAGACTTCATCCCGCAAGCTCCCCTTTTATCGTGTGTTATATATTCAAGTTATTATTGCTATCATTTTCGGCATTCTATTAGGGCATTTTTACCCTGATGTTGGTGAATCCTTTAAACCACTAGGTGATGGATTTATCAAAATTGTAAAAATGATCATCGCACCGGTTATCTTCTTAACAGTAGTAACGGGTATTGCTGGTATGAATAACATGAAAGCCGTCGGTAAAGTGGCTGGTAAATCAATGATTTACTTTCTCACTTTTTCTACGATTGCACTTGTGATTGGATTAATCACTGCTAACATTATTCGTCCCGGCGATGGCTTAAATATCACTCCTGAATCATTAGATAGTAGCCGAGTAGAAATGTATGTCACTCAGGCACATAGCTCTTCTCTTGTTGATTTTTTAATGAACATCATCCCTGACACTATCGTTAGCCCATTAGTTAACGGCAATATCTTACAAGTATTGTTTGTTTCTGTGATTTTTGGTCTAGCATTAGCATCAATCGGCTCTCGGGGTGAACCTGTATTAAAATTCTTACAACAACTTTGCGACCCAGTCTTTAAGATGGTTAGTATGCTAATGAAATTAGCACCTATTGGTGCCTTTGGTGCAATGGCTTTTACAATAGGTAAATATGGTATTTCTTCTATTGGCAATTTAATGTTGTTAGTTATCACTTTTTATTTAACAGCATTACTTTTTGTATTGGTGGTTTTAGGCGCTGTTGCTAAATATAACGGTTTTTCTATTCTCTCTTTAATTAAATACATAAAAGATGAACTCTGGTTGGTGCTAGGTACTTCTTCATCTGAAGCCGCACTCCCCACATTAATGAATAAAATGGAGAGTCTAGGCTGTAAAAAATCAGTTGTCGGTTTAGTTATTCCAACGGGTTACTCTTTTAATTTAGATGGCACTAATATCTATATGACTATGGCAGCCTTATTTATTGCGCAAGCAACGGGCGTAGATTTGTCATTAACAGAACAAATTACGTTACTCTTTGTTGCCATGATTAGCTCAAAAGGCGCGGCAGGTGTCACTGGTGCAGGTTTTATTACTTTAGCAGCAACCTTATCGGTTGTCCCTAGTGTTCCCGTTGCAGGTATGGCTCTAATCCTCGGTATCGACCGTTTTATGTCTGAATGTCGTGCATTAACTAATATTGTGGGTAATGCTTGTGCCTGTATTGTTGTTGCGCGTTGGGAAGATGCCTTAGATAAAGAGAGAATGAATGATGTTTTTAGTGGAAAAATATCAAAAGAAAACTTTTCTGATGATAATTTAGTCTCTGATAAAACAAACAAAGAGCCTCATTATGTGAAAATCTCTGAGCAATAACTTGTGTTTTTTCTTCACTCGATAATGATAAAAGAGGATATTTAAATAAGTATCCTCTTTTTTATTGAATTATTCATATTTAATTACTTTGTTATTACCATAGTAATAAATAATACAATCATGACAAGTCATCGATTGTATTTAAATACCACTGAAAATTATTTTCACTTTAATAGATTAAAATAAGTGTATAGAAAAATAGTATTTTTAATGTTTTTTAATAATGCTCATCCCGTTTAATACTACAATATTATATCTATAAAAAAGGTGCTCTATTTGAGCACCTTTTGTTTGCTATATTTTGAGTAATATAACCGAATATTTAATCTTACTTATTCCATCCACTCAGTGTGGAATACGCCATCTTTATCAGTACGTTTATAAGTATGCGCACCAAAGTAATCACGCTGAGCTTGGATTAAGTTTGCTGGTAACACTTCTGCACGATAGCTATCATAGTAAGAAATCGCCGCAGAGAATGTTGGAGTAGGAATACCTGCTTGTACACCATAACACACAACATCACGCAGAGCTTGTTGGTAATCGTCAGCGATTTGTTTGAAGTATGGCGCTAATAGCAGATTTGCAATATTTGCATCTTCGTTATAAGCATCTGTAATTTTTTGCAGGAATTGAGCGCGAATAATACAGCCAGCACGGAAAATTTTCGCAATTTCACCGTAGTTTAAATCCCAATTATATTCGTCTGATGCTGCTTTTAGTTGTTGGAAACCTTGAGCATAAGAGACAATTTTACCTAAATACAGCGCACGACGAACATTCTCGATAAAGGCTTTTTTATCACCTGAGAATGCTTTAGGTGTTGGGCCTGATAGTACTTTAGATGCAGCAACGCGTTGATCTTTTAATGAAGAGATATAACGAGCAAACACAGACTCGGTGATAAGAGTAACTGGTACACCTAAGTCTAAAGAGCTTTGGCTAGTCCATTTACCAGTACCTTTATTTGCCGCTTCATCAAGAATCACATCGACAAGGTATTTACCTTCGTCATCTTTTTTACGGAAAATATCAGCTGTAATTTCAATTAGATAACTACTTAATTCACCTTTATTCCACTCGGTAAAGGTTTCTGCTAGTTCTTCGTTAGTTAGACCTAAAGAGTGTTTTAATACTGAATATGCTTCTGCAATCAGTTGCATATCGCCATATTCGATACCGTTATGTACCATTTTTACATAGTGACCCGCACCATCAGCACCGATATAAGTGACACAAGGTTCACCTTCAGCAACAGCCGCAATCTTTTCAAGGATTGGAGCAACTAATTCGTAAGCTTCTTTTTGTCCACCAGGCATGATTGAAGGACCTTTTAATGCACCTTCTTCACCACCAGAAACACCTGTACCAATGAAATTGAAGCCTTGTGCTGATAATTCACGGTTACGACGAATAGTATCTTTAAAGAAAGTATTTCCGCCATCGATAAGGATATCACCTTTATCTAAATGCGGTGTCAATGCAGCAATTGTTTTATCCGTTGCTTCACCCGCTTTTACCATTAATAAAATACGGCGCGGTTTTTCTAACGAATCAACAAACTCTTCAATAGAATAATTCGGAACCAGTTTTTTACCTGGATTTTCAGCGATAACATCGTTGGTTTTATCGCTTGAGCGGTTGTAAATGGATACAGAATAACCACGGCTTTCAATATTTAGCGCAAGGTTACGTCCCATAACGGCCATACCAACCACGCCGATTTGCTGTTTTGACATGAAAATAACTCCCGTCTGAAAATAAACCTGCCAGTATCAATGTACTGACAATTTGTTAACCTGATCACATAGTAACTCACTCTCTCACTTGGTGGTAGTTATTGATGTAATTGGTATCACAATCTTTTAGACGAAATGAAATTATTCCCCTACTACTAATAATAATTTATTGAAAAATTCCTTCAAATTGCTCATTATTCTCAAGTCGGCATATGCCGTCTTTATAGAAGGTAAAACAAACTGTATGGAATGGATCTTAGATCCGACAATCTGGGTAGGGCTCTCCACCCTTATTGTTCTCGAAATCGTACTTGGTATTGATAACCTTGTTTTCATTGCTATTCTGGCAGATAAACTCCCAGCAAAACTAAGAGATAGAGCTCGTATAACAGGTCTATTGTGTGCCCTTGTTATGCGGATTGTGTTGTTATTTAGTCTCTCTTGGCTTATCACTCTGACAAAACCTCTTATTACACTGTTTGATCATCCTTTCAGTGCAAGAGACTTAATTATGTTGCTCGGAGGGATATTCTTACTGTTCAAAGCGACTATGGAGCTTAATGAGCGACTAGAAGGTAAAGATCACGACGAAGGAAAACAACGCAAAACTACTCGCTTTTGGTCTGTGGTTGCACAAATTATCGTGCTGGATGCGGTATTCTCACTTGACTCAGTGATAACCGCTGTAGGTATGGTTGATCATTTAGGCGTAATGATTGCGGCTGTTACTATTGCAATGTTCTTGATGATCCTAGCAAGTAAGCCTCTAACAAGTTTCGTCAATAATCACCCAACCATTGTTATCTTGTGTTTAAGCTTCTTGCTGATGATTGGTTTTGCATTAGTTGCCGAAGGCTTTGGCTACGCCATTCCAAAAGGTTATCTATATGCAGCGATCGGCTTCTCTATCATGATAGAAGTCTTTAATCAGCTTGCACAATTTAACCGTCGCCGTTTTTTATCTGCTTCTCGCTCTTTGCGTGAACGTACAGCAGAAGCGGTTCTACGTATTATTAATGGTAAGCCCGAATCGTCTGAATTAGATCCTCACACATCTGATTTAGTCTCCAGCTCAGAAGAAGTGTTTGATCCTCAAGAGCGTCAAATGATTGTGCGTGTGCTTGGTTTAAGCCAACGTAATGTCAACAGTATTATGACGTCTCGTCATGATGTTGAATACGTAGACTTAAATGCAACACAAGATGATATCCGCCAATTATTAGAGAAGGATCCCCACTCTCGTCTGGTGATCACTGATGAACAACATAGTGATGAACCGATCGGCGTGGTTAATGTCATTCAGCTACTGAATCAACAGTTACGTAATGAGCCTCTAAACTTACGTTTATTGGTCACTCAACCTTTGATTTTCCCTGAAGGCTTATCCTTGCTACAAGCGTTAGAACAGTTCCGTAGTGCTCACACTCACTTCGCTTTTGTTGTAGATGAATTTGGTTCAGTAGAAGGGATCGTGACGCTAACTGACGTTATGGAAACTATCGCGGGTAACCTACCGGTCAGTTCTGAAGAAAACGATTCACGTCATGACTTGGTTCAAAATGAAGATGGTTCATGGACTGTAAACGGTTTTACACCACTTGAAGACTTAGTGCTTTATATCCCAATCAAATTGGATGAAAAACGTGAGTATGAAACCTTAGCAGGCTTATTAATGGAACATTTACAACGTGTTCCAACTGTTGGTGAAAAAATCCTTATTGATGGCATTGAATTTGAGCCGTTAGAAGTGAACAACCATCGAATTAATAAAGTCCGAATTGTTGAACCGACACCAGAAAACGAAGAGAACGTTGACGAAGCGTAATCCCCGTCAAATAGCAAAATATCCGCCTTAAAGGCGGATATTTTTTTATCTGAAGATAATGCGCTGGAAAATACTGCATACCAATGTCAGTGTTAAAATCATCTGGTTAACCTCTATTGTCTATTGAAGGAGGAAGACAATCACCACCACCTTTAACTGGTTTTTATTATCCAACGATTCAACTGCCTAATGTGCAAAATAGCTGGAGCCTTGTGATTGAAATTTATGAAGGCCCGAAAAAAGTCGCAGATGTTTTTATTCAATTTAAATAACCACCTTCTATATAATTTTTCCTGAGTAAATAAAAAAACGGGCTTTGTTTTCACACAAAGCCCGCCAATAAAATTTTAAACACTCATTTTAGATTAATTCAATACAATGAAAATTAACCTAAAGTACTTGGTACAAGAATTTCTGTAGCAACAATTACAATCACAAGACCGACTAATACAGGTACAGAAACTCGTTTCATCACTTCGAAAGGTGAAATTTTTGCCATACCCGATACCGCGACCACAACACCAGAGACCGGTGATAATGTACGGCCTAAGTTTGAAGCTTGTAACATAGGAATAGTTAAATAAGCCGGGTTTACACCCATATTGCTTGCTAAACGAGGAATTAATTCAACAAACGCATAGAATGGCGCATTACCAGAGCCAGTTGTCATTGCTGCTAACATGGTAATTAAGACCAGCGCAATCATCATCACAATCGCACCCGAACCTAATGATTGAGCACCATCAATTAACGCATTGATAAAGCCAACTGTTGTTAAGCCTTGAGCAAATACCCCTGCCGCCACTAATAACATAACAACTTGAGCAAAGGCATCGGCCATACCGCGATAAGCAACTTCTAAACCTTCAAAAACTTGTTTTGCACTAAAGCTACGAATAAATTCGATAACAGCCGCTAAAATCATACAGATAATAATAATGGCGACAATATGTAATTCTGGCAACCATTTACCATCAAAGACGAGAACGCCGATAATTGGCGTGAAAGGTAAAATCGCATAGAAACTTGGTGCATGAGTTTTGATCTCATTCACGTCTAACATTTCTGTTTCGATATGCTCTTTACGGTCAAGATAACGTTGCCAGAAGAAGTGAGCGATACACATACCTATAATTGCAGCAATAGAGATAGGTAATGTGGTTTTAAATGCAAAATCAATTAACGGCATTTTAGACGCTTCTGCGGCTAAAATAACATCACCTGATGTTGGCGCTAAAATAATAGAAGCTGGAGAGGCACAGATTGCAGCCGCCGCTCCGCGGCTAATTCCCATGTTCACCATAACAGGGAACAATGTTGCCATTAATAACACACCTAAACCTGTTGCTGATGAAACAGCCAGCGACATCAAACATGCAACAATGTAAGCCGCAACCATTAGCAGATAAGGCGAGTTAATCATTTTCAGTGGACGTGAGGCTAATTTAACAACAACATCATTAGCGCCGATGTGTGTCATATAAGAAGCAAAGCCACAAAGTATCATGATCATCATACCTAAATCGCCACCACGGCTCATTAGTAGATTTTTCACATACTCAACAATATCGATTAAACCATAACCTGTCGCAGTTGCACTTGCAGGTAAAACAGTTCTTCCCATAATAACGCTGATGATCAGTAATAACAGACCACCCGTCATTAAAACACCTGTTGGTGAATAGCCTTTTACAATATAACGTCCAACACCTACAGCAACGAAGGCGCCGATAAGAATTTCGATCATTTATTTATCCTGTCTAACATAGTCATTTATAAAATGAAGTTTTTTTATTTTTATCATCATTTTTGCGTTTAGTGCGATTGACACACTCTGCCCAAAGGCAACGTTCCAGTGTATGATATATATCAAAAAAAACGACTATTTTTTTGCACATACATAGCATGAATGCTTACTTTTCATTCAAAAGATAAATTAAATGATAGATATAAAGCAAAAAGCACACAATTACCAAAATAGTGTGCTTTTATTAAGAATGTGATGAAGTTAAAAATCGTGAAATTAGATTTTCTTCAATAGTTGATTAAGTGCTTTTACTTCAGGACTTTCTGCATCTTGTTTATTTAACCAATTATCGATAGCTTGCTTGGCTTTTTGCTGTAATTGGTCGCGCAATAATTTTTCAATATTAAGTTCATATTGAATAGCATTCCAATCACCATAGAGCCTTAATGGAATTTCAATTTTAGCCAATTGACGGATAAAATCGTTTTCTTTACCCCAACCTTTTTTGATATTAACCAGTAACATCACATCAAGATCATGACGTTGAAGATCCACTTTACCCTGCCCTTTAATTTGATAAGCCTCTGCTTGAGCATCGAGTGAATTAATGGTTACTTTCCCTTTGGGCGCTAATTTAAATTGGGCAATCACATTATCTGCTTGGGTATAACTTTCGACATCTTCAGGGTAAATTACTTTATCCGTCGCTTGAGCGACAGATTGCTGAATAACCTGTGGTACATTTAATCCCTGCATTTTAAATTGAGCAACTGATGTATTAAGCGTACCTTGCCAATAATTATAAAAAGCTTTTCGGTTATATCCCGTTCCTTCTAAATTTCCTTTTGCTGAAATTAATCCACTAAAATTTTCAGGTTGATTAAAAACACGCAATAGTGGCTGTAATGGAATATTGTTCATTGTGATATCCATGCTAATATGCGCTGGCACAATGCTTGTAGAGATAACCGTTGGAAGTGAAAAATCACCTTGAAGGAGTTGCCCTGTTAAGGTTTTAATATTCAAGGAGTTAGGATTATTTAGAGCATCAAGTTTAAAATTATTAATCTCTAAATCTTTATAAAGAAGCTTATTCAGTGCTAATTTCAATGTAAATTCAATATTACTCCAATGAGTTAAATCATATTCTTTACTTTCAACAGCGACTGAAGTAATAACCGGTTTTGCCATAATAGTGGCATTTGGTGCAGGTGCTGCATGGGCTGTATTAAATAATGAAAATAACGGTGACGTTTTATTATCTTTTGATGTCAATAATACAGTTTCAGTAGTGTTAGTCGCAGCTAACTCAGGTAACAAGGTATTTAAATTTAATTGTTCACCTTTTAGATCAACTTGATAACGAGTCGTATCTGCAAATTCTGCACTGATATTACCTTGCAATTGACTATCATTAGCAGTGAGATTTAAGTTATTAAGTGAAATTTTTCTCACGCCTTCATTTTGGATATGAAAATCTGAAGTTAAACTTCCTGCAATTCCATTTTCAGGGATCCCAACACCTGATAAAGCGTAATCTAACTGTGTGATATTACCTGAAACTTGGTAAGGATAACTTTTCATATCCGCATTAGCGGCAATATTTAGCATGATCTCACGACGGTCACGATTCACTTTCGTGCTCATTTCAAGACTAACTTGTTTTTTCTCGTCTGTTTTCAACGACAGATTAATATCACGTAAATTAAGTTGCTCACCATCTTTCATTTGCCAAATAATTAAGCTATCTGAAATATTCACTTTAGCGATATTCAACTGCCAATTATTGGCTCTAGGTTCGATAACGGAACGAGAAATATCTCGAGGAGTAGACGGAGGTGATATTTTAGGAATTGCTTTACTTTCAGGTGTTTGGCGAACCACTGCACCTTTAAGCATAACTTCTTTTACTTCAAGTTGATGGGAAAGTAGCGGCAATAACTCAACATCAAGACGCATGTTATCTGCTGTGACTAAAGGCATTTCAGCACCAGGTGCTGTCAATGACATTTTACCACTGATAATGCTTAACTTTGGCCACACATGCCAACGCATATCATCTTGTAATGTGAGTTTATAACCGCTTTGTTTTTCAACCCTTTCAATAAGGTATCCACGGAAATCATTTGGGTTAATGAGTAAAACTAACGCTGTTAAGCCTGCCAAAATAACCACAAGCAAAATAGCCAGTGTTGTCAAAAACCTTTTCATATAATTACCCGTTTAGTGAACATGATAATGATGATTATAAAGATAGTTAATCTTCACTAATCCGACTACCAACTGCACCTTGTTGATTTTTATATTTTGCATCTTGACGACGATTATAAGGTCTATCAGCAGAACCCGACATAGGCTCAAAGCTTAATGCACCAATAACCATACCCGGTCTTAATGCGAGAGGAAGTTTACCTGAATTAAAGAATTCTAATACGATTTGTCCATGCCAGCCAGGATCAATACGATGGGCGGTAACATGCACCATTAAACCTAAACGAGCTAATGATGAGCGTCCATCTAACCATCCAACAACATTATCAGGCAAAGTGACTGACTCCAGTGTCACTGCTAACGCTAATTCACCCGGATGTAAGAAAAATGCTTCACCTTCAGGTAAAACAATTTCATCACTCATTACACGCTCTAGCGCAGCGTTCACTTCAGCCTTAGGTCCACTCAAATCAATATAAGCTGCAGTATGACCTTGGAAAACACGAAATTGATTTCCTAAGCAAACATCTGCTGTTGCGCCGTTAATTCGCTCGACGGGCGGGCGGGGTTCAATGACTAATTTACCTTCATCCAGCCACTGAATAATATCACGGTCGCATAATCGCATTTTATTTCCTTCTTCAAGTTAAACAGGCAGTTTCATCATGCATGAAAGCTGCCTACAAATGAATCTATTATTCGCAGAATTGCCCAATTTTTGCTTTCAGAATATCAATCGCAACGCGGTTTTTTCCCCCTCTAGGGACAATAATATCGGCATATTGTTTAGAAGGCTCAATAAACTGGAAGAACATCGGACGAACGGTTTTATTATATTGTTCAATGACTGAGTCTAAGCTACGTCCACGTTCATTCACATCTCGTTTAATTCTACGCATCAAGCAAATATCTAATGGCGTATCAACAAAGATAGAAAAATCCATCTCTTCACGCAGGCGTTTATCTGTTAATAACAAGATGCCTTCAATGATAATAACTTTTTTAGGTTGAAAAGGAATGGATTCTGCTTTGCGAGTGTGAGCAACGTAGTCGTATTGAGGGAGTTCTATGGATTTTCCTGCTTTTAATTCACACAAATGATGATATAAAAGTGCGTGATCCATCGAGTTTGGGTGGTCATAATTGACCTTATATCGTTCTTCCATCGTTAAATCACTTTGGTCACGATAATAACAATCTTCTGGTATCACTCCGATATTATGATCACCTACTTGCGCTCTTAATTCGCGGTAAAGTGTACTTGCAATAAGGCTTTTACCCGAAGCAGAGGCTCCAGCGATACCTACAATTGTGCACTGATGTGCTGTGTCAGCCATAATCAAAAACCTGGTTTGAAATAAAAAGAGGGATAACGTAATAATATGTAAATATTACGCTAGCGCAGATT
Source organism: Proteus faecis (assembly GCF_030286765.1). Classification (NCBI taxonomy): domain Bacteria; kingdom Pseudomonadati; phylum Pseudomonadota; class Gammaproteobacteria; order Enterobacterales; family Morganellaceae; genus Proteus; species Proteus faecis. Next base: position 675,299 of record NZ_JASVWV010000001.1, read on the forward strand.
ATAGTTTTGAAATCACTCTGGTTCCAGCGTAAAACCAGAAATCTATTTGTTTTTTATCAAAAACAGTCGGAAATTGCATATAAAAATGGAAAGCCAAATGGCTCTCCATTTAAATCAGCAAATAATTCAAGATATTATTCCACTGTAATTACACTGCGCGGAAAGAAATTTCCGTTGGAATTGCATCACCATCCCAATACATTTGAGCGGACACTGTAGATGCGATTTCGCGATAAATATCGGCAAACTCACCTTCAGGATCACGCATCACGGTTGGTTGTCCGCGGTCTAGGTCTTCACGTAAAGAGATATGAAGAGGAACTTGACCTAATAATTGACAATGATACTTCTCTGCTAATTTAGCCGCACCACCAGTACCAAAGATAGGTTCAAGGTGACCACAGTTACTACAAATATGTGCACTCATGTTTTCAATAATACCTAAGACAGGCACATTGACTTTTTTAAACATGACGATCCCTTTCATTGCATCCACCAGCGCGATATCTTGTGGTGTTGTTACCACAACCGCAGCAGTTACAGGGATATTTTGAGATAAGGTCAATTGGATATCACCTGTTCCCGGTGGCATATCGATAACCAGATAATCCAAGTCAGGCCACAGCGTATCTTGAAGCATTTGCATTAATGCTTTGCTCGCCATAGGACCACGCCATACCATTGCATTATCATCGGTGACTAAATAACCGATAGAGTTAGACGCTAAACCATAAGCCATAATCGGTGCCATATGTTGTCCATCAGGAGACGTTGGACGCTCCATTGTGGTCCCCAACATATTCGGAATAGACGGCCCATAAATATCAGCATCAAGAATACCTACTTTAGCGCCTTCTTGTGCAAGAGCTAACGCAAGGTTAACGGCTGTACTTGATTTACCAACGCCACCTTTACCAGAGCTCACTGCAAGAATATTACGCACACCATTAACACCTGGCAGATCATTTGCACGGCGTAAGGTTGAAATATTATGCTTGAGTTTCCATTCAATGGCTTTTGCACCAGTAATATTGCGAAGTTCGGCGGTCTTTTCTTCAATTAGGACTTGGAAAGGTTTTTTCCAAACAAACGGCATCACTAACTCGATATGAAGAACATCGTCAATCATCGCACATTGATGTAATGCTTTTAGAGAAAGCAGATTACGTTTCAATGTTGGGTGTTCAAAAGTAGACAAGACACCTGAAACTTTTTCGTTCAGAATCTCAGGGGTGGTCTGCTCGGGGGATTTATCACTCATCCCGGCTCCTCTCGTTTTCATTATTTATTAAATATATGAGTGTATCTATCATATCAGATAGTAGATGACTACGATAATGCCTTACCTCAATTTGCCAACTGAAATTTCTCTTGCAAAAACTCAATTATTGCCCTAGCGACATCATGACGGATCGGTTAACATCAAAGTCCCTTTTATTAATTTTATGGAAGTAAGATCCTTACTATGTCTCACGTCGCGAATAAATTATTGGTAACCTGCGCGTTACCTTATGCTAACGGTTCAATTCATCTCGGTCATATCCTTGAACACATTCAGGCAGATATCTGGGTCCGTTATCAACGAATGCGCGGCAAAGAAGTTCATTTCATCTGCGCTGACGATGCTCACGGTACACCTATTATGCTAAAAGCCCAACAACTGGGTATCACGCCAGAAGCAATGATTGAAGAAATGAGCAAAGAGCATCAGCAGGATTTTGCGGGTTTCAATATCAGTTATGATAATTATCACTCTACACACAGTGAAGAGAGTCGCCAATTATCAACTAAAATTTATCTTGCACTGAAAAAAAATGGTCACATCAAAAGCAAAACTATTTCTCAGCTTTATGATGAAGAAAAAGGTATGTTTTTGCCTGACCGCTTTGTAAAAGGCACTTGCCCTAAATGTAAAGCGCAAGACCAATATGGTGATAACTGTGAAGTTTGTGGCTCAACCTACAGTCCAACAGAATTAATTAACCCACGCTCTGTTGTATCAGGTTCAACGCCTGTTATGCGTGAAACTGAACACTATTTCTTCGACTTACCTGCATTTAGCAATATGTTACAAGAGTGGATCCGCTCTGGTGCTCTGCAAGAGCAAGTTGCGAATAAAATGCAAGAGTGGTTTGACAGCGGTTTACAACAGTGGGATATCACTCGTGACGCACCTTATTTTGGGTTTGAAATTCCAGATGCACCGGGTAAATATTTCTATGTATGGTTAGATGCACCAATCGGCTACATGAGTTCATTCTTAAACTTATGTGAAAAACGCGGTGATTTAAGTTTTGACGAGTTTTGGAATAAAGACAGCAAAGCAGATCTTTATCACTTTATTGGTAAAGATATCGTCTATTTCCACAGCTTATTCTGGCCTGCAATGTTAGAAGGTAGCGAATATCGCAAACCAACCAACTTATTTGTTCACGGTTACGTCACTGTAAATGGTGCGAAGATGTCAAAATCTCGTGGCACCTTTATTACAGCGCGTGCTTATCTTGATCATTTTGATGCTGATTGTCTACGTTATTACTATGCTGCAAAACTTTCATCACGCATTGACGATATTGACCTAAACTTAGAAGACTTTGTTCAACGTGTTAATAGCGACATTGTAAATAAAGTCGTTAACCTAGCATCACGTACAGCGGGTTTTATCAGCAAGCGTTTTGATGGCAAATTAGCTGATTCTTTAGATGATGCTAAACTTTATCAACACTTTGTTGATATGAAAGAAACTATCGCACAGTCATTTGAAAATCGTGAATTTGGTAAAGCTGTTCGTGAAATTATGGCATTAGCTGATGAAGCTAACCGTTACATTGATGAAAAAGCGCCTTGGATCGTGGCTAAACAAGAAGGTCAAGATGCTCAGTTACAAGCAATCTGTACTATGGGAATTAACTTATTCCGCGTATTGATGACTTATTTAAAACCAGTATTACCTTCACTAACAGAGCGTTCAGAAGCCTTTTTACAAACTCAATTAACATGGGATGCGCTTGAAAAACCGCTGTTAGGCCAAGAGATCACTAAATTCAAAGCGCTGTTTAATCGCATTGAAATGGATAAAGCCAATGCCATGGTTGAAGCATCAAAAAGTACCATTGCGCCAGTAAAAGAAATAACAGGCCCATTAGCAGATTCGCCGATTCAAGAAACCATCAACTTTGATGATTTTGCGAAAATCGATATGCGTATTGCTGAAATTAAACAAGCAGATTTAGTTGAAGGTTCAGACAAACTGCTGAAATTAATTCTGGACTTAGGTGGCGAAACTCGCCAAGTATTCTCAGGTATTCGTACTGCATACCCTGATCCTAAGGTGTTAGAAGGTCGCTTAACGGTAATGGTGGCAAACTTAGCTCCTCGTAAAATGCGTTTTGGTATTTCAGAAGGCATGGTAATGGCGGCAGGTCCTGGCGATAAAGATATCTTCTTACTCAGCCCAGATTCTGGTGCAAAACCGGGTCAGCAAGTGAAATAACGACTAAAATTCATTTACAAAATAAATGAATGGCGGGGTTCTATTAGAGCCCCGCCTTTTTTTTATTGTGATCCATAGCACACTTTCAAAATCGGTGTATGATAATTCTGTTAGTTGATTTGGGACACTTACTTATGAAATCTAAACGGGCACGATTGCAGATTACGCTTTGGCATTATCTACGATCTTTTTTGGTACTTTATCTTTGTCTCTTCGCTGGTAATCTTATTTCAGCCCTTCTACCCTTCGCGGTTCCAGGCAGTATTGTTGGCTTACTAATTCTTTTTGGTTTACTGGCTTTTCAGCTTATCCCTGTGCGTTGGGTTAAACCTGGTGCAAATATCCTCTTAAAAAATATGTCATTACTCTTTATCCCCATCGGGGTTGGTGTAATGAACTATTATGATTTGTTAAGTCAGCAACTTTTTCCCATCGTTTTAGCCTGCGTCGTGAGTACCTTTGGTGTTATGGCACTCGTTGCCTATTGCTCACACTATGTTCATCGCGAGCGCGTTATCGTGGGTTCGAAACCAGACCAAGTTGAAGATATTGTTGAAACAAAAGAGAAAGACGATGATAAAGCGTTAAGTGAGAAGAGAAAATGTTAGCTATATTAATGAATATTTGGTGGTCACTTCCTTTAAGTATTTTTATTTTTTACTTAGCTCGTAAGCTTGCAGCCCGATTTAAATTGCCTATTTTAAATCCTCTGCTAATTGCTATTGTGGTAATTATACCTATTTTGTTAATAGCCAAAGTGCCTTACGAAAATTATTTCGCAGGTAGTCGAGTTTTAAATGACTTACTGCAACCCGCCGTTGTCGCTTTAGCTATACCACTTTATCAGCAATTACACCAAATTCGTGCACAGTGGAAATCATTAATCAGTATTTGCTTTATTGGTAGTATTGCTGCGATGGCCAGTGGCACAGCCATTGCATTATGGGCTGGTGCAACACCTGAAATTGCCGCATCAATCTTACCTAAATCAGTGACAACGCCAATTGCAATGGCTGTCGCAGACTCCATAGGTGGTATTCCTGCAATCAGTGCTGCATGTGTTATTGCAGTAGGTATTTTAGGTGCCATTTTTGGTCATACATTATTTAAGCTACTGCGTATTCCTACTCACGCCTCTCGTGGTTTGGCTATGGGAACCGTATCTCACGCAGTGGGAACAGCACGAGCTGCAGAAATCGATTATATTGAGGGGGCTTACAGCTCATTGGCCTTAATGACTTGCGGGATTATTACTTCCCTTACTGCGCCATTTATCTTCCCTATTATTTTACATCTCTATAGTTGATATCTTTCTTACCCTCTATTCTTAAATCCCCGATTTAATTAAATTTATTTCGGGGATTTCACTATAAATTTGAGATATATCTCTCAATTAATGAATTTGTTGCAATTGTTTCATTGAAAACATGACTTTTATCACATATAAGAGTGAGTAAAGATGCCTAGAATCTTACAATACAGAAAGATTAATGGGAGACTCATGTATGCATACTCGTTTTCAGGCAGTTTGGTCAGATTTATCCCCTCAGTTGCAACAAGCGCTTGCTCCTTATCTTGAGCAGGATGAATTCCCTGCAATGTTTACGGCAGAGCAGGTCAATGCCATAAAAACTCAGTTACAATGTAATGATGATGCCTTAGCCCTCGCACTTTTACCGGTTGCTGCTGCTTGTGCTGTTGCACCAATCTCTAATTTTAAAGTCGGTGCGGTTGCACGTGGTGAGAGTGGTAATCTCTACTTCGGTGCCAATATGGAATTTGCTGGCGCCCCACTACAACAGACTGTTCACGCTGAACAAAGTGCTGTAACTCATGCTTGGTTACGTGGTGAGTCTCGCTTAATTTCAGTCACCGTTAACTATACACCTTGTGGTCATTGTCGCCAGTTTATGAACGAATTGAACAGTGGCACCCATATTCAAATTCAGTTACCGGGTAGAAAAATGGCAACATTGGGTGATTATTTACCTGATAGCTTTGGCCCAAAAGATCTTAATATCACCTCTTTATTAATGGACAAAGTTAATCACGGTTACAAAATTGATAACCCTAGTGAGTTAGCGCAACAGGCGCTACAAGCGACTAATCGTAGCCACGCACCTTATAGTGAGTCGCACAGTGGTATTGCTGTGCAAATGAAAAGTGGCAAAATTTTCCAAGGTAGCTACGCAGAAAATGCTGCATTTAACCCAAGTCTTCCGCCATTACAAGCCGCATTGATTTTATTAAATATGGCAGGTGAGAGTGTGATGGATATTGAATCGGCTGTCTTAATTGAAAAAGCAGAAGCCATTTTAACGCAATGGGATGCAACTCAAGCCACATTAATGGCTTTAGGTTGTCGCCAGATGCAACGCATCACTTTGTAAAAAATTTTAACTTATTCCTCTAAAAATCGCTCCTAAAAAAGCATCAGCATGTAAATTTTGCTGATGCTTACCAGAAAAAGTTGTAACAACTGTATCTATCTCTCATTTCTAAGCATAAAAATCATAAAAAAATAACATAAGCTGTACATATTTTTATTATTTTGTAGGATCTACAATTGTCATGTGACTAACTGCCTTACAAGAGTATTTTTCATGGAACTGGAACACGAAAGTAAACGCCCTCTCTACATCCCGTATGCAGGCCCAATCCTGCTTGAATTTCCCCTGTTAAATAAAGGTAGTGCTTTCAGCGAAGAAGAACGCAGCACCTTTAACTTACATGGTTTACTGCCAGAAGCAGTTGAAACCATCGAAGAGCAGGTTGAACGCGCTTATCGCCAATATCTTGATTTCAAAAACGATAACGATAAACATATTTACCTACGAAATATCCAAGATACCAATGAAACCCTGTTTTACCGTCTATTGGAATCTCACCTCACTGAAATGATGCCAATCATTTATACGCCAACAGTGGGTGAAGCTTGTGAACATTTCTCTGATATTTATCGTCGAGCTCGCGGTTTATTTATCTCTTACCCTAACCGTGCCAATATCGACGATATGCTACAAAACGCCACGAAACAGAACGTCAAAGTCATTGTTGTAACAGATGGCGAACGTATTCTCGGTTTAGGTGACCAAGGTATCGGTGGTATGGGTATACCTATCGGTAAACTCTCTTTATATACCGCGTGTGGTGGTATTAGCCCAGCGTACACACTGCCTGTTGTACTTGATGTTGGTACTAACAACCCACAACGTTTAAATGATCCTCTGTATATGGGATGGCGTCATCCTCGCATTACAGGTGATGAATACAACGAATTTGTTGATGAGTTTATCCAAGCAGTTAAACGTCGCTGGCCAAATGTTTTATTACAATTTGAAGATTTCGCACAAAAAAATGCGATGCCTTTATTAAACCGTTATCGTGATGAACTATGTTGCTTTAACGATGATATTCAAGGTACAGCATCGGTCACTTTAGGTAGCCTAATTGCAGCAAGTCGTGCTGCTGGTCGCCAGTTAAAAGACCAAACAGTCACTTTCTTAGGTGCTGGTTCTGCAGGTTGTGGTATTGCTGAGCAAATCATTGCCCAAATGAAATCTGAAGGTTTAAGTGATGAGCAAGCGCGTGAACGTATCTTTATGGTTGACCGTTTCGGCTTATTAACAGACAAACTGCCAAATTTACTGGATTTCCAAAGCAAACTTATCCAAAAAAGCGAAACCATTGCTAATTGGGAAACCGCAAGTGATGCAATTTCACTGCTAGAAGTGGTTAAGAATGCAAAACCAACTATTTTGATTGGTGTTTCAGGACAAGCAGGTTTATTCACTGAAGAAATTATTCGTGAAATGCACAAACACTGTGAACGTCCTATCGTAATGCCATTATCTAACCCAACGTCTCGTGTAGAAGCGCGTCCTGAAGATATTATCAACTGGACTGATGGACAAGCTTTAGTGGCCACAGGTAGCCCATTTGCACCCGTTAAATACAAAGATAAAGAGTATCCAATTGCACAATGTAACAACTCTTATATCTTCCCAGGTATTGGGTTAGGTGTTATCGCATGTGGTGCGAAGCGTGTTACTGATGCCATGTTAATGGTTGCAAGCCGCGCATTAGCAGATTGCTCTCCAATGGCAAAAGAAGGTGATGGTTCTCTGTTACCTTTACTGGCTGATATTCAACAAGTTTCGCGCTACATCGCAAAACAAGTTGCCAAACAAGCACAAGTACAAGGTGTTGCTACTGTTACGTCTGATTCAGCATTAGAAGAAGCGATTGAACGTAACTATTGGGCACCAGAGTACCGTATTTACAAAAGAACCTCGTTCTAGTAGCTTGAAACACTAAGTACCATTCTGAAAAGCGCGTCATTACTTAATATGAGGCGCTTTTTTCTTGCTTCCCTATTCCTGCTCAAGTAGCCTTAAGCATTATGAAAGTCATTGGTTATTTGCGTCATTAAGGCAAGGACATGCTAAAACGCCTCATTTATCTCTTTCTCACACTTTTTATGCTGCTTGCAGTCATTTTGATTGCCTGCGATCGTTGGATCGGCTGGAAAACTAATCCTTATATCTTTGAAGATGTGGATACATTACCCGCTAAAAAAGTGGGTATGGTGTTAGGTACATCGAAGTACTATACCAGCGGTTATATAAATCAGTTTTATCAATACCGTATTCAAGGTGCTGTTAATGCTTATAATAGTGGCAAAATTCAGTATTTATTACTTAGCGGTGATAATGCAAAACATAGCTATAATGAGCCAAATACGATGCGTAAAGATCTCATTAAAGCAGGCATTCCTGCCTCTCGTATTGTGATGGATTTTGCGGGTTTCAGAACACTCGATTCAGTTGTACGAACAAAAGAGGTGTTTGGTACAGATGGATTTACCATTATTACTCAGCGTTTTCACTGTGAACGTGCTGTTTTTATCGCATTAGAAAAAGGAATTGATGCGCAATGCTTTGCGGTTGCATCCCCAAAAAGCATGTTTAAAGTGCGTGTACGCGAAGTATTTGCAAGAGCAGGTGCAATGATTGATGTTTATATTCTAAACCGCGAACCCCGCTTTTTAGGGCCACCAGAAACGATCCCCGCAATACAATCTATCCCTGAAGGCATTAAAGGTTATCCTGCGGTTTCACCGGAGGAAGTCGAATCACTTCCTCTGAATGAAAATAATCATGAAAAAACCTAAAAAAATTGTGCTAATTTTGAGGCTGATTTGCGCCAGATCCACTCTATTGGCCCTTGCGGAAAATAACGTAACCAAATCACAGCAAAAGCAATATTAATTGCCCAAATGACGACAACAAAAGGCATCAGCTCAGGTAAAGTAAATTGGTTAAATAACCCCATACGCTGAAATAGATAAATACCAATAACACTTTGCATTAAATAGGTCGTTAACGCCATTTTGCCAACACAACGTAAAGCATAAGCAAAATAAGAATGTTGAATACTATTCCAACTCCAATAGAACAGCGCAATATATCCCAAACTTTGCACCACTTGTATCAGCATAGTTAAAGGCTGTGCTAAAATAGCCGCCCAGCGGTAATCCCAATCAAGATAATAATCCACCAGCACAATAACCGTTTGTAAGCTTAAACTTATTGTGAGGAAATAAAGTGCTACACGACCATAATGAGCGCGACTAAATTTCTGCTGCAACCAGCCTGATGCCATTAATGCTGCTCCCATCAACATCGCACCAAACAAAAACCAACTGTATTGACGTACTAGATTAAAAACAAACAGCGTTAGCTCATTTAAACGATAATAAACACTATTTAAATAAGGCCCTGTTTTCCAATCTGATTCAGATAATTGAGAATATGGTGTGCTATACCAAACGGTATCAATAAAATCACGATAATAATAAAACAACGCACCTAAAATAAGCGCACCACAAAAATAGAGTACCGCGCCTAATATAAATTGGTGCTTTGTCGCAATTGATTTGATAAACGCAAAAACAAATAAACCACATATACTATATGGAAATAAAATGTCACCTTCCCAAATAAATAATGTGTGAATAACCCCAATCAATGCCAATACAACGAGTCGCGATAAATTAAAACGCATCCCTTTATACAAAAGCAGATAAAGCGTACCACCAAATAGTAACGCAAAAATAAAGAGGAATTTTCCTTGAGCAAACAGATTTAATGCCATCCATGTTATACGATCACCAAAAGAGGCTTCTCCCGAATGTAATGGGTTAAATGAAGCCACTCTTAATAATGCAAAACCTGAAATATTGAGCAATAAAATGCCAAGGATCGCCATTCCTCTCAACGCATCAAGTGCTTCGATACGCTGATGAGACGATTCATTCATTTTTATTTAAAATCTCAAATATGACGAACAGCGCGCAAAAACTCCTGACGCGTATTTTGACTAGATTTAAATAATCCACCTAACGAAGTTGTTGTCGTTGCACTCGTTGCATCACGGATGCCTCGCGCTTTAACACAATAGTGCACCGCATCAATAGAAACAGCCACATTTTTTGTACCGAGTAACGTTTGTAATGCGATAAGAATTTGCTGTGTTAAACGTTCTTGAACTTGAGGGCGCTGAGCAAAGAATTGCACAATTCGATTAATTTTAGATAACCCAATCACTTTATCTTTTGGAATATAAGCCACAATCGCTTTACCATCAATAGTGACAAAATGATGCTCACAAGTACTTGTTAATGTGATATCTCGCACCGTCACCATTTCATCAACTTGCATTTTATTTTCAATTAGCGTGATTTTTGGGAAGTTGTGGTAATCCAGCCCTGAGAAAATTTCATCAACATACATTTTAGCAATACGACGAGGTGTTTCAGCTAAACTATCGTCGCTTAAATCCAGATTTAACAGCTTCATCACTTCTGTCATATGATGTTCAATTTGCTGCTTGCTCTCACTTGGAGAGAGTTGTGGTTCACGAAGAGGCGTTTCCAAACCGCGTTCGACTAACGCAGCGTGCACCCATTGCGCCTCTTTACTTAATGATGACATTGGACTCTCCGATAAACACATTAATTAAGTAGCTGTTATCGCGCTTAGCAACAACAGCTTACACTTTAGATGACCTCAATCACATTATCCAGCAATACCGCATTTTTCGTTATGAAATTATTGCATTTTTGTATGGACTATTTTTTGTTTGCTAAGCTATTTTTCTTTTAAACACACCAGAAAACCGCCGATTATCAATACAATAAAGGCAACATAAAGTGCGGGTTCTAATTTTCCCGTCAATGCCGTTGAAAGTGAAGAAATGACAGGGCCAACTAATTGTCCAATAGCATAAAAAGTAGTGAGTAAACCCGCCATATAACGCCCATGCTCAGGCGCTAATTCTCTACCTCGTAAAAAAGCCAGCTGTACCGCACACATAAGACCGCCACCAATTAAGAAAGCGCCAATCGCAAGCCCTGTTATTGTCGGAAGCCACTCTGCAATCAAAATACCTAATGCTTGTAACCAAAGCGTAATAGCTAAACGTAACTGCGTATTTAATACATTACGCGTTAAAATAGCGATCCCAATACATAATGCCGCAGAAGCACCGAATACAGGCCAAACAAATTGCGCAATTAGGCTTCCTGGAAAGCGTTCTGCCGCCATTTGAGAAAGAAATGTTGCAGGTAAAATATAACCAAATCCGGCAAAAGTATAACCCCAAATCAGCTTTTTCATCGCGGGAGTTAGCGTTAAAGGGGCAACGTTTACTGCTTCTCTACTCATTGACCAAGGCTTAGGAAGATAGTAGCTCACATATAGGGCACAAATAAAAGCAAGAGAACCATAAATTAACCATCCCGCCATCGCGCTCATTTGCCATTTCATTATAAACACAGCAAGAATACCGCTAATAAATATACCTGCGCCAGTTCCGGCATAAACAGCCACACTTAATGCTGGTCGATTAAGACGAGCCAGTAATTCGTTAGCCCATGAAGCCACTAGCACTAACGTCCAACCACTTGCCCAGCCAATAAAAAATCGTGCAATACTATGTGTAAATGCATCATTTAAAAAAGCAGACAGCAGCGTAATTATCACCGCTCCCCAAAGACCAGCCCACAAGCGATATCCCACACCTTTAACGGCTTTCATCGCATCATAGGAGCCCGCAAGATAACCAAGATAATTAAATGCAGCGACAATACCCGCACTTGTCAGTGTTAATTGATATTCTGCAATCATCAACGGCACTTGTGGTGTAAATGTAAAGCGCCCTATTCCCATTGCCACAACTAAAGCAAGAAACCCACTAAAAGCGATATGAAAAGCTTGCGCTGAATGACTTTGATGATTTGAAGTATTCATGGATATCCACTATTTTATCATTTTAAATATGCTACTCATTAATAGCAGAACAAGTAACATATTACCGCCAACACACTAACATTTTCGTAATAATAAGTTTCATTTCTTTCTATTCACAAGATGATCTCTGACATGATGATGTTCATCGTGATAGATTAGTATCATGAAATAAAAAAGAACATTTTGATAGATCTTGGAGTATATGATGAGTCAATGTCACGTTAGCGGTTTATTATCTCTTGATGAAGCGCTAGAAAAACTACTTGAAAAACCGCTGGCAATTACCAATACCCTTAACATTCCATTAAATAACGCCGCAGATTATATTCTAAGTGAAGATATTACATCTCCACTGAATGTTCCCCCTTTTGATAATTCGGCAATGGATGGTTACGGACTTCGTTACGCTGACTTAGAAGCCCAAGCTCCACTTCCTATTGCAGGTAAATCGTTTGCAGGGATCCCTTTCGAGGGAGAACTCCCTGTTGGGCAATGTGTACGCATTATGACAGGAGCAATGGTTCCTACTGGTGTTGATACTGTCATTATGCAAGAAGAAGCTGAAGTAACTGAGCATGGTGTTCGTTTTTTACAGCCGGCAAAAAAAGGCCAGAATATTCGCCGGATTGGTGAAGATATTAAAGAAAACGACATTGTATTACCTGCTGGTACTAAACTTTCAACCGCGCAATTACCTTTAATTGCCTCTTTAGGTGTAGCAACAGTACACGTTTATCGTCGTTTAAAAGTAGCTGTTTTCTCAACTGGTGATGAATTACAAACTATCGGTCAGCCATTAAAAGCGGGACAAATTTATGATACTAATCGCTTTGCAGTACGTTTAATGCTAGAAAAACTAGGATGTGAAGTGTTAGATTTAGGCGTTATTCCTGATTCACCAGAAAAACTGCGTGAAACCTTTAAAAAGGCTGATCAAGAAGCAGATTTAGTGATCAGCAGTGGGGGTGTTTCTGTGGGCGAGGCCGATTACACCAAACAAATTCTTGATGAAATTGGTGAAATTGGTTTTTGGAAATTAGCGATCAAACCAGGAAAACCTTTTGCTTTTGGTCGGTTACACAACGCATGGTTCTGCGGTTTACCAGGTAATCCAGTCTCGGCAACGGTGACATTCTACCAATTAGTCCAACCTTTAATCGCTCGTTTGTCAGGATTTAGCCATTGGAAAGCACCACAACGTTTCCAAGCTATTGCTCAATCATCATTGAAAAAATCAGTAGGTCGCTTAGATTTTCAACGAGGTATCGCCAGTATCAATGCAGATGGCAAATGGCAAGTCGATACTTCAGGACATCAAGGCTCTCATGTTTATAGCTCATTTAGTGTCGCTAACTGCTTTATTGTTTTAGAGCGTGAACGCGGTAAAGTCGCTGCGGGCGAAACTGTGACTATCGAACTATTTAATTCTCTATTAAAAAGTGAATAGCCTTTATGAGTATTGAATTAACGGATGAAGAAACACTACGCTACAATCGCCAGATCGTATTAAGAGGCTTTGATTTTGATGGTCAAGAAGCGCTGAAAAGCGCTTCTGTATTGATTGTTGGCGCAGGTGGTTTAGGATGTAGTGCCTCGCAATATCTTACAGCCGCAGGTATAGGGAAACTCACATTATTAGATTTTGATACCGTTTCCCTTTCTAATCTGCAACGCCAAATTCTTCATCGCGACGCCACGATTGGTCAACCTAAAGTACTCTCTGCAAAAGCAACATTAGAAGCAATTAATCCTCATGTCACGATAGAAACCGTTGATGCATTACTTGAAGATGAAGCTTTATCAGAGCTTATTAGCCACCATAATATGGTTATGGATTGTACTGATAATGTGACAGTGCGTGAACAACTTAATCGCCTCTGCTTTCAGCAGAAAAAACCGCTCGTTTCTGGTGCTGCTATTCGGATGGAAGGACAAATTAGTGTGTTCACCTATCAAGAAGACGAGCCTTGCTATCGCTGTTTAAGTCATCTTTTTGGTGATAATGCATTAAGTTGTGTTGAAGCTGGCGTAATGGCACCCGTAGTAGGTACTATTGGCACATTACAAGCCGTTGAAGCCATTAAATTACTGACTGGCTACGGTGAAAATTTACATGGTAAAGTATTGATGTTTGATGCAATGAGAATGCAATTTCGCGAATTCAAATTACCTAAAAATCCACATTGCGAAGTGTGTTCTGCCAATTTACCAGACAACTAACCACTTTTTATCCAAGATAAGGTAAGTCTAACCGATTTAAACTTACCTTACTTTCTCTCAAAAATAGAGGTATTAAACTGTTTTTTACACATTTTAATCCACCTTCTAAGTCGTATTTTTCGTTAAGTCGATGTAACAAGCTTGTAGTATTCACTCTGATTTAATTCTACTATGACCGCCCGCGTCAAAACGCAACAGGATGCCCTATAAGCAAAACCATCATTTAAGCACGCATTCTATGTGCTAAAAAAGCAATACAAGGTAGAAGAATGACATTTCAAATTGCAGACACTCTCTATTACAACGGACTTATTTATACCGCTGATCATAATAACAATATTGTTGATGCCATCGCGATCGAGCAAGGTATCATTATTGCTTCAGGTAAAAAAGAGGCGTTACTTTCTTACTGCAATGAAAATACAGAGCAGATTGATTTGCAGGGAAGAATGGTCATGCCGGGCATTATTGATGCACATATGCACCCTTTCTGGGGAGGTGCAACGTTAGCAGGTTGCCATCTTGATTATCAATCACTCTCTATCGATGACATTTTATTGCGTATTCAGAACTACCTTGATGAAAACTTTATCGATAGTGATACCGAATGGTTAAAAGTCTCCGCATGGTATCGAGAGGGTATGCAACCAGAAGGCGTGCAAATGACACGTTACCACCTTGATACCTTAAATACGACCCGCCCTATTTTGCTCTTTTCTAGTGATTGCCATAGCGTTCTTGCTAATTCTCGCGCTCTAGCGCTATTAAATATCACCGCAGAAACGCCCGATCCCCCTGATGGAAACATTGAACGTGATGGTGATAGAACACCTATTGGTATTCTTGAAGATGCACCAGCAATGCAAGCCATTGATAGTTTACCTCCATTGACTGACGCTCAAAATTTACAGATAGCTCGCCATGTTCAAAAATTATTAAATCAACAAGGCGTGACCACCATTATGGATGCTCGTGTGGGTGAGCCTCAATTACGTGCCTTTAATACATTAAGAAAAACAGGCGAATTGACTCTTCGTATAGAGAATGCCGTTGAAATCACGCCAGATGATGTAGCGTGTATTGACGATATTCCAAACGCTGTACACCATGCTACTACTCGCTTTTCACAATGGCATCAAATCAGCAATGGCGCTCAACCCAGTGTTGCGATCCGCCATATCAAACTTTTCCTTGATGGTGTATTACAAGCACCGATTATGACAGCGCGCTTACACTCACCTTATCGTATTAATGTTGGTACTGATGACACGCCACACTGGCAAAACTCTGAACATATTGGCGATCTCTATTTCTCACCTGAAATTTTAACACCACTAATCACTGAGATTGCCCGTGCGGGTTATCATCCTCATATTCATACTGTTGCTGAAGGTGCCATTAGTACAGCACTTGATGCAATTAGTGTAATGCGTAAAGCGTTACCTGAAAAAGACATAAGACCGGGACTTGCACATAATGAATTGATGTGTGAAAAAGATTACGCCCGCTTTACACAACTAAAAGCCTACCCTTTTCTCTCCTTCCAATGGGCAGCAGTAGAACAGAGCAATATCGAAAAAGATATTGAAATGCTAGGTAAATCTCGCTGTGACTATTTAGAGACTGCTGGCAAATTTATTGATGCAGGTGTTACTGTTGCTTTTGGTAGCGATTGGCCGATTGATCCACTTAATGAATGGTACGATTTTAAAGTCGCGATGACTCGCCAAAAAGATGCAACAAGCCCACGTCTTGATAACGATCGTAACCTTACGACAATTGAAGTTTTACGTGCAGCGACTATTAATGCCGCTCAAGCATTAGATATGGATAAGCAAATTGGATCACTAGAAGTCGGAAAATTTGCCGATTTAATTGTATTAGATAGAAACTTGTTTGAAATATCGGCAGAAGATGTTGAAAATGTCAGGGTATTGTGTACGATCATTGCGGGGAAACCCACAATTTAGCTGAATAATATAATTAATAAACCCGCCGTTGAAGCGGGTTTATTTTTATCTACGCACTTAATCCTATGAGAATTAACGTAAATTGGATCTGCTATAAAGCAATCCCCATCACGGAGCTCACTTCTTTTAACCCTTCACGCTGGTAAAAACGTTTAGCCGCACCATTTTCAGCTAATACAGATAACTCAAGATGAGTCATTTTTTCTGATTTAGCCCACTCTTTCATTGCTGTTAATAGCAAGCTACCTACGCCTTGGCTACGAATGGAAGGGTCAACAATAATATCGTAAATATAAGCATATTTACGTTGAACTAAGCAGTTAAACATCGGTGTTTCTTGAATTTGCGCCATGCTAAATCCAACCACTTTACCGTCTAAATCTGCTACTAAAAGATGAAACTTATTATTTTTTATTCCATTAATAATAAAAGCTTCATCTTGCTCACCCGGTTTTAATCGATCAGGTTGTAACTTCGCCATTTCATTAAATAAATAAGTGTAAAGCGTGCTAATTTCTTCTATATCAGACAAAATTGCTTTTCTTATTATTATCATTTTTTACCTTTATTTGTTATAGGTTTTTACTGGTGGCGCAATATATGTTTCAAATTTATCTAAAAGTTGAATAGGACATTGTTCCACAATCGCCATAGTTCGATATTTTTCATGTAAGAATTGTTCATCAGCCATTTTATCAATCATCATTAATAATGGAGAATAGAACTGATTGATATTAAGCAAGCCTAACGGTTTTTGATGTAAACCAATTTGGCTCCAAGTAAAGACTTCACTAAACTCTTCTAATGTACCAAAACCTCCAGGCAAAGCGACAAAACCTTCAGCTAATTCAATCATTTTGCTTTTACGTTGATGCATTGTTTCAACGACATGTAGCTCGGTCAGATTTTTATGTGAAATTTCACGGCCTTCTAATAATACAGGAATAACACCAATCACCTTTCCGCCTTCGGCTAATACAGTATCAGCGAGAGTGCCCATAATACCGACGCTGGCACCACCATAAATTAAGGTAATATTACGTTTAACCAGCTCTTTAGCAAAAATAATTGCTTGTTCTTTATAAATAGGTGAAGCCCCTAAACTAGAACCACAATACACTGCGATAGATTTTATTTTACTCATTTTTTATTCTCTTTTAGCTAGTTAAAACGAGCTTGGAATTATACTGAAGGTACTTTTAATAAAAAAGGTTAAAAAAAGTGTTTTTACGCTTTTTATCGCATATATATATTTAATCATTATTAACACTTATATTTATGAGAAGTTATTTTTAATTTTGTTAAATATAAATTAATTTATATTTTAGCCAAGTTCACTAAACAAAATTAAAATAAAAAATATTTATTAATGAGTAGCTATATTAAAGTGGGTAATTTTACTTTATATTATGCGATCCTTTGTTAGCTGTTAACAGAGAACACATACGATTGATTATTGACGAGGTTTTATAGGATGTTGTCAGCCAGGCACTCAGCTAAATTACAGGTATTTTACCCTGTGCTTCTTTTGCTTCTCTCTATGCTTTCAATTCAAAGTGGCGCATCCCTTGCTAAAAGCCTATTTCCTGTTATTGGTGCCCCAGCTGTAACGGCATTACGTCTATTATTGGGCACGTTGATCCTCTTTTTTATTTTTAAACCGTGGCGACTCAAGTTTAATCGAGAATCAATTATGCCACTGTTTCTATATGGTTTATCTTTAGGGGCAATGAATTACCTTTTCTACCTCTCGCTTGAAACCATTCCTTTAGGTATTGCTGTTGCCCTTGAATTTACAGGACCTTTAGCTGTTGCCATGTTTTCATCGCGCAGAGCTATCGACTTTTTATGGATAATTTTAGTCATTGCTGGATTAGGGTTATTACTCCCTATTGGCGATAATATTCATGGATTAGATCCTCTAGGTATTCTTTATGCACTGGGTGCTGGTGTAGGTTGGGCATTATATATTGTATTCGGGCAACGTGCAGGTAAAGGCTATGGCGCGGCAACAGTTTCAATTGGCTCATTAGTTGCTGCCTTTATTTTTGTACCTATTGGTATGTTGCAAAGTAGTCCTGATATTATGTTTAGCTGGTCAATTTTACCTGTTGCATTAGCTATTGCGATTTTATCAACCGCTTTCCCCTATACGTTAGAAATGATTGCTCTTACACGTTTACCAGCTAAAACATTCGGTACTTTAATGAGCTTAGAACCATGTATGGGTGCCTTTATTGGTATTATTTTCTTACACGAACATTTGACATTAATTCAATGGATTGCTCTTGCCTTTATTGTGTTAGCCTCTATAGGTTCAACAGTAACCATGAAAAGCAAAACCAAAATTGAGGAAGTAAAATAGATATTTAACTCATTTTGCTCAATAACAAATAAATATTAATTTAAAAAGGATCTTATGATCCTTTTTACTTATTAAATAATAACTTTACTGATCTATCATTGCTATTTTACGCACATTGTCCTAACCTAAATAGGTTATTTCGATAGATTAGTTTTTTTTAAATAGATGACCTATCAATTTAATAGTATCAATCGATAAGACTAACCATTAATAATTCACTATCATAATTAACAGAAATTAAGATATTGAGTTATTAATTATTTAGGGAGAACGATTATGAGTACTGCTAAATTAGTCAAATCCACACCTTCAAGCCTGCTTTATACCCGTAATAACCTCGATGACAGTGTAAAACTTCATGCTATCGAACTATTGCAACAGATGGTGACGCAGTTTATCGACCTATCTCTCATCACAAAACAAGCGCACTGGAATATGCGTGGCAGAAACTTTATTTCTGTTCATGAGATGGTTGACGGTTTCCGCGATACCATTAATCAGCACACTGATGAGTTTGCAGAGCGTGTTGTCCAATTAGGTGGCACTGTATTGGGTACGGCACAAGTGGTGAGTAAGAAAACCCCCTTAAAAGCGTATCCTCTGGATATCCATGATGTACAAGATCACCTAAAAGCGCTGGCTGATCGTTATGCAGTTGTTGCTAATGATATTCGCAAAGCTATTGACGAAGTTGAAGACGAAGATACCGCCGATATGTTTACAGCCGCATCGCGTGATCTTGATAAATTCTTATGGTTCATTGAAGCCAATATTGAGAACTAATTAACATATAACAATACATTGTTAATAATGAGAAAAGCGGTCATTTAAGACCGCCTTTCTCTATTTTCGATTTAGTTAAAATTTATAGACAACGCCAACATTAACGCTAAAACCATTTCCTGGAAAAAATAAAGCATTATTTTTATTCACACTTGGATTAGCTAACGTACTTGCCGCATAACGTTTATTGGTTATGTTATCTAAATTAAGATAAGTCAACCATATATTGTCATATTGATAGTGTGCATTAAATCCTAATAATGCATAGGGTTTACTCTTTTCAAGATTAAGATGGTTGCCATGATCAACAGCAACATTTGTTGGTGACCAATACACTGTAGGACCGAATCTCAATCCATTTAATTGGTAGTTAATTTCACCCGAAATAAGATTTCTAGGAACACCTGCAATATATTTTCGGTTATATTCTCCGCCCATAAAACGAAAATCATTATACGTCCATGTTGCGCGGTAGAGAAAATCCCCTACACGAAGAGGTTGAATGGCATTTATAGTAAATTCGACACCTTGATGACGAGTTTTAGCAGGATAATTATAAATATCGACAATATTCCCGTTTTGATCGTGGGATGTAATATATTCATCTTTAATAAAACTGCGATAAAGCGCAGTACTCAAACTAATATTATCAGTTAATTCAATATCACTACCAATTTCAAAACTAGTTGCTTTTTGAGGCGAAAACTTTAACAGATTGACCTTATTTAACGGTGCTTTAGGGTTAATAATATCATTAAAAGAAGCTGGCTCTTGGCTCATACTGACATTAGCAAATAAACGTGTTTTGTAATTAGGATACCAAATCAGCCCAACTTTAGGTGTTAAGAAATTAAAGGATTGTGCAAGGGAATTATGACCCGAAAATACATCTCTTTTCGCATATGTTCCTTTTATATCTAAATTAAATAACACACTGTTACTAATATGTATTCCTGCGCCTAAAGATGCATAAATATTCTCAGCTCGTCCATCATATCGACCTAACCAACCTTTGGGATTTTTCTCGATATCATCTTTCATTATCGAATGATCCCAAGCTAACGCTGCACGATAACTAATATGCTGGGTTTCTAATTTATAATTAAATTGAGCGCCTTTCGTATAGTAATTCACAAATTGATAATGACTGGGTGTTTTGAAATTATCATGTGTTTGTGAATACCACCATCCTAGTTGAATATCATGAGCACCGAGATCCCACGTTGACTTATTCATAATGCGTATTTGCTCCACATTACGATGGGGATCTTTCTTCTGGATAGCAGGTAATACACTTTTGGGATCATTTGCAAGCATTTGTGATGTTGCAGGGCCGGGAACATCGAAACGCAGATCAGTCCAATTAATCCATGTTCTGTTTTCAAAGTTGCCTGAGGTATACCCTAATGTTGAACGTATTGTTTTACGTTGAGAAGCAGAATGCTCCCGATACCCATCATAATGGTCATAACTTAGGCTTATTCTGGCATCAATAGGATGATCATCACTATAACCACCTAACGCCATTTGTAGACCTTGACGTCCAAAAGAACCTTGTTCATAACGCAATTGATTTTGATTATCTCGTCCTGTATAAGTGATAAAATCAAGCTCTCCTCCTAAGTTATTGCTTTGTAATTGTGTACTATTTGCACCACGGCGAATGCTAATAAATTGTACATCTCGTACATCAATCATACTTGAGTGAAAGCTCCCATCGGCTTCATTGAGAGGTAATCCGTCTTGGAGTAATAACACCCCTCTAGAAAGTGGCGCACTTTGAACACCTGAACCGCGAATACTTAAACGAGGTTGATCTAATCCACCAAATAAACTTTGTATCACAATACCTGGTTGATTCTTTAAGGCATCATTCAACGTTAATAAGCGGCTCTCATGATTAACTGTAATTAAATTGGTTCCTCCAGCTATATTACTTATTTTTTCAGACTCAATGTTATAAATGCGATTTGATGTATGTTCTTCTTTTTGTCCAGTGACAATAATATGTTCCAGTTTATTTTCACTCGCTTGGGAATAGTTAAATAGTGGTGTAATCGAAAGCAAAGAGAATGAAATAAACCATAAAGATTTTTTTAAAATAAGCATATTTATCGTTCTATTTATCGTTAAAGAAAAAATAAAAATATTTTTTAGTTTTATTTATAAAAAATGCCCAATAAAATTGGGCATTAAGTTAATTAATGTTTGGCGTCTTCATGTTCAATAATACGGAAGTTTTCGCAGATAAATAAATAAGCAAGCGCTCCCATTGAAACCAGACCAAGAGTGATAGTTAATTCTGGTAGCGATGGCCAATAAGAGACACCCGTTGATGTTACCATACCAGTCACTACTACGTTATAACGGTTTAAAATAACCCCTAAAGCCACTAGTACACCAAAGGTCACCAGCCAGCGACGACGTTTTATTAATGGAGAGAAGCAGATAATTAATGGAACAATAACGCCAAAACCGACCTCAATCCAAAAAAATAAGGATTCAAAGCTACCTTCAAAAAGGTAATGTACTTTATCTTCCATAATAATACTGCCGAATTTCAATACTAAATAAACCAGCATTGCATAACCTGAAACTCGAACTAATCCACTTAATACCGGTATTGGCACTTTATGATTAAATGCTCGGCCTGCTAATGCAGTTTCAACAGCAATCATGGCGGGACCCACAAAGAATGACGAAATCAAAAATTGGAAGAAAATAATTGGCGACCACCATAATGGATGTAATTTATCGACCATTAATAAATAAAGTGCCCCAAGTGATGATTGATGCATTGATGGAATTGCAATACCAATAACTAACAATACTGGTAATATTTTACGGAAAAACGGATGATATTTTCGTCCAATTCGCTCAGTAGCCACTTCACCAAATTCTATTAATTGCACGCTGGTATAAACAGAAACGCAAATAAAGACTTCAAATAATACTGAACTATGACCTTGAGAAACTAATGGGCGCCAGAAATTCCACCATTGCCCAATATCAAGAAAAAGCCCAACCATCACCAATAAATAACCAATTAATGACGTTAATGCTGCACTTCGGGCAATACTTGAAAATTGTTCTTGTTTAAACACATAAACAATTAACGCCGTACCATATCCGCCTCCTGCTAATGCCACACCACACATCACGTCAAAAGAGATCCAAAGCCCCCAAGGCCATTCATCATTAAGATTGGTCACTAGTCCCAATCCAGTGACTAAACGAAATAAGATAAGCCCTACGGCAATCAAACTGATAGCAACGAGTACCCAGCGTACTGGTGTCATAGGAAAACGCCACTTACCAAAGTAGGTCGAATTATCGATAACACTCATTCTGATCTCCTTGTTTCTTCATCAGTGTTATTCTGGTTATGTTCTAGATTCTGATAGGATTTTTCATCGTGGCTCACTTTATCTTTTCTGTGATTAAACATGGCAATACCCCCTAAAATCACAGCCCATGTAGCGCCTGCTATCGGCGTATATTTCATAAAATCAGAGGTATAAGAAGAGAGTGGTTTTTCAGTTAACCCTGTTTTAAAACCTAGTTTTTCAAACGACACATCCGAAATATAGAGCCATTCAGTCCCTCCCACTTCTTTCTCTCCATAAATATGCTGAACATAATTTGGATTATTCGTGATGGTTTCTCTGGCTTTTTCTAATAAAGTTTGGCGCTCACCAAATATCAACGCTTGAGTAGGACAGACCGCGACACATGCGGGTGATTGCCCTTCTTCTACACGCGATGAGCACATCATGCATTTAGTGACATAAGGAAGTGACTTTTCCCACTCATATTTAGGGATATCAAAAGGACAAGCCACCATACAATATCGGCAACCCACACAGAGATCAGGATAGTAAACTACTGGCCCTGCTGGTGTTTTTTGAAAGGCTTTTGCAAAACACGCTGAAGCACACGCGGGATCAATGCAGTGAAAACATTGCTCTTTAACATAACGCCAAACCGCTTTATCTTCTTTTTCAACCGTGACCGTTTTGATAACCGTCCAGTTTTCATCCGCAAGTTTAGCATTCTCACCACTTGTGGGTTGTCTGTCTTCTATCCATTTATTTTCGTTGTACATTTTGCATGCAACTGTACAACTACCGCAGCCGATACACTTTGTAAGATCGACTAATACACCTTTAGACATAATGTGTTTCCTCAATCTTTAAGCTTTCTTTTTGTTAAAATGAATACTGCGATCTTGGTAATGCGTATGAAGCAACTGATGAGCACGCTCACTACAAGGTTCGCCTAAAAATTGTTCGTAAATACTTTGAATTTCACTGTTTTCATAACTTAAGCGAATGGTGGCGCGTTCATCTTTGCTATAAAGCGCTTTCATGCGTAAAGCTCGTATTTCATCTGAAGGCGGTAATGCCGAACGAGGTTGTCCACCACCCGCAATACAACCTCCAGGACATCCCATAAATTCAACAAAGTGCCACTCTTTTTCCCCTTTTTGAATTGCTTCTAAAACCGGGCGTGCATTTCCCATACCAGAACAAACCGCAACGCGGATCTCCCCCACTCCTGGAATATCTACAGCTGCCTCTTTGATGCCTTCTAATCCACGTACAGGTTGTAAATTAAATAACGGCTCAGGTGGTCTTTCACCCGTAATAAAGTAGTAACTGGTTCTGACAGCCGCTTCCATTACACCCCCTGTTACGCCAAAAATGGCACCGGCACCACTGTATTCCGACATTAAGCGATCATAATTTGCGGGTTGAAGAGACGTTAAATTGATATTGTGGCTTTTAATTAATCTGGCGAGTTCTCTTGTTGTTAGCACGATATCAACATCACGAAGATTGGGTTTTTCCCATAACACGCTAGCGCCATTCATTTCAGGACGTGCTGCTTCTGATTTTTTAGCGGTACATGGCATAATGGCAACAGAGACAATTTTGGTAGGATCGATATTTTGCTCTTTGGCATAATAGGTTTTTATCATCGTGCCCAACATTGTCATGGGTGATTTTGCTGAAGATAAATTAGGGATCAATTCAGGATAAAACATCTCACAGAATTTAACCCAACCCGGCGAGCACGATGTAAATTGTGGTAATACACCATTATTTTGAATTCGTTGCAGTAATTCTGAGGCTTCTTCCATAATGGTCAGATCAGCCGAAAAGTTTGTATCAAAAACTTTATCAAAACCCAGTTTTCTCAGTGCAGCAACTTGCAGTAACTCAATATCCTTACCCGGTTGCATACCAAACTCTTCCCCTAATGCCACTCGTGTTGCAGGCGCAGTTTGAACAACAACATGCAATGTTGGATCTAATAAAGCCCTAATCACCTTATCCGTATCATCAACTTCTGTTATCGCACCTGTTGGACACCAAAGTGTACATTGCCCACAATCAATACAAGGCACGCTATCAATTAACGGTAAATTATAATTTCCCATCACCGTTTGTACTTTTTCACACACCTCAACACATTGACCACATAAAATGCATTTTTTATCATCACGACAAATTGCTACATTATTAGGATCAATAGGAATTCGGCCTCGGACTTGTACAGGGAAAGTGCCTTTCGCATTATATTGCTCAGGAACCCAGCCAGTACCTCCCGAAACATTACCATCACATCCGGTAGTAACAGCAGTTACCCCAGCTACAAGACTCATCTTTCCAGCAAATGAAAAAAAAGAACGCCGAGATAATAATTTCTCGTCACTTTCTTCTTTTGTAGGGAGAATAGATTTCATTTGTTACAATGCTCCTGCTTTAATATATAAATAAAATTACCGTTTAAAAGTAATAATATATAAATAATTAAAGCTTATTTTTGTTAAATATATTTACATAATTATATTAATAAAAAGATCAATACTTAAAATAAGCATTAACCTTAAAGAAATTATTTTATTGGATAAAACACCCTATCAGCAATCATCGTTTCATTTAAGAAAATCAGGAGAGATTTTTAAATTCAAATAAGTGATAGGGTGTTATTAATGTATATATTGTACTGAAGAAAAATTTAAAGAAAACATTATAGCGCATCATTGATAAAATATAGTTGACTTTATTGATAAATGTCAAAATACAAATAAAAAACAATTAATACACACAACCAACATACAAAAAAAACATTAAAAAAAACAATAAAATAAACTTAATAATCAATATGTTATTAGTGTTGTTATTTTTTATTAATTTATTGAGCGTTTATCTTAATTGATAAATAAAATAAAAAATATAACTTCTTATTTATTTTATTAAACTAAAAATAAAAATGAATGATAAAAAATCTAAATAAAGTATATACTTTTTCTTAATTCAAAAAAAATAACAAAATTATAATTTCATTCAATATTGTTATAATTTCATTCTATATTGTAAATAAATTATTACATTTTAAATATAAAAAATTAATTTTTAAAATAGCAATAAGATAAGGTGAGTCATTTTAAACATTTTATATATTTTATTTTTAATAAAAATAAAATAAACAATAAAAAAATTATCTATATAAAAATATTCCAGAATTAATCATATAAAAATGAATTATAAAGCATAAAACACTTATAAAAAGAGGTTTGTTTTATCAATAATCAATGTAGAGCCTATTTAGGCATATCCGGCTGATAGATAGGAAAAACAGGCAAAGCCGTTAATAAACGTGAACCATAGTTTTTAGTTAACAGACGTCGGTCATAAATAACGATTTCACCGTGGCAATGATGACTACGAATAAGGCGCCCAACTTGCTGAATTAAATTAAACGATGCGCTTGGCAAGCTCTGTACTTCAAAAGGATAACGTTTTAGAGATTTAAGCCACTCACCTTCTGTCACAATCACCGGATCCGTCACGGGTGGAAAAGCAATTTTATGAATATGCACCTGCGTTAAATAATCACCTTTTAAATCGAGCCCTTCGGCAAAAGATTGCAAACCTATCAATACACTATTATCTCCCGCATCAATGCGCTTACAATGCGTTTCAACTAATCGATAGCGTGGCTGATCACCTTGTACTAATAAGCATAAACGCAAATCTTTCACTTCTTCTAAAAAGCCATCCATTGCACGTTGACTACTAAATAAAACCAATTGCCCGCGATGATTATTCTCTTCCATTTCTTGGCGAAAATAACGAGCCATCTCTTTTAAATGCTCACGTTCATGGAGCATAGTTGGCTCATAGTGCATTTTTGGGATCACCAGTTTACCTTGCTTTTGATGCTCAAAAGGGGAAGACAACGTAATAAAGCGATCATCAAAATGTTCACTTAATCCTGTTAATTCTTGAATACGAGAATAGCTATTTAATGAACGTAATGTTGCAGATGTAATCACCACATGCGGGATATTTTTCCATAATAATTGCGTCAGTTGTTCACTGACACGAATACCCGCGCAATGAAAATAGAGATGAGACTGCTTTTTATCGTAACGGCGAGTTAACCATTTGGATACTGGTGCTTTTGAAGTTTGCTCTAATGTGGCTAAACGCCACAATTTCGCCATATTTTCTAAATAACCCACCATCCTACTGGTCGTTAAAATAGCACGATGTAAACGTACAACATCTTCTTTCGCTGTTCGTTCTGTTAAATCGTTTAAAATAGCTTCGCCCAGCATTTTTAAACCATCTGTTAACTTAAATAATGTCTGACAACTTAACAGAAGTTGTTCCGGTAATTCACCTAACGGAAAGAGATATTCATCTTGTTCACTGCGTTCTGGTAATAGTGCACGGGTAAATGTATCAATCTCTTGATAAGCTTCACGTAACTTAGCAATATGAGCATCAAAACGAATAGGATCAGCTAATTTAGGTGGTCTTACAGGAATAAATTGCGCTAAATACTGGCTAACATGGCGAGTGATATTATCAAGCTGATTATTAAGAGAAACTAAGGTTATTTCCCCTTCGACTTCAAGTGCATCTCGCGCAACATCAGGAATATGATGCCCTTCATCAAGCACCAAAAGCAGATTTTTCGCATCAGGCAATACGGATTCACTTTCCATTGCTGCCATCACTAAAGCGTGATTAGTAATAACGACATCTACTTCATCAATTTCACGACGTGCAATAAAGAAAGGACAGCGATGATAGTATTGGCAATTGCGCCCTAAGCAATTCATTTTATCCGTACTGATTTTGCGCCATAAACTGTCTGTTAGTGCGCGTTTATGGTGATCACGCAAGCCATCCCAACCGAAACTAGTGAAATCATTTTTGAGCTCTCGACAAATTTCTCTTTCTGCACTTGTTGCAACATCAACTTTATCTTCAAGTAAAAACATTAAGTCAATTTGCTCGCCTTCTGTTGCACAGATCGCATCTAAATTGCGAGGACACAAGTAACGCCCACGACCGAAAGCGCCAGTAAACGTAAGATCAGGAATAATTTTTTTTAGTAATGGCAGATCTTTGCTATAAATTTGATCTTGCAGTGCCACATTTGCCGTACTGATTATCAGTGGTTTTTTCTCATCACGACTAATAGCAATACCCGGAATAAGATAAGAGAGTGTTTTACCCACACCTGTTGGGGCTTCTATTACTAAATGACGTCCCATTTCATCAGAAAAAGTCTTAGCCACCTCCGCGATCATTTCACGCTGTGGCGCACGCGGAATAAACCCTTCAATATGCTCTGGTAGGGCTTTATACCACTGACTTATTTGATTTTTAACTGATTGGGAAAGGGACATAACCACTCTGCAACTGATTTTAAGAAAGGCGTCATTGTCTCATAACACTGTATAAAAATCAGTAGTTACCTTCGATTGGTCTCCTTTTTCATCAAAGAATGGATAACACCTCGAAATTATTGAGCTTTGTTATGGATTATTAATTCAACTCTTCATAGTATGAGTATTCATTATGTAACATCTAAAATAGTCTTATAAAAAATATGATTTATGATTTTTACTAAATACAACATCAGTTAAGAGACTCCTATAATGACCTCTGCAAAGCGCCCTATTTTTAACTTAGAACTTGATTTACTTCGAACCTTTGTTGCTGTTGTCGATGGTAATACCTTTGCAGCAGCAGCGGAATCTGTTTGTCGTACACAATCCGCGGTAAGCCAGCAAATGCAACGGCTAGAGTCGCTAATAGGCAAAGAGCTATTTGCTCGTCAAGGTCGAAATAAAACGCTGACAGAAGCCGGTACACAACTACTTAATTATGCTCGCCGTATTTTGCGTCTGAATGATGAAGCGTGTCTTTCATTGATGCATGAAGAAATTGATGGGATCTTAAAAATAGGATCTCCTGATGACACGGCAAACACTATTTTACCTGATCTTCTCGCGCGTTTTTCTGGAGCTTATCCTCGCTTAATCATGGAAATTATTGTGAAACGTAGTCCGTTTTTAATGGCTATGTTAGAAAATAACGAACTTGATTTAGCCATTTCCACCGAAGAACATGTAGGTTATCCCAAAATTGTATTACGCGTTTCCCCCTCTTTATGGTACTGCGGAAAACACTTCAGATTTGATCTTGATGATCCCCTACCATTAGTTGTATTAGATGAACCAAGCACATACCGCGATATGATGATTAATCATCTTGATCAGCAAGGTATTCGTTGGCGAATCGCTTATGTTGCTACAACACTTTCAGGTGCTAGAGCCGCTGTACATGCAGGCTTAGGTATTATGGCGCGTTCAATTGAACTGTCAGGTGATGATTTGCGTATTTTAGGAGAAAAAGAAGGTTTACCCGCTTTACCCGCGATTAGTTATAACCTGTATCTCAATGCCAATAGCCCAGGGAAAGCTGCCCAAATACTGTTTGATTCATTAAAAAACGAACAAAATGAAGTGATTAATCATGCTGATATTACTCTTCAACAAAAATAGTCAAAATAAATAAACTATTACGATAACACATCAGAAAATCAGCAATAACAAAGACTAGATTTTATCTATACTAGTCTTTGTTATCTATTTAATTCAAATTTCTCAGCCCAAAGACAGGCTAACACTGTACGATATTGAATAAGAATGAAATAATAGCCACCATTATTATAAAATAAAGTTTATCCTATCATCATAACGAGGAGAAAATGTATGCCCATTTCCGTCAGTGAAATAATGGAAATATTGCCTCATCGTTATCCATTCTTATTAATCGATCAGGTTATTTCTAAGCCAGCTGAACTTGCCAGTGGCAAATTAACAGCTATTAAAAATATCACCACCAATGACACTGTTGTTTTTGGCGAGTTTTACCCACCGTTGTTACTACTTGAAAGCATGGCTCAAGCTTCAGGTGTTCTTGCACATTATTACCTTTCACCTATGAATGAAGATCAGCGATGTTATTTTGCTAGCATAAAAAACGCACGCTTTTATGATGCGGTTAAAGCGGGTGATCAGCTACTTATTGAGATCCAATTTTGCCGGCAGCGTCGCACTATTGTTAGCTTTTCAGGTACAGTAAAAATTGGGGAAAAGATAGTTTGTACATCTGAGTTTATGTGTGCAAGGCAATAAAAAAGGATTGGTGGCTCAAACCAATCCTTCTTGTCATTATCTCATTGTTTTATCTTTATTCAGCTTTTTCTTTAACACGTAATAATTGTGTTATTTCTGAAATAGTGACATTATCGAAATCAAGTATCTTTTCAACTAATTGTGCCGATTGTTTAGCTTCTATCACCATAGATGTATTATCGTAAAACTTACTGATCACATCTTTATCTGTTATTGGATTTTTCGGATTACCATACTGAATATCTAATCTCTCCGTGATCTTCTCACCATTTTTTAATGTCACGAAAATTAATCCGGGGAAATAGGTAGGAAATGGAATTTCCCCTTTTTCTGGATAACGATAACTCACACGCTTCGCTAACGATTGAATATCTTCCCGCTGTAGGTTTTCAGGGAATAATGAAGATAGCGTTAAAGCATTATCTAAAAAGCCGGCAGCAAATAACCACGGCAGACTAAATTTGGCACCATAAGCTGTTTGCGGTGCCCATTTTGTTTCTGGAGGCTCACAAATCAGGGCTGCCGCTACCGGATCGACAACGCACTCCACACTCACAATATCGTCAGCCGTGATCCCTTTTTTCAGTAAATTACGCCCACAATCAACCGTTGCATGAGCAAAATGGCACACCGGATAAGGCTTAATAGAAACATTTAAAAACTCCCATACTTCACCTAATCCCAATGCCACCTGTTCTGGTTGCGCTTGCTCTCGAATGCCATGGGTTTGATAAAGACTATATCGACCTTCAAATATTGTTTCAGGCCCCGTCATTCCACCTTTTGCTAATGATGCCGCGATAATACCTGATTGTGCAGCCCATCCCGCATGAAAGCATTTAGAAGATGAGCTATTGGTAAGATATTCCGCCACACCTCCAGCTTGACTTCCTGTTAATCCTAATGCATTCACAGTTTGTTCAGAGCTCAATTTTAATAGTGAAGCGGCACAAGCCGTTGCGCCAAAAATCCCAGCAATTGCTGTGGTATGAAAACCACGTTGATGAAATCCACTATGGCTTGCTAAGCCCACTCTTGCTGCGACTTCCCAGCCAATCACCCACGCCGTTAAAATATCTTGTGATGATGCATCGATAGATTCACCCAATGCAAAAGCAATCGGCGTTAATACCGCACTGCCATGTGCTATCGAGTCTGTGTGTGTATCATCAAAATCTAATGCATGTGAAGCAATACCATTTGTAAGTGCAGCCACGGTGGTACTTGTCGTTAGCGAACTCCCCCAGATTGGGATATTGCCTTGACTATCAGGTAAAAAAGCCACACCTTGGCGACTTTGAATAGCACTTTGTTGCATACTTCCAGCAAGGGCGACACCTAATGTATCTAATAAATGAATTTTGGCTCGGCTAACAACTTGAGCGGGTAAATCAGAAAAATGGGTTGTGGTAATAAATTGGGCTAACTGCTGACTCAATGTCATAAACACCTCGAAGTCGATAAGAAAAAGCCAGCAATATCACCGGCTTTTAGATAATAAGAAGGTTAGATGCAATTAAGTCACTTAGTCATTTAACCAGCCAGAGGCTTTGGTTTGTGCAACAACACGATCAACTTGGGCTGGTGCATTACCAACATATGTTGTTGGATCTAAAAGTGCATCAAGCTCTTCTTGAGTAATGTGATCACGAATACGGGTATCACGATTAATCGCTTCCACGAAGGTAATACCTTCTTCTTGTCCAGACATTGATGCTTCATACACAATTTCATGCGCAGTTTGTTTGCCAGCCTTATCAGATAAGGCAAACATCACACGCTCTGCCAACATAAAGCCCCCAAGAATATCCATATTTTCGCGCATTTTCTCGACATGCACATTCAGTCCGCCTATTACTGTTTTCATATTATCAAAAATAACAGACAGCATCAGACACAGCTCTGGCATGATCTTCCATTCCATTTTCCAGATTGCACCATCACGTTCATGTTGGTGTTTCATCATATCCGTTAAAACAGAAAGATTCGCTTTTAGGGTATTACTCACACAAGCCGCATTTTCAACAATGGCAGGGTTACGTTTATGTGGCATGGTCGAAGAACCCACTTGCCCCTTACCGAAAGGCTCAGATAACTCATCAATTTCGTTATGCGCTAACAGTAAGATTTCATTGGCAATTTTACCTAGAGTTCCACTAATTAAACCTATTAGCATGCCATATTCGCTGAATCTATCACGCGCAGGTTGCCATGAAATTTCAGGTACAGCTAAGCCTAAGCGTTTTAATACGCGAGCTTCTAATTCATCTGCCTTATCGCTTAAAGAAGCTTTTGTGCCTACCGCCCCAACAACACTACCAACGAATAAACGAGGCTCGATCTCTTTAAGGCGTTGATAATGACGCGCTAACTCAGTTAACCAAATTGCAGTTTTATGACCAAACGTAATTGGCAGAGCTTGCAATGCTAATGTACGCCCAACCATAGGGGTGTTACGATGTTGTTCACTTAATGAAAGCAGTGCACGACCTAATACTTTGATATCACGTAAAAACGTATGATGTGCATCTTTTAATTGCAGTACAAGTCCAGTATCAATAACATCTTGTGTTGTTGGA
The DNA here is from genome assembly GCF_030286765.1 of Proteus faecis. NCBI lineage: Bacteria > Pseudomonadati > Pseudomonadota > Gammaproteobacteria > Enterobacterales > Morganellaceae > Proteus > Proteus faecis. Next base: position 707,531 of record NZ_JASVWV010000001.1, read on the forward strand.
CCAAAGTGAACATATTCCCCATAATGTTCTGGACAAGCATGTTCTAAACCACGAATTGTTGGCACTAATGGATGGCGAGTAAGACGCACTTGTTCTAATACATAATCCATATCAAGTTTTTCAAGTTTTGCAGTATCTGCAATAACTTTTGCCGCGTCTTTTGGGATCAAACCTAATTCAGCTTGCTCAATCGCTAATGCAGCTTCGTAATCAAGCCAATTTTGCATTCTGGTTTTATCAGAAAAAATAGTTCTCATTTCTTCTGTTGACCATAAATTCTTTAATAAAACAGAATCAAAAACACTGGTTCCCATAATTATTTCCCCTGTTAAAAGAATAATAAAAAAATCGTTTTTTTAATCAAACGACTTGTTAGATTGTTATTTTATTTATGCAATAGAATCTCAATAAAAACACTTTGATAATTTTAATCTAATTTAAAACATTTCTAATCAATTAAAAAATAACATTAATTCAATTGGTTATAAATATCCCTTTATTTATTAGTTATAACTTTTGAATCTTAAATGTTATTTAAGATTTAATTAGAATAATTAATGCTAAAAAATTAGAGGAAGATCATCATTTTTAAAAAATAGCTATTTTAAAAACAAATAAGTTTGTTATAAATAATAGAAACAAAATAAGCACAAACAGTAATTAATCCTTTTATTTAATTACCAGGGAACTCTATTTCTATATTTGGAGATATTAATAATGAAACAAAATAAACAAACAAAACTGATACACAGTGGACGCCAAACAATCAAAACTTCAGGCCCTATTAATCCACCAGTCATGAGAGCCAGTACCATTGTTTTTGATTCAATTAAAAGCTGGCGCGAAGTGCGTGATCGCCGAGCAACAGAGCGTGTTTTAAGTTATGGCGCACGTGGTACCGAAACTGCATTTGCCCTTGAAGCTTTAGTAACCGAATTAGAAGGTGGCTATCGCGCTCAGTTGTTCCCTACTGGATTGGCAGCTATCGCCGTCACTATTATGGGATATGCACGTAGTGGTGGGCATGTTTTATTTGCTGATTCTGTTTATGAACCCGTTCGTAAAATTGCATCGGCTTTTCTTGAACCTAATAACATCGCTTATAGTTTCTTTAAAACTGATGGTTCTGATTTTGAACAAAAAATTCAAGAAAATACGCAACTTATTTTTGTCGAATCACCGGGCTCATTACTTTATGAAATGCTCGACTTACCTGAAATTTGTCGTATTGCTCATGAGAGAGATATTCCTGTCGGGGTTGATAATACTTGGGGCTCAGCATGGCTGTATAACCCGCTAGAGTTAGGCGCTGATGTCTCTGTTATCGCTGCAACTAAATATCTATGTGGTCACTCTGATGTGATGATGGGCATTATGGTTGCAAATGAAAAAGCATGGAAAAAAATTGGTGCATTGCCTGAAGCATTAGGCCAAGCCAGTAGCCCAGATGATGCAGCATTAGTTCTTCGTGGCATAAGAACACTAGGTCAACGCATTGCTGCTCATGGTAAATCAGCACTAGCCATTGCACAGTGGTTAGAAACTCGCCCTGAAGTTGAAAAAGTTTGGTTTCCTGAATTACCTAATCACCCTCGTCATGACTTATGGAAACGAGACTGCAAAGGCAGTAACGGTCTATTAACTATTGAATTTAAACAAAAATATACCACAAAACAATCAGAGCAATTTATTGATGCACTTGAACTTTTTGGTATCGGTGCTTCTTGGGGAGGATTTGAGAGCCTTGCTTTACCTGCCAATGTTGTCGGTGCAAGAACAGCCTCTGATTGGCGTGAAGGTCATGGGCCTTTTGTCCGTTTACATATTGGCCTTGAAGCAACGGATGATCTTATTGCAGATATTACACAAGCGTTTTCAGCATTAAACCAATAACAAAAAATATTGCATCATTACCGGGGAATTCACTATGACAGGTTTAATTATTGCCGCACTGGTAACAGCGCTGGTGGTTTATTTACTGGCGCGGGGTTATAAACCTCAGCCAGTATTATTACTCGGCGGGTTATTACTCTTGCTCTTAACAGCATCTCTAGACCTTAATCCGTTATTACCAGAAAATAAATCCACTCAATTTAAATATTTTGATATTTTCCAAATCTTTACGAATATTATGAGTTCTCGCTTAGCGGGCCTTGGTTTAACATTAATGGCAATAGCAGGTTTCTCTCGTTATATGGAACATGTTGGCGCAAGCCGTGCTTTATTCGCTATTTTTGAAAGACCATTAAAAGCGATAAAATCGCCTTACTTATTATTAGTGATTTCATTTCTAGTTACCCAAATCTTGGTGATCTTTATTCCTAGCCATGCAGGTTTAGGTATGCTGTTAATGGTTACCATGTATCCGATATTAATTCGTTCTGGTATTAGCCCACTTTCCGCTTTAGCCGTAATTGGATGTTGCCAGTTTATCGACCATGGTCCTGGTTCAGGTAATGTGATTATGGCGGCAAAAACAGCGGATATCGAACCTGCTGTCTATTTTGTGCAGTATCAGTTACCAATCACTATTCCTATTATTATTGCGGTTGCTATCACTCACTTTTTTATTCAACGCTGGTGGGATAAACGTGAAGGATTTGTTTTTGACCCAACAACAATTGATGTCGTAAAAGAAGAAGGTAATAAAATCCCGTTATCTTATGCCTTACTACCCGTGATCCCTTTAATTCTAATTATCGGCTTCAGTCCTTTGCTACACCCTTATATTAAATTAGAAGTCACCACAGCGATGATTATTAGTACTGTGATTGCCCTTCTTTTTGAATATGTTCGCTTACGCGATGCAAAAGCGGTAATGAATAGCTTTATGCTGTTTTTTGAAGGAATGGGTAAGCAATTTGTCTTAGTGGTATCGTTAATTGTATCAGGTGAATTCTTTGCGAATGGTTTACTCAAAAGTGGTGCCGTCGATACGCTAATTAGCTCTGCTCAAGATGCGGGTTTTGGTATTGCAGCCATGATCATTGTAATGAGTGCCATTCTCGCATTAGCCGCCTTTTTAATGGGATCAGGTAATGCGGCATTCTTCTCATTTGCCGCCTTAACTCCCAAAATTGCCACCTTCTTAAAAGTAGATGTGATCACCCTAATTTTACCTATGCAAATAATGACAAGCTTTGGCCGTACTGTTTCACCAATTACTGCCGCTATTGTCGCTATTGCGGGTATTGCGAATGTCTCACCTTTCCAAATAGTTAAACGTACCGCTATTCCTATGGCTGTCGCAGCCATTGTGAACTTAGCAATGACATTCTGGTTTTTATATTCCTAATTAAGTTGCGTTACCCCTTGCCCTTAAACTCCGTTACTCCTGAGTTTAAGGGTTTTTTTCTTATCATTGACTGTCAACTTTGATTGAAATCATTAACGTCAACCTTAACTTTACTCAGGCTGTTTATAAAAAATAAATAGCCTGTTTATTTATCTATTTGCCTCTTTTTTACTTAAAAAAACAGATGTTTTCGCCACTATTACTTGTCGATTAAACCAACTGAGTACTTGTTTCAACTTTATATCTCGATATACTTTTGCGTAACATTCATCTGCAAATGAACATTATGAAAAAAATAATTATTGTTATTATCGCGCTACTTGCCTTTGGTTCTATTGGTGGTATTTTCTTGGCGGGTTTAAATATCTATACACGCTCTACGACGCCAATAGAAACTGAGCAAACTCAACCAGAAATATCTCCTACACAGCAATTTCCAGCTATCCCAGACAGCTCACCTTCTACAAAATAAATGAGGTCGCACCGTGGAATACGATTACTTTGTTACTCCCCAATGGCTATTTGAACATCAAAATAACGCTGATCTTGTGATCCTTGATGTAAGTGCACCAATGCCAACTCAAGATATTGATTATCAAGCACTTTACCTTGAACGTCATATTCCACATGCCCATTTTTTTGATCTTGATGAAGTCGCAGATAAAACCACGTCACTCCCCCATATGCTACCTTCTGATGCGCTATTTTCAGAGACTCTGACACAATTAGGTATCTCTAATAGCACGACTGTCATTCTTTATGATCAAGGCAATTTATTCTCGGCACCAAGAGGCTGGTGGACATTCACAACACTAGGTTGTCGTAATGTGCGTATTCTTGCTGGTGGATTACAGGCATGGATTGAAGCGGGATTTGCGACAGAACAAGGTGAAGCAATTAAAGCACCTGCACAGTCTCCTTTTGTTGTTGAACGCCATGCACAACGTTATGCTAATAAACAGCAACTTCTTGATAATTTAGAGACTAAACAAAAACAGATAGTTGATGCTCGTTCTGCTGATCGTTTTTATGGTAGAGCACCTGAACCTCGCCCAGGTTTACGTAGTGGGCATATCCCTGGCAGTAAAAATGTGCCTTGGAATGAATTAGTTATTGATGGGAAATTAAAAGAAAAAACCGAACTAAAACAAATCTTTGAAAAATCCGGCATTGATTTATCACAACCTATTATTGTGACTTGTGGTTCAGGTATGACCGCGGCAATTTTATTTTTAGCGTTAACTGTATTAGGTTGCCAATCTATTGCACTTTATGACGGCTCTTGGGCGCAATGGGGTGCTGAAAGTGCCCTTCCTTGTGAATGCTAACTTGATCTATTTTGCCTGAAAAAGTAAACCCGCATTAAGCGGGTTTATTATCAATATCGATTAGATGTGAATATTGATGCAAATACATTAACTTGCGAATACTTTCGCAAGATAGAGCACAACAATAGCACCAATGACAGCGACAACAAAACTACCGAAGTTAAAGCCATCCACTTTGCCTTTGCCAAAGAAGCTACTAATTGCACCACCAACAACCGCACCCACAATACCTAAAATACAAGTCCATATCAGACCAATATCATAAGAGCCTGGCATTAAGAATTTCGCCAAAATACCCGCGATCAAACCAAAGATAATCCAAGCAAGAATTCCCATAGTTCCCCCTAAAATAGTCATGATATAAACAACATACCTAAAAATGTCACTTATTGAGTGTAAGTCGAAATAATTATTTTTTCCAATTATTGAAGATAAGTAACATCATATTTAAGATAAATAGAGAAATTATTGTTTAACGAACAAAAAAATAGCGCTAATTTATTAGCGCTATTGTTATCGAATAAGATGATTTTTAAACTACAACGCTTCTATTGCAAGCGCGATTTCTGGCGATGTTTTTAATGTTCTTATTTGCCTAAATAACTCATCTGCTTCTGAGTATTCTTTGCGTAAATAGCTGAACCACTGCTTAATACGTGATGCATGATAAATCGTCGTATCGCCACGCTTTTCTAAACGAACATAGCGCTTTAATAATTCTATCACCTCTTGCCAAGGCATTCTCTCTTCTATGCCTTTTACAACACGACTTAAGTTAGGGGTATTCATTGCACCGCGACCAATCATAATCGCATCACAACCTGTTGTGGCTAAGCAGGCTAATGCATCTTCACGGTTCCAAATTTCGCCATTAGCAATCACAGGGATTGAAAGCCTTTGACGAATATCCCCAATGGCTTGCCAATTAATTTTTTCGGCATTATAACCATCTTCTTTAGTTCTACCATGTATGGTGATTTCCGTAGCGCCACCTTGCACCACAGCATCGGCAATTTCATGACTATACGCAGAAGAATCCCAGCCAAGTCTCACTTTAACAGAGACAGGTAACTCTGAAGGCACTGCGCCACGCATTGCTTTTGTTGCTTGATAAATCGTTTCTGGCTGTTTTAGAAGAGAAGCACCACCACCACTACCATTGACTGTTTTTGAAGGGCAACCACAATTTAAATCAACCCCCCAAGAGCCTAATGATACCGCTCTAAAGGCATTTTCAGCCAACCATTGTGGATGTTGTCCTAATAATTGTACTCGCACCAGTGTGCCACTCTTAGTGCGACTTTCTGTCTGCAACTCAGGGCATAAGCGATAAAATGCTTTCGTTGGCAGTAATGAATCAACAACGCGTACAAACTCTGTAATACAGAGATCATAATCGTTAATCGAAGTGAGTAATTCTCTCACAAGGGGGTCTAAAACCCCCTCCATTGGCGCTAATAAAACTCGCACTTTTTAACCTCAAAACTCTTTTCTAGCTTTTGACCAAGGGCTTTGATTATTACTACCTTCATCACTTTTACGTGAACGGCGAGGCCCTAATTTTCCGCTACGAGAGCCATCTTTATTACGGTAGTTTTCTCTGTTTTTATTACGCCCGGACTCTTTACCTTCGTTGTCACCCTCTGTACGGTTATTGTTGCGATTGTCCTTACCGCGAATATCTGCACGACCACCACTTCTACGTGGTGTTTTATTCTTTGGCTTTTTATGCAAAGGCGCAGCTTTAATTGAAGGATCAGGATCGTAACCTTCTAATGCTAAACGAGGGATTTCACGTTTTAATAAACGTTCAATATCAGCTAATAAACCATGTTCATCAACACAAACTAGCGAAATAGCCTTACCCGTTGCAGCTGCACGACCTGTTCTACCAATACGGTGCACATAATCTTCTGCAACTTGCGGTAATTCAAAATTGACGACATAAGGTAGTTGGTCGATATCAAGACCACGAGCGGCAATATCTGTTGCAACTAACGCTCTTAATTTACCGTCTTTAAAGTCAGCTAAAGCTCGGGTTCTCGCACCTTGGCTTTTATTACCGTGAATAGCCGCTGATTTAATACCATCTGCATTTAAATGTTCAGCAAGTTTATTTGCACCATGTTTAGTGCGGGTGAAAATCAGTACTTGTGACCAATTTTCTAAACCAATTAAATGTGATAACAGTTCAGTTTTACGCTTTTTATCAACTAAATGTACATGTTGATCGACAGATTCAGCAGCTGAGTTTTTTGGTGCAACAGAAATACTCACCGGATCATTTAAGAGCGAATTGGCAAGACCGGTGATCTCTTTAGAAAACGTCGCGGAAAATAGTAAGTTTTGACGTTTTTTCGGTAATTTACTAATCACTCGGCGAATATCGTGAATAAAGCCCATATCTAACATACGATCAGCTTCATCAAGCACCAAAACTTCAACGCGAGAAAGATCAACCGCATTTTGATGTTCAAGATCGAGTAAACGTCCTGGTGTTGCAATCAATACATCAACACCACCACGTAACTTCATCATTTGTGGATTAATGCTCACACCACCAAAAACAACTAATGAACGAATAGGAATATAACGGCTATACGCTTTTACATTTTCAGCAATTTGAGCGGCAAGCTCGCGTGTTGGTGTCAAAATCAGCGCTTTAACTGGTTGGCGACCTTTTGTTTTCGTAGCTGATTGAGATAACTTTTCCAATATTGGTAATGTAAAAGCTGCTGTTTTACCTGTGCCTGTTTGTGCACTGGCTAATACGTCTTTACCTGCCAAAATCGGCTCAATCGCCTGTTGTTGAATAGGGGTTGGGGTTTTATACCCTTGCTCATCAATAGCGCGGAGAAGCGCCTCACTTAAGCCAAGCGATGTAAAATCGGTCAAAACAGTAGTCTCCTACAACCAGAACGTATAACACGGTGATTGAAATTAAAAATGACGGGCTTTCATACTGTCAATCTATAGGTATTGTTACTCTATAAGTACTATCATTTCTAGATATAGACAGTGATGAAAGAGAATGAACCTTGCTAGGTTAACCTAATAACCCCTATTTTAACAGTTTTTGCTATATTCAGAATACAAAAATAATTTTCAATAATAGATAGTGTTTTTTATTACAAATCACCTTTATTCGATTATTTATTACAAATTTTCCCTATTGTTCAATATCATCTAATATAATACTCCTTGTTATCGCTGTTTTTAATATCATTGGTTTTGTTACATTTTACTTAAGTAAGGTATCTTCTATTATGTCAGAAACCCATCAGAAGACGACACGTGGTGAACTAGCAAAACGACAATTATTGGAAGCGGCATGTGAGATCTTTGGTAAAAATGGCCCCGATGCAGCCACAACACGCCAAATTGCACAAGCTGCTCAACAAAATATTGCCGCTATCGCTTATTATTTTGGTTCTAAAGAAGGGTTATATCTCGCCGTTGCACAACATATTGCTGATCTTATTCGCCTTGATTTTGAACCGACAGTAGTCATTCTTGACGAATTTCTTGAGCGGCCTAACCCAGCAGAACATTTGCCATTACTGCAAACGCTTATCACTGATAGTTTTCTACAATATGCTCGTCTTGTGCTTGATAAAGAAAATATTCATCTTAGTCGTATTATGGCAAGAGAACAGCTTGTTCCCACAGAAGCATACTCGCTAATCCATCAACAAGCGTTATCGCCTCTTTTAACGCGTGTAAACAAACTATTAGCTCTCTATATTGGTTTAGATCCTTCACTTCCAACGACAATGCTACACACTCACGCTATTTTAGGAGAAGTGCTATCATTTCGTTTAGTAAGAGAAACCATTCTTAGACAAACAGGATGGGATAGAATAGGTAAAAATGAATATCAAATTATCTCGAACACCTTAAAAACTCATATTACTTTATTACTCAACGGATTAAGAGAGATTTACACTAACCCACATCACGCATAAATAGAGTTATTATGAAAACTAAAAAAGTCAGTTTGTTTATTATCTTAATGATTATTATCGGTATTATTGCAGGTATCTATTATTATGAAGAAAACAAAGAGTCTGAATTAGTACTCTATGGCAATGTCGATATACGTACAGTCAATCTCAGTTTTCGTGTTGCTGGAAGATTAGACTCATTACTCGTTGACGAAGGTGCACCCGTCCAAAAAGGACAACTATTAGGTAAGCTTGATGATGCCCCCTATCGCAATGCACTCAATAAAGCTTATGGTGAGCGTGATAGTGCCATTGCTTCGTTAGCTTTAATGGAAGCGGGGTATCGTACTGAAGAAATCGCGCAAGCTCAATCTGATGTGTCATTAAAGCAAGCCGCTTGGCAATATGCCGATAACTTTTATAAACGCCAGCAAGATCTTGCCAAGCGAAAAGTCATTTCAGCCAATGATTTAGATAGCGCAAGAAATAATCGCAATCAAGCAGCCGCAGCCTTAAAAGCAGCACAAGATAAATTAAATCAGTATCAAAATGGTTATCGAAAAGAAGATATTGAGGCGGCAAAAGGGCAGGTTATGCAAGCTAAAGCCGCCGTTGCACAAGCTGAATTAAACCTCCAAGACACACAATTAATCTCTCCATCACAAGGTACTGTGTTAACTCGAGCTGTGGAACCAGGCACAATGTTATCTGCCGGAAGCCCTGTATTTACGGTGTCATTAACTAACCCTGTTTGGGTCAGAGCTTATATCAGTGAAACACATTTAAACGAAGCTATTCCTAATCGAGAAGTTTATCTCTACACCGATGGACGTAAAGATAAGCCATACCATGGCACGATTGGATTTGTTTCCCCTACAGCCGAATTTACGCCAAAAAGTGTCGAAACACCTGAATTAAGAACTGATTTAGTTTATCGCCTCAGAGTGGTTGTGACAGATGCTGATGACGAATTGCGCCAAGGTATGCCAGTCACCTTAAAATTTGCCTCCTCTCATTAAGTGTGGGGAAAAAATGGAACACACTGATTACACTATCGAACTTAAAGGTGTTGAGAAACGCTTTATAGGGATGGAAAACCCTGCTGTTTCGTCATTAACCGCCACCATCACAGGTGGCTCTGTGACGGGGTTAGTTGGCCCTGATGGTGCAGGTAAAACAACCTTAATTCGGATGCTTGCGGGTTTATTAAAACCTGATGCGGGTGATATTCGAATTTTGGGTATGGATCCGCAAAAACAGAGTGTCGATGTCAGAGCAATTCTTGGCTATATGCCACAAAAATTTGGGCTCTATGAAGATTTAACGGTATTAGAAAACCTTAATCTTTATGCTGATTTAAAAAATGTCATTGGTGAGGAGCGCGAAAAAGTTTATCACCAACTACTCACTTTTACTGATCTTACTCGCTTTACATCTCGCCTTGCAGGTAATCTTTCCGGAGGGATGAAACAAAAACTTGGCCTTGCCTGTACTTTATTAGGTAGCCCTAAAGTTTTACTACTTGACGAGCCTGGTGTCGGGGTCGATCCCATTGCACGCCGTGAACTTTGGCAAATGGTACATGCTTTGGCTAGCGATGGCATGTTGATACTATGGAGCACCTCTTATCTTGATGAAGCAGAGCAATGTAAAAACATTCTCTTACTTAATAAAGGAGAGCGACTTTATAGTGGCATCCCTCAAGATTTAACAGCCAAAATGGCAGGTCGCTCTTTTTTACTTAATATTGAAGGTCATCAGCGTAGAAAAGTATTGCAACAGGCGATTATTCAACCTCAAGTAACTGATGGCGTTATTCAAGGGCAATCCGTTCGTTTGATCTTGAAAAAACAGAGTAATCAAACTGAATTACTGAGTGCTTTGGGTAAACCTGATGCGAAGCTTATTCCTGCTACACCTCGCTTTGAAGATGCTTTTATCGATTTATTAGGAGGTGGGCCTTCTCATAAATCTGAATTAGCTGAAATTATGCCTCAGATCCCCCCCTCACCTAACGAGACTGTGATTGAAGCACAACAGTTAACCAAAATGTTTGGTCAATTCGCAGCAACCGATCATGTCGACTTCCAAGTTAAACGTGGTGAAATTTTCGGTTTATTGGGCCCTAACGGTGCAGGTAAATCGACAACTTTTAAAATGATGTGTGGTTTATTAGTCCCTACCAGCGGTAAAGCCCTTGTGCTAGGGATGGACTTGAAAGAAAGCTCGGGTAAAGCACGCCAACATTTAGGTTATATGGCACAAAAATTCTCACTTTATGGCAACCTTAAAGTGGGACAAAACTTGAAATTCTTCTCTGGTGTTTATGGCTTACATGGCAAACAGCAACGCGACAAAATCAACGATATGTTAACAGCTTTTGGTTTACAACCGATGGTAAACCAAATCACTGAAACCTTACCTCTAGGTTATAAGCAACGCCTTGCCCTTGCGTGCTCATTAATGCACGAGCCCGATATTCTCTTTTTAGATGAACCTACATCAGGCGTTGATCCATTAACGCGAAGAGAATTTTGGCTACATATTAATGGTATGGTTGATAAAGGGGTGACTGTGATGGTTACCACTCACTTTATGGATGAAGCCGAGTATTGTGATCGTATTGGCTTGGTTTATAGAGGAAAAATCATTGCGGCCGGCGAGCCTGATTCTCTTAAAAAAATGGTTGCCAGTGATGATAATCCAACCCCTTCAATGGAAGATGCCTTTATTGGTTTAGTGCTGGATTATGATAAGAAACTTGAAAGTGAAAATGATAAAGGGAGCGAAAAACATGCATAATTCAGCTCAATCATCTCATGCTCGCTTTTCTTGGCGACGTTTATACGCACTGTGTTTAAAAGAAACAAAGCAAATTACTCGTGATCCCAGTAGTGCCCTAATTGCTATTGTTATCCCACTTACTTTGCTGTTTATTTTTGGATATGGCATTAATTTAGATTCAAGCAAATTAAACATTGGTATTTTAACTAATCAACAAAGCCAACCAGCACAAGAGCTTGTTTACACCTTCACAAACTCACCGTATATCAATGCAACTATTAGTGATAATCGACAATTATTAATCGATAAAATGCAAGCGGGACAAATTCGTGGCATTGTCGTTATTCCTGTTAATTTTGCTGAATTGCTTGCCCGTCAAGATACTACAGCCCCTATTCAAGTGATCACTGATGGCAGTGAGCCCAATACCGCAAACTTCGTTCAGGCTTATACTAAAGGAGTTTGGCAAATTTGGTTACAACAACAAGCCATTAGTAAAGGTATTGATACTACACCATTAATTGAAATAGAACCTCGCTATTGGTTTAATCCTGCTGCAATCAGCCAGCACTATATTATTCCGGGTGCAGTGACTATTATTATTACCGTAGTTGGAGCTATCCTTACCTCGTTAGTGATTGCTCGCGAATGGGAAAGAGGCACTATGGAAGCCTTACTTTCCACTCAAATTACGCGCACAGAACTCTTACTTTCAAAACTTATTCCTTACCAAGTGTTAGGTAGTTTTGTCATGATCTTGTGTATGATAGTCACCGTGTTTGTGCTTGGCGTACCTTATCGAGGATCGTTGTGGATTTTAGGCGGGATCACCTCGCTCTTTTTAGCTACCGCTTTAGGTATGGGGTTGCTTATTTCCACGCTAACGCGCAATCAATTTAATGCCGCAATGATTTCATTAAACGCTGCATTTTTGCCCGCAATTATGTTATCAGGCTTTGTTTTTGAAATTGATAGTATGCCCATCTTTATTCAAGTGGTGACCTATTTTATTCCTGCGCGTTATTTTGTGAGTAGTTTACAAACGCTATTTTTAGCTGGCGATATTCCGTTGATATTGATGCTAGATATGTGGCTATTAATTGTATCGGCGATATTTTTTATTGGATTAACGGCGTTAGCAACACGTCGTCGATTAGATTAAAGGGAGAACTTTATGTTTTATCGCCTTCTCACCTTGATAATGAAAGAGCTACAGTCATTATTACAAGAGCCTCAAACGCGTATTATTTTAATAGTGCCAGTTATCTTTCAGATGATCTTATTCCCTTTTGCCGCGACGTTAGATGTTACTAATGCCTCTATTGCAATTTTTGATGAAGATAATGGTAAACAATCTATTGAGTTAACCCAACGTATCGCCAAAGCAAGTGCATTTTCTCAAACTCTTTTGCTTAAAAATGAACATGAAATAAAAGAAACGATTGATAATCGCAAAGCGCTTTTATTAGTTCGTTTTCCACAGAATTTTAGTGCTGATTTAGAAAGCCATACTGCTACTAAATTGCAAATAATCCTAGACGGTCGAAATTCTAATAGTGCGCAAATCGCTGCTAATTATGTACAGCAAATCGTACAAAACTATCAAACTGAATTAGCAGGTAATACACCTTCTTTGCTGAATAAAACAGAGCTTGTTGTTCGCAATTGGTATAACCCTAATTTAAACTACAAATGGTTTATTGTACCTTCTTTGGTGGCATTGATTATTACCATAGGCGTTATGATAGTCACCTCACTTTCTGTTGCTAGAGAGCGTGAACAAGGCACATTAGATCAACTATTAGTTTCTCCTCTATCAACATGGCAAATATTTATCGGCAAAGCGGTTCCCGCAATGGTTGTCGCTGCCGTTCAAGGCACTATCGTATTAATTATTGGGATATTTGGTTATCAAATTCCGTTTTCAGGTTCGCTAGCTCTATTTTACTTTACCATGTTAATTTATGGCTTATCACTGGTAGGGTTTGGTTTGTTAATATCAGCCTTAAGTTCGACACAACAACAGGCTTTTATTGGTGTATTTGTGTTTATGATGCCTGCGGTTTTATTATCTGGCTATATTTCCCCCGTAGAAAATATGCCGATTTGGCTACAACATGCCACATGGATAAACCCAATTCGTCATTTCACCGATATCACAAAACAGATTTACCTTAAAAATGCCGATATTACTGTTATATGGCACAGTCTGTGGCCTTTATTAGTGATTGCAGTAGGAACGGGTAGCATTGCCTATTACCTTTTCCAACGGAAGATAGCTTAAAATCCGTATATTGATCACTAACTCTAATAGACTGATGCTAAAGAAAAAAATAATAGGCGAACAAGATACAAATCAGCTTGATATCAGCATAAAAAAATCCCATAACTGACAAAGTTATGGGATTTATTTTTTAAACTGTTTTTAAACTTTTTAACTACATTTATCCGTAGCTATCGTTAAAATTAACGACGATCGCCTAAAATACGCAGTAACATTAAGAACAGATTGATAAAATCTAAATAAAGCGTTAATGCACCCATGATTGAGTAACGGCGCATATTTTCTTTATCTTCTTGGTTAATCTCATTACCCATATCTTTTAATTTTTGTGTGTCGTAAGCAGTTAAACCTGCAAAAATTAACACACCAGCGTAAGAAATAACCATGCTCATCATTGAGCTTTGCATAAAGATATTCACAATAGAAGCAATAATGATACCGATAAGCCCCATAAACAGGAAGCTACCCATACCCGTTAAGCTACGTTTAGTGGTATAACCGTAAATGCTTAATGCACCGAACATTGCCGCACAAATAAAGAAGGTGCTAGCAATTGAAGATGCAGTATAAAGCAGTAATACGCTTGAGATAGTCACACCTGTTAACACGGAATAGAGCATAAATAATGAGGTTGCCATTGCACCACTCATTTTATGAACCATACCTGATAACACGAAAACTAGCCCTAATTGAGCAATGATTAAACCAAAAAAGACGATCTTGCTGGAGAAAATCATTGATAATAGTGCTTCGCTTGATGCAACGTATAATGCAACAAACGCAGTTAATAACAGCCCTACCGTCATCCAACCATAAACCTGAGCCATAAAGGTTTGTAGGCCAGAACCTGTGCGCTGTACGATTGAATCATTTGAACGTGAAAATCGATCCATGATGATTACCCTTTAATCATAGTAATAACGTTAGATTTAATAATAACGCTTATTTCAGCAAAGAGCCCATTATAGGCTCATTAGAATTTAATTTTATCACACTAATTTTACATTTCCATGAAATAAACTGTATGAAATGTCACCATAAAATAAATTTAAGTAAAGTAATGTAGTGATTAATTCAGTGTAGTGATTTATTCCCAACGCTCAGCCGAGTCATAATCACTTTGGCGTGCTTCTACCCATCTATCATTATTTTCAGAAAGCCCTTCTTTTTTCCAAAAAGGCGCTCTTGTTTTTAAAAAATCCATAATAAATTCAGCAGACTCAAAAGCACTATTACGATGAGAACTGGTAACGCCCACAAACACTATCTCTTCACCAATATGCAAAGTCCCTACCCGATGAATAACACTGACACGTTGCAAAGGCCAGCGAGAACGAGCTTCATTCACTATATCTGTCAGTGCTTTTTCTGTCATTCCCGGATAGTGTTCAAGCGTGAGCGTACTCACTTCATCACCAAGATTATGATTACGAACTTTACCCGTAAAGGTCACAACAGCACCATCGCTGTCGCACTCTGAAAGCCATTGGTATTCATCACCCACGCTAAAATTTTCAGTTTGTACTGAAATACGAGTTGATGCACTCATCTTATCCTCCTGTAACAGGTGGGAAAAAGGCGATTTCATCACCATCTTTAATAACATGAGAGCCTTGAACAAAAGATTGATTTACCGCTGAGAGTAACTTGCCATCTTCTAACGCAAGTGACCAGCGTTCACCTTTGTTAATTAATACTTTACGTAAATCGTCTACTGTGTGGTATTCACAATCTAATTCGAGAGAATCAACACCCACTAATTCACGCACTTGAGCAAAAAAGAGAACTTTAATCATGCTTCCACCTTAAAGTGACCTGATTTACCACCTGTTTTTTCTAATAAACGTACAGGCCCTATCACCATATCTTTTTGAACGGCTTTACACATATCATAAATCGTTAACGCTGCGACTGATGCCGCAGTTAATGCTTCCATCTCAACCCCTGTTTTACCCGTTAAACGGCAAACAGATTCAATGCGTACACGGTTAGACTCCGTTAGTGCTTCTAAACGCACTTCGACTTTAGTTAATAACAGCGGATGACATAATGGGATCAACTCCCATGTTCTTTTTGCTGCTTGAATACCAGCAATTCTTGCCGTGGCAAAAACATCACCTTTATGATGTTTACCTTCAGTGATCATACTTAATGTTTCTGCTGACATTTCAACAAAGGCTTCAGCACGTGCTTCTCGTACTGTTTCAGCTTTAGCGCTAACATCCACCATGTGAGCTTCACCGGCGGCATTAATATGGGTTAGTTGAGACATGCACAACTCCTGAAATTAACGAAATAACAGAGCGAAAAACTATCCACCAATAACTGATAAGTTCGGTGTAATACCGCTATCGCCTTGATGAAGAAAATGGGTTTCTCGTTTATGAAGAAGACCACCCTGAATACGCTGTTGTAATGCTTGTTGTTGACTATCATCAGCAAGTAAGTCACGTAAAGGAATTCCATTTTCACCAAATAGGCAAAGATGAAGATTACCAATAGCTGAAACACGTAAACGGTTACAAGTTAAACAAAAGTCTTTTTCATAAGGCATGATAAGACCAATTTCACCTTGATAATCAGGATGGGTAAACACTTGAGCGGGCCCGTCACTACGAGCGCGAGGGATCTGTAACCAACCTTCATTGAGTAAGCGCTGGCGAATCACTTCACCAGACAAATGAAAGCGGTTGAAAATATCACTACCGTCACCTGTTTCCATTAATTCAATAAAGCGCAACTGAATCGGTCGGTCTTTGATCCAATTAAGAAAATCAGGGAGGTTTTTATCATTCACATTGCGCATTAGCACAACGTTAACTTTTACTTTTTCAAAACCCGCAGTAAATGCAGCATCAATACCTTCCATTACTTGACTAAATTTATCTTGCCCAGTAATAGCATGGAATTGACGAGGATCGAGGCTATCAACACTCACATTAATGGCACTTAAACCTGCATCACGCCATTGGGCAACATCTCTGGATAAGCGATAGCCATTGGTTGTTACTGCGATTTTTTTGATGGATGCATTGTCTTTAATGGTTGCAATAATATCAGTAAAATCACGACGCATTGTCGGCTCACCGCCTGTTAGGCGAATTTTTTCTGTCCCTAACGCGGCAAAAGATTGTGTCAATCTGCTGATTTCATCTAACGAAAGAAATGATTTATGGCCATTAGGCTTATAACCATTAGGCAAGCAATAAGTACAACGGAAATTACAAACGTCGGTAATTGAAAGACGTAAATAGAAAAATTTGCGGGAAAACGCATCAACAAGTTGTTGCATAGTAACACCTTTCCAAATCGGGAGATGCTGGCATTTCTACCTTGCACCCTGGTGACTTGTTTCGTCACGGCCAGAACATCATATCTTGTCTTGTAAGCACATGACTTAGACGTTAAGGCTAGGAGTTAATCTTTATCTGTTTTTCACAGATTTCTAATACCTATATATTTATTGTGGATTCTACCTGCTAATTTTTCAAAAAGCGAACAATGTTTTCGCTATATAATTTATAATACAACGACTTACAATACTTTAATCACTCTAATAACATAAGTAAAAACACCTTTATTGATTAAATATTAGGCTATCAAAAGTAAAATTGAATTAGGAATGTGATGAAATCACGTCGTGATCATAGGCTTAAAATTTAATTGTGATAAATTAGCGACAAATTTTTAAAGATGAGTAGAACAAATATGCGAAATCGCACGCTAAGTGATTTAGATCGTGTTGTTGCCCTGGGTGGTGGTCATGGCCTTGGACGTGTGCTTTCAGCACTCTCCTACTTAGGCTCTCGTCTGACTGGTATTGTTACAACAACAGACAATGGCGGTTCTACTGGCCGTATTCGCCAAGAAGAAGGGGGGATTGCGTGGGGAGATATGCGCAATTGCATTAATCAGTTAATTACTGAACCTTCCGTGGCTTCTGCGATGTTTGAATACCGTTTTTCGGGTACAGGTGAATTAGCAGGACATAACTTAGGTAATTTAATGCTTAAAGCTCTCGATAACTTAAGTGTTCGACCTTTAGAAGCCATTAACCTTATCCGTGGGTTATTAAGAGTGAATGCTCACCTTATTCCGATGTCTGAACAAGCTGTTGACCTTATGGCGATAGATGACCAAGGAAATGAAATTTATGGTGAGGTCAATGTTGATATTTTACCGAAGATCCCCAAAAAACTTGATCTCTATCCTAAAGTACCCACTACACGCGAAGCCATTGAAGCGATTGAACAAGCAGATTTGATCTTGATCGGTCCTGGTAGCTTTTTTACCAGTTTAATGCCTCTATTATTACTGCCAGAGCTTGCACAAGCATTGCGCCGTAGCAGTGCAACCACAATTTATATTGGTAATTTAGGCAAAGAGCTAAGCCCTGCAGCTGCCAGTATGACGATATCTGATAAAATCGCTATGATGGAAAATTATATTGGTTTACAAACGATAGATGCCGTGATCATTAGCCCCGAAACACAATATGAATCGATGAAAGGTCGATTAATTGTACAAGCTCAATTGGAAGCCAAAGATATTCCTTATCGTCACGATCGCCATCTATTAAGCAAAGCTATTGAGTTAACATTGCAGCAATTAGGGCAACGTAATGCATCACCTCGAGCTGTTAAATAGTATTTAACCATCTACTTTCATAAAAAACCGCATCGGCAAACAGCAAATGCGGTTTTTTTGTTGGTAAAAACACAATATCACTATTGGTCTTCAACGAATTATTAGCTATTAAGTTGCTTTAATGTAATACGCTGGCTAATCACTTCTTCAATTTCGTCAAGTGTCATTGGTACATCATTTTTCATCAAACCAAGGCCTGCCACAGTGCGAGAAAACGACATTAAATCTAACGGAGGTAACTCCATGATCCAATTCTCTTCTGTTGCCAGCGTATCTTCTGCATTCAGAATATTTTGTATCACATCCGTAAAAGCTTGATGTGAAGAGACCCAATCTTGATCGCCACTTGCCCAAAACCAACGAGTAGCAATAAAGTTTCTCCACATATCTTCCCAACCATCATAGATCCGACGCAGCATTGATGCGCTCATTAATGACCATGTTTGGGCTTCTTGTTGAGTAATATAACCTTGCTGGCAACCTTCTAAACAGAGCTTGTTAAAACGACAGAGATCCCAAATAAGGTATTTCACATTTTGGATATTCATACGATTTGTGCTCATCATATCGATTTGCCATAAACGCTCATTTTTATCATGTTCAGTTAACTCAGAAAGTAAGATATCATTTTTTAATGACTGAACATCGTCTTCTTTGCCATTCAAAATTTGGTCACGTAACTGATAAAAATCATTCGTGTGACCTTGAGTAAGCAACCAAAAGAGTTGATAGACTAAATCCCAACGGTCGTTAATTCCCCAGCCTGCTGATAATCCACCATCATCTTTGCCTTGAGCATATTCGTTATATGCCCACTCATTCATTACGGCATAAGGCGCTGCAACATATAGACCCCATTCGTTGGGTAACAACTGATCTGCCGTATTTTCTACTTTAGATAAAATGGGCTCCTGCCCTGCTGTTGATGATTTTTGCAACTCACTATCTTGTACAGCAAATTTGCGTAGCCATTTAAAAAGTATAATAAGAAGAATAACACCAAGAATTACTCCAGCAGAGCTAGGAAACCCTGCATAAACATAACCACTCATTCACTGTCCTTAATGTCTTTTTATCTTTGTAAATAATTGACGCTTTGTTTGTGGTGATATTTAAACAGTTGCACGCCATTAAGGGAATATCAAAAAAAGCAAAAAATGGAAGATAGAAGGTAAAAAGGGATAATCCCTTAAAAAATACGGATATCCCTTTATCGGTTTGTGACCTTAATTTCGCTAACTAAGAGTTCGCAATAAATTGAGCACGTAAAGCTTGCAATTTATCACGCGTACTCGCCGCTTTCTCAAATTCAAGATCTTTTGCATATTGATACATTTCGGCTTCTAAACGTTGGATCTCTTTTTCCAATTCAGCCGTTGATAACAACGGATAATTTTCATGAATATCTGTTGCTTTATGCCCTTTCTTATTGCGCCCTTGCGTAGGTTGACCAATCTTAAGAATATCACCCACTTTTTTATTTAATCCTTTAGGCACAATGCCATGCTCAAGATTAAACTGTTGCTGTTTCTCACGACGGCGCTCAGTTTCACTTATCGCTTTTGCCATTGAATCAGTAATTTTATCACCATATAAAATCGCTTTACCTTCAAGGTTACGTGCAGCACGACCAATTGTCTGAATCAATGAACGCTCTGAACGTAAGAAGCCCTCTTTATCAGCATCTAAAATCGCCACTAAAGAGACTTCTGGCATATCTAAACCTTCTCGAAGTAAGTTGATCCCCACCAATACATCAAACTCACCTAAGCGCAAATCACGAATAATTTCGACACGTTCAACAGTATCAATGTCAGAGTGTAAATAGCGAACTCGTTCACCATGCTCTTCAAGATATTCGGTTAAGTCTTCAGCCATTCGTTTTGTCAGTGTTGTCACTAGTACACGTTCATTTTTTGCCGCACGAATACGAATTTCAGACAGTAAATCATCGACTTGCGTAGCAACAGGTCGCACCTCAACAACCGGGTCAAGTAAACCTGTTGGTCTTACAACTTGCTCAACAATTTCATCACCCGATTTTTCAAGTTCATATTTACCCGGTGTCGCTGAAACATAAATCGTTTGTGGGGCTAACGCCTCAAACTCTTCAAAACGTAATGGACGGTTATCAAGCGCGGAAGGCAAACGGAAACCATATTCAACTAAGGTTTCTTTACGCGAACGGTCACCTTTATACATTCCACCAATTTGAGGAATAGTAACGTGTGATTCATCAATCACTAATAAACCATTAGCGGGGAGGTAATCAAACAGGGTTGGTGGTGGCTCACCGGGGCCTCTACCAGATAAATAGCGTGAATAGTTTTCGATACCAGAGCAATACCCCAACTCATTCATCATTTCGAGATCAAATTGAGTACGCTGTGTCACACGTTGCTCTTCAACCAGTTTATCGTTAGCTAAAAGCACTTTGCGTCTGTCTGCAAGCTCTTCTTTGATTTTCTCCATCGCCTCAAGAATACGTTCACGAGGTGTAACATAGTGCGTTTTAGGATAAACAGTAAAACGAGGCACATTGTAGTGAATTTGTCCCGTTAAAGGATCAAACAGTGAAAGGCGTTCGACTTCTTCATCAAATAGCTCAACACGTAATGCATAATCATCAGATTCAGCCGGAAAGATATCAATCACCTCACCACGTACGCGAAATGTCCCGCGCTGAAAGGCTTGATCGTTGCGAGTATATTGTAAATCAGCAAGACGACGTAAAATGGCACGTTGGTCGATTATCATGCCGTTAGTCAGATGAAGCATCATTTTTAAATAGCTATCAGGATCACCTAAACCGTAGATAGCAGAAACTGATGATACGACAATAACATCTTTACGTTCTAGCAAAGCTTTAGTCGCAGATAGGCGCATTTGCTCAATATGTTCGTTAACAGAGGCATCTTTTTCAATAAAGGTATCAGAGCTTGGAACATACGCTTCAGGCTGATAATAATCATAATAAGAAACAAAGTATTCCACTGCATTTTCAGGGAAAAACTCTTTCATCTCACTATAAAGCTGAGCTGCCAATGTTTTATTCGGCGCCAACACCATAGTTGGACGATTTAGATTGGCAATTACATTGGCAATCGTAAAGGTTTTACCTGAGCCCGTTACCCCTAAAAGAGTTTGATGAGCAAGACCATCATCTAACCCTTCACAGAGTGAGGCAATAGCGGCGGGTTGATCCCCCCCCGGTTTAAATTCAGAATGCAGTTTGAAATCTTTGCTCATATTTTCTTCTCCTCGCTGACACTCCTTATGATACTGGATAAAAATCCAGCTTCAATCTCTATCTCACAAAATTTATCTGAATAAATTAGCATAAGTTATCCCCAGTTTTGGAACTGGATTTTTTTCAAAAAGGCAACCCCCTTTTTTGCGAATTATTCCAAGAGGCTCACCAATACCACTCCCTCTATTGATTTTATTTAATTAATTGATATATAAGAATTAAAAATAAAAGTTGAGAATAACACCAATCTTTAGCAATGCCTTGTATTCTCTCTATTCAGCGTATTTTTATAATGGTAATACACAAGGTTATCCACAGGAATAGTGGATAACTGCACAAAGTTGTTATCTCTCGGTAGGTTACGTCTTTTTTTCCACCTTAAAACATCCCTAAAAATTGACTAAATTTATTTTTTTTATTTTTTTATTGGTATAAAAAATAGACTTTTATAATTTACTTAATAACCACCTATCAACTTAGTTTTAAACAGGAAAGATCAAGGTAAGAAGTAAAATTATGCTCTTTTACTTCGTTTAAATAGGGTATTTTGCCTAAGAATGGTGCGTTAATATGCTGTTTTAATGTTGCCAAATATTCTTTTTGATATCGCCCCGCAGGTTCAACTTCATTTGCAACCCAGCCAGCCAATGTTAAACCAGACTGAATAATTGCTTGTTGCGTTAATAACGCATGATTAATGCACCCCAATTTAACACCCACAGTCAAAATAACAGGTAGCTTTTCATTGATAACCCAATCAGAGAAAAAATGGTTTTCTGACAGTGGGGTAAACCAACCACCAGCACCTTCGACTAAAACCCAATCAGCTTGTTGCTTTAAATAAGACAAACCTTCTGACATCACATTAAAATCAATAGGCTGTTTTATTTCTTGGCTAACAATATGTGGTGATGTTGGCGTTTCAAAACAGTAAGGATTAACGCGATGATAATCTAACTGTACCGTACTGAATTTTTGCAAAGTAAGTGCATCTGAATTACGTAATCCTTCATTTAACCACTCACTTCCTGACGCCACGGGTTTATAGCCTGCAGTTTGAAACCCAAGTTGCGCCGCACATTGTAATAGAGCACTACTGACTACAGTTTTACCCACTTCTGTATCTGTACCCGTCAAAAAATATGTTTTAGCCATGTGACACCTTAACCATAACAAGTTGATAAGTAAGTAAATATTTACCAAACTCTCTTTTCCATACATTTTCTAATCCACGAAATTTCTGTCGTGTCATCAACCCTTTTTGTCGATCCCCTTGCACAAAATTGGCGCCAACTCCCTTCAAAGAAGCAAAAAGTGCATGTAATGAATCATATCGTTCAGTGACCGTTTCAAGAGACAATTGGTAATGAAAACCACAACACGCTTTCTTAATATCGTGAAGTGATAAAAAAGGATTTACATGAGAATGTTGATCAAGAGATTGCCAAGCCTCTCTAACTTCTTGTAATGTCAACGTAGTCAGTGTTGAGAAATAAAGCGCACCTTTTGCATTGACTGCGTTCATTAATGTTTTAATCGCACCAGATAAATCATCACACCATTGCATCGCTAAATTACTAAATACAATGTCCACACTTTGTGGTGCAATCGCGCAATGCTCGATATCACTTTGTAAGTAACCATCAGCTCGCTGTTGTTGTTTTGCCACTTGTAGCATGGTGTGTGACAGATCAAGTGCAATAACAAACTTATCTTGTTGTTTCCATTTTTGACTGAAATATCCTGTTCCACATCCTGCATCTAACACGATATGACCACTATCATGACGTGCTAAATCCATTAATTTATTACCGCTATAGCGCTGAATATTGGCGTGATTATCGTAATGAACAGCCGCTTTACCAAATGTTTGAGCTATACGTTGTTTATCTGTTTTGACTGAAGAAAGCATGAAGCGTCTCGATTAACAGCTTAATATCTGAAAGATGATGGCGAGTGGTTAACGTTATTCGTAAACGTGCACTTTGAGGAGGTACCGTAGGAGGAAAGATGGCCTTTACCCAGAGCCCTTTAGATTGCAGATAATCTGAAAGTGTTTGGCACAATTGTTCATCACCAATAATTAATGGCTGAATAGCCGTCTCTGAAGGTAATAATTTAACAGGTAGTGAAATTACACCTTGGCGAAAAGCAGTGATTAATTGTTGAAGATATTCCCGTTCCTTATCTGCTTGCTTAATAACATTTAGAGCTGAGTTTAAAGCAATAACTTGTGCTGGTGGCATTGATGTACTGTAAATAAGATGGCGAGCATATTGTTCAAAAAACTCTGCTGTCGGCTTGTTACAAAGCACTGCCGCCCCACTGATACCAAAAGCTTTACCAAAAGTGGCTACCAGTATTTCAGGTTTAATACCCGCTTCATCACAACTACCTCGACCTTCTTTACCTAAAACACCCATGCCATGCGCATCATCAACCATTAACCATGCCTGATGTTTTTGGCTTATTGTTGCTATTTCTCTTAATGGCGCTTTATCCCCATCCATACTAAATACCCCTTCTGTTACCACAAGGGTTTTATTAGCTAATGTTTTACTGAGTCTTTGAGATAAAGAGTCAGGAGAATTGTGTAAAAATCGCCATAATGTCGCGGGTGATAATACAGCGACTTCCATTAGAGAAGCATGACAAAGTTTATCTGCAATAATGGCATCTTCTTTTTCAAGTAATGCCGATATCACACCTTGATTAGCACTATAACCGGATGAAAATAACAGCGCATTATCGTAACCTAACCAATCTGCAAGATGCTGTTCTAATTGCGCATGAGCTTGTGTAAATCCTGTAATATGCCCTGAACCACCGCTACCTACACCGTACTTATCAGCACCTTGCTGCCATGCTTTAATGATATCTTCATGTTGGCTAATACCTAAATAATCATTGCCTGAAAAATTAAGGTACTTTTCGCCCGCTATTGTGATCAAAAAACGTCCATTAGCTTGTTTGATCACTTGGCGCTTTCGCCATAATGGCGTATTTCTACGCACATTAAGTTGTTCAGCTAAATAGTTTTTCCAGCTCATTACAGTGCCGCATTATAAAATTGTTCAGTGTCTTTATTGGCAACCGCTTGCATCAAAGCTTCTTCTTGCTGATTGTCGCCCATAGATACCGCTAATCGTTCAGGGTTTAAACCTAACTTACGGAATAATTGGTGATCTTTATCTTCAGTTGGATTAGTTGTCGTTAATAATTTACAACCATAGAAAATAGAGTTCGCCCCAGCCATAAAGCAGAACGCTTGTGTTTGTTCACTCATTTGCTCACGACCAGCAGAAAGACGCACATAAGAGCGTGGCATCATGATGCGGGCAACGGCGATAGTACGAATAAAATCAAACGGGTCGACATCTTCATTATCAGCCAATGGCGTACCTTTGATTTTGGCTAACATATTAATGGGCACACTTTCAGGAGGCTGCGGTAAATTCGCTAATTGCACTAACATTGCTGCACGATCTTTAACTTCTTCGCCTAATCCTAAAATTCCGCCGGAGCACACTTTAATACCGGCATTACGCACTTTATCAAGTGTATCTAAACGATCTTGATAGGTACGTGTTGTCACAATACTGCCGTAAAATTCAGGGGAGGTGTCAAGGTTATGATTATAAAAATCTAGCCCTGCATCTGCTAATCGGTTAGCTTGTGAATCATCTAATTTGCCAAGTGTCATGCAGGTTTCCATACCCAGTGCTTTAACTTCTTTTACCATTTGCTCAAGGTAAGGCATATCTCGCTCATGCGGGTTTTTCCATGCTGCTCCCATACAAAAACGTGTTGAACCTGCTGCTTTTGCTTTTTTTGCCGATTCAATTACTTGCTGCACTTCCATTAATCGCTCTTTTTCTAATCCTGTTTTATACCGCGCGCTTTGGGCACAATATTTACAATCTTCAGGACAAGCGCCTGTTTTAATAGAGAGCAACGTACTCACTTGGATTTGTGAAGGATCAAAATGTTGACGATGAACTTGTTGTGCCTGAAAAACTAACTCTAAAAATGGCATATCAAACAGTGCTCTGGCTTCTTTTAATGTCCAACGTTTTAGTGCGCTCACAATACAATCTCCTGTTTAAAAGTGATTGCCAGTTTAAATAATAGGGTTATCATGTCAACTAAAATTGATCACCATTGGTTTACATGATTAAGTGAAAAATATAATGACATCTGAAGATATCGCTTTCGATTTACGCCATATTTGGCATCCATACACGTCGATGAGTAATCCGTTACCTGCTTACCCTATCGTCAGTGCAAAAGGCGTTGAATTAGTCTTGGCTGATGGCAGAAAACTGATTGATGGAATGTCTTCATGGTGGGCTGCAATTCATGGTTATAATCACCCAGAACTTAATAATGCCGTTACAACACAACTCAGTAATATGTCTCATGTGATGTTTGGTGGCATTACTCATCCACCAGCAGTATCACTTTGTCGAAAATTATTAGCGATAACACCAGCGCCTCTGGAATGCATATTTCTAGCAGATTCTGGCTCGGTTGCTGTTGAAGTTGCGCTGAAAATGGCGTTGCAATTTTGGCAAGCTAAAGGTGAAAAACGCCAACGTATTGTGGCATTAAAACAAGGCTATCATGGTGACACATTTGGTGCCATGTCTGTGTGTGATCCGGATAACTCCATGCACAGTCTTTACAAAGGTTATCTGCCTAATCATCTCTTCGTGGATGCCCCTAAAACAGGTTTTTATGAAGAGTGGGATCCGGCTGATATCCACTCATTACGCTCAACGTTAGAGCAACATCATCAAGAAATTGCGGCCGTGATGCTTGAGCCCATTGTTCAAGGTGCGGGAGGAATGCGAATTTATCATCCTGAATATTTGAAACAGGCTAGAGCGTTATGTAATGAGTTTGATGTGTTATTAATTGCTGATGAAATTGCTACAGGATTTGGCAGAACAGGCAAACTTTTTGCCTGTGAACATGCAGGAATATCGCCAGATATAATGTGTGTAGGTAAAGCATTAACGGGTGGTTACATGACTTTATCATCCACCTTAACAACGCGTCATATTGCCGAAACCATCAGTCAAGGCGATGCGGGTTGCTTTATGCATGGCCCAACCTATATGGGAAATCCACTCGCTTGTGCTGTTGCTGATGCCAGTTTATCTCTATTAGAAAAAGGCGATTGGGTAAACCAAGTTGCAAACATTGAAAAACAACTAAAACATGAGCTATTACCATTAAAACAGGCTAAAAGTGTCAAAGATGTGCGGGTTTTAGGTGCGATTGGTGTGGTCGAAATGAACGAGCCAGTCAATATGGCAAAATTACAAAAAATCTTTGTTGATGAAGGGGTCTGGATCAGACCTTTTGGTAAGCTAATTTATATCATGCCACCCTTTATTATGTCATCAGAAAGCTTAACTAAACTCACTCAATCAATTGGAAAAGTAGTTAATCTTTAATAAGCCAAACAATGCGCTAACCTCTAGTGAGAAACTATTTTCACTAGAGGTTAAAAGTGAGATTTATTTAGTGACAACCGTTACCCACATTGCACCTTTTCCAACAGGATACTGTGCTAATTCTGTTAAGGCTCCCGTATATTTATCAATACGAGAAACAGAAGCAAAATCTGATTTTTGACCACAAGAAATCAGATAATTTCCTGTATTATCAAGATTAAAGCCACGAGGCTGTGTTTGTGTTGGGTAATAACCCACAGGTTGCAGATGGTCGCCCGTCTCTGAAATTGTCATTGCACAAATAAAGCTTTCAGAGCGTTCACTTGCATAAAGAAAACGACCATCAGCGGTAATATGAATATCTGATGCCCAACGAGTACTGTTAAATGTTTCAGGAACAATATCAACCGTTTGCATTAAACGATATAAATCGCCCATACGACAATAAACATTGATTGTCGCATCCAATTCATTAAGGCAATAAAACACATTACCATTAGGATGAAATGCCATATGGCGAGGCCCTGCATTTTGCGCTGTTGTCAGCGATTCAGTACCTGCTTCTGTTAAACGCCCATCTTCTGATAAATTAAATAAACGAATATGATCTTCACCTAAACAAGGCACAATCAGTTGTTTATTATTCCAATCAATATTAGAGGAGTGAGGTTTATCTAGTCCTTCAATAATTTGGATTGGTGATTGAGGGATCCCCTTATCATTAATAGGTAAAACTGCCAAATTGCCTTGATGATAAGAAGGTACAAATAAGAAACGCCCTGTTTTATCTAAGCACAAATGAACAGGAGTACTTGGAATAGAAGTGATAGCTTTTTGCTCTAACTGGCCATCGACAGCAATCGCAAATGTCACCACACTAAAATGAGGACGAATACCTACATAAAGGTATTTTCCATCTGCACTTGCAATCATCGGTTGTACTTGCCCTGCAACCTCAACAACCTGCAATAAATCCATTTCACCTTCAGTGTTTAATGCATAAACATGGATTTGTTGACTCTCTGGGCTTGCTACGTAGACTACCTGTTTCATCCCTTCTCCTTAAAACTGATTACCCATTGATTTATAAAGAATAATAGAAAAACCAACAATAACCTGTCACGATTAAGCTAGTTTATCTTTTATTGGTTAACGTGTAACATCAACAGCATTGCATCTTAATACTATCAAGGGGCTTATTTATGTCATATCGCGTTATTGCATTGGATCTTGATGGCACACTGCTTGATGACCAAAAACGTATCCTGCCAGAATCTTTAGAAGCACTCAATCTTGCAAGAAAAGCAGGTGTTAAAGTTTTAATTGTAACAGGTCGTCATCATGTTGCTATCCATCCATTCTATCAAGCACTCGATCTTGACACCCCTGCAATCTGCTGTAATGGAACTTACCTTTATGACTATATTGGTAAAAAGGTACTAGAATCTGATCCATTAACCACACAAGAAACCAGAGCAGTATTAGATCTCGTTAAACAAACCGATGTACACCATTTAGTTTATGCTGACGATGCAATGATGTATGACCAACTAACTGCAACAGTACAACGCACACTTAATTGGGCCGATACCCTTCCCATCGCACAGCGCCCCAATCTCGTTAAAGTCGATGATTTTTATCAAGCAATGCATGATGTTAATGCCATTTGGAAAATTGCCACTACAACGCCTGATCACGATGAACTACACGCATTAGTTGAGAAAATTGAACAACAAGTCGGCTTAGAGTGTGAATGGTCTTGGATTGATCAAGTTGATATCGCTAAAAAAGGCAATAGTAAAGGCCGTCGTTTACAACGTTGGGTGGAAGCAAATGGTATGAAGATGAGTGATGTTATTGCTTTCGGTGATAATTTTAATGATCTGAGCATGTTAGAACATGTTGGTTTAGGGGTTGCAATGGGTAATGCTTCAGATGAAGTAAAAGCACGCGCTAAAATGGTCACTAAAGTGAATTCACAACCAGGTATCGCAGAAACTATCCATAAATATATTCTGTCTTAATCTCATTTCTATATTGAGCCCAAAACAAAACCTCATCAAAGATGAGGTTTTTTATCAATAAATATAACTAATAAATTATAGATGACGACTTAGCGAAAGACTCTTTATCTGAGCATAAAGCCATTGCCCTTCTTGAATATTCAATTCATCTTTCGCCCAAGGAGTGATCCTCGCCCATAAATAATTGCCATCATTGACAAGCTTTACATCAACTTGACCATCATTTTTTATGGTTTCAACCACTTTCATATGCAAAATATTACGAATACTACTATTGGATGGACGAGTCGTTGTTAATGACACATCAGAAGCATCAATACGCACACGCACATCACGACCGATTTTTGTTTCAATTTGAGGTAACCACAACACTTGATTACCAAAAGCCGTTGCAGTCATATCGTAATGGCTATGGTGTTCGACTACCATTACATTAGCGATACTGCTTAATGTCTCTTTTTGTAACCAAGGGCGTAATGCACTACTTGCCCACACATCTTCCAGCTTACCTGTCGCCTTGATCTTTCCTGCATCCATCACAATGACGTTATCTGCAAGTCGAATAATTTCATCAAGACTATGGCTCACATACAAAATAGGAATTTGTACATCTTGTGAGAGTTTTTCTAAATAAGGTAATAACTCACGTTTACGAGGTAAATCCAGTGAGGCTAAAGGCTCATCCATTAGCATAATATCTGGAGCAGTGAGCAATGCACGGCCGATAGCAACACGTTGCTTTTCACCACCTGATAAGGTGATAGGAAAACGTGAAAGTAAATGTTCGATACCTAACAAATGAATAATGCGATCAAACTGCACTTTCATTGTCGGTGACATACCGTAAAGCAAATTTCCTCTTACCGTGTAATGAGGAAACAGTCGGGCATCTTGGAATACATAGCCCACTTTACGTTTTTCAGGCGGCAGATAAATTTTCTTTTCAGTATCAACCAGTGTGTGATTATTTAATACAATTCGCCCTGAATCGGGTTTGGTTAAACCACCAATCACATTAATCAGTGAAGTTTTACCCGCCCCAGATAAACCAAAGACGGCAGTAATACTTTCTGTTGGCAGTTCAGTATTAATTTCCAGACGCAGTGATCCTAACGTCTGTTTAAAATTCATCTCTAACATACGCCCCCCAGTCTTTTACGGCCCCAACGAGTTAGCCACTCAGAAGCCATTAAAGAGACGAGCGCCAAAATAATTGCAATCACACATAAACGAGCGGCATCCATTTCCGCACCCGGTGTTTCAATCAAGGTATACATTGCCAGAGGTATGGTTCTTGTTTCCCCCGGAATATTGGAGACGAAAGTGATCGTTGCGCCAAATTCTCCCAATGAGCGCGCAAATGCCAACACAATTCCTGCGATGATCCCTGGCATAGACAAAGGTAATGTTATGGTAAAAAAGACACGCAACGGTGAAGCACCTAAAGTTCTCGCTGCTTGTTCCATACGTTGATCAACAGCTTCTAATGCTAATCTGATCGCTCTTACCATCAGTGGAAATGCAACCACTGCGGATGCAAGTGCCGCACCTCGCCAACTAAAGGTAAAACTAAAACCAAACCAGTCATACAACCATTCACCAATAAATCCACGTCTTCCCATACTGATCAGTAAAAGATAACCGACCACAACGGGAGGTAGAACTAAAGGTAAATGAATAATGCTATCAAGCAATGATTTACCGGGAAAACGTACCCTAACTAAAAGCCAAGCCATAAAAATACCAAAAGGTAGACTAATAATAACTGCAACAGTCGATACCTTAAGACTTAGTATGATGGCTTGCCATTCGTATTCACTTAACATCTCCAAAAGTATAATTCCTACAGTGGACTAAAGCCGTATTTCTTAAAAATTTCTGCGGCTTGAGGTGTTTTCAGATAGTCATAAAAATCACGAACTGCTTTATTGTCATGACCTTTTACAACTGCCATTGGATACTCAACAGGTTTGTGGCTATCAGCTGGGAATACGCCGACCACTTTCACTTTATTACTCGCAACCGCATCAGAACCGTATACAATACCTAATGGTGCTTCATCACGTTCAACTAACGCCATACCACTACGTACGTTATTAGTTCGAGCCATTTCTGGACTTACTGTATTCCATGCACCTAAATATTCTAATGATTCTTTTGCATAGATACCAACAGGCACATGGTCCGGATCGCCAACAGCAAGTTTTCCACCATTAAGTAAGGATTTCCATTTGGTTTCCTTATTTATAACAACGTCATTTAATTTGCTATCTTTAGGGGCAATGAGTACTAAATCATTACCTAATAGTGTATGACGTGAATCTGCAACCATTAAATCTTTATCGATTACGTAATCCATCCACTGCTGATCTGCTGAAATAAACAGATTTGCAGGTGCACCTTGCTCTATTTGACGAGCCAATGTTGAAGAAGATGCATAAGATGCAACCACTTCAGTTTTCTTTTCTTGTTTATATTGTGCCGAAATTTCATTAAGAGCATTGGTAAGAGAAGCGGCAGCAAATACCGTTACTTTTTCCGATGCAAAACTTTGACTCACTAAAGCAAAAGAGATAACCGCACCAGCAAGTAACTTACCTGATAATTTTTTCATGTTCTAATTCCACTTAAATTAAAGGATAACCACGCTGTATATATCAAGATACAACGTAAAATGAAAGAATTAGATGTGAGAAACTGGTTATATATCAATAAATATAACCATTAAGAAGAAACAGAAAATAGAGATAGAGAAATTTACATACTCTAAATAATTCAAGTCACAGCTAGGCAACAAGAGAATGACTCACTAGTAGCATACATAAGTATGTGACTAATGCGAAAGAACGCAGTCAACAACGCTGTGGCTTGAAGTATGACATTACGAGTATAAAAAAATAGCCCTTTAATAATAAAGGGCTATTCTAAATCAGGGAGGGAGATTTTATGATTTTTTATCTGCTTTTGGCTGACTTGGTGAAATCAGGTTAAACACTTCACCTAAACCATAAATGATGCCCATAATGAGTACCATTACAACAGGTACCATCAAGAGAGCGAACCCTAAACTTTTCAATAATTCAAGCATGATAACCTCTTTATCATGGTATATTCGGAAAGCCAGAGTTGGCATTTCTTCACGAATAACGAATAATAACGCTATAGTTGTATATATTCTAGAGAATTATCGCTTTGTGTCGGCACAAAAAATGCGATAAACACACAAAAAAAGAAGAAGCCTATCATTATGCAAGCAGAAATATTATTAACACTTAAACTTCAAGATAAGCTCTTTGCCGATCCTCGTCGTGTTGCATTATTAAAACAGATCAAAGCGACAGGTTCTATTAGCCAAGGGGCAAAAATGGCAGGCATTAGCTATAAAAGTGCTTGGGATGCCATTAATGAAATGAATCAACTCGCAGACGAACTTCTTGTTGATAGAGCAACAGGTGGCAAAGGCGGCGGTGGTGCAACTCTTACTCATTATTGTGAACGCTTACTTCAACTTTACGATCTACTAGGTCAAATTCAGCAAAAAGCCTTTGATGTATTAAAAGACGATTCACTCCCTCTTGATAGCTTATTAGCAGCTATTTCTCGCTTTTCATTACAAACGAGTGCTAGAAACCAATTTTTCGGTACCATTATTGAACGTGATAACCTGCAAGTTCAACAGCATGTTAATGTGCAACTTGCAGATAAAAAAACGACTATTCGTGCTGCTTTAACAGAAAAAAGTGCAGATCGCTTAGGCCTGAAAAAAGGCAAAGAAGTACTGATCTTAATTAAAGCCCCATGGGTTAATATTGAAAAAGGGACTTCTTTAGCACAACAATATGACAATGCCCTTTCAGGCACGTTGACTCAAATTGAAACAGGCAATGAAAACAGCGAACTAGTGGTAACATTAGAAGGTGGACAAGAAGTGTGTGCCACCTGTTCTAATCAGCATGTTAAAGAGCAAAATTTGCATATTAATGACAATGTAACGGCTTTATTTAATGCCGATCAGGTGATTGTCGCCACACTGTGTTAATTATTAGCATGGTTGCTTTTTATTAAACAATAAAACCATCACTTAGTATTTTAGAAATAATATTAAGTGATGGTTTTTAGTTTAGAAAAATATTTTTATTAAAGAATAAACAATTAAAATTATTTATTCTGAATACATGCGAGTAAAATAATCGCTAATTTTATTGTTATCAATCAATCTATCTTTGGTAAAATCAAGACTATCAGAGACTACAATATATTTTCTTAGCTCTTCAGGAATATCTTTTATCGTTGCATAAATAGTTGGAACAATAAAGCGAAAATAGTCACCCATTTTGGTTTCACCTTCATAACCAATAGGATAATCTTCTCCTATAGATTGCCCCTCTAATGCTTCAAAATAAAACATTCCCATTTTAGTTGCTAACTCAGCATCACAATTTTTTTTATTTTCTAACCTAAAGTTAAAGTTATTAATTATTTCTTGTTTATTTTTATATCTTTTATATACCCAGCTAGAATATAGATCTATAAAATACTCACCTTTTTTATTTACATCATTACTATATTTTTCAGATTCGCAATCGATATATTCACATAAATCATTAAGTGATTCTTTTATATTATTTATTTTTAATATGCATTTAGGTAACCATCCATACCCATTATTTAGCATCATTGAAATACATCCATTTTTATCCATAGCAATCCATGAATGATTTCTTGCTTGACCAGGATACCAGTTTATATCAAGTAACAGTCCCATATATGCTCCCTAGTACTATTTATCTAAAAAAACTTTAATACAATTTTTACATGTATCAACAAATGCTTCTTCTGGCATAGTTGATAAATCATACCCGTAAGCTTTTCTGGGGCGATATACCTGAGAAATTCGAATATCTTGAGGTTTGATCCCTTTTCGAATCAACTGATCTGCTGCTAATACCTCACCACATCCTCCTACAATATTATCACAGTGTACTGTTTTTGTTCCGACTTTAGCATCGCCTAATTTATTTTTTAATAGAATCACAGTATCTTTATGAAGCATTTCTATTTTAATGTCAGAACCAACACTTCCTCTTACTATAATAGTTCCTGTTTTAATATCATATGCAGCTACCATTGTTGCAATATTTTTAGCTTTACTCTTTGAAGATATTTTATTAATTTCCTCTATTACACGTTTATTTGTTTCTATTAATAATTTTTCTTGTTCTACTATCGGTTTTATAGCAGTAATATTTAATTTACCCGACGTCATTAAAGACTTTGAGCTATTAGCTAACATGATAGAGAAAGCTTTAGTACTTTCTTCTGAACTTGCTAACACTTTATACCCGCTGCCAAAAGTGACGCCTGCTATTGCTGCTTCCGGAGCCGATATTCCCGCAATATTAATACCTAGCTGATTAGCACAATAAACCCAGTTAGTTTTACATGTATTAAATGCAACTTGAGCAATAGCGATAAGTTCTGGTGTTGCTGCAATAACAGTATGACCAGCAATAAAACTTACACTTCCTCCTAAGCCAAGAGCGATTGCAACCATTCCTGCATTTTGTCGATTGACAACTCTTTCTGCTGCTGCAACATCTCCTTTCGAAGCAGCGATCATATCCTTATTATTTTCTAAAGCTAAGTTAGAAAGCATATGCTCACTATAATTATGCCGATAAACTAATTCCGCAGAATTAGCCGCAGAAAATACGCCCTCAGGCTTACGAGTCACAATAGCGCCTGTCAGTGCACCAATTAATTTAGTGAGCTGTGTTTGACCTTCATTGCCATGCATTGCCTCTTGAATTAATGCAACTTGTCTGTCAGTTTCATTTAAATAACTAGGCTCAAATAATTTACTTTGTAGCGATATCGCCGCTATCTCTGCCGCCAAGGCGCCTGCTACAGCTCCTGTAACACTGCCTCCTGCAATTTCTGCACTAATACCTGCTACGACGCCATGACTTAAAACCTTTCCTGCATGTCCTAATACGGCACCGTTATCACCAATTAAGTTGGCACCTTCTGCATGGAATTGACTGCCAATATTACTTAATAGCGCGGTTTTAAAATTATCAATAAAACTACCGCCTTGAATTGCCGTACCTAGGGTTGAACTGACAACTGAATGCGAGGCGACACGCTGTGCAACTTGATCCCATGTTGCGTTATCAGTAAGCAATAACTTGCTTGTTGAGGGTAATGTTCCGCCTTGGATTGCCTGATCCCACCCCATAAATTGGTCAAGACCTTGCAATGCCCCGGCAACCACCATGCTTGTAACAATAGATTTAGCGGTATCACTACGGCCGAGGGATTCAATAGTTTTATAAATACTGCCTTTGTTTTCGGCTAAAGATACCGCTGCTTGCGATACTAAAGAGGCAAAACCTGCTTGTGCTGCAACCGATGCCGTTGAAGCCACACTGGCTGATGCACCTGCCGCAATAGTTGCTTTACTTGCCATTCCGCCAATGGTCGCCGCCGTTGAAGTACCGTAAGTTGCGACCCCTACTGCGATGGCAATAACGGCACCGACAACAGGATTTAATTGCTGTGTTTTATCATCCCAACTGGAATAAGTGTCTTTCACTAAATTCCAATTAATATTTTCTTGGCGTTGGAGAGAGTTAAGCCAAGCATATTCTGGTGTATTACTTAAAACGGTTAATGCTTGTTCTAGTGATTCTTTTTTCTTAGCTTTAATATCCGCAGATATGCCTTTTGGGGCATCAATTGTGAGTTTTCCGCCAATATAAAGTTCAGGTAAGTACCGCTATTCTTTGTTAATTGTTAGCATGATTACTTTTTATTAAAAAATAAAACCATCACTTAGTATTTTAGAAATAATATTAAGTGATGGTTATTATTTATCTTTTTTAAAAAGGATATGAAATAAAATCAAGCATTAATTAAATCTAATTTGGCACTATTCAAAATAGTCATGAAATCATCTAAAGTAAATTTATTCTTCACATCTTCACTTAAACATCGGCTATCATTAAAAAATTAAACTTCTATTTTATCGGTTCCACTATCTTTATTTAATTGACAAAGTATTTGTTTTATATGAAATTTCAACAGTAATATTCTCATATTTATTGTCACTTACAAAATCGATTTTAAAGTTAGAATCTATCATATTTTGTCCTTTAACTTATGAATAATATTATAAAAAATTCTAGATAACAGGCCCATCCCATCGTAATTGATGACGTAATTCATTAGGAACTAAATCAAATAACATTTTTATATACTTTACATTTTCATCATATAATATACTTATTTTTGAACTGCATTTTTCAGTATATGTTTTAGCTTGAAAGTTTAAAAATGAAATATCACTTTCATCAATATTTTGATTAAGTATTTTTTTTGGCAAATTATGAATTAACTGTAATTCATAATAACAAGATTTATCTTTTGCTTTTGCTATCATTCCTCTGGACTGAATATTTCTTAATTGAGGTAAAACCCAATACATCATATCTATGTATATTTCATTTTTAGTCATTACTTTTTAATCTCTTAAAATAAACATTACTAATATAATGTCAGCCAATTAAACCTTACGACTTATACAACGCGTAAAAGCTTCTTTTATTGAGGCACCTAAAACCTCGTCACTACAATTGGTTTTCAATATAATAATTGCACTGTCGGGTATTCCCTCACCTATCCAATGCTCCATACATAAATGATTTTTGTATTTTACAATTTTATTTATAAACTAAAGTGATTTAATCTATTTTTTGATAGCAATATTTTAATTTTTATCTTATCTTCAGGATGAATTAACAAATACTTTTCACAAGATAATCTAATATATTGATAACAAGTATCTTCGCTTACAATAACAATATCTTTATCTGTTAGAGGATATCCTACTCCAAATTCAACACCTAAAAAATGATCAGATGCATCAGCGCTATTCATATCTGGGAAAAAACAATATATTCCATCAAGGACAAAAGACTCTTTTTGAACAATATTAGAAACAGCTTCTAAAAAACAACCTTCATTATATATAAGATCAAAATAACTTTTTATAGTCCAACTAGGCTCACTCTTTTCATAGGGTAATTCAAATAGAAATTTCATTAATAATGTTCCTATTTAGGATGGAAGTTAGTAATTATCTTTGTTTCTTTATCTAAATATACTCTAAAAGTAATGCCTTCTGATATTGCATCATAAGATTGCAAATTTTTATCTAACGCATTCTTATATCCATTTGCAGCTGCTTTTTGACCTAATTCAAGTATTTTTTGATCTGAAAAAACTTTGGGATCATAAATTGTTTTTTTAAAAGGTTGAGCACCATTACCTTTATAATGAGTTATTTCTCCAGTTTGGGGATGCTTCGCAGGTATTTTATATTCAATATACGTTATCCCTCGCACATTTGTTGGGATCTCTTTTATAATTTTCAAATCTTTATCCTTTACAACATTATAAAATACATTAGCATTATGACCACCTGAAATTCCCATTTTCTGAGTAAATTTATCTACTGTAGCTAAATGTTTTGGTAATTCAATTTGGAAACTTATTCCATCAGGAAATGAAACTCTTGTTGTTTTTCCTATTATTTTAGCTGATGTCTTAGCTATAAGCTGAGAACTTCCTTTCGCAACTCCAGCACCACCAGCAAATAAACCTACAAGATCAAAAATGAGTTTTCCACTTTCAACACCCGCATTAAATGAACCAGATACACCTGCTTTTTGATATTCTGCCTCCAGCTTTTCAATACGATCGATATACGATTGTTTAACCGCTTGAGTTAATGTATCGAAAGCATTATCACTTTGGATAACAGCTTTGATTGCTTGATATGTTTCTAATGGATTTATAGCAAGAGAAGCGAGCCCTTCAATCGTTTCATACAATCCTGTTGGTATACCTGCTACAAGGCCTGCATTAAACCCTGTATCTTGTCCTATATCTGCTGATAGCCATTTAAGATAAATTGCTGTCTTTTTAAAATAATTAGTTTCAGCAGATAATTCTTTCTCCATTAATTTTTGCTGATGATGAGAGAGATAATTGTAACGGAAACTATTTTCAGCCCCTCTAGCGCCACTATATACACCACCTGGCTCACCAGTAAAAATACCGCCTGCAATGCCACCAAATAATCTAACAAATTGAGCTTGTGATTCTGATTTTTTATGCCACTCCTCAGCCTTAATAGTATTATCACCCAACGAAATAGCCGCAATTTCAGCAGCCAAACCACCTATAATTGCACCTTTAACATTTCCTCCACTAATTTGGGCAGATAAACCAGATAATGTTGCATGGCTTAACACCTTTCCTGCATGCCCTAATACGGCACCGTTATCACCAATTAAGTTGGCACCTTCTGCATGGAATTGACTGCCAATATTACTTAATAGCGCGGTTTTAAAATTATCAATAAAACTACCGCCTTGAATGGCAGTACCGAGGGTTGAACTGACAACTGAATGCGAGGCGACACGCTGTGCAACTTGATCCCATGTTGCGTTATCAGTAAGCAATAACTTGCTTGTTGAGGGTAATGTTCCGCCTTGGATTGCCTGATCCCACCCCATAAATTGGTCAAGACCTTGCAATGCCCCGGCAACCACCATGCTTGTAACAATAGATTTAGCGGTATCACTACGGCCGAGGGATTCAATAGTTTTATAAATACTGCCTTTGTTTTCGGCTAAAGATACCGCTGCTTGCGATACTAAAGAGGCAAAACCTGCTTGTGCTGCAACCGATGCCGTTGAAGCCACACTGGCTGATGCACCTGCCGCAATAGTTGCTTTACTTGCCATTCCGCCAATGGTCGCCGCCGTTGAAGTACCGTAAGTTGCGACCCCTACTGCGATGGCAATAACGGCACCGACAACAGGATTTAATTGCTGTGTTTTATCATCCCAACTGGAATAAGTGTCTTTCACTAAATTCCAATTAATATTTTCTTGGCGTTGGAGAGAGTTAAGCCAAGCATATTCTGGTGTATTACTTAAAACGGTTAATGCTTGTTCTAGTGATTCTTTTTTCTTAGCTTTAATATCCGCAGATATGCCTTTTGGGGCATCAATTGTGAGCTTTCCGCCAATATAGAGTTCAGGTAATACCCATATTCCTTTGGTATATCCCTGATCACGCTGAGTAATATAAATATCTTTTGAATTGGTAATAACTTGTTTAAAGGCAGTGTTTTTTACTGCTTTAAAATTAACTTTTCCTATTTTACTGGTTAACTTGGCATTTTTTGCTGTATCAATTTTAGTCGCTTCTAAAGTGATATCATCTTTAGCAAATAAATTAATATTGCCATTAGCAATAAATTCGGTAACTTTATTATTGGTGTTATAAAATGTTTTCGTATATTTCTTTTTAGTAATACACAAAGTCCACTTATTACATTTTTTCTTTTCTTCTTTGTAGTAACTCGACTCTTCCATTGCTTGCGCGTAAAGGAACCCACCTTTAGCCGCGATATCAATCTCTTTATTGGCAGTTAATTTTGATGCCTGAAATAAAATACTACCCTCAGATAATAGTGTTAGATTATTACCACTATTAATTTCAGTACTGACTTGTTTACGAAGTTCTTCTAAGTCAGAACCCGACTCTTTACGAAAATGCGTTCTTACTGATCCCAATTGAATATTGCCACCACTTGAAATAGTGACATCACCCTCTGATTTAAACGAACTTC
The DNA here is from genome assembly GCF_030286765.1 of Proteus faecis. Lineage (NCBI taxonomy): Bacteria > Pseudomonadati > Pseudomonadota > Gammaproteobacteria > Enterobacterales > Morganellaceae > Proteus > Proteus faecis. Next base: position 747,254 of record NZ_JASVWV010000001.1, read on the forward strand.
CTTCTGTGATTAATGTACCTGATGACGCAATAGAAATGCCTTTATTGCCAGTTATCGTTGCTGTGGCATACTGAATATCTTGAGCATCTTCATGGGGATCTTTGATAGCAGAATAAGCGTTTGCACCCAGCTTTATATTTCTACTTGCTAATACAATGACTTTATCTTTTGAATTTAATACTGTTGAACTTAAATCAATATCACGAGCGGCATTTAAAATAAGGTTATTGTCTGAAAATAACTTAGATTGTAATTGAGGATAATGAACATCACTAAAGAAAGGATCGGCTTCTTTTATTGATTTAGAGGCAAGAAAAATATCCTGTCCGGCATTGAAAGTTATGGCTTTATCACTATGATATTTTATTCCTTGACTAATAATATCTTTGCCTGAAGTGAATATAATATCACCACGCGCTTTCCAGCTTTCCGTTTTTGATAATGCAGGTTCTTGAGTATATAAATGAAAATACGGTAATATTTTAAAAAGTGCTGATTCATCTCTCTGAATTTTTATATCACCATGTGCAATCACACTTAAAGAATTAGCATTATTAATCTCAATATTATTAAAAGTTATACCTTGTCCAGATTGAAATAAAACAGAATCAGAGACATTAATAACCGGTGGAGTTAAAACGTTATTTTCATTAAATGCAGAAATAGGATTTAATGTATAATCAATTTTTCCATTCTTAGCAAGAACAACACTATCTTTTGCTGTTAAATCTACTTGGTTAAGTTCTATATTTTTATTTGAAATTAAACTTAACGAATATTCAGATGAGAGTTGTGCATCTTTTATTGTAATATCATTATTAGAGATAATAGATAGATCATTATTTGATTTTATATTTGACGATATGTTAATAGAACTAGAATTAATTAATATATTATTAGCTAAGAAGTCATAACTTGATGGAGTTTTATTGATCAATCTTTTTGTTGGTGAGTATTTAGATGGTGGCTTCGTTTCTATATTAATACTATCTTTAAAATCTAAAATTAAATTACCCTTTGATGATATTGTTAACGAATCATTTCCATCAGGTAACCAAGAATAAAATTTATTAACTAATTCAAACTTCAATGGTTCTCTTACATAAAGGATGTCATAATTATCTTCATCATCCTCCTCATCTGCATATACCCCTAGATGATCATATGCAGTCTTATACTTGTACCATAAATTTAATTCTCCAGATCCTAAATTTGAAATTACAGCATTACTTCCTGTTAAAATAGTATTTTTATTACTCCGTATCACTCCTAATTTATTGACCAATTTATTAGCATTAATATAAATATTTTTTCCTGAATCTATATATCCTATAGAATTACTATACTTATATTTATACCTTTCAGTATTAATAACATCCGTACTTGTTAAATCTAGATAGCCAAACCATTTTTCATATGGAAAATTCTCTAATTCGGGATAATAGGTGTTTATAGAAACAACACCTTGACTATTTCCCCAATATGATGCGACAAAACTTCTTTTAGCGATAGAGTTTGCTTCAATACTTGAAATAATGGGTAAATCACTTAAAGATGTATTAACCAACTTCTTTGTTCTAATAATCAAATCACCCTTTTCTGTTTTTATTGTGGCGGATTGATTTTCAATTAAACTACTGGGTTCACCCTGTGCATTTTTTTGTATCCATAAATTATCTTTAGCTTGAATAAGTGCTTTTACGCCTTTATTAGTGAGCTTATCTGCAAATAAACGCATATCTTTTTCTGAGGTAATTTCACTATGATTAGTTAGCCCGTTAGTTGCTAAAGTAATATCCCTTTTTGCTTTTAATTTTGCATTACTATTAATTTGTATTTCTTTACTGCTAACATTAATATCTTGTTCAGATTGAATATTGCCATTAAAGGTAATTTTTCCATCAACCGTTAAATTCACACTGTTTTGAGTTGTCTGAATATCACTTAAATTAATACCGACTCCCTTTTCTGTGCTGACTAGGCGTATTTGATTGGCATACATTCCACCCAACGCTTTAGTATCAATAGAGATTGTTGGTTTTATACCTTCTCCAGTAAGGCTATTTACTGCTCCTTTTTCAAAATCAATACGGTTATTTCCTTGCATTAAAGAAAGATTTTTAGCATTTATTTTCCCGTTTAACTCAATACTACGGCTAATAATGTCAGCATAATTTTGCAACTCGGTATTCATACCTTGTTTACCAATAACAACACTGCCTTTTTTCACTTCTATTGCTGAATAGGCACCTTGAGGGCTAAATTGAGGTTTTCCTGTCGTAAGCGTAATTGCAGGGGTATTAATAAACGAACAGCCATCACACGTAATACCATTCGGATTTGCAATAACCACTTTCGCCTGTTCACCTGCAACTTCTAATTTTCCTAATAACTGTGAACGTCCATTTCCTACCACTTCATTAATAATTAAATGCGCTGCATTACCTTTTAAATTGGCATTGGCATTCACTTGTTTAGCTAATTGTGTATTAACCGAAGTTGTTGCATTATTAAGTACAACACCTTGTTTACCTACATTAAAAGAATGGAATTGATTATGAGAAATACCAGTATTATTAGGTGTGGCAATATTAATAATAGGAATAGTATTTTGCTGACTTATTTTTATTGTTTTATCGGATGGAGTAATTACAGAACTCCAAGCAGGATGTAATGGATAAATAGCGGTTAAATAAATAATACTATAGCTAATTAAGCGCTGTTTTCGAGAGATATCCTTTTCGTGCATAAAAACCTCCAAATTTTAAATAGCAAAAGAAATAGACCAAAATAAAGACCAATGATCAGGTTTTAATGATGTGGGATAAAACATAGGCTTATTAATTAATATCTGAGAGGAAAAAATAGAGTGATCAAAAGAAGCACCTATTGCGCTTCCTATTATTTTATTTTTCTTTGTTTCATATTTATCTGAATGAGCAACGCCATAATCAAGTGCAAAAATAAAATTAACATTACCTAAAAAACATTTTATTTGTGGTGTGTTTATTTCATTACGCCAATAAAATCCACTATTCGCATTCAGTTTTGTTTCTTTATATCCACGAGTTGCCTTTATTCCATCAATTGCAACTCTTTCTATACTATAAAGATTATCTTGCGTATATTGACCATAAAATGACGTAATATAGACAAATTTGTTAAGAAATAAATGTTGATAGCTTAAATTTATGCTTAGTTTTCGATAATGACTATGAGGTGAGTTTTCAGCAATATAATCAGATGATGCACCAAAAAAAGAAAGCCCCATTTCTACCATTGGATAAATCGTTAAATATCCTCGTTCTATAGTTAAGCTATATTGAGGGCTAAATGATAAAGAAGTTAATGTGGGGCTATTTATTCGTAGTGCTTGTTGTCCTAATTTTGTTTTTGCTTTTTTATTTTTTAACGTTCCCTTTAGGGTTATACGTTGTTTATTATCACGATAGACTAAACGGCTAATATCAAATTGTTGATCTATATTTTTGTTTTTATAACTATATTGAGCCTTATAGCTTTGAAAAGGATATGAGGACTGACTATGAGATAATTGATACTGATAAAACCAGTACCCATAAGGAATATTTACACTTACAGAATAAGAACGAGAATAGTGCGAACGAGATAAATCTGTATTTGAACTTAGTGAAAACCCCCATTGTTCGCCTAATCCAAATAATGAATCAATAGTTGTAGTATTAGCTAATAGAATTTTACCTGTTGTTTTGGTACCTGAGTTATCAACGGTTAATTGATTTTTAAATGGCGATCTTTTATTTTTTTGAACAATAAAAATAGAAGAATACCCCACACTATTACTTGGTTTTATATCTAATGTATATTGTGATGTTGTTAATCGATTAAGTTGTTCAAGACCATGCTCTAAATCACGTAAATTAAGTGTTTTTTCTTTATACGATGGAAAGATAATATTGACTAATTGAGAAGATATATTATCAATAAAAATATCTTTTATTTTTCCTTCTATGACTTTAATTGTAAGTTTATTATTAGAGCGATCTTGATGAGAAATAAGCGCCCGTGAAGTTATATAACCGTTTTTAATATATTCATTTGATATAGTGTTAACGATACTCTGTATATCATTTACTGCTAAACATTGATGTAAATATTTTGATGTTAATTGATTTTGTTTTTTACTACTTAACAAACTAGCGTCTTCTATTTTTATTTTATTAATTATAAAGCAATTATTTTTATTAACATCAGAAAAACTCATTTTATTTACTGATATTAATAAAAAAAATAATAACCAGTTAATCATTTTATTTTTAAATTTATGCATATAAAAATCATCCTTGAATTATTTTTTATATCATTACATAAGCTATCTAACTTAATGGTTATCATTTTTTAATAGACGCATATTTTTTAATAGATGCTTATTTTTTAATTAAGAATAATTCAACAGATATTGACAATGTTTAATTAACTCGATATTGGTAAGTACTCTATTTGCTCGAAAAAGCGACGGATAATAATAATGAAATACTTGCAACTCAAAAAAACACAATTTCGATTAAGCGATACACTCTGTTTGCAAATTAATGACTTAACGATTAATGAAGGTGACAGTTGGGCATTTGTGGGCAGTAATGGCAGTGGTAAAACAGCATTATCAAATGCACTATGCCAAGAAGGTCTTTTGCTATCAGGTGAGTTTATCAATACATTTTCTCATCCAATTAGTCTCTCTTTTGAAAAATTACAAAAAATGATTGAAGAAGAGTGGCGTCGCAATAACACAGATTTACTCAGTGAAGGTGAAGAAGATACTGGCTTGACCGTGGCTCAAGTTATTCAAATGCAGGTAAAAGATGATGACCGATGTTTTTTATTAGCCAAACAATTTGGTGTTGAATATTTGCTATCAAGACGGTTTAAATATCTATCCACAGGTGAATCTCGGAAAATATTACTTATCCAGCTTTTAATGAATAAACCTGATCTATTAATCTTAGATGAGCCTTTTGATGGTCTAGATATTGATTCTCGTCGCGCACTAAATGAACTACTCACACTATTACATCAACAAAATCTGACTATCATCCTAATTTTAAATCGTTTTAATGATATTCCTGATTTTATTCAGTATGCAGGTCTACTGATTAACTGCGAATTGGTCGCCAACGGTAAAAAAGAACAGATTTTATCTGATTCGGTAATAGGGCAGTTATCTCACAGTGAAACCCTTGAAAATCTCACACTGCCAGAACAAGATCCATCTGATGCTGTTCCTCAATTACCACCGACGCTTTCCCCTATCATGCTAAAAGATGGAGTAGTGAGCTATAACGACAAACCTGTGCTTCATCATTTAACTTGGGAAGTCAAACCTCACCAACATTGGCAAATATTAGGTCCTAATGGCGCAGGAAAATCGACATTATTAAGCTTAATTACTGGCGATCACCCTCAAGGCTATAGTAATGACTTAACGTTATTTGGCCGTAAAAGAGGAAGTGGCGAAACGATATGGGAAATTAAACGCTATATCGGTTATGTCAGTAATGCCTTACACCAAAGCTATCGCGTCTCTTCAAGTGTAAAAAATGTCATTATTTCAGGTTTTCATGACTCAATTGGTATTTATCAGGCTATTACAGATAAACAGCTTAAACTCGCTGATGAATGGTTAACATTGATTGGTTTAACAAACCATGCCAATAGTCCATTTCATGCTTTATCATGGGGACAACAACGCTTAGTGCTAATTGTTAGAGCGTTGGTTAAGCACCCTACTTTGCTTATTCTTGATGAACCACTGCAAGGATTAGACACAACGAATCGACTCTTAGTGCAACGTTTTATTGACATCATGATAAGTCATAGTAATACACAGCTTCTCTTTGTGAGTCACCATCAAGAAGACGCACCATTATGTATTACTCATCGATTGACTTTTATTAAAGACGGCGAAATTTATCGTTATCAGCAAGAAATTTGTTAAATATGGTTTTTTACTGTCATAATTAGGGCAATGATTTTAGAAATTAACGCTAAACTTAGGCCTGAATTTTTATTTAAATCGACAATTTTTTGCTTATTATTTGAACAATAATAAATAAAAAATGTGTCGCTTTTATAGACGTTATTCTCGTCTATTTTTCATACAAAACGGATATTTTGTTTTTTTACGCCGATCCCGCTAGATTAATAGCTTGAACGATTAAGCAAAAGGTGTGATAACTGTGCAATAATTCATCGAACAAACGACATTTTTGACTTAATCCCTCTTGTTTTGTCACTTATGTTTGGCGTTCTTGTCGATGATCCATATAATGATTGAAGTGCTAATTTTAAACTTATATTAAGAAAGTAATTATAGGAGTCTAAACTATGGCAGTAACTAAGCTTGTGCTAGTTCGACACGGTGAAAGTGTATGGAACAAAGAAAACCGTTTTACAGGCTGGACTGACGTTGAGTTGTCCGAAAAAGGCCGTAATGAAGCGCAAGAAGCAGGTAAGCTACTGAAAGCTGAAGGTTTTGTTTTTGACTATGCATATACTTCTGTTCTGAAACGCGCAATTCACACCCTGTGGAACATTCTTGATCAAGTTGATCAACAATGGCTGCCAGTTGAAAAAAGCTGGAAATTAAACGAACGTCATTACGGTGCTCTGCAAGGCTTAAACAAAGCTGAAACTGCTGAAAAATACGGTGACGAGCAAGTTAAACAATGGCGTCGTGGTTTTGCGATCACTCCACCAGAATTAACTAAAGATGATGAGCGTTTCCCAGGTAAAGATCCTCGTTATGCTTCTTTAACTGAGGCAGAACTGCCATTAACGGAAAGCCTAGCACTGACTATCGACCGTGTAACACCATACTGGGAAGAAGTGATTAAACCACGTGTTGCTTCTGGTGAGAAAGTTATTATCGCCGCTCACGGTAACTCACTGCGTGCTCTGGTTAAATACCTAGACAACATGAGCGAAGATGAAATTCTTGAACTGAACATCCCAACAGCTGTACCTTTAGTTTACGAATTTGATGAAAACATGAAACCAATCAAACGTTACTACTTAGGTAATGCTGACGAAATAGCAGCAAAAGCAGCCGCTGTTGCTAACCAAGGTAAAGCAAAATAATTTTACTTTTATTTTGAGTTACATAAAAAATGCCACGTAAAAGTGGCATTTTTTATACTCTAAATTTAACTACTACGCTTTACTACGACGAGTTATAACCGCATCTGCTAATTGACGCAACAGCGTTTCAGTATCATCCCAACCAATACAAGCATCAGTGATACTCTTACCGTAAACCAAAGGCTCACCGCTTTCTAATGACTGACTACCTTCCACTAAATGACTTTCAATCATCACACCGATTAATGCTTTTTCACCTGAGCTAATTTGTTGGCAAATATCAGCACCAACTTCCATTTGTTTCTCAAATTTCTTGCAACTATTAGCGTGACTGAAATCTACCATGACATTTTGTGGTAAACCGGCTTTTTTAAGTCCTTCTTTTACCACTGCGACATGTTCAGCGCTGTAATTTGGCTCTTTGCCACCACGCAAAATAATATGACAATCCTTATTTCCCGCTGTGCGCACTATCGCAGAGTGTCCCCATTTAGTCACTGAAAGAAAGCAGTGTGGCGATCCTGCAGCATTGATTGCATCAATAGCTACTTTAATGGTGCCGTCTGTACCATTTTTAAAACCAACAGGACAAGATAAACCCGATGAAAGCTCACGGTGTACTTGAGATTCTGTGGTACGAGCACCAATAGCCCCCCAACTCATTAAATCAGCAACATATTGAGGCGTTATCATATCTAAAAACTCGCCAGCAGTTGGCAAGCCACTATCATTAATTGTTAATAAAAGATTACGAGCAATACGTAAACCTTCATTAATATCAAAAGTATGATCCATATGAGGATCGTTAATTAGGCCTTTCCAACCTACAGTAGTACGAGGTTTTTCAAAATAAACACGCATGACAATTTCGAGTTTATCTTTCAGCTCTTCTCTAATAAGGCTTAAACGTTGTGCATACTCCAGCGCAGCTTTCGGATCATGAATGGAGCACGGTCCAATTACCACTAATAGACGATCATCTTTTCCAGCGAGGATTTGATGAATAGCTTCACGGGCATGACGAACTGTAAAAGCCGCATTATCAGTTGCTGGAAACTTTTCCAATAAAGCAACTGGCGGTAAGAGTTCATTAATTTGTGTTATTTTAAGGTCATCATTTTGATAATTCATTCCCGTGTATCCACTCTATGTTATCTAGTCAATGTTATTATTGCTTTTCCAATCTAACCATTCATTTTCTATCTGTAAACACCCTTTCAACCTAAAGCGCCTACGGTCATCTCTCTAAAAATTTCAATATAAAGGGAAATAGCGCACTTAAGCAAAATAATGATTCGAAATTGCGTTAGGAATAAGAATAAAAACGATGAGTATTAAGGCTGGAGAGAAAGATAACTCTGCCAGCCTTTTTTATTAGGAGAGATAATTATTTCTGCTAGAGTGTTTTGCTGCTTTGATCCACAAACGAGAACCATTAATAGCGATAGCCAGTAAAATAATATATTCAACAGACATTGCATAAACACCTTGTTTGTAGAATATAACAATACTAATCACATTAATAACAGACCAAATAAGCCAGTTTTCAACTAATTTCCGTGTCATTAAGATCATCGCGACAATAGAAAGAACCGTCATTGTCGAGTCCCAGAATGGGTAAGCATCAGGTTCAAGAACTGGTGTAGCTAAATTTGCACCAAAGACATTTAATATATCAACAGCAACAACAGCTAAATAACCAAATACCATATCAATATTGAAAGTAAGAGCTACAATAGCCGCTATCGAAACAACGATTAAAAAAAGACGATGGCTTGATTTTAACCAACGTATTTTCAATTCAGCCTGCTCAAAATCATTCACTCTGCTCCATGCATACCATCCATAAATATTGGCGGCAAAGAAGAAAATTTGAAGTAATAAGCTTGCATACAGCTGAATTTGAAAAAATATAATGGCAAATAAAGTGACATTAATCAGTCCAAACAAATAGTTAATAATTTTTTCCTGACTGGCAAGCCAAATACACAATAGTCCTGCGATGGTGCCAACTGCTTCAATCCATGAAAGTGGATATCCACCTTCTCCGAGTGGAATATTGACTAAAATATTATTGATACTAAACCAATTCATCACATCCATTTTTACAACCCCGACTTAATCATAGAAAAAACAAAGAAAATATGGGTTATTGCGACATCTTTGCAAAGTAGTAAAGATATATTATAAATTCATATTTATAATGGTACTTAGTTTTCAATATTAAACATTATGTTTCTGATTTATAAAAATAACAAACAAATGTTTTATATATTAAACAAATTATTCTAATTCTACTTTTTAAACAATAAAAACGACAAATAACTTTATTATATTTTACTTATTAGAGAGAAATATGGAGCCAACAACACGTTTAATCGATCGTATGCTATCTTTTGCCCTCCTTGATCCAAGAATTGAAGCCGTAGTGCTAACGGGATCATTAGGACGTAATAAAAAGATAGACAGTTATTCTGATATTGATATAGAGCTTATCGGTTATGGTGCGACTGAACTCGCAAAAAACCAACATTGGTTATCACAATTTGGTGATAGCTTAGTTAACTTACAATTAGAGTGTGAAGATCCTAGAGGTAAACTTTGGCCTATTTATTTACATATTTTAGCTCAAGGTCGCAAAATGGACATTATGATGGCAGAGCCTGAGCGTGTTTTTAACATGAAAACTGAAGGACTTAGCCCAGTTTACCAACGTGGGTATCAAATATTACTCGATAAAACAGGTTTATGTGACGGGCTTCCTGAAATTAGCACTATAACGCCTCCTACGCTTTCAAAAGAGCAGGCGTATAACAATGCTCAAGAATTCTGGTTTGAGGCGACACAAGTCGCTGTAGCCATTCTGCGCCATGAATTTTGGTCCGCCAATTATCGTATAAATGATATGCGTGAATGGCTGATAACATTACTTGAGCAACTAGCCTTACAAACATCAACACAAGATGTGTGGTATCAAGGTAGAAATCTGAAAGAGTGGCTACCTAAGTTTTATTCATTGCGTTCATTAGAAAGCACCTTGGCAATGAGTACACCTTATGAATCAGCCGCGGCCCTTTCTGCCATGATGGCATTTTTCTTTGATGCTTCAAAACGGTTAAACCATCCTATCGATACAGCCATTAAAACCCAAGAACTTGTCAGTAATTGGTTAATTGATAATGAATTTTTGACTGAAAATGAATACACCCAAATCACGTCATCTATTATTTGCCATTACTGACTTAAATATCATTTTTAATCAAAGCGAGATAGTTTTTTCAATTTTGAGAAAACTGTCTTAGTTACTGAGCTAAATAGCTAGATGATGTTATTTATCAAAAGAAAATGAAGGGAAAATAATTAATAATCTGGTTGGCTATCAAAACGGTAATGAAAACAAGGAAGGATTTGAAATGGTGGGTCGTGGGCGATTCGAACGCCCGACCAATTGATTAAAAGTCAACTGCTCTACCGACTGAGCTAACGACCCATTTCAATAAAAACGGATTGGTATTCGAAAATGGTGGGTCGTGGGCGATTCGAACGCCCGACCAATTGATTAAAAGTCAACTGCTCTACCGACTGAGCTAACGACCCTTTTTCGAACTCGCCACATTCTCTGTGGCAACGGCGGGTAATAATACTGATTTAATGTTTTTGTGCAACGTTTTTTTTCAAAAAAACATTCAACCGTTGAAAAAACAATCATTTAACCCCGAAAATGCAACGTTTTACATTACGGGGTCAATAATTAGAGTGTTCCTAGCTGCTTTTGCGCTAATTTAGCGCCAGCGCTATTTGGATATTGCTTAATCACTTGTTGGTAAACAGCTTTAGCATTATCCTTTTGCCCTTTCTCTTGCATAATTAAACCAATTTTATAAAAGGCTTCACTTGCTTTTTGAGATTTTGGATAGTTTTTAACAACAATAGCAAAGGTGCTTGCAGCCTGATCCTTATTACCTTTTAAGTAATACATCTGACCCAACCAAAATTGTGCATTTGATTGATAGCTAGACTTCGGATAATTATTGATAAAGTTGTTTAGTTCAACAATTGCCTTATCGTAATCTTTAGAATTCAATACGATATCAATTGCTGCATTATAATCGGCCTTCTCATCACCTTGCCCTGCATTAGTTGCCGCAGAAGGTGTTGAAGAAGCAGTATTATCAGGTTGAGTGGCTTCTGTAGATGTTGAAGAAGCTCCACCACCAAGGCTATCTAATTGTTGATAGATGTTACGTTGGCGTTCAACAACTTGATTTAACTGGTATTGATTTTCCTGAATTTGACCACGTAACATATCAATATCACGCTGAGAATCAGCGAGTTGTTGCTGTAATTGAGTCAAAAGCTGGCTGTGAGCATTTGAAAAACGCTCAAGTTGGGCGAGTCGTTCATCGGTCGAACCTGAACCGATATTACTGATTGGCGCTTGGGCAATAGCGGCTACAGGAGCCGCTACGCCAACCAGTAACAACAGACTCATCAAGAAAGGTCTGAAGTTACTGTTGTTCATGCCGTTCTCTTAGTAATCCAGTACTGCACGACGGTTTTTCGCATAAGCGGCTTCGTCATGACCCAGTACAGCTGGTTTTTCTTTACCGTAAGAAACGATTGACAGTTGTTCAGCTGATACGCCTTTACCTTGTAGGTACATTTTCACAGCGTTAGCACGACGTTCGCCCAGAGCGATGTTGTATTCTGGAGTACCGCGTTCGTCAGCATGACCTTCTACAGTAATACGTACTGAAGGATTAGCACGCAGGAATGCAGCGTGTGCATCTAACAGGTTAGCGTAGTCTGAGCTAATGTCATATTTGTCAAAACCGAAGTAAACGATGTTTTGTTGTTTCAGTTGTTCTAATTGCTGACGTGCTAATTCTTCAGCAGTAGGACCTTGTTCAACAACTGGTACATTGTTTGTATCAGTTTGATCTTCGTTTTTGTTTGAGCTACATGCTGCAACAGCAACGAGTGGTAATGCTAACATCAACCCTTTAAACACTTTGTTTAATTGCATCTCTATTTGTTCCTTTATTTGTTTGCCATACATAATTTTTATGCATCACATAAACGGTGACCAGGCAGGCGATTTAACCTGACCATCAGTCGCCGGAAGACGCGCTTTGAAACGTCCATCAGTCGATACTAGCTGCAAAATGGTGCCTAAGCCTTGTGTAGAGCTATAAATAACCATTGTGCCGTTAGGCGCGATGCTTGGCGTTTCATCCAGAAACGTATCTGTTAGATATTGTACGGAATTCGTTTCCAGATCCTGCTTAGCGATATGTTGCCTACCGCTTTCAGAACTCACCATAACTAAGAAACTACCATCTGGGCTTACTGCTGGGTTTTGATTTTGTTTACCTTCCCAAGTAATACGCTCTGGTGTTCCACCGTTAATATTAATCTTGTAAATTTGTGGACGTCCACCTTGATCTGAAGTATAGACTAAGGTTTGTCCATCTGGCATCCAATTTGGCTCGGTATTATTACTTCTGCCATTAGTTACCTGTGTCATATTTCCACTAGCTAAATCCATAACATACAGATTTAAGCTACCGCTCTTAGAAAGCGCAAATGCCAGTTTAGAGCCATCAGGTGAAAACGAAGGTGCACCATTATGTCTTGGGAATGATGCAATTTGGCGAATTTCACCTGTTGCTAATGTTTGCACTACTAAAGCAGATTGACCACTTTCAAAGGTCACATATGCAAGTTTAGCACCATCTGGCGACCATGCTGGTGACATTAATGGCTGTGATGAACGATAAACACGATCTTGGTTAAATCCATCATAATCTGAAACACGCAATTCATAAGGGTATGCGCCACCATTTGTCACAACAACATAAGCAATACGTGTACGGAATGCACCACGAATACCAGTTAGTTTTTCAAACACTTCATCACTAGCGGTGTGTGCAGAGTAACGTAGCCATTTAGATGGAACTTTAAACTCACTTTGAGATAAAACTGCACCTGGTGAGCCTGCAACATCAACTAGCTGATAACTTACTAAATATTGGCCATCTGCTGATGGTTGCACTCGTCCCACGACAACAGAATCAATGCCTAATGCAGTCCAAAGTGCAGGTTGGACTTCAGAAGCAGTAACGGGTTGTTGAGGTATACGAGATACATCAATCGGATTGAATTTTCCGCTATTTCGTAAATCAGCCGCAATTATACCAGCAATATCTTCTGGCATTTGACCAGTACCTTCCCATTTAAAAGGAACGACACCGATAGGGCGTGCTGTATTCACCCCTTGTGTAATTTCAATTCGAACTTCAGCGTTGGCCAGAGTGGTTACGCATAAAATTAAAAGCCCGAAAATAACATTTAATGCCTGCTTCATCATGTCTCCCTTTTATTATTGCGGTTATTACGCAATAACGCACAGAATAGTAACAAACGCTTTTCAACAACACCATACAACACATCAATAACATTCTAAAATAGCTATAAATTAGTGTATGTTTTCCTACAATCAGACAGTTTTATGGTTTAAACTCAATTACTGATGATTTTACTTGTTCATAAACATCTTTCGGTGGCTTCGGTAATTTAGCGGTATTTGCTGCTCTTAATGCCACTTGACATAAAGAAGGATCCCCACCTACAACCTTCGCACTAATTAACAAGCCATCAGGTGCAATACTGACTTTTAGCTCACAGGTTCGCCCTTTATACAACTCTGGGTCAATAAACTTTTGCTCAATAGCCGTTTTTACTTGTCCAATATAAGTAGCAACACCTGCATTATTGGCACCAGTACGATTTCCACCGCCTTGGCCAGCTGCGGCTGCACCACTTTGTTTGTTACCATCAGCCATTAAACCATCAAGTAAACTATCTACTGCCTTACTTTGCTGTTGAGCTGCGGCTTTGGCTTTAGCCTCTGCTGCTGCTTTAGCTTTTGCTTCTGCGGCTGCTTTGGCTTTAGCGTCCGCTTCAGCTTTCGCTTTTGCTTCAGCTTCTGCTTTCGCTTTTGCATCTGCCTCGGCTTTAGCTTTTGCCTCTTCCGCTTTTTGTTTCGCAGCTAAATCGGCTTGTTTTTTTGCTTCTGCTTCTGCTTGTTTTTTAGCATCAGCTTGTTCTTTTAAAATGCGATCACGTTCAGCTTTTGCTTGCGCAGCCGCTTCTTCTGCAACCTTTTGTTCTTCTTTTGCTTTAGCAGCAGCTAATGCGGCTTCACGTTTTTGAGCCTCTGCTGCCTCTTTCGCTTGTAAACGTTCAACTTCTAGCGTTTTCAAACGTTCTTGTTCTTTCATTTGCTGCTGACGCAACTCTTCTTCTTGTTGCTCAGCTCGCTCTTTACGCTCTTGCTCGGCTTTTTGGACGTTAGCTTGTTGCGCTTTTTGCTGATTATACTGTTGCACCACAGCATTAGGATCGACCATAATAGCATCAATAACTTGTCCATCAGATCCACCGCCACCGCCTAAATCCCATTTCTGAGTTAACGAACCCCAGATAAGTAAAGCTATAACGAGTAAATGCAAGGCGGTAGACAAGATAACTGAACCGCTCAATTTACTTCGAATTGGCTTCGTTTTCTTTCCCACGCTATTATCCAAACTTATTTCAACCTAATTACATAGGCTGAGTCATTAAACCTACAGATTTAACACCTGCTTGACGTAACATGTTGAGCGCTTTAATTATCTCATCATAAGGAACATCTTTAGCACCGCCAATAAGAAATACAACTTTCGGATTTTTTTCCAGTTGTCGTTTAGCTTCAGCCATAATCTGTTCTTGTGGTAATAATTCTAATACTTCCTGATCAACACGAATATTGTATTGCCCAACCCCTGCCACTTCGACAATCACAGGCGGATTATCACTACTTGAAACAGTTTGTGTCTCTGTTGCTTCAGGAAGATCAACCTCAACACTTTGCGAGATAATAGGTGCCGTTGCCATAAAAATAAGTAACAACACTAATAATACGTCGAGCAAAGGAACAATGTTAATCTCTGATTTTACGCCTCGGCGGCTACTGCGACCCCGTGCCATCAGCTCTCTCCTTCTGCGTTAACTATTTCTTTTCTGCGGAGGCAAAAGCTTGGCGATGTAAAATCGTCAGGAACTCTTCCATAAAGTTATCGTAACTTTGTTCCAGTTTATTTACACGCTGCGTAAACCGGTTATAAGCCATAACTGCGGGGATTGCCGCAAATAAACCGATAGCTGTTGCAATCAACGCTTCAGCAATGCCGGGGGCAACCATTTGTAACGTTGCTTGTTTAACACTACCTAATGCAATAAATGCATGCATAATCCCCCATACTGTACCAAACAGACCAATATATGGGCTGATAGAGCCAACAGTACCGAGGAAAGGAATATGAGTTTCTAAAGATTCTAATTCACGATTGAAAGAGACACGCATTGCTCTTGATGCACCATTAACAACCGCATCAGGAGCATGAACGCTTGCTTGATGCAAACGAGCAAATTCTTTAAATCCAGAATGAAAAATTTGTTCTGAGCCAGATAATTCATCACGACGAGCTTGGCTATCTTTATATAAACGAGCCAAATCAGTACCTGACCAGAATTTATCTTCAAAATCTGCAACTTCACGATCGGCGGCATTCAGAACTTTAGTTCGCTGAATAATAATCGCCCAAGATGCAATAGAAAATCCGATTAAAAGCAACATGATCAACTTGACTAAAAGCCCTGCTTTTAGAAAGAGATCGATAACATTCATGTCAGCCACTACTTAAACTCCGCGATAATGGACTTAGGAAGCGCTACTGGCTTCATTTTTGATGAATCTACGCAGACAACGAGGACTTCTGCGCTACACAATACACAACCATCTTCATTAATAATCTTTTGAGAAAATGTCATTGAAGCACCACGCAATGTGGTAATTTCACTTTCTACTTGCAAAAGATTATCAAGTCGAGCTGGTGCAATATATTCTATTGATAATTTACGTACAACAAATACAACATGATCATACTCCCGTAAATCATGCTGATGAAAACCTTTTTCTCTAAGTAGTTCCGTTCTAGCGCGTTCAAAATATTTCAGATAACTGGCGTGATAAACAACACCACCGGCATCAGTATCTTCATAATAAACACGAACAGGCCAAAGAAACTGCATATTACCTCCCTTACATTCCCCAAGTTAAGTCCATAAATAATGTAGCTATAGGTTACCTAACTATACTTAAGAGGTCGCTCTAAGGGAATCGTAGTAACGTAAAGAATAGAAAACGCAGTTTTCAGGCGCCAATCATAAACTCTTCTTTGCAACACGCAATATGCTTTGTGCTCTGAATAGAAAAAATATTTTTATTAAGACAGCATAAAAATGCTTGCTAATTAGAAATTCATATATTGTCTAATTTAGTAGTATTATTTTTAATGACAAAAAAAAACCAGCTAAAAACTGGTTTTTCATATAAATCAATTAATTATTTAATATTGGGGTTTCATGAAGATAGTGCCATTGCCAACACTCATTATGAGAATTGCGTCTCAATAACACTACAGACTCGCGTGTAAGAATTTTCTTATTTTCACTATGTGTTTCTTGATATCTGACAAGCGCCAAAAAATCTGACTGATATATTATTTTATAATCGTTCGTTTTTATTTTCAGATCACTTCTTTTTCCTGCATTTTGTCTAAACATCGCGATAACGTCATCATAACTCACTGCTTTTCCACTGATCCCTACCATTGAAAAGTCTTGGGATAAAACATTTTCTATTTTTGTAATAGCATCAACTGATAGTGGATATTGCGTAAAAACTGTTTCAATCTCATCATGCAAAGATTTGATGCTTTCTATAATTAAGTCAGTATTAAAATTCATCTTGTATTTCCTGTGTAATCACTTTTTTCTTTAGTGTGAATAATAAAATAAGTGGCAATATGCCTATCAATGCGCATATTAAAAAAGTCATGCTATAAGCTGTTTGTGGTAAACAAAAAAGAGAGAGAATATTAAATAACATAGCAACCATGGTTGCTCCGACACTAAAAACAACTTGTCTGTTAATATTCCAAATAACACTTGCTTGAACTAATTTTTGTGCACTAAAGTCATACAATGCTGTGGTTTGAGCGGTGTTAGCACCAATTCCCCCACCCACTCCTATAATTAAATATACAATAATAAGTAATGGAATATCTGTATTACTATTTACAAATGTTAATAAAGAAATCCCAAGGCTGTGTAATAGCAATGCAATAATAAATAAGCATTTCATACCTAATTTATTATAAAGTGCACCACTTATTGTTATTGAAATTAAAGCACCCAGTGCATACAACAACATAAAAACACCAGTTCCTTGAGCTGTAAATTTTAAATATTGTTGTAAATAAAAAATAGCGAGAATATTCACTCCAGTAAAAACACCTGGAATACAGTAATAAATAAAAATAGAGAGAGATAAATTTCTATTTTTTAACAATGCTAAATTAATAACCGGTGATGAATGGTGTCGATAGTGGTAATAATAAAGTACAGCAAAAATTGTGGAAAGTACGGCAATCACTAAGGCAAGTAATGTTGAGTGATATTCACCATAAGCAGATAACGCGAACAATCCAAATACAATGATCAAACTAATAAGAATGATCCCTTTAATATCAGGTATAACGTTTTTTTTAGCTAAAGGCTCTTTTACCCAGATAAAGGCTAGAAATGCAGTTAGCAATGAGAATGGAATATTGCTATAAAAAACCCAGCGCCACGACACAACATCAACAATAAATCCACCTAATGTTGGCGATATTGCAGGAGCAACTAGAGCGATTGCCATAATAAGTGTTGAAATTTTGCTTCTCTCATGTCCTTGAAAATATTGAAACGTTAACGCTTGTCCAATTGGGATTAACAGTCCACCACTCACACCTTGAATAAAGCGCCAAAAAATAAGCTCGCTGAAAGCGTGAGAATATCCCACTAATGCAACCGATAAACTAAACATCAACATTGACGTTACCATCAATGCTTTAATTCCAAAACGTTGAGATAACCAGTGACTCAAGGGAATAATTAATGTTAATCCCAGAATATAACTATTTGAAACCCATGTAACAGAAACGATAGAGATCTGCATATCATCGGCTATTGCAGGTAATGCAATTGCTGACATAAAAATGTTAATACAATCAATAAAGAAGCCCAGCAAAAAAATAGATGCAATTCGATAACGGTAAGTCATAAAAATCCTCCGCACATAGAGTACGGAAGATTGACGAATTTCGTCTATCTGACAAAATAGAATTTATTGTTTAATCAGAGTAAACAATCATGCAAAATCAAATTGATCGAATTCGTTCTTTTATTGCTGTTGTTGATACCGGCTCGTTTACTCAAGCAGCAAAATATTTGCGTCTCAGTAAGTCGATGGTAAGTATTCATATCAAAGCATTAGAAACAGAATTGGATGTCTCTTTACTCAATCGTAATACACGACGATTCTCACTGACAGAAACAGGGGAAATGCTTTATCAAGACTTTCGCCTTGTGCTAAGTCAGTTAGAACAAACTTTAGATAAGGCGCGATTAGGACAACAAGAGTTGCAAGGATCGTTGCGATTAAGTTCAACAGCTGAATTTGGTGAACACTATATTTTGCCATTGCTCAATCAATTTATACAGTTACACCCAAAGCTAAAAATACAATATGCATTTAACTCTTCTATTGAGGATTTAATAAACCATAAGCTTGATCTTGCTATTCGACTTGGTACATTGAAAGATAGCAATTACCGATCTACAAAGCTGGCTGATTATAAGATAAGTTTAGTTATTTCCCCTGATTTATTACAGAAATTCTCAATAAAAACTATCGACGACTTAAAGGTTATTCCTTATTTAGCAAATAGTAATTTACGTCAAAGTAAACTTTCATCATCTTTAGAGTTTAATATCTTACTGTCTCAGTTATCTCAAGATGCTTATTTTGAAACTAATACCATTGCGGCATTAAAAAAAATGGTGCTTTCGCATGCAGGAATGGCTATTTTGCCACATTGGTTTATTCATCAAGAATTATTGGAAGAAAAATTGGTTGTGCTGTTTCCTGATATTTCCTTATTAACGCAGTCCGTTAATATTATTTTCCCGTATAGTGAATATATTCCAAGAAAAACACGTTTATTTATTGATTATTTAAAAGAAAATATCCAGCTATAACGTTAGAAAAGCGAAAGAATTTAGCAAGGATATTTAGAAAATAAAATACCTTATTTCTTTTTCATACACTGAGCAGAAATAAGGTATTTTCTTAGAAGAAAAAGTAAATTAGCCCAACGATTAAAATAATAATTGCAGGGATTGGATGTAATAAACATTTTGCAACAACATGTTTAGGACGAAATGCTAGACCAAAAGTTGCTCCAGCACATACAGACCAAATAAGAAGGACACCTTGCCAAATTGCAAGTGAACTTGTGTTCGCTGCAAATCGGCTAGGATCCCACATGACACAAAATGCCATTACCAACGCCATGATTAAAACAAGAGCCCTAATAGGGCCCTTGTCTAAGAGTTGGTAGCTCTTATCCAACATTATTCTTCACTTTCTGAAGCTTTTTTCGCTTCAGCATGCTCGAAAGCCAGTCCTGCGATCACCGCAATACTACAAGCGAAGAGCGTTCCGAGAAGCCATGTAAAATACCACATTCTCTATGCTCCTTAGTACAGAGTATGATTATTGCCTTCGATAAATTTCTTATCGAGGCGACCATGCATTTTCCAGTAACACCAGATGGTGTAAAGGAGAACGATAGGTACAAAGATAATCGCAACAACTGTCATCACCTGAAGAGTAAACAGGCTAGAAGTTGCATCCCACATAGTTAAGCTCACATCTGGGAAAGTGCTTGAAGGCATCACAAATGGGAACATAGTCACACCACACGTCAGGATAACACCCGCAATTGTCAGTGAAGTGAACAGGAATGCCCAACCACCTTTATTTGCTTTAGTTGCAACAATCGCCAGTAATGGAGATAACAGACCTAAGGCTGGTAATACCCATAACACTGGATAATTGTTGTAGTTAGTCATCCAAGCACCCGCCTCATGAGAAACGGTTTTCAGTAGTGGAGATGATGGACCAGCTGTATCAATAGCACTTGTAATAATAAAGCCATCAATACCATAAATTAACCATACACCAGCTAATGCGAATGCGATAAATGTAATTAATGAGGTAATGTAGGTTGTTTTACGAGTACGCTCATGTAATTCACCTGTTGTACGCATTTGAAGATAACTTGCACCATGTGCAACAATCATCATTAAGCTAACCACACCCGCTAATAAACCGTATGGGTTTAACAGACTTAACAGGTTGATCAGTGCATTAGTCGTACCGTTATAAGATACACGTTGCATGCTATCGACTTCTAAAGGTACACCTTGTAACAGGTTACCAAAAGCAACACCGATAACTAATGGCGGAACGAAGCTACCAATAAAGATACCCCAATCCCACATACCACGCCATTTTGGAGATTCCAGTTTAGAACGGTAATCAAAACCCACTGGGCGGAAGAATAAAGCCGCCAGTACGAAAATCATACCAAAATAGAAACCCGAGAATGCCGCAGCATAAACCATTGGCCATGCAGCGAATAATGCACCACCTGCTGTGATTAACCAGACTTGGTTACCATCCCAGTGAGGTGCAACAGAGTTAATCAAAATACGGCGTTCAGTGTCATCTTTCGCGATAACGCGTAGTAACACCCCTACACCCATATCAAAACCATCAGTGACCGCAAAGCCAATTAGTAAGATACCAATCAGTAGCCACCAAACAAATCGCAATACTTCATAATCAAACATAGTGGACTCCTGTGTTACTTACTTTGAGAAGAAGCTGTCTTCTGTTCAAAGTGATAGCGACCCGTCTTCAGGCTACTCGGCCCAAGACGACCAAATTTGAACATCAGGAACATTTCAGCAATTAGGAACAGTGTATACAGACCACAGATAAGTCCCATAGATACTAGGATATCAGCCTGTGTCAATGAAGAAGTTGCTACAGCCGTAGGCAGGATTTCACCAATCGCCCATGGTTGACGTCCATATTCTGCAACAAACCAACCTGCTTCAACTGCGATCCATGGTAATGGAATACTAAACAGAGCAGCACGCAGTAACCATTTATAGTTACCAATGCGGTTAGACAGAACTGTCCAGAAGGAAATCGCAACAACTAGTAACATCAGGAAGCCTGAAGCGACCATGATACGGAACGACCAGAACAATGGTGCGACATTAGGAATAGTGTCTTTTGCAGCAGATTTGATTTGCTCTTCTGTTGCATCAACAACTTTATCAGTATAACGCTTCAGTAATAAGCCGTAGCCTAAATCTTGTTTAGCATCATTAAATGCTGCACGAATAGCAGGATCAGTATTACCTGCGCGTAATTCGCTTAATAATTCGTAAGCTTTCATACCATTACGAATACGAACTTCGTGCTGACTCATCAGATCATTAAGACCTAATACAGGTGTGTCGAAAGAACGCGTTGCAATAATACCCATGACATAAGGGATTTGTAATGCGAACGAGTTTTCCATTTTTTCTTGATTAGGGAATGCAATCAGATTAAATGCAGCTGGAGCGGGTTCTGTATGCCATTCACCTTCAATTGCAGCCAATTTGGTTTTCTGTACGTCACCCATTTCGTAACCAGATTCATCACCCAGCACGATAACAGATAATACAGCTGCGATACCAAAAGTAGCAGCAACTGCGAAAGAACGTTTTGCAAAACCAATATCACGACCTTTGAGCAGGTAGTAAGAGCTGATACCCAGAACAAAGAATGCACCAGTACAGTAACCAGCAGCAACGGTGTGAACAAATTTAACTTGAGCGACAGGGTTTAAAACCAGATCAGCAAAACTCAACATTTCCATTCGCATGGTTTCAAAGTTGAAGTCTGCAGCGACAGGGTTTTGCATCCAACCATTCGCAACAAGGATCCATAAAGCAGAGAAGTTAGAACCGAAAGCAACTAACCAAGTTACCATCAAGTGTTGCTTCTTACCTAAGCGATCCCAGCCAAAGAAGAACAATCCGACGAAAGTTGATTCTAAGAAGAACGCCATCAAACCTTCGATTGCTAAAGGTGCACCGAAGATATCACCGACGTAATGAGAGAAATATGACCAGTTAGTACCAAATTGGAACTCCATGGTCAACCCAGTTGCGACACCCAGAGCAAAGTTAATACCAAATAACTTACCCCAGAACTTTGTCATATCTTTGTAAACTTGTTTACCCGACAGAACATATATCGTTTCCATGATTGCCAGCATAAACGCCATACCCAGCGTTAATGGGACAAACAGGAAGTGATACATTGCTGTTAAGGCAAACTGTAACCGTGACAGTTCGACAATATCAAACATCTTGACTCCTTGCTCCTAGCAGGAAGACACCGACTTGCGGCAACCCGACTTTATTAAATTATAAAGCCTCATAACTACCAGCAATAAATGCCTCTAAAAACAACAACGAATATTAAAGACCAAAAACACAATACCTTACAAATAGTACGCTTATATTTACATATAATAAATATATTTTGCGTGACCCAGATTTGAATTCTGAGCTTAGGTCAACAATACGACTTTTAGGTTTGTAACAGCATATTTGATCGTGTGCCAATTTAAGCATATTCAGAAATTTTTTCCACAATTAATAACTTGACCCACATCAAAAAAACACTTTAATGTTAACTAGTTGCGAATAAATTACCCAATAGTTACCATAGTGTTAATGCAATGTTGTTTTTGTTTTTGAGTATTATTTACCTCCTCATAACTTCCATAATAAAATTAACTTTTTATTTTCATAAAAGACTTAAAAATAAACACATTTAATTGTGTTTTATTAATTTTAATATCAATTTGATTTTTTTGCAGGTAAATAATAAATATTTAAAAAAAATAATCTATTAATTAATAAGTTAAAATTTACAAAAATGTAAATATAAAAAATACTCTCAATTATTTTATCTAATAAAGATATATGAAAAGTCTAATCTTGCTTATTGATTCCTAATGTTATTTTTTTATAGTCCTTTTTTATTCTAAATAAACGAAGTGCAATAAATCTGTATTTAACTGACAAAACGCAAAATAGCCATTAACACAAAAAAAGAAATAAACATAAATAAATTAATAAGATAGATAATTATAGCAAGTCATTTCATTGAACGGTGTGAGAAAAAAAACGAAGATTTTTTTATTTTATTTTCTTATTTAAACTAAGTGTTCTTCAAGATACTATCAACTTCTTATTATCAATTCTTATAACGATAAATAGAACATAATCCACCTTTAATCGTCATTTTGATATTTTAGTATAATAGGAAGATATTTTTTCTATCAAAGAGCTTACCTCCCCCTCTTCATTACGCATTCATTAGCATGTTTAACTGTCTTATCTTCTTAGTAAAAATCGGCGTTACAGCATGATCCTTGTATAAATTTAACGCTAATTATTACGATATTTATAGAAAAACCTGGTCTTGAAAACAGCATAAAACAGATGTTCATTTTTTCTAGATGACACTCTTTGATTCAAAACACGTATTTAAAATATTATTTTTAACAATCCAAGAGACTTATTCATGGTTTTTATCATTATTTTTAGGCTCTACAATAAAGTAAATAAATAGAAAAATGCGTTTTCATATCCAGATCAATTTTAGAAAAAACCAATATAAAACAATTTATTAGTATAAATTTAGGCAAGGTATTGATGCATTAATTACAATACTAGCTATTAATATAAGCTGTTAAATGAAACTAGAAATAAAAATGCCAGCTTCTTTTTTGGAAGCTGGCATTTTAGATAGTGTTAATCTGAAATTATTAACAGAATTGTTACTTACTTGATCAGTGATTTAATTGCTTCACCGATATCAGCTAAGCTACGGACAGTTTTCACACCAGCAGCTTCAAGAGCAGCAAATTTCTCGTCTGCAGTGCCTTTACCACCGGCAATAATTGCACCCGCATGTCCCATACGTTTGCCTTTAGGCGCTGTTACACCAGCAATATAGCCAACAACAGGTTTAGTAACGTGATCTTTGATATAAGCAGCCGCTTCTTCTTCCGCTGTACCACCAATTTCACCGATCATTACAATCGCTTCTGTTTGTGGATCTTCTTGGAAAAGCTTCAGAATATCAATAAAGTTAGAACCCGGAATTGGGTCACCACCGATACCAACACAGGTTGATTGACCTAAGCCAACATCTGTTGTTTGCTTAACCGCTTCATAAGTTAATGTACCTGAACGAGATACAATACCTACTTTACCTGGTAAGTGAATGTGACCAGGCATAATACCAATCTTACATTCACCTGGAGTGATAACGCCTGGGCAGTTAGGACCAATCATACGCACGCCAGCTTCATCTAATTTCACTTTAACCGTCAGCATATCCAGCGTAGGAATACCTTCAGTAATAGTAATAATTAATTTAATGCCTGCATCAATTGCTTCTAAGATTGAATCTTTACAAAATGGTGCCGGTACATAGATAACTGTTGCCGTTGCACCCGTTGCTTCAACCGCTTCACGTACTGTATTGAATACAGGTAAGCCTAAGTGAGTCGTCCCGCCTTTGCCTGGCGTAACACCACCGACCATTTGTGTACCATAAGCAATAGCTTGCTCAGAGTGAAATGTTCCTTGGCTACCAGTGAAACCTTGGCAAATTACTTTGGTATTCTTATCGATTAAAATAGACATTATTTTGCCTCCGCTGCTGCAACAACTTGTTTCGCGGCATCAGTTAAGCTTTTAGCAGCGATAATGTTTAATCCACTATCCGCTAATTTTTTCGTGCCTAACTCTGCATTGTTTCCTTCAAGACGAACAACCACTGGAACATTAACGCCAACTTCTTCAACTGCGCCAATAATACCGTCTGCGATCAAATCACAACGCACAATACCGCCGAAAATGTTGACTAATACAGCACTGACATTTTCATCTGACAAAATAATCTTAAATGCTTCAGTTACGCGCTCTTTTGTTGCACCACCACCAACATCAAGAAAGTTTGCAGGCTCGCCACCATGAAGTTTAACGATATCCATTGTTCCCATCGCTAAACCTGCACCATTAACCATACAACCAATGTTGCCATCTAATGCAACGTAGTTCAGTTCCCATTGTGCAGCTTGTGCTTCACGAGGATCTTCTTGTGAAGGATCGTGCATTTCACGCATTTCTGGTTGACGATACAACGCGTTACTATCTACGCCTAATTTACCATCAAGACAAATCAGATCGTCTTCTTTAGTAATAACCAGCGGGTTAATTTCGATTAAAGCAAGATCGCGCTCTAAGAAAATAGAGGCTAATCCCATAAAGATTTTAGCAAATTGACTAACTTGCTTGCCTTTTAAACCCAGTTTAAATGCTAATTCTCGTCCCTGATAAGGCATAGGGCCTGTCAGTGGATCAATAATTGCGCGATGAATAAGTTCTGGCGTTTCTTCTGCCACTTTCTCGATTTCAACGCCGCCTTCTGTTGAGGCCATAAAGACAACGCGACGGGTACCACGGTCAACAACCGCACCAAGATAAAGCTCTTTAGCAATATCAGTTGCTGCTTCAACCAAAATCTGTGTAACAGGCTGACCATTAGCGTCTGTTTGATAAGTAACTAAACGTTTGCCTAACCATTGTTCAGCAAATGCGCGGATCTCTTCTTTAGATTTAACGACTTTTACGCCGCCAGCTTTACCACGTCCACCCGCGTGAACCTGACATTTCACGACCCAAGGGCCTTGACCGATTTTTGATGCAGCTTCTTCTGCCTCACGCGGTGTGGTGCAGGCGAAACCAGCAGGTGCTGGTAATCCATACCGTGTGAAAAGCTGTTTTGCCTGATACTCGTGTAAATTCATGATGTTCTATCCATAATCTTGTTGAAAGTCGGGCTTTCTTATTTTTTTGACTATAAGCCAGTAAAATCTGGCTTCACGAACACACTGTACTTCTTTGATGCTTGTGTCTGTTGCTAAGTAGGCAGGAGGAGCATCTCCTGCCTAAAAGCGATATCTATTACCTATACATCAAGTAATAAACGAGCTGGATCTTCTAGCATCTCTTTAACGGTTACTAAGAAACCGACAGACTCACGACCATCAATTAAACGGTGGTCATAAGACAGAGCCAGATACATCATTGGTAGAATAACAACCTGACCATCTACTGCCATTGGGCGATCTTTAATTGCATGCATCCCTAAAATGGCACTTTGTGGTGGGTTGATAATTGGAGTTGACATTAATGAACCGAAAACACCGCCATTGGTGATAGTGAAGTTACCACCGGTTAAGTCTTCAACAGTTAACTTACCGTCACGACCTTTTACAGCTAATGCTTTGATGTTTTTCTCAATATCAGCCATGCTCATTGCATCCGCATCACGTAATACTGGTGTTACCAGACCACGCGGTGTGGATACCGCAATACTGATATCGAAGTAGTTGTGATAAACCACATCAGTGCCATCAATAGAAGCGTTCACTTCTGGATAACGTTTCAGGGCTTCAACAACCGCTTTAATATAGAAAGACATAAAGCCTAAACGTACACCGTGACGTTTTTCGAATGCTTCACCATACTGAGCACGTAAATCTTTGATTGGTTGCATGTTGATTTCGTTAAACGTTGTCAACATTGCAGTGGTGTTTTTCGCTTCTAATAAACGTTCTGCTACACGTTTACGTAAACGTGTCATTGGTACACGTTTTTCGCTACGGTGAGATAATGGTGCTTGAGGAACCTCTGCAACGGGTTGTGCAGTTGATTTATTCGCAACATGACCTTCGATATCTTGGCGAGTTAAACGTCCGCCTACACCGCTACCTTTCACATCCGCAGGGTTAATATCGTGTTCAGCCACTAAGCGACGTGCTGTTGGACTTAAAGCATCATTATTGTCTTTTGCAGCAATATCCGCACTTTGGCGCTGTGCTGGCGTGCTATCTTGAGCAGGTTTCACATCAGCAGGAATGCCAGTGCTATCACCTAAACGAATACGACCTAGCAATTGGCGTGAACCAACAGTAGCGCCCTCTTCCTCAAGAATACTTTCTAAAACACCTGCTTCACTTGCAGGTACTTCTAAAACAACTTTATCTGTTTCAATTTCAACCAGCACTTCATCGCGTTGAATGCTATCACCAGGTTTTTTATGCCAAGTTGCGACTGATGCGTCAGCAACTGATTCAGGGAGATCCGGTACTAGAATATCTACACTACTCATTTTCTATCCTTATTTATTCAACTTTCAGTGCGTCTTCAACCAGAGCTTTTTGTTGCTCCTGATGAACAGAGGTATAACCAACTGCTGGAGAGGCTGATGCAGGACGTCCTGCATAACGTAATGTTGCGCCTGCTGGAATAGCATCACGGAAGTTATGCTGACTACAGTACCAAGCACCTTGATTTAGTGGCTCTTCTTGACACCAAATAAACTCTTTTACATGTGCATAAGGTGCGAGAATTTGCGCAATATCTTCGTGTGGGAATGGATACAGTTGTTCAATACGAATAATGGCAACGTTGTTTTGCTCATTGGCTCGACGCTGTTCTAATAAATCGTAGTAAACCTTACCGGAACACATCACAACACGTTTCACATCAGTAGGTTTTAAATCATCAATTTCACCAATGACCGGTAAGAATTTACCATTTGCTAATTCATCTAACGCAGAAACCGCTAATGGATGACGTAACAGTGATTTTGGTGACATTACAATAAGTGGGCGACGCATACCACGTAACGCTTGGCGGCGTAACATATGGTAAACCTGAGCCGGAGTTGACGGCACACAAACCTGCATATTTTGTTCTGCACACAGTTGCAGATACCGTTCTAAACGTGCAGAGGAGTGCTCTGGACCTTGACCTTCATAACCGTGTGGTAACAACATGACTAGACCACACATACGACCCCATTTTTGCTCACCAGAGCTAATGAATTGGTCGATAACTACTTGAGCAACGTTTGCGAAGTCACCAAATTGTGCTTCCCAAATTGTTAAACCACGAGGTTCTGTTGTGGCATAACCATATTCAAATGCAAGCACTGCTTCTTCTGTTAATACAGAATCCCAGACATTAAATTGTCCTTGAGCATTATGAACATTGGCTAATGGTACATAAACAGAGCCATTTGTTTGGTTATGAATAACTGCATGACGATGGAAGAATGTACCACGTCCCGCATCTTCACCAGAAAGGCGAATGGTGATACCTTGGTCAACTAAAGTTGCATACGCTAATGTTTCTGCCGCACCCCAGTCGAGTAGTTTCTCTCCTTCAGCCATAGCAGCACGGTCAGCATAAATTTTCTCAACTCGAGACTGCATCACGATTTCTGAAGGAACGGTACTCACACGACGCGCTAAATCTTGTAAACGCGTTTTCTCTACTTTATGTGGATACTCTTCATTCCATTCGTGATTTAAATATGGTTCCCATGTGTAAGAATGCAGACCCATTGGGCGGTACTCTTCAACAACACAATCACCACGATCCAAGGCATCACGATAGAGATTAACCATCTCTGTCACATCATTGGCATCAAGCAATGATTGAGCAACCAGTTTATCCGCATAAATTTTACGTGGTGTCGGATGTTTTTTGATTTTTTGATACATCAGAGGCTGAGTCGCATTTGGCTCATCCGCCTCGTTGTGACCATGGCGACGGTAACAAACGAGATCAATCATAACATCACGTTTAAAGGTATTACGGAAATCCAATGCTAAGCGAGTGACAAAAGCTACCGCTTCAGGATCATCAGCATTAACGTGGAAAATTGGTGCCTGAACCATTTTCACAATATCAGTACAGTATTGTGTTGAACGGGCATCTTTTGGATTTGAAGTCGTAAAACCAACTTGGTTATTGATAACAATACGAACGGTACCACCTACTTCATAACCACGCGCTTGAGACATGTTCAGGGTTTCTTGCACAACACCTTGACCTGTCACAGCCGCATCACCATGAATAGTGATAGGAAGAACCATATTACTACGCGCTTCATCTAAGCGATCTCGACGAGCACGAACAGAACCAATTACAACTGGGCTAACAATCTCTAGGTGAGATGGGTTAAAAGCTAATGCGAGGTGAACTTGAGCACCTTCAGTCGCAAAATCAGATGAGAAACCTTGGTGATATTTAACGTCACCTGTTCCCAAATGTTCTTTATGAATACCCGCAAATTCATCAAATAAATCAGCCGGTTTTTTACCTAGGATATTAACCAGAACGTTTAAACGTCCACGGTGCGCCATACCAAGAACGACTTCACGAGTGTCTTGTTTACCGGCATGGCGAATTAAATCTTTTAGCATTGGAACTAATGCATCACCACCTTCTAAAGAGAAGCGTTTTGCACCTGGGAATTTAGCCCCTAAATAGCGCTCTAAACCTTCAGCTGCAGTTAGCTCTGTCAGGAAGCGTAACTTCTCTTCTTTAGTGAATTGGTCTGCAACATTCACTGATTCTAAACGTTGTTGTATCCAGCGTTTTTCTTCAGTATTAGTGATATGCATATATTCAGCACCGATTGAACCACAGTAAATGCGTTTCAGGGCTTCATATAAATCACCTAATTTCATCGTTTCTTTGCCGATAGCAAAAGAACCGACGTTGAAGGTTTCTTCAAAGTCTTCTTTAGTTAGATTATGGAAAGCTGGATCTAAATCTGGCACAGATTCTTGTTTCCATAAACCAAGCGGGTCGAGATTAGCGTTTTGGTGACCACGAAAACGGAAGGCATTGATGAGCTGCAAAACTTTCACTTGTTTTGAGTCCATTGCCGGATCGCTTACCGAGGTATGATATCGAGTGGATTCTTTTGCGAGGCGTCTGAAGTAGTCGCGGGTTTGTGAATGCGACTGCTCTATGCCTTGACTTGCGGGCAGTTGTTGAAAAATCTCTCTCCAACTTTCGTCAACAGAGTTTGGGTCAGTTAGGTAGTCTTCATAGATATCTTCTATGTAAGACTGATTCTCTCCTGCTAGAAAGGTTGATTCTAGCCAGTCCTTCATTGCGCCGTTCTGCATTATGATCCCTTAAGCTATACAGCTTTAGTTCGCCGTGGATAACTAATACCGTGATTAAACGGTGTCGATTGCAAGGTTCTCTTATGACCCGCTATCTCGCAGGTTCTTTAAATATGGAGCTTTAGCTCTCAAGGAACCTTTAAGTACTGTCTTACAGTATTTAAAGGTGCCTTACTATTTTTACCGCAAACGCCTAACTTAGTTTTTCCATTAACCGCCCTAATTATTTTAGGGCGGTTATTATTTTATGCACTACGTTTTAATAACATTGACTTAATATGACCAATCGCTTTTGTTGGATTAAGTCCTTTAGGGCATACGCTGACACAGTTCATGATGCCATGACAACGGAACACACTGAACGCATCATTAAGATCATCAAGACGAGATTCAGTTTCTGTATCACGACTATCAATCAAGAAACGATAAGCCGCTAACAGTCCGGCAGGTCCGATAAACTTATCTGGATTCCACCAGAATGACGGACAAGAGGTTGAACAACAAGCACAAAGGATACAGTCGTAAAGCCCATCAAGCTTTTCACGCTGTTCTGGTGACTGTAAGTTCTCACGAGCAGGAGGATTCTTGCCATTATTAATTAAATACGGACGAATTTTCTCGTACTGTGTATAGAACTGAGTCATATCCACTATTAAATCACGAATCACTGGTAAACCAGGTAACGGTCTGATCACAATTTTCTTACTTCCTTTCTGTAAAGATGAAATAGGTGTGATACAAGCCAAACCATTTTTACCATTCATGTTCACACCATCAGAGCCGCAAACACCTTCACGACAAGAACGACGGAACGATAAGGTAGGATCTTTTTCCTTTAATTGAATTAATGCATCCAACAGCATCATGTCACGCCCTTCAGGAACTTCGAGGGTGTAATCTTGCATATGCGGCGCATTATCAACGTCGGGATTATAACGATAAATCGAAAATTCAAGTTTCATATTTAAGTCTCCGCAACTTCAATAACACCGCTAATTAATATGTACGCACTTTTGGTGGGAAAGCTTCACGCAGTTTCGGCTGCATATTGACTTCACGTCGTGTCATTGTTTCGGTTTGCGGTTGATATAATGTATGGCATAACCAGTTCGCATCATCACGTTCTGGGAAATCGAAACGGCTATGAGCGCCACGACTTTCTGTACGGAAGTTTGCAGATACCGCTGTGGCATAAGCCGTTTCCATCAAGTTATCTAACTCTAAGCATTCAATACGCTGTGTATTGAATTCACTTGAATTATCATCCAGTCGTGCATTTTGTAAGCGCTCACGAATCACTTTCAGTTCTTCTAAGCCTTTTGCCATTGCATCACCTTCACGGAATACCGAGAAGTTATGTTGCATACAAGATTGCAGTGCTTTACGGATTTCAACTGGATCTTCACCAGAACGGTTATTTTCCCAGCGATTTAAGCGAGTTAATGCTGCTTCAATATCAGAATCGCTCGCATCACGCATTGTACCTTGTTCCATCAGTGACTCTTTTAAGTGCACTCCCGCTGAACGGCCAAATACAACGAGGTCTAACAGCGAGTTACCACCTAAGCGGTTTGCACCATGAACAGATACACAAGCAATTTCACCCACTGCGAACAGCCCAGGAATAACAACATCTTCGCCTTTTTCGTTCACACGAATAGCTTGTCCCGTCACTTTGGTTGGGATCCCCCCCATCATATAGTGACAAGTAGGTATAACAGGAATTGGTTCTTTAACTGGGTCAACGTGTGCGAAAGTACGAGAAAGATCAAGAATACCCGGTAAACGAGACTCAAGAACTTCTTTACCTAAGTGATCCAGTTTTAATTTCGCATGAGGTCCCCAAGGGCCATCACAACCACGACCTTCACGAATTTCGATCATAATAGAACGCGCAACCACATCTCGGCCGGCAAGATCTTTGGCATTTGGTGCATAACGTTCCATAAAGCGTTCACCGTCTTTATTTAACAGATATCCACCTTCACCACGACAACCTTCGGTCACTAATACGCCTGCACCCGCAATCCCCGTTGGATGGAATTGCCACATTTCCATATCTTGCAGAGGAACACCTGCGCGAACTGCCATCCCCACACCATCACCCGTGTTGATATGCGCATTTGTGGTTGATTGGTAAATACGCCCCGCACCGCCAGTCGCTAAAATAGTGGCATTGGCTTTGAAGTAAACGACTTCACCCGTTTCGATACAAATTGCTGTACAACCAACAATGTCACCATCTTGGTTTTTCACGAGATCCAGTGAATACCACTCTGAAAAAATGGTTGTATGATTTTTTAAATTTTGCTGATAAAGGGTATGCAATAATGCGTGCCCAGTACGGTCAGCAGCAGCCGCTGTACGCGCAGCTTGTTCACCACCAAAGTTTTTTGACTGACCACCAAATGGACGCTGATAAATACGACCATCATCGAGTCGAGAAAATGGGAGTCCCATATGTTCCAGCTCTAAAATTGCTTCTGGGCCGGTTTTACACATATATTCGATAGCGTCTTGGTCACCAATATAATCGGAACCTTTTACTGTATCGTACATGTGCCATTCCCAGTTATCCTCATGGGTATTACCCAGTGCAACAGTAATACCACCTTGAGCAGAAACGGTATGAGAACGAGTAGGAAAAACTTTAGAAATCAGTGCACAAGACAGACCCATTTGAGAAATCTGTAAAGCGGCACGCATACCGGCACCACCAGCACCAATAACAACAGCATCAAACTCTCTTACTGGCAGATTCATTACACACCCCACACCACAATTGTTCCATAAATAAGATAAACCAACAGCGCAACAACAATAATCAGTTGTAAAGTCAGGCGTAATGCCAGCGGTTTAATATAGTCCGTTAACACTTGCCACATTCCGATCCACGCGTGAATAAGAATAGAAAGCAAGGTCAAGATGGTGAACACTTTGGTTAAGGATGAGCTAAAGAACCCACGCCATACCTCATAGGTTATTTCTGTTGTAGCAATAAATCCCACAAGATAAAGAACATATAAAACGATAATGATGGCTGAAGCACGAAGGAATAACCAATCCTGTATGCCAGTACGGCCTAAAGTAGAAGAATTACTTACCATACTAATACCCCCGCCAATATTGATAAAATAACGGTAATAACCATTGATGCAGCCGCTGAGTTGCGACCAACAATCAAGGTTTCATCAATAAAGCCGAAGTCCATCAACATATGACGAATACCACCACAAATGTGATACGCCAATGCCGTTAGGATGCCCCACAAAATAAATTTTGCGAAGAAACCAGTCATAATTTCAGCAGCTTGCTGAAAACCTTCAGGAGAAGAGAGAGAAGTACCAAGTAACCACAGTAAGATACCAACTGCGACTAACATGATAACCCCAGAGACACGATGCAAGATCGATGCGATAGCAGGGAGTGGAAACTGTATCGTCTGTAAATCCAGATTGACAGGTCTTTGTTTTTTCACAATTTATGCCCACACAGCTTTTATAATTTTTCCTTCCTCCGGACCTGGATGGAAATCAAACAGCGAATGGGGTACAAAGGCACATTTTAAGTAAAATGTTAAATCCGTCTATTTTACAAAAAGTGTGGATTCGTTACGCTGGTTCTCCATACAACAACGGTTCCGGAGACCTGCGCGCAGTATAAGTGCTTCACAAACTTATTACAATTACCACACAACTTGTGTGCCCGACATTTGCCTCGAACAGTGAGAAGGATCACTATTTAATACATCCGATGCAAAAATGATTATCATTTTTGACACATACACAACATTTTTATTACATTTACTGCATTAATTTAATGTTTATGTTTTTTTTGTGCGCAAACACGCTTCCAGAAACCTCAAACTTATGTAAAAGTGATAGCAGTACTAATTCTAAGTGCATTGCATAAAAAAGCACCTAAAAAAACATAACATCAAAAGCTCCTTAACATAAGTGACACACTATAGACCTAGATATTACGGGCATTAAGTAAAACTCGGCTGGGTACCTTACATCAACTATAGTTTCACTATCGAAGTGCATCTTTATGAAGATACCCTCGACTTTGTTAGGAGACATATAAGCGCTAAGGAGATTATAAATGGCTGATAACAAAGCTAAGCTAACGATTGCTGAAACATCTGTAGACTTGGACGTTCTATCCCCTACACTCGGTTCCAAAGTTATTGATATTCGTACTCTCGGCTCCAAAGGTTATTACACCTATGATCCCGGCTTTACCTCAACCGCCTCTTGTGAATCAAAGATCACCTTTATTGATGGTAATAATGGCATCTTACTTCACCGTGGTTTCCCTATCGGACAATTAGCGACTGAATCAACCTACTTAGAAGTCTGCTATATCCTGTTATACGGCGAAGCACCGACACAGGAGCAATACGATAAATTTAAAACCACAGTAACGCGTCACACCATGATCCATGAACAAATTACCCGACTGTTCAATGGATTCCGTCGTGATTCACACCCAATGGCCGTACTGTGTGGTGTTACAGGTGCTTTAGCTGCGTTCTATCACGATGCATTGGATGTCAGTAATCCGGTTCACCGCGATATTACGGCTTATCGCCTTCTTTCTAAAATGCCAACAGTGGCAGCGATGTGTTACAAATATTCGATTGGTCAACCTTTCGTTTACCCAAGAAATGACCTCTCCTATGCAGGCAACTTCTTGCATATGATGTTTGCAACACCATGCGAAGAGTATGTTGTTAACCCAGTACTTGAACGCGCAATGGATAGAATTTTCATCCTTCACGCAGATCACGAGCAAAATGCTTCAACTTCTACTGTGCGTACAGCTGGCTCTTCTGGTGCAAACCCATTTGCATGTATCGCAGCAGGTATCGCGTCACTTTGGGGACCGGCTCACGGTGGTGCTAACGAAGCTTGTCTACGTATGTTGGAAGAGATCAAAACGGTTGAACACATT
Source organism: Proteus faecis (assembly GCF_030286765.1). NCBI lineage: Bacteria > Pseudomonadati > Pseudomonadota > Gammaproteobacteria > Enterobacterales > Morganellaceae > Proteus > Proteus faecis. Next base: position 782,461 of record NZ_JASVWV010000001.1, read on the forward strand.
CCTGAATTTATTAAACGAGCAAAAGATAAAAATGACTCCTTCCGTTTAATGGGCTTTGGTCACCGTGTTTACAAAAACTACGATCCTCGTGCGACAGTAATGCGTGAGACCTGTCATGAAGTGTTAAAAGAATTAAACCTCAATGACAGTTTACTTGAAGTGGCAATGGAATTAGAACGTATTGCTCTAAACGATCCGTATTTTATTGAGAAAAAACTCTACCCTAACGTTGACTTCTACTCAGGTATTATCCTTAAAGCGTTAGGTATCCCATCCAATATGTTTACTGTTATTTTTGCTATTGCCCGTACAATTGGTTGGATTGCTCACTGGAATGAAATGCACGAAGATGGTCTGAAAATTGCGCGTCCTCGTCAACTTTATACTGGTTATGATGAGCGCGATTTCAAAAGTGAAATTAAAAAGAAATAATTGATTTTTTTATTAATTATCTTTGTTAAGCCCCGTTTAAATCGGGGCTTTATGTTTTTAAGTTATCGATAAAATCGATCAATTTTTCAAATATTCTTGCGGTGTTTGCCCTGTCATTTTTTTGAAAAAGGTAATAAAGGCACTGTCACTGGCAAATCCTAATATCTGGCTAATATCAACATAGCGATGATGGGTAGATAATAACTCAATAGCTTTCATTAATCGCCATTGCTGGCGCCATTGTTGATAGCTCAGCCCCGTTTCTTTGTAAAATAAACGTGTGATTGTTTTTTCACTCGCCCCCACGTACTTAGCCATTTCTTGTAGTGCTGGCGGTAAATCATCAAAGGATAAACGGCTTAGTCGCCTATCTTTAGGCATAAATAAATGATTAGGTTGCCGCGGTGCTTGAGCGATTTCATCAAAAAAAACCGCCAATAAATTGGCATAGCGCCCTTCTTCCCACTGAGTATCAAAATCAGCAATAGAAATTCGTTCTAATACTTCTCGTAAAAGAGGTGAAATCGTTAAGATCTCACTCTCACTTGGAAAATTATCATGTAACTCTTCACTAATATAAACTGAACGATATCCAACAGAGGCATACATTTCGACTCGATGCTCAAGTCTCGGAGGGATCCACGCAATCCTCATTGGAGGTAATACAGAAATACGGGAAGCCAAAGTAATTCTCATGCATCCTGACTGCGTAAATAATAATTGCCCTCTATCATGAGAATGAAACCCTGAGTCGTGCTTTCCCATTTCTGCCGCAATACCTACGACCGGTGCAAGATGTTCTTCTGGCACAAAGTGGTCGTATTGATTAAGCCAAGCCATCACTTGTCCTATTTGAAAAACAATATGTCTTTATATTTATAACAAGACATTTATTATCTCTGTATTCTGTTCATCAAGATTTAAGGATTTAGGATAAAAAAGATGAACAAAAAACTCTCTTTATGGTTAGCAATTGCGTTAATGATGTTTCCACAAATTGCAGAAACCATTTATAGCCCAGCACTTACTGATATTGCAAACGGCTTTCATGTGAATGCAAACGAAGCTGGACAAACACTTTCGCTCTATTTTTTTGCGTTTGCTTTGGGCGTCATTATATGGGGTCGATTATGTGATGTCATTGGTCGCCGCCCAACAATGTTAGCTGGATTGTTTATTTATGCGATTGCTTGTCTTGGCGTTTTTATGACACAAGATTTTTCAGTCTTACTTGGATTACGCATGCTTTCCGCTTTTGGTGCAGCAGTAGGTTCAGTGGGCACTCAAACTATTATGCGTGATGTGTATAGTGGTGATGAACTGGCTAAAGTTTTCTCTGTTATGGGAGCCGCTATCGCACTAAGTCCAGCAATTGGGATGTTAAGTGGTTCATTATTAGTGAGTTATACGGGCTATCAAGGTGTGTTTAGTGGACTAGCCTTTCTCGCTATAATTTTACTGTTATGGAGCGCCGTCGCTTTACCTGAAAGTCGCCCTGAAACAATAAAAACAGCACCACTCGGAGAAACTGCAATAAAAATGCTTAAAGATAAGCAAATTGCTAAAACAGTATTATTAATTGCCTTTTTTAATATCAGCCTCTTTGCTTATTATCAATTAGCACCTTTTATGTTTGATAAACAAGGTTATAGCGCGAGCACTTTTGGTTATAGCGGTATTGTATTAGCAATAGGTGTCGGTATTGGCTCTTATATTAATAAAGCACTATTAAATCATCATTGGCAATGTGAAAAATTAGTTTTACTCGCAAGTTTTATTGCATTAGTCAGTGCCATAGGTGTTTATTTATTACGTAGTCACATTAGCTTTATTATTCCAATGATGACCAGCGTTATTGCTTATGGCATTGCCATTCCAAATATCTTAGCTACCGCATTAGCACAATATAAAGATCGTTTGGGCACAGCGGGAGCGTTATTAGGCTTGTTCTACTATCTGTTAATTGGCGGTGGGCTTGCACTGGCAGGATGGGGACAAAGTTTAGCGATAACGTTACTCATTTGTAGCATCGGTTCCTTATTGTTGTCTTTTTCTCGCCAAACGGCTAAATAATAAACTTATCCCGTACTCCTTAAAGGTACGGGGTTTTCTCTTACAATTGATCTTATTTTTTAATCAATTTCACTAAGGGTTAACGCTTATTTCGCTTAACAGACAATTCTTAATCTTGTTCAATCCCACAAAAAATGCCTTTATTATCATTTCTTCGTTTTTAGCACTTTTTCCTGATATACCCTTTTATATAAGGACAAGTTGAACATTAATAAAGATTAGTGATTTTATTTAGTGTTTATCTCTATAAATTTAACCAATATTATCTCTTGCCTTTATTTATTATAACAATAATCAAATTGTTCGTTACGCTGTTTCATGGTAAAAAAAACTGTTTATCCATACATAGCTTAAGGAACTGGCGTGATAAAAAAAATCTTAGACATTTTCCCACTTTTTGGGAAAAAAGACGTCGCAATTACTGAAAAACATCTCCAAGAATCACTGGTATTGCTTGCAATATTTGATGAGAGTTTGCCTAAACGTACATTAAATTATGTACTTACAGGTGAAAATCCGGAGATCCTTTTCGAATTAAATCAGCTGGATGCTTCAAAAGCGGCGGTTTACTTTGATAAACCTGGCACATTAGAGTGGTGGTATGCTCACAATGTGAATACAGGTCAATATAATAAAGTCATCACTCAAGGGCTGAATGCACGACACAAACTCTATTCTAAAGTCGGCGATAGCTTTTCAGCAGAACAAGTTGCACGTTATGGTAAAGTTCTAGCCGCAGCTTGCCAAGATATCAATATTAAAATCACCACAAAAGAAGTGCCATCTTGGGTGCTTTATCTTTTAATTGATGTGTTTTACAACACTTATGATAATGCGCGTAATCTCAATTTAGAGCATCGTAAACATTGGAATATGGAATTTATCGCTAATATGGTTGAAAAAGAAGCCAATATTGCGGGAGAAAAAGCCTTATTCGCTGTGTTTGATAGAAAAGATATTTCTGAATACTATGCTTCTAATCTTAAGCGTATCTATGAATTAAGTGATTTAAAAGACTACCTACTTTCACATCAAGAATTTGTTAGAACAGAATTAATTGAAAAATTGTCAGCAAATGGCTTAGTTGAATTAATTAATTACCTCAATAAAAATACCGTATTACGTGACACTTTTGCTGACATTATTGTGTTACTTGCCACCAGTAGCTTAAAAACCGTTAAGAAAACCGCAGAACCAATTTTAATCACCTTACCACCTGAAATTGTTAAAGAAAATCTTACCCATGTTTTAATGAATGGTACGCCAAAACAACGGACGCAGGCCGCAGATTTATTTGCACGCCAAGGTGAAAACCGCGATGTACTTGAAGAAGCGTTAAAACATGAAACTTCAAAAGCGGTAATAAAAAGTATTGAAAGCGCCCTGCTACGTTTTAATGTTGCAGAAGATGCCAATGCCGTAGAGGCAATTGAGACTCCTGATTTCACGCCATTAGAAGACATACCATTACCTGATAGCGTTCGCGATATGATGGTCAATAACTTCAATGAGCTCTTGGTCAAAGCCAAAGAAAATGCTGAACGTGAAATTGAAGAAAATAAAACAACTAAACACACTTATAATTGGGCACAACGACATTTAAGAGATTTAAATAAAATTGATGAAAAACAATGCCGTGCAATAGTAGATAAATTGAATAGTGGCCAAGGTTCTATTCAGTCAAATGAAATTCAAATCATTAAATATAAAAATCGTGTTTTAAATTTACCTGAATATACGCTATTCCATGCTGTGCGTGTAATCGCAAATAATCGCCAACATGCTGACCACTTCTCCTCTCATTATTTTAATGGCGAAATTCCTGAACGCTTATTTAGTGATATTGAATTACGTCACCTTGAAGATGTGCTACAACGTTGTAATTTTAAAAATGCAACCCGCCTGACTGCTGCATTATGTTTAGAATCTTATGAGGATGGTTTAAAACGCTTCCGTAAACCAGAGCAAGTTTGGCCTTTCTTCTCTCAACATCCAGATTATATCGCTGAAGCCCTGAATTTAATGCCAAATCAAAGTGAGCATCGTTATCGCCAGTTTGAAATTTCACAAGGCATTAAAGTATTAAGTCTTTTTCCTACCATTCCCGCACAATTCGTGCCTCGAATTATGGAATTGGCATTAGGTGAAAATAAAATGCACCGCGTTTCAGCTCAGAATTTACTTGAAACACTGCCAAATATTCATACAAGAGCACAAGAAGGTTTATCTTCTGCGAAACAAGAAATTCGCGTTACCACCATTGAATGGTTGGCTCGTTTAAAAAATCCAGAGTCATTACCTGCACTAAATGCCTTATTGAAAAAAGAGAAACGTGAAATAGTACGAGCCTCTTTATTAACAGCGTTAGAGCAACTTGGTGAAGATATCTCAAGTTATTTATCACCAAAAACCTTATTAGCTGAAGCTGAAAAAGGCCTTAAAGCTAAAGCACCTGCAAGCCTCGCTTGGTTTAACTTTGATGCTATTCCTGCATTAACATGGGAAAACAAAAAAGCAGTTGATCCAGCAATTATTCGTTGGTGGATTATTCTGGCAGTAAAACTAAAAATGCCAGGAGGAAACGCGTTATTACAACGTTATATCGGCCTGCTTTCTACTGATAGTCAACATAAACTTTCAAGCTTTATTCTGCATACCTTTGTTGCTCAAGATATTAAAGGTCCAACGCTTGAAGAAGCGATGGTAGAAGCACAACGTGAAGCTCCGGGACGTTTAAGCAATTATCAAAACTGGGCGAAGCGTTATCCTGAATATTACGCTAAATATGAAAACTACACTTTAGAGCAAGTGATTGAAGAGATTAAAAACGAGGTATTACGTCGTTATTTAGGCTCAGCAATCAGTGATAAAGGTATGTTAGCGCTTATCTGTGGTATTGAAGGCCATGTTGCGGTATCTGTATTACGTAACTATATGCGTGATCACTATCAGCGTCGTGCGCAAATTGAAGCGATGATTGATGCCGTAGCATCAAGCAATGATCCGATTATCATTCAGCTTCTTCTGTCATTATCTCGTCGTTATCGTACTGCATCAGTGCAAGAAAAAGCGCGTAACTTAGTCACGCAAATTGCTGAACGTAATGGCTGGAGTTCAGATGAATTAGCGGATAGAACCATTCCAACTGCTGGCTTTGATGATACTGGTACATTAGTGCTGGAATACGGTGAGCGTACCTTTACTGCGAAGATGGATGCAAAACAAAAACTAGTCTTGTTTAATCCTGAAGGGAAAGAAGTTAAAGCCTTACCTGCTGCGCGTAAAAATGATGATCCTGAGCTTATCAAAGAAGCGAAAAAACTCTTCACTTCAAGCAAAAAAGAACTTAAACAAGTTATCGAGCTACAAAGTGTGCGCTTATATGAAGCGATGTGTGCTCAACGTCAGTGGTTAAGCGCGGATTGGCAAGAATATATCTTAGCTCACCCAATCATGCATAAATTGATTGAACAATTGGTTTGGCAAGAAGTGAAAGATGGCAAGGTTATCAATACATTCCGCCCTTCTGATGATGGTGCATTGCTTGATCTAGAAGATGATGAAGTGACTTTACAAAACGATTCGTTGATCCAGCTTGCTCATGCAGCATTAGTTAATGAAGATGAGCGTAAGGCATGGATGGCTCATTTTAAAGATTACAAAGTGAAATTCTTGTTCTCTCAAATGGAGCATAAGATCCCTGAGTTAGATCTGAAACAAACTGAAGTGGAAGATAGAAAAGGTTGGATCACAGACACATTCACTTTACGCGGTATTTTAACCAAAATGGGTTATCAACGAGGCCCAGCAGAAGATGGTGGCTCGTTCTCGCACTATTACAAATTCTTCTCTAGTTTAAACTACTACGTGAATATCGGTTTCAGTGGTAGCTATGTACCAGAAGAAAACATTCCTGCTGTCTTATTTGATTTGAGCTTTGAGAAAAATCAGCAAGATTACTGGGATCGTAATAATGTTGAGCTAAAAGATGTACCCCCCATTCTATTAGCAGAAAGTTATGCCGATTATCTAAAAGTCGCTGAAGCTTGTGCAGGATTTGATCCTGAATGGGAAAAGAAAACACCTTGGTAAAAGATAGGGATAATTAGGAAAGAATATGGCTAAAAAAGCACCCGCAGATCAACAAGCAATTAGGGAAAGCGCTGAGATTCGATTTGCTCAAGAGTTAGAACGTTTAACAAAAGCTGATGCTAATAATCCTAAACCACAAGGATGGCTTCGCTCTCCTCGTGCTGTACGCCAATTTATTTTAGGTGATGATGCACTAAACATCACACCTAAGTTTTTTGGCGACGATGCATTGGTTGATCGCGCGATTGTCACATTGTTGGGTAAACAAGGTTTAATGCTAGTTGGTGAACCTGGTACAGCAAAATCGATGCTCTCTGAGCTTTTTGCTGCCGCTATCAGTGGTGATTCAGGATTAACGATCCAAGGAACAGCTGGCACAACAGAAGATCATATTAAGTATTCTTGGAACTATGCTTTGCTATTAGCAGAAGGTCCAACAGAACGCGCTTTAGTGGGATCACCGCTTTATCAAGGTATGTTGCAAGGCAAAATAGTTCGCTTTGAAGAGATAACCCGTTGCCCTCCTGAAATTCAGGATGTTTTAGTTTCCTTGATGTCAGAGAAACAATTGATGATCCCTGAAATGGGTGATGGTGCACGTATTAGTGCGAAACCGGGATTTAACCTCATTGGTACTGCAAACTTACGTGATCGCGGTGTTCATGAAATGTCTGCCGCATTAAAGCGACGTTTTAACTTTGAAACCGTGAAACCTATTCGTGATCCTGCATTTGAAATTAGCTTGATCCAATCACAGCTGGAAAATGAATTAGGCTCTTTAGCAAATGAAGTCACTGTACCAGCAGATGTTGTGGAATTACTGGTCACAACATTCCAAGAGTTACGCTCAGGTAATACTAAAGATGGTGGCAATATCAAAACACCAGATGCGGTTATGTCAACTGCAGAAGCCGTGAATATTGCTTATGCTTGTGCCTTAGAAGCGCATTATTTAGGTGACGGTGTGATGAATGCAGGTGCAATTGCCCGTCAATTAATCGGTGTTGTATTAAAAGACAATGCTGATGATATCAAGCGTATTCGTTATTACATGGACAACGTCGCCAGAGAGAGAGCAAGAAACAGTAAAGAGTGGAAAGCTTTCTTTGATGCATCAAAAGAGTTTTGGCAATAAAACGCTAAGGCTCGTGGCTACATACTAAAATATGTTATTTATCTATTAAAGGCAGAGTTAACTCACTCTGCCTTTTCACCCAAAAAAGGGATCGACACGGTGACGCTACCTTCAATACCTTTACCAGAAAGAATTGACCAAGCACGACTGAAATGGACGTCGTTACAGCAACAACATCTCTATTTTGCCCCTGTACGCCACCATAGCCCAGCTTGTGCATACGGTGTTTTATCACTTATTGATTCAGTAAAGCCTGACTATATTTTGATAGAAGGCCCGGATACGTTTAACTCACTAATCCCAAGCTTAAACGATAAAGACACTCATCCTCCTGTCGCCATTATGGGACAAGCAGAGTATTTGCATAATGATGGAAAACAAGAAGGAGGTGAGAAATCACTACACTCAGCCTATTTTCCATTTTGTGAATATTCTCCTGAATGGCAAGCTTTGCGAGGTGGTTTGCGCATCAATGCCAAAACACGTTTTATCGATTTACCTTGGGCTGCACAAGTTAATAACGAAGAGTATAGCGACTCACAAAGTCGTAGCTTACAAAAAGAGCGTTATTTCGCACATAGCCAATTTATCGCGCAATTAGCCAAAAAATGCCACTGTCGTGATCATGATGATGTTTGGGAACATCTTTTTGAATTACGTAATATTGAATCCTTAGCGGATTGGCAAACGCTGTTTAATGACACCTTTATTTGGTGCGCACTTGCACGCCTTGATTATGAACCTGAAGTGCTTGAAGCAGAGGGCTCTTCACAACGTGAAGCACATATGCTCACACATATTCAAACCATCAAACAACAAGAGCCTAATGCCAAAATTTTAATCGTCACAGGAGGATTTCATACCCTTGCATTAATTGAAGGCCTAACTAATTCACAATCTCAATCTTTCGCTATTTCTAACGCAGAACAGAAGCAATTCACTAAAATGCAAAAAATGGGTGAAAATGAGCAAGCTTGGCTTATTCGTTACAGTTTTGACAGATTAGATGCACTTAATGGTTATGCTTCAGGGATGCCATCTCCAGCATTTTATCAACAAACTTGGCAAAGTTTGATGCAACAACATCATGATAAATTAGAAAATAATGATGCAGCAAAACAGCCAACCCAAGTTTATCGTAATAAAATGGGGATCGCTTTTCTAAGCTCTGTAGCTCAGGCAATTAGAGAAAAACAATTTGATAATCCACCTAGCTATTTAGCGGTAAAACTCGCGGCTGAACAGAGTTTACGCCTCGCTTTACTCAGAGAGCACGCCGGTACCGGTCGCTATGACTTGCTTGATGGTTTACAAAGCGCCTTTATTAAAGGCAGTTTAGATGATAGCCAAAGCGAATTATGGGCTGAAATTAAAACCTGCTTCTCTGGTTATCTCTTGGGTAAAATTCCATTAGGTACGGCCACACCTCCCTTAGTTAATGAAACCTATGAACGAGCTAAAGCTTTTCGTTTCAAACTTGATGATACTTTAACAAAAACAACTAAGTGTGATGTGTACCGTAACCGGCAACATCGCTTAAGAAGTCGCTTTTTACATTTATTGGCTTTCTTAGAGATCCATTTTGCACACCGTGTAAATGGCCCTGATTTTCTTTCTGGTCATCAATTAGATCTGTTATTTGAAGAGTGGCAATACGCTTGGACACCCAATGTGGAAGGCGAGCTAATTTCACTATCAGAGAAAGGCTCTCAACTTGAAGCCATCGCCCTAAGTAAGCTGTTATCAATGGAGAAACAGCTTGAAGATCAAGGTCAAAGTCGTTCAAGTCAAAGTGCAGTAACGTTATTAATCCAAGCAGCATTAATTGGACTCCACCAGCGCATACCATCACTCTTTAAATTGTTAGATAGTTATATTCAGCAAGATTTTCGTCTTGAGTCTCTCACTCAATGTGGACATAAACTGATCCATTTATGGCGAGGTCGCCAATATCTTGATATTACTGATGAGCTTTCACTTGAAAATCGTCTACATCAAGTTATTCCACAAGCTTTCTTTTGTTTAGAACAATTGGCTCAGGGTGATGAGCAACAACAAGAAAGCAATTTACAAGCGCTACTCTCTTTGCGTGAATTGATTGAATTTATGCCATCACTCAATAATCCGCATGATTATAAAAGTGATTTCTATCAGCAACTCAATCGCCTTGATGGTCAATTAGATACCGTACCTTTATTAAAAGGTGCCGTAGATGCATTACGTTATTTAGGCTCATATATTGACGAAAATACATTAGTCGCCGCGCTAAATACGACCTTTAGTACAGGCAGTTCTCCCGAACATGCTATTGGTTATTTCGTCGGTATGATGCGAACAGCACCCGAATTGGTTATTCGCCTACCGCTATTAGTTGATCACTTAAATACCTTGTTACAGCAATGGGATGAAGAACGATTTATTCAGATCTTACCTGATCTGCGTTTTGCCTTTAGCCAACTTAATCCCAAACAAAATGCGGAGCTTGCACAATATATTGCCAACGATATTGGTTTAGATACGCAAGCGTTATCTTTGTGGCAGTCAGAGTTCAGTGCTAAACAGATGCTTGAAGCCACTAACCTCAATCAAAAATTACAACAGCGAATAATGGAACAAGGCATGACTTCTTGGTTTGAAACTAAGAAAACAGAGAAAGGAGATACGACTCATGAGTCAGCATAATGACGATATGCCTGAAGAAAATAAAATAAAACAAGCAAAACGCTGGCGCCTGATTTTAGGTCAATATGCTGATGATGCTCTTGGGCAAGCAACTTTTAATGCTGATGATTTAAAAGTTGAACGTACACTCGACTTTCTCTATCGCCGAGAATATCAACGCAGAGGCCTTCGCCAAGAACGAGGTCGTCATGGATCACTCGATGCATCGCAACTTACTGCGGTAAACTGGCTAAATCACGCACGTAAGCTATTCCCTAATAGCACATTTGAACGTATGCAATCACAAGCGATTGAACGTTATCAAATCAGTAGCTTTCTTAAAGATCCCAATACGTTAAAAGCGATGGAGCCAACAAAAGCGTTAGCTAAAACATTATTAAGCTTACGTGGCCGTATGAGTGAAGAAACACGAGACGCGGTTAAAACCATTATTCGTAAAGTGGTTGATGATATTTTACGTCAAATTCGTAATAATTTTCGCCAATCGTTAACAGGTCGTCGTAACCGCTTTAGACGCTCTTTAGTCCCCAATAGTCGTAACTTTGATTGGCGCGCAACTATCGCGGCGAATTTAAAACATTACGATACTCAAAATCGCCGTTTAGTGATTGAAACTCCCTATTTTAACTCACGGATGCAACAGCACTTTCCGTGGGATGTGATTCTTTGTGTTGACCAAAGTGCGTCAATGTCCAGCTCAATTATGTATGCCGCAGTTTGTGCCAGTATTTTAGCCTCTTTACCTGCTGTTAATGTCTCTTTAGTGGTTTTTGATACTCAAGTTGTCGATTTGTCGCATTTAGCAGACGATCCCGTTGAAGTTTTAATGACAGTACAATTAGGTGGCGGTACTGATATTGCAGGTGCAATGCAATACTGTGAACGTTTGGTCAAAAATCCTAAACGCACAATTATTTCACTTATCAGTGACTTTGAAGAAGGTGGCTCATTAAACCGCTTATTAGATTGCACACAACGCCTTAATAGCCAACAAGTTAAATTATTAGGGCTTGCGGCGCTTGATGATGAAGCTCAACCTGTTTATGACTCAGCGATTGCACAAAAACTTGCGGATAGAGGTATGCAAGTTGCAGCGTTAACACCTGAACATTTCGCACAATGGTTAGCAGAGGTAATGCAATGAGTTGGCAAACTGTTTACTTTCATTACGATGAAGATGCGCTCACTGTATTTGCTAATGCAGGATTATTAAGACGCGCAAGAAAAGATGTTGATAACAAAAAAGTTTCTCTCACTGATGCCAATACAGGACAGTTCAATAGTGACGGACAAAATGTTGTTTTACACGAAGCGGGGATCCAACAAGCCAGTTGCGATTGTTCTGCATCAGGTTGCTGTAAACATATTTTAGCCGCCGTTTTATGGCTACAAGCCAATAATAGTGTAGATAATTCAAATGATGATAATAGTAATGAAACATCATCAGAAACCATTACTGATCCCGTTGAAATCGCCCCTCTATTACCCACCTTATTGGCTCTTGATCCAGAAGCATTAATCAAAAAAACAGGAAAACCAGCCTGTCGCATGGCGATTAAATTAGTTGAACAGTGGGAAACAACAACATTAAATTTAGAAGACACGGGGACACAGTTAAAAATTCAACTTCCTGATATTGATGAACCTGTTATTTTCTTACAAGGTAGTGGTTATGATGGCATGTTATCACCTTTTTCTGACTCACAGAAAAAAGCATTTCACCTTGCTATTGTGGCTAAACTATTTGAACAACATGCTCAACCATGGGTTTGGCCTGAAGATTTAATCGTTGTTCCACCTTCAAAGCGTCCTCTCAATGAAGAAGAGTCAGCGTTAATAACGACAGTTGAACAATTTATTTATGATCTATTGCGTCAAGGGCTATCACATATCAGCGTAAGCAGTGCCACACAGTTGCACTTATTGAATATGACAGCTAGAGCAGAAGGTTTACCTCGTTTAGCATCTTATTTGCGAACATTAAGCACCCAAGTTAAGTTGTTGGCAGAAAGACATTTCACTATGGATGAAAGCAATGTCTTGCGCTTGTTGGCTCATATTTCAGCCTATCTATTCCAATTATCCAATGCGACACCTGAACAGTTAAAAGTGTTACGAGGACAACTTCGTCGTCAATATGATGATAAAAAAACGAGCCTCTCACTGATCCCTATTGGTGCGAACTGGTGGACAGCACAAAGTGGTGCATTAGGTGCAACCTTTACCTTTTGGGATAAAGAAGAAAAACAGCTCTTACAAGCAACACAAGCACGCCCAAATCAATTGGATACTCTGTTTAACCGTTATAGTGTTTGGAATAGCTTATCGTTATGGAAACAAACATCCGATAAATTAATGCGCCGTCCTTTTTTATTACAAGAGCCTCGTATTTCTGATGAAGGAAAACTGGCGACTATTGGCGAAAGCTTTGCACAAAACCAAACGGACTTTCTTGATATTACGGATTATCACAATCTGCAAACTGAATTGGGGATCAACAATTGGCAAGCATTACCGGACTATTTTGCTAATCAACCTGAAGGATTTCTTTCTCCTCTCGTCTTACATATCAAAAGCTATAAACCATTAATTTGGTATGAAATAGAGCAGTGCGTTATTTGGGATGTTTTAGATAATCATGATAATTCGGCCTTCTTACGTCTTTATTGGGAAGGAACGATGCAAAATAATCTGGAAGAATTACGTTATCTCACTAAGCGAGAATTAGAGATAGTTGCAGTCACTGTGCAACCTGTTCGACGTGATTTAAATATAGATTTATTACCAACAACCATTTGGTTTAAAACGACAAAAGGTATTGAACTGTTTTATCTCGATTTTGACCAATTTCCGCGTAAGAAAAAACAGTCTACGTTTATTAGCCGTATTCAAGAATATATGGCTAAACGTAAGCAACAAACGGCAATGCATCACAGTGAGCCGACTTTAGCACAAAAATTTTGCCGCCCTATTTTATCAGTATTAGAAGCCCAAGCCTGTACTGGGAGAGAATTACTTTCTGAAATGCAAAAAGAGCAGTTAGAAATAAGCAAGCATACTGCTGACGATTTAGGAATGACATTAATAGCCAACCAATTAGCTCGTTATCTGGCCTTAACGACACGTGATCCTCAAGCTTTATTACAGCTAATTTGGCTATGCGATAATCTGCAACAATTACAAAGCCCATTACCCATTCAGCTTAATGAGTAATAAAGTAATAAGCGATCTCTCTTTCATGGAGAGATCGCTTATAGAATAAGAATAAATAGGCTTATGCTGGATTATCAATATCGACAAATGTCACATCGAAGTGATGTGTCTGAGCAAGCCATTCACCTAATGCTTTAATACCATAACGCTCTGTCGCATGGTGTCCCGCTGCAAAAAAATGCACGCCCATTTCTCTTGCAATATGAATAGTTTGTTCCGAAACTTCACCAGTCACAAAAGCATCCACCCCTTGCTCTGCTGCATCTTGAATAAAGCCCTGTCCGCCGCCTGTACACCAAGCAATATTACGAATAGTTTCAGGGGCATTATCACCACAATGCAATACATTGCGTTGTAATGCTTTTTCTAAACGAGCTTTTAATTCAAGAGGCGTTAAAGGTAAATCAAACACACCTTTAGGCACTAAAGGTAATATTTCACCTTCAACTTTAACGCCCATTTTTAACGCTAATTGAGCATTGTTACCTAAGATTGGGTGAGCATCTAACGGCAAGTGATAACCAAAAAGATTAATATCATTACAAAGTAATGTCTTTAAGCGGTTACGCTTCATTGAGCGAATAACAACAGGCTCATTTTTCCAAAAGTAACCATGGTGTACTAAAATCGCATCAGCGTTTAATCGTACAGCTTCATCAAGTAATGCTTGGCTTGCCGTTACACCCGTTACTATTTTTTGAATATGAGGACGACCTTCAACTTGAAGCCCATTAGGTGCATAATCTTGAAAGTTCTCAATGCTTAACTTCTCATTAATCACTAATTCCAGATCAGTATTCTTCATTTTATCTATTTCCCTGTTATCACGAATGCCACTATTTATCTAACAATAAGATAAATAGTATTAGGTTAATCGCCTTCGTTTAAATGACTGATTACTGTTTATTGTAACGTAAAAATTGAAGATTATTTGCAGATAAGAAAAAACAAGAAAGTAGCACCAGAAAAGTGCTTAAAGAGGGATAAAAATAACGCCTACTTTTGCAGGCGTTATCTTAATATTCTGTTATTTGTGACTATTTAGTGCCACTTCTGATTTTGCCAACCAAACGGGTTTATCGCTTGTTTTAGACCATACTCGATGTATATAGCTATAAAACTGTGCGCGTTTAGGATGAAAAATCATAACAGGAAATGCCACAACACCTAGCGCAATCGCACCAGAACGACGGGCTAAAACATGTTTTTTTGTATATTCGCTATAAGCTGGCATAGTGCTCTCCTGCATACAGATTAATTTATTGATTGAAATTTTACCTCATTTAATGAAACTTTACTACTGATCAGACCACTTAATTTGTGCGAAAAATCACCTTTATTTTGCTTGATATGTAATTAAATTTCATAATAGAAATAAAAATAAAACAAAATTGAAACAAAAAATAAACCATATTAACAAAATAGCCTAATATTTTATTAAATTACGGTTATAGTAAATAATTTTGCGAGTGAATTATAAAAAAGAGAAAATCAGAGAATAAGATTTACTGCTAAAAAATAAATAACTCTAGCCCCCCCACTTTTACCTTTGTTACCTACAGCCATTCTTATTTTGCGTGATCCACCTGTTCCTTTAATTAAGTCGCCTTTATCAGGTTTACTGATAAGTTCATTTTGAAGTATTCGTATTTCTTTATCTGTAGCCAATAGTTTGATTTGCTCAGTAAACATTGAGGTTTAAATAAATTCTATGGCATGACTCATTAAATTCCCTTTCTAATCTGTCATCAATGGGTGTGCAATGTACACCAACTAAATTCAAGATTAAATACGAGTTATCATACGACAAAGAATTTTTTTGAAAAAAAATCCCTCTATCAAAGAGGGAGATAATTTTAATTAAGATATATTTATTTCTTAACCGTTTTGCCTTTACCACGTAGGGTTTCGGTTAACCCTTTAAGAAAATATCTCACGAGTTGATCGCCACAGTTACGATAGTTTTTATGTCCAGGCTTACGGAATACTGCACTGAGTTCTGGCTTAGAAACACGGAAGTCTGCAAGCTCATAAATCTTTAGAATATCAACATCTTTTAACTCAAAAGCGACACGCAGTTTTTTTAAGATAATATTATTTGTTATACGTTTTTCAACTTCAGGTGCTGGAAAATTCTCATCTTTGCCTCGACGATAAAAAATCAGGCCATTTAAAAAATGTCCCATTGCATTATCGTCACACTCAACAAACTCAGGCTCATCGTCTTTTTTCAACCAACTATTTACTAACTCTTTTGTGACTGTGAAATCAGCCAGTTTCATGATTTCAACAACATGCGCATCACTTAGATCCAGCATGTAGCGTACACTTCGTAAAACAAAATTATTTTGCATTGTATTGATTATCCACTCTATTTTTAATTCTAAATCAACCTCAATGATGGATATCAATGCTGTGATCTAAAAATATTCAATAATTAAAAAAATACACTCTACCTTTAGGTAGAGTGTATTCTCTATAAATAGTTTATCGTACTAACTTATTTATTAGCAAAAACATTATTTACTATTTCAATAGCTTCTTTTTCAATTAATTCACGATGCTCAGGACCACGGAAGCTTTCACAGTAAATCTTATAGGCTTCTTCGGTACCAGAAGGACGAGCCGCAAACCAACCGTAATCGGTCATCACTTTTAAACCACCAATAGATGCGCCATTACCAGATGCATGCGTTAAACGTGCAGTTATTGGATCACCGGCTAATGTACTTGCTGTCACCATTTCAGGCGATAAACGTGACAACAGCGCTTTTTGTTCATGGGTTGCTGATGCTTGAATACGGTTATAGCTTGGTGAACCAAAACGTTGTGCTAATTCATTGTAATGTTCTTGCGGATCTTTACCTGTTACTGCTTTCATTTCGGCAGCCAGCAGGCATAAAATAATACCGTCTTTATCAGTTGACCATGGTTTTCCATTAAAGCGTAAGAAAGATGCACCAGCACTCTCTTCACCACCAAAACCAAATTCACCGCTAAATAAGCCTTGAACAAACCATTTAAAACCAACGGGCACTTCAACTAGCTCACGGCCTAAATCTGCCACAACACGGTCAATCATTGCACTTGAAACCAGTGTTTTACCTACTTTTACATCGTTAGCCCATTGTGGACGATGGCGGAAAAGATAGTTAATCGCAGCCGCTAAATAGTGATTAGGATTCATTAAACCAGAAGGTGTCACAATACCATGACGATCGTAATCAGGATCGTTAGCAAAGGCTAAATCAAACTTATCACGTAACTGTAATAAGCCTTCCATCGCCCATGGCGATGAACAGTCCATGCGAATAACACCATCGTGATCCAGCGTCATAAAACGGAACGTCTGATCAACTTGATCGTTAACTAATTCAAGATCAAGACCATAATATTCACCGATGCGTTTCCAGTACTCAATACCAGAACCACCTAATGGATCAACGCCCAATTTTAAGCCCGCTTTTTTAATCGCTTCCATATCAACAACGTCACCTAACGCTTTGACATAAGGCATAATTAAGTCTTGAGCTTGAATATAACCACTTGCTAATGCTTCATCATAAGAAAGACGTTTGATCCCTGCTAAATTGTTCTCAAGCAGTTCATTAGCTCGTTTCTCAATAACTGAAGTTAAATCTGTATCCGCAGGCCCACCATTTGATGGATTATATTTAATACCGCCATCTTCAGGTGGATTATGAGATGGCGTGATCACGATACCATCAGCAATATCTTGATGTGCTTCATTGTATGTCAAAATAGAAAAAGAGACCGCCGGTGTTGGTGTATAGCCATTATTTTCTTGAATAATCACTTTAACTTTATTGGCGGCAAGTACTTCTAAAACAGAAATAAATGCAGGCTCTGACAATCCATGGGTATCTTTACCCACATAACATGGTCCTGTTACTTCATTATTAGCACGTACTTCAGCAATAGCCTGTGCAATTGCCAAAATATGTGCTTCATTAAAGCTATGGCGATTTGCACTTCCACGATGACCAGATGTACCAAATTTCACACGATGAGCATTATTGCTAGCTTGTGGTTTAAGTGAATAGTATTGAGACGTTAATTGCGCCACATTAATAAGATCACTTTGACGAGTATGCTGCCCTGCTCTTGGATGAATTGCCACGAATCTTCTCCTATTAGACATCACAATCACGCTTTAAACAAAAGCCTTTGCAATGCATCAATTAACAATAGTGGTTAGATAGTTCCACACACCTTATCAATCTCATTTGCAGGGAATTGCATATCCTGCATGATGCTTTGTACCATTGTTCTTTTACGCTCTGTGTTCGAGTTAGTGATAACCCAAAACGGCGTACCTGAAATATGGCGCGGTTTTGTATGACGTCCACTATCGAGTAATGTTTGTTCATCACCAGCAAAATAGATACGTGTTCGTCCATGTACTGTTTCAGCAGATTGAGTAAAAGTAGCGCTATCTAGGCTATATAACGTAGAAAGGATCTGTAAAAAACGATCAACTGATTTTGTTTTTTCTGCGTAACTGTCAGATAGCAGCAGTTCTCGCATTTCACGGATCGGATTTTTTGCTGGTGTAATCGATTTAGGTTCAGCTTCCTGTTTTATAACAGGTGCTTGTACTGACTCAGTGACAACGACTGGTTGTACGGGCTGTTTGGCATCGAGCTTCAGTAGACGCCTTAAAATATCTGAAGCGCTTTCACCGATATGCCTAGTTTCGCTAGCAATATAGCGGTAAAGTTCGTCATCAATTTCTATCTTTTTCATTGCTACCCAGTACTGTTTTCAAAAAAAGTAATTAGGATTATAAGATATAATCTTTAAAAACAAAATAGGTAAAATTTCAATAACTTAAAGAAGATCTATTCGAGATCCTACCGTTTTAAAGGCTAAGCTCGGCATTTATCCTATTGTTTATCTTGGTATCATCTTCTATTCTTTGAACTTATTCGCAAAAAGTCAGTTTTAAACTCAAACATATCACACCACCAATTCCCAAATAATATAAAATCCTAATTATTTATTTTTGAGCAATGTCAATACTTCAACTTTTTAAATAACTTTAGAATATATATCTACAAAACATTATTTTTATAGTTTTTTATAAATTTATCTTATCAATTATTTCTAAGCTTCATTACTCTTTCATCTTATCGCGATAAGTTGGCTTAGCATCTTGTGCATGTCATCATAGAAGAAAATCGCAATCATTTTGGTCATTAATATGAAACTCAATACATTATTAAATTATCAATTACACCAACCTGAAACTACACCTGCATCTAATTTACCTATCGTTTTAATTCATGGTCTCTTTGGTGATCTCAATAATTTAGGTGTTTTAGGTCGCGCACTTCGTCAAGATAATACCGTAATACAAATTGATGTGCGTAACCATGGACATTCTCCTCATAGCAACAGTATGAATTATCAAGATATGGCACAAGATGTGCTCGCATTACTTGATAGCTTAACTATCTCAAAAGCCATTATTATTGGGCATTCAATGGGAGGCAAAATTGCGATGGCGATGACAGCGTTAGCTCCCGAACGTATCGCAAATATTGTTGTGATTGATATGTCCCCTGTTGCTTATAACGTTCGCCGTCATGACAAAATTTTTGCTGCGCTTGAAGCCGTAACGGAAGCTCAAGTCACACGCCGTCAAGATGCTGTGGAAATCATGCGCCCTTTTATTGAAGAGGAAGGTGTGATCCAATTTTTACTCAAATCATTCAAAAATGGTAAATGGCTATTTAATTTACCTGCAATAAAAAATGCTTATTCAGACATTATTGGCTGGCAAGAGGTGCCGGCTTGGCATCATCCTGTATTATTTATTCGTGGCGGTTTATCACCTTATATTTTAGATGAGTATCGTGAAAATATAGCTCGCCAATTTCCTCTCGCGACTGCCTTTGTTGTCGCAAACACAGGGCATTGGGTTCATTCAGAAAAACCAGATACCGTTATTAAGGCCATTCGTCGTTTTTTAGAAAAAGCTTAATTAATAGACTTTACTGTTTAAAATAACGTCACTGAAAAATGAGAATTTAATAGAGTGTATAATTATTGTGCTTAAAATTTGTGTCTGTTGATAAAAAGACCAAATCACAATAGGTTAAATTCAGGAAGCAGTGGCGAGACATCACTATGTGGGGTATTATTGGGCGTTTCGCAATTTAGTCATTGGTATACGCCCTTTCACAGCAAAATTTATGGCAAAAGAACAAACTGATCGCACCACACTGGATTTGTTCGCAGATGAACGCAGACCTGGGCGACCTAAAACAAACCCGCTTTCTCGGGATGAACAGCTTAGAATTAATAAACGCAATCAATTAAGACGTGATAGAGTTAATGGATTACGTCGAGTTGAGTTAAAATTAAATGAAGATGCAGTGAATGCTCTCAATGAGTTAGCGACAGAAAGAAACGTCAGTCGTAGTGAACTTATTGAAGAAATATTACTAGAGCAATTGGCGCAAAATCACGCCTTAAAAATGCATCAAAACAAGAATAGCTAGCAGATAAACCACACAAATTCGACAGAATTAGCCTGCTATTTTCGTCAAAATACATTTTTAGTTTTCTATGATGAAAACACAATGCTTATCTTTCACTAGTAATTGTTCAAACACAGACAAATATACTCTAAATATTTTGAAGTGTAGCTAGGTGACAAGTGAATGAGTCACTAGAAACATACAAAAAGTATGTAACTAGTGAGAATAGACGTAGTCAATAACGCTACAATTTGAAATATAACGAATTTAGAATAAAAGAGGTTATCTCACTTTATGGCAATCATAGGAATATTCTTCGGCAGTGATACTGGCAACACAGAAAATATTGCCAAAATGCTTCAAGAAAGACTGGGCGCTGATAATGCCGAAGTTCATGATATTGCAAAATCTAGTCAAGAAGACATCGAAGCGTTCGATATTCTGTTACTAGGTATTCCTACTTGGTATTATGGTGAAGCACAATGTGATTGGGATGACTTTTTCCCAACACTAGAAGATATTGATTTCAATGGCAAGCTTGTTGCACTATTTGGTTGTGGTGACCAAGAGGATTACGCAGAATATTTCTGTGATGCAATGGGTACTATCCGCGATATTATTGAGCCTCGTGGTGCAATTATCGTAGGACATTGGCCAACTGAAGGTTATCATTTCGAAGCCTCTAAAGGGCTTGCTGATGATAATCATTTTATCGGTCTTGCAATTGATGAAGATCGTCAACCAGAATTAACCGAAGAGCGTGTTGACGCTTGGGTTGCTCAAATCAAAGAAGAAATGAGCCTAGACGAAATTCTGGGGTAAAATAAATTCTCAATATTGAGAATGATAATTATTCAATGGTGTGCTAAGATAGTGTGATAGGTGGGGTGTTTATTTTTAAATATCATGCCTATAATCAATGAGGTTATTTATTCACCCGAGTATTAATGAATAAAACCTATTTGTGAGCACAAAAATTAAATTCACCATTAGCAACAGGATTAAATCCGCATGACCGACAATAATAAAGCGTTAAAAAATGCTGGGTTAAAAGTTACACTTCCTCGCTTAAAGATCTTGGAAGTGCTCCAGGATCCTGAGTGCCATCATGTCAGTGCTGAAGATCTCTACAAAAAACTCATCGATATCGGTGAAGAGATTGGTCTGGCTACAGTGTATCGCGTCTTAAACCAATTTGATGATGCTGGTATTGTTACCCGACATAATTTTGAAGGTGGTAAATCAGTATTTGAATTAACTCAACAACACCATCATGACCATCTAATTTGTCTTGATTGTGGTAAAGTTATCGAGTTTACAGACGATGCAATTGAATTACGCCAAAGAAACATCGCTGAACGTCATGGTATCAAACTTTCCAATCATAGCCTTTATTTATATGGCCACTGCGCTGAAGGTAATTGCAAAGAAGATAGCCATGCACATGATGAGAAATAATTCATTCTGGATAATCTCTCAGTAAAAAAAAGGAACTGTGAACAGTTCCTTTTTTATTATTCAAAATTAGGTAATATAAATATCGTTACTTCATCACACTAATACTGTGTTTGACATGTTTTAAATGCACCACAATCGTAAATGTAACAATAACCAATAGTGACCAAGAGCCCCATTTGCCTGCATGTACTGCAGACCAAGCACCAATTTGGTTAGGGTATTGCCAAACACCAAAAAATGTACCGAAATTCTCAGCAAGCCAAATAAAGAAACCTATTAGAACAAAAGCAAGTAATAAGGGCATCTTTCGCTCTGTATCATAAGGCGTAAAATAAACCACACTACGAGCGTAAAGACCTAAAATAAAGGCAGTTAAGTACCATCGATAATCACCAATAAAGTGATGAGAAAAGAAATTAATATAAATAGCAAGAGCAACAAATGTTGCCAGCCAATAAGGTGGGTAATTATCTATACGAAGTTTAAAAAAACGCCATGCTTGAATTAAATAACTTCCTACCGCAGAATACATAAATCCTGTAAACAAAGGGACTTCCCACAATTTTGTGTAAGCAAAATCAGGGTATTTCCATGAACCAATTGCCGCTGATGTTTTAAATAGCTCCATCACAAAACCAACAATGTGGAAAAAACAAATCGCTTTTAATTCATCCCATGTTTCCAACTTTCCCCACACCATCCATAATTGAAAAGCGATAGCGAGAATAAGAAGTACATCATAACGAGGTATGCCAAAAATACCGTTACTTGGTGTTGCAAATAAAATAAAAAAGAAAAATCCCGCAAATAAACAAGACCGCGCCTCTTTCACACCAAAAAAAAGAAATTCAATAATAAATCGTTTTATACCTTTAAAAGGTTTCAATGGTGGTTCTAATAAAAAATCATCCAATCGTTTTAACATGCTTCTTCCTGGAAACTTGCATTATCAAACAGCTTTTAATGCAAAATAATAAATAAGGTGAGATAAAATGAACGGCAAGAAATTTGCCATAGAATAAAAAAACGTACAAGGATGAAAAGGACGAAAAAGAAAGGAATGAAAAAATAAAGGTATTTACCCCCCACTACGATACCCACTCTGACTGCCTTTACTTAGGGTAAATACCTTACGCAAATTCTGCGAAATAACTGAAGCGCAAGAGATAAACATAACCCACTTACATTTATCTCAGACGATATGACATGACGACTTTACTTCATTACTTTTACTACAACTGCATACCACTATTTTAAAACAACTGTTTACTACTTTTACTTCAACTCTTTTGTTTCTACTTCTTAATTAACGCACCCCTACCTTTTTACGACTTATTTTATTTATCGTAATCGTATTTAATTCTTTTTAGTTTTATTTAGGATAAAGTGCAATTAATACACTTTATCCTTATGTCGATATTAGAAAATAGTGAATGGCATTATCACGTTAAACTTAACGTCTTTTTCATCTTGGAAAATATTACTAAAACCACCGTCATAACTTGGAATATCAGAGTGATTATCATAACGGGTATAGTGAAGCTTAAAGAGAGTGCCTTTAGCGCGACCTTCTTGAACCGTATACATAATATCCGCATTCCATGCACTTTCTCTAATACGCTGACCTTGGTCATAAATGGCTTTACCACTTGGCTTAGCATCCCATGCGTAAATATAAGAGGTACCTACAGCCCAACCGGATAGATCCCAGTTTTTCAGATCATACATAACGCCAGCATAAAGTGCTTTTTCTCCATTAGCGTTAAAGTCTGAACGACCATCCCACCAGATATCAAGGCGACCATTTGATGTTGCCCAACCCGGCGTCATACGTTGTAAGAAATAACCTTGATTACCTTCAGCTTTAACCCATGTTCCTTCTACTTTGAAGTCAAATACATTATAGGTATAACCAAAAGTCAGTGCTTGTAACCATGCCAGCCCATCATAAACGTCATTAACGCCACCGCCGGTCACTTTATCTTTAGCACCGTAGAATTGGTAAGACGTTCTTAATGCATTATCAGCAATTGGGAAATCATAAGAAACTTTGCCAAAATACTGATCAATATAACCATCGGCCTGACCAAATGCCGCTTCTAGTACTAGGCTATTTTTAAAATCATATTTGGCGCCGAAAGAGTGAAGATAGCTGATATTGGTTTCTAGATCCGCTTTGCGGAAGTTGTACATATTCCGATACCATGGCGCTTTATATTCATCTGTCCACATATATGAGAAAGATAATTCACCGCTTTTATCGAAATCGAAAACAGCACCCGCTTCTGCACCGCGGTAAGTTCCCGGTAAGAAGCTCCAATGTGGACGCAATAACGTTTGACCTTTAGGTTGAATATATCCCCCTTGAGCCCAGAAATTGCCTAATTTGAATTTTGCAGCCGCTTTATAAACACTTAAGCCACTGCGATCGCCAGTCCATTTTTCATCCCAGCGACTTTTAGCGTCACTAAAACCGATTTCATTAGGTGCCGCAGGGCCACTGTTATTCAATTCAGCCGCACCAAAAGCAGCTAAATCAATACCGATAAAATCACCGAGGTAACCAGATGAGAAATCTAAATTAGCGTTGAATGTAGAATGGTGTAAGTTAGCTTTGTATTTGCCGTAATCGGGGCTATTTGGTGTTAACTCTTTTCTATCACGATCACGTTGCCAATAAAAAAGACCACCCGTTAAGGTTGAGTCATCAATAAACCCTTCAGCATGAGACATTTTTGCAGGTAGTGCAGTTACAAGCAATGCGCCCATAACGGCAAGTGCCACCCTGCCTGGTTTAGCATGTTGCATAACCATAGCATTGTTCCTCTTTGACTTTGACTAAAAAAGAAATAAGCACAATGCCTATTTCCAAATATAAAACCCCAAGTGGGGAAAAAACCTAAATTAGGTTAGAAACAGCATATTTTTCGCGACGCGAATTATCAACCTAAAAAAAAGAATTTTTATCAAAATATGACAAAGGGCACATAACACAATAATCGTTTCATTTTTTTACTTTTATAAAGAGTGATTTGAAAATTTCATAATTGATTGATTTAACTCTATTTTATAAAAAAATCATTAAATGATATAAAATTTCGTTTTGACAGAAAGGAATAATAAGCAGTATTTATAAATAATCTTTTTTAACGATGTGAAATATATGGCTCGTATCACACTTTTATTATTACAGTTTTATTTAGCGTGATGGTATGAAAAAACAAAAGAATAAAGTGATAGTGAATAAATTATTTCAACTGAAATAAATGAAAATTTATCACCGAAAAAAGAGAAAATGACCAATCAATCAAATTAAGAGTAGTAAATATTTTATATCAATAGATGAAAAATCATACAAACCAAGGTGTAAAACAACTAAAAAAATGCTCGATAAATAATTACCGAGCATTTTTCATTAAAATACTAATGTGACTTAAAGTGCGTTAGATTAACCTTGCTGAGAAATCTTCGCCCAAGTGTCGCGTAAGCCTACGGTGCGGTTAAACACAAGTTTATCTGCCGTTGAAAGCTTATCAACACAGAAGTAGCCTTCACGCTCAAATTGATACGCTTTTTCAATAGCTGCATCTTTTAAGCTACGTTCAACAAAACCTTCGCGAATAACTAATGATTCAGGGTTGATTGTTGATAAGAAATCATCTTCTGCTGCTGGGTTTGGTACGCTAAATAGACGATCATAAAGACGAATTTCAGCAGGAACAGCATGTGGAATACTTACCCAGTGAATAACGCCTTTTACTTTACGTCCATCAGCAGGATCTTTATTTAAAGTCTCTGCATCATAGGTACAGTAAATAGTCGTAATTTCACCTTGCTCATCTTTTTCAACACGTTCTGCTTTAATAACATAAGCATTACGTAAACGCACTTCTTTACCTAGCACCAAACGTTTATATTGACGGTTTGCTTCTTCTTTGAAGTCAGCGCGATCAATATAGATCTCACGGCTAAATGGTACTTCACGCGTTCCCATTTCTGGTTTATTCGGGTGATTTGGTGCAACAAGAATTTCTTCACCTTCAGGCATATTTTCAATCACTAAACGAACGGGATCGATAACCGCCATTGCACGTGGTGCATTTTCGTTTAAATCATCACGAATACAAGATTCCAACGCTGCCATTTCGACGTTGTTTTCTTGTTTCGTTACACCAATACGTAGACAAAACTCACGAATAGATTCTGCAGTATAACCACGACGACGTAAGCCTGAAATCGTTGGCAT
Source organism: Proteus faecis (assembly GCF_030286765.1). Taxonomy (NCBI): domain Bacteria; kingdom Pseudomonadati; phylum Pseudomonadota; class Gammaproteobacteria; order Enterobacterales; family Morganellaceae; genus Proteus; species Proteus faecis. Next base: position 808,298 of record NZ_JASVWV010000001.1, read on the forward strand.
ACGAGGATCATCCCAACCATTGACAATGTTTTCTGTCACAAGCTGATTCAGCTTACGTTTTGACATCACTGTGTATTCAAGATTAAGACGTGAGAATTCATATTGACGAGGATGACAAGGGATAGTGATATTATCCAATACCCAATCATATAAACGACGGTTATCTTGGAACTCTAAAGTACATAAAGAATGCGTGATATTTTCCAGTGCATCAGAGATACAGTGGGTAAAATCATACATAGGATAAATGCACCATTTATTTCCAGTTTGGTGATGTTCAGCAAATTTAATACGATAAAGCACAGGATCACGCATAACAATAAACGGTGATGCCATATCAATTTTTGCACGTAAACAGGCTTTACCTTCTTCAAAACCACCAGCACGCATTTTTTCAAATAACGCTAAGTTCTCTTCTACGCTACGTGAACGATAAGGGCTGTTTTTACCTGGCTCTTTTAATGTACCGCGGTATTCACGAATTTCTTCAGCGCTTAACTCATCAACATAAGCTAAGCCTTTATTAATCAGCTCAATCGCATATTGATAAAGCTGATCAAAATAATCTGAGGAGTAATGAATGCTACCTTCCCATTGGAAACCTAACCACTGAACATCTTTTTGAATTGAGTTGATGTACTCAATATCTTCTTTTACTGGATTGGTATCATCAAAACGTAGATTACATTTTCCCTGATAATCTTTAGCAATACCAAAATTCAGGCAAATTGATTTCGCATGGCCGATATGAAGATAGCCATTAGGTTCAGGTGGGAAACGCGTATGAACGCTATCATGTTTCCCAGTAGCCAGATCTTCATCAATAATTTGACGAATAAAGTTCGTTGGGCGGGCATCTGCCTCATTCATGGTCATTTTTTCCTCAAAGCAAAACGCATAATTAACCCACTATAATCCAATAAGCAGGTTTCATAAATACCTTAGCTAAATACACCCCTGAGATATTTATCAAAATAGAGATAAAAAAACGGGAAGTTCAAAAGACTCCCCGTTTTATCGTCTTATTTAACCATCTCTTTATAGAGGATTAAATATCTATATAGAATTTATTTTATCACATTGTAGATAATGGTTTTATTTCCGACCACAACACCGGCAACGGGGTTAGCAATCTTATCAAAATCATCGATATTACTAACAATCACAGGACTTATCATCGATTTAGCATTAGCATTCAGATATTCAAGATCTAATTCTAAGATAGGTTGACCAACTTTAACCTCTGCACCTTCCTCAACTAGACGCTTGAAGCCTTTGCCACCTAACGCAACGGTATCAATTCCCATATGCACGATGATTTCAACACCATTGTCAGTCTCAATACAAAATGCGTGGTTTGTATCAAAAATCTTAACCACCGTACCTGTTGCTGGAGCCATCACGATATTAGAGGTTGGTTTAATCGCTACACCATCACCAACAACACCACTAGAGAACGCTTCATCAGGCACATCTTTCAATGCCACGACTTCACCATCAAAAGGTGCAATCATTTCAAGTAACACTTTTGCAGTTGTGTTGGCTTGTTTTACTGCTGTTTTCTCCATAGATACTGTTGAACTAGCAGGCGCTTCATAAGCCGGCACAGGGCCTTGAGTTAATACTTCACGCATAGCGTTAGCAACTAATTCAGCACGCGTACCCACAATCACTTGAACGCTTTGTTTGTTTAAACGAATAACACCTGATGCACCTAAACGTTTTGCATAGGCATCATTAACAACTGTGGCATCTTTTACATTTAAACGTAAACGGGTAATACAAGCATCAATACCGGTTAAGTTATCTGAACCACCGATAGCCGCGATATATTGACGAGCTTCTTGCTGGATACCTTCTTTACTATTTGCTGGCGCTGTTTTGACATCTTCATCATAACCATCCGCCGTTTCATCACCAACCACTTCATCTTCACGACCTGGTGTTTTCAGGTTAAATTTAGTGATAGTGAAACGGAAAATACCGTAATAGATAAAGAAGAAAACAATACCCTGAACAATCAGCATGTACCAATGAACAGCTAGTGGGTTACGTGAAGATAAGAACATATCCACTAAGCCTGCACTAAAGCCGAATCCTGAAATCCACTCCATGCTTGCCGCGATATAAACAGAAATCGCCATTAAGAATGCGTGAATAACATAAAGCACTGGTGCCACGAACATAAAGGAGAATTCAAGCGGCTCAGTAATACCGGTGAAGAATGCGGCAAACGCACCCGCCATCATAATACCAGCCACTTTTGCTTTGTGCTCTTTACGTGCGCAGTGATAAATAGCAAGAGCTGCCCCCGGTAAACCAAACATCATTACTGGGAAGAAACCTGCTTGATAACGACCTGTAACCCCCACTGTTGCTAAGCCAGAATCAATAGCTTGCTGACCTGCTAGGAAGTTAGGAATATCATTAATACCAGCAACGTCAAACCAGAATACAGAGTTCAACGCATGGTGTAAGCCCACTGGAATTAATAAACGGTTAAAGAATGCGTAAATACCCGCACCTAATGCCCCCATATCTTTAATGCTTTCACCAAAGCTGACTAATCCGCCATAAATCACAGGCCAGATATACATCAGAATAAAGGCAACGATAATCATTAAAAATGAGGTTAAGATAGGAACTAAACGGCGACCGCTAAAGAATGACAATGCGCGAGGCAATTCAACGCTACTAAAGCGATTATAAAGCTCGGCAGAAAGGACACCAACCAAGATCCCAACAAACTGGTTATTTATTTTACCAAAAGCAACGGGAACCTCTTCTAAAGGTAGGCCTTTAATCATTGACACCGCTGCTGGAGAGCAAAGTGTTGTCACGACTAAGAACCCAACAAATCCTGTTAAAGCGGCAGCACCGTCTTTGTCTTTCGACATACCATAAGCAACACCAATGGCAAACAAGACTGACATATTATCGATGATGGCAGCACCAGATTTGATAAGTAAGGCAGCAAGCGCGTTATCGCTACCCCAGCCTACTGGATCAATCCAGTAGCCAATCCCCATCAGAATTGCTGCTGCAGGTAATGTAGCAACAGGCACCATCAGCGCCCGCCCTATCTTCTGCAGATAACTTAAAATATTCACAAACTCCCCCTTGGATAGCCCCTATGCGGGATCTTATTCATACTCATTCATATTTTGTAACAAAATTGATGAGCTAATTATTTAATTCCATTTTTAGTCTAAAAAAATTATTTCGTATCGCAAATTAATTAGTCATAATTTGTGATTTGAGTCACCAATGTCGTATATTTTTTAGCTTAAATGCTAGCTAAGTCAGAAAGCTTATTTTATGATTAAAAATATCTTTTGGCGGGACATTTCGATCATCAGCTAAAAATGAAAAGAAATTCGTGTTATAGATGAGCTACTGATAATCACATGATGAAATAACACGTTACTGAATTATCAGATTTGTCTTTTTTCTATGAGGTTACTATGAGGTTAATCCCCCTATCTACGGCAAAGCAAGTTGGTAAGTGGTCTGCAAATTACATCGTTGAGAAAATCAACGCATTTAATCCAACGGCAGAACGCCCTTTCGTACTTGGTTTACCGACTGGTGGCACGCCATTGGCGACATATAAAGAGTTAATTGAATTACATCGTGCAGGAAAAGTTAGCTTCCAACACGTTGTGACGTTCAATATGGATGAATATGTTGGTATTCCATCTGACCATTCACAAAGTTATCGTACTTTTATGTATGAAAACTTCTTTAATCATATTGATATTAAAGATGAAAATATCAATTTATTAAACGGCAATGCAGAAGATCCACAAGCTGAATGCGAACGTTATGAGGCTAAAATCAAGTCTTATGGCAAAATCAATTTATTTATGGGCGGTGTAGGTAACGACGGTCACATTGCATTTAATGAACCCGCGTCATCACTCTCTTCACGCACTCGTATGAAAACGCTAACTGAAGATACACGCTTAGCAAATTCACGTTTCTTCGATAATAATGTCAATCATGTTCCTAAATATGCACTGACAGTTGGTGTAGGCACATTATTAGATGCTGAAGAATTGATGATTTTGGCAACTGGTTTTAATAAAGCACAAGCCGTACATGCAGCAACAGAAGGCGCTGTTAACCATTTATGGACGATTTCCTGTGTTCAACTTCACCCTAAAGCAATTTTAGTGTGTGACGATCCAGCAACAATGGAATTACGAGTAAAAACATTGCGTTATTTCCAACAAATTGAAGCGCAAGAGTGTCAGAAATACCAAGACTAAGTTTAGTAAAATTAAGTACCTACTGATTAAGTAGCGGAAAAGGCTAAACTCTCTTACTTATCAGCCAGAATTTGCTGGCTGATATCGGCTTTTTAGATTGACTTCCCTTATCAGGAGACAAAGGTATGTTTGCCTTAACAAATGCTGTTATTTATACAGGTTACGACCGTTTAGAAAACCACGCCATTATTATTAACGGCGCCCATATTGAGCAGGTTTGCCCACAGGATCAACTGCCAAAAGATATTACTGTTCGTGATATGAAAGGGGCAATTGTCTCTCCCGGCTTTATCGATTTACAGGTTAATGGTTGTGGTGGTGTACAATTTAATGACACACCTGAAAATGTTACTGTTGAAACGTTAGAAATTATGCAAAAGGCGAATGAACGTTTAGGTTGCACTAGCTATTTGCCAACGCTAATTACCTGTTCTGATGAATTGATGAAAATAGGCATTGAAGCAACTCGTGCTTATATGAAGAAACATAAAAATAAAGTATTGGGATTACATTTAGAAGGTCCTTATATCAACGTGATTAAAAAAGGAACTCATGATCCACAATTCATTCGTCAACCAAGTGCTCAGATGATTAACTATTTGTGCGATAATGCTGATGTCATCGCCAAAATCACTCTTGCGCCAGAAATGGTTGATGAAAAGTATGTTCGTCAATTAATCAAAGCAGGTATCATTGTTTCTGCGGGTCATTCCAATTCAACTTATGAAGAAGCACGTAAAGGATTCCGTAATGGTATCTCATTATCGACTCACCTTTACAATGCAATGCCTTATATTACAGGCAGAGGCCCTGGGCTTGTTGGCGCCATTTATGATACACCAGAGGTTTATGCTGGTATCATTGCCGATGGTTTACATGTTTCATGGGCAAATATTCGTAACAGTAAGCGTTTAAAAGGTGAAAAATTACTTTTAGTCACAGACGCAACTGCGCCAGCAGGACTTGATCCTAATAAAAATGAGATGGATAGTTTCGATTTTGCCGGTAAAACCATATATTATCGTAATGGCCTTTGTGTCGATGCGGATGGCACATTAAGTGGATCATCACTGACCATGATTGATGCAATCAAAAATAGTGTAATCCACGTAGGTATTCCATTAGATGAAACATTGCGGATGGCAACACTTTATCCTGCTCGTGCAATTGGAATAGAAAAAGAATTGGGAACAATTGAAGCTGGAAAAATTGCTAATCTCGCTTCTTTTGACAACGATTTCAACCTTTGTACAACGTTTGTCAATGGTATCGAAATAACTGAATAACTAATGGATGTATATGCTGATGAGTCATAACAACACTGAAACGCAAATTGGCAATATCGATCTTGTTAAACAACTTAACAGTGCGATTGTGTATCGACTGATTGATCAACACGGGCCGATTTCCCGTATCCAAATAGCCGAACAAAGCCAACTAGCGCCAGCCAGTGTGACTAAAATTACTCGTCAGTTGCTTGAGCGAGGCTTAATCAAAGAAGTTGATCAACAAGCATCAACTGGTGGACGTCGTGCAATTTCTATTATTGTTGAACACCGCAATTTTAATACAGTCAGTGTACGATTGGGTCGTAATGATGCTACTGTCGCGCTTTACGACCTAAGCGGTAAAGTCATTATCGAGCAACACTACCCGTTAGAACAGAGCACTCAAAATGAAGTTGAAGCCCTGCTTATCAATGCAATTGATGATTTTATTAAGCAAAATCAACGCCGCATTCGTGAGCTTATTTCAATTTCCGTGATCTTACCCGGTCTTGTTGATCCCAATAAAGGCATTGTTCGTTATATGCCTCATATGAAAGTAGATAATTGGGCTCTGGTCAATAGCTTAGAAAAACGCTTTAATCTGCCTTGTTATGCTGGACATGATATTCGAAGCCTTGCACTAGCTGAAAATTATTTTGGTGCGACACGAGATTGTGAAGACTCGTTACTAGTCCGTATCCATCGTGGTGCTGGTGCTGGTGTTATTATTAATAATAAAATTCTACTCAACCAACGTGGTAATTTAGGGGAGATTGGTCATATTCAAATCGATCCTCTAGGTGAACGTTGCCATTGTGGCAATTTTGGTTGTTTAGAAACGATTGCATCCAATACTGCTATCGAAGCCAGAGTGCGCTATCAATTAGAGCAAGGCTATCCGAGCCAGTATTTATCGCCAACGCAGTGCCAAATCCAAGATATTTGTCGAGCTGCCGTTAAAAATGACCCTCTAGCAGTCGAAACCATCAAACAAGTGGGTTTACATTTAGGTAAAGCGATTGCGATCGCAATTAACCTATTTAACCCACAAAAAGTAGTTTTGGCGGGTGAATTAACTGAAGCGGCTGAAGTTTTACTTCCCTCAATTCAAAGTTGTATTAATACACAAGTATTAAAAGAATTCAGAGAAGATCTTCCTATTGTCATATCAGAGCTTGATCATCGTTCTGCCATAGGGGCTTTTGCTTTGGCTAAACGCGCAATGCTTAACGGAGAATTGCTTCAACAGCTATTAGAAAAGTAGTTTATTGTCGATAAATTATACTTTCTGAGTTGAATTTATACTTTTCTGATTTTAATTGTAAAATGAGTCTAAAATTCAATCAGTAATATTCAAAGAAAAAGAAATGTTGCGTGAATTTCGCGTTACATTTCTTTTTTTATCCCCATTGTTCTTCATCTTTTTCCTCTTTAACTTAATATCCTTTCTCTTACTGCTTTGTTTTTTCTTTTTATTCATACACTATTGCGCCTTATACTTTGAGATATTTTTCATCAATAAGGTTGTTTTTTGGATCTTTTTTCGACAAAATGATTAACCATCGAGCAAACGGACACGTTTCTCGAAAATTAATGCAAAAAGCAGTTGACGGATTTGTCTGTAATACGCATAATGCGCCCCGCAACGCCGACGAAGGTTATGCAAAAAAAGATGGCTATGTAGCTCAGCTGGTTAGAGCACAACACTCATAATGTTGGGGTCACAGGTTCGAATCCCGTCATAGCCACCATCTTTTTGCGGGAGTGGCGAAATTGGTAGACGCACCAGATTTAGGTTCTGGCGCCGCAAGGTGTGCGAGTTCAAGTCTCGCCTCCCGCACCATTTAAACTTCGTCAAGAATTTATCAGTTGGGATATCGCCAAGCGGTAAGGCACCAGGTTTTGATCCTGGCATTCCCAGGTTCGAATCCTGGTATCCCAGCCATTTTTCTGATAAATATAGTGTGTTGACAATTGAATTAGCGGATGGGGTATCGCCAAGCGGTAAGGCACCAGGTTTTGATCCTGGCATTCCCAGGTTCGAATCCTGGTACCCCAGCCATCTTTCAAAGGAAAGATAGCTAGATTCAATACGGCTATGTAGCTCAGCTGGTTAGAGCACAACACTCATAATGTTGGGGTCACAGGTTCGAATCCCGTCATAGCCACCATTTTTTGGGATATCGCCAAGCGGTAAGGCACCAGGTTTTGATCCTGGCATTCCCAGGTTCGAATCCTGGTATCCCAGCCATATTTTGAAAGAGAGACTCGCAGAGCGAGTCTTTTTTTCTCCAAGTTGTTGCGGGAGTGGCGAAATTGGTAGACGCACCAGATTTAGGTTCTGGCGCCGCAAGGTGTGCGAGTTCAAGTCTCGCCTCCCGCACCATTGATTACTAACGTGTTTATCACGAAATCAACAGATAAGACTCGCAATAGCGGGTCTTTTTTGTTTTTATCTCTTTAAATTTCCAATCTATTCTCTAAATATCATTTCTCTTCCCTTCTTTTCTTATTCCTCAGCACCCAAGAACTAGGCTCTTCCACATCATTATTTTTTTACTTATTCTCATCTCGACACACTTTATTTATCTCTCTGTACATATATCCCTCTAAATACTATACTCCCCCATAGTATATTTAAGGACTCTGTATGCCACACTCACCAGCAGAAAAAAAAGCCGCGTTGACTCGCGTAAGAAAAATTAAAGGACAGCTTCTTGCATTGGAAACTGCACTTGAAAAAGAAAATGAATGCAGTCAGGTATTACAACAAATTGCCGCCATCAGAGGTGCGATAAACGGTCTGATGGCCGGTGTACTCGAAAGTCATTTACGTGAAGGTCTTATGGATGCCGTCGCTTCTCCTGAAGATCAAAAAAATTCCGTTGATGATGCCATTTCACTTATCCGCACTTACCTGCGTTAATAACAAAAAAGGATACACCATGAAATCTCGTGCCGCGGTCGCATTTGGGCCAGGAGAACCTTTAAAAATCGTTGAAGTTGATGTCATGCCACCTCAAGCGGGTGAAGTGCTCATTAAAATTAGTCACACAGGTGTATGCCATACAGACGCATTCACACTTTCTGGTGATGATCCTGAAGGTGTATTCCCTGCTATTCTTGGCCATGAAGGTGCAGGAGTAGTTGTCGAAGTCGGTGAAGGTGTCACTAGTGTTAAACCAGGCGATCACGTTATTCCTCTGTATACCGCTGAATGTGGCGAATGTCTATTCTGTAAATCAGGCAAAACAAACTTATGTGTTGCAGTCAGAGCAACGCAAGGTAAAGGTTTAATGCCAGATGGAACAACTCGTTTTTCTTATAACGGACAGCCCATTTATCACTATATGGGATGCTCTACTTTTAGCGAATACACAGTGGTGGCTGAAGTTTCTCTGGCAAAAATTAATCCAGAAGCCAATCACGAAGAAGTTTGTTTATTAGGTTGTGGCGTAACAACAGGTATTGGCGCGGTTCACAATACAGCAAAAGTGCAAGAAGGTGATTCTGTTGCTGTATTTGGTTTAGGAGGCATTGGTCTTGCCGTTCTTCAAGGCGCAAGACAAGCTAAAGCGGGTCGTATTTTTGCTATCGATACCAATCCTGAAAAATTTGCATTAGCACGCCAATTTGGTGCAACAGATTGCTTAAATCCTAATGACTACGACAAGCCCATTCAGCAAGTACTTATTGAAATGACACAATGGGGTGTTGATCATACTTTTGAATGCATTGGTAACGTTAATGTCATGAGAGCAGCATTAGAAAGTGCACATCGTGGCTGGGGGCAATCCATTATTATTGGTGTTGCAGGTGCAGGACAAGAGATCTCAACCCGTCCATTCCAATTAGTGACTGGACGTTCGTGGAAAGGTACAGCTTTTGGTGGTGTTAAAGGTCGTAGCCAATTACCTGATATGGTTGAGGATGCGATGAAAGGCAATATCGAACTTAAGCCTTTTGTTACTCATAAACTGCCGTTAGAAAAAATTAATGAAGCTTTTGATTTAATGCACGAAGGTAAATCAATCCGAACCGTTATTCATTTCGATTAATCATCATCAAACCTATGTCTCATAGGTTTGTCTTTGCTTTTAAAGGAGTCAAAATGGAAAGGATTGAACGTCATGCCTGTTTTGGTGGTTGGCAAGAAGTCTATCAACATACATCAACGACGTTAAATTGTGAGATGAAATTTGCTATCTATCTTCCTCCTATGGAAGAAGAGCAAAAATACCCTGTTTTATATTGGTTATCAGGCTTAACCTGTAACGAGCAAAATTTTATTACTAAATCAGGCGCTCAGCAATTTGCCGCGCAACATGGCATTATTTTAGTTGTACCCGATACTAGCCCTCGCGGTGAAAATGTCGCTGATGATAGTGCTTATGATTTAGGGCAAGGCGCAGGGTTTTACCTCAATGCGACTCAATCGCCATGGAATACTCATTACAATATGTATGATTACATTGTAGATGAACTTCCTGCACTAATAGAAACGCATTTTCCAGTGACTTATGAACGTGCCATTAGTGGGCATTCGATGGGGGGACATGGCGCATTAATGATTGGACTGCGAAATTCAGAGCGCTATCGCAGTGTATCAGCGTTTTCTCCGATCGTAGCACCATCAGTTGTTCCTTGGGGTAAAAAAGCGTTTAGCGCTTATTTAGGCGATGATACAGCACAATGGCAACAATATGATACGGTGGCATTGATTAACCAAGCAGAAAGTGTGTTACCTATACGCATTGATGTCGGACTCGATGATCCTTTCTATCAAGAGCAACTGAAACCTGAATTATTTGCACAAGCTTGTGATAGAAAACAATTCTCTTATCAATTGAATTTACATCAAGGGTACGATCACAGTTACTATTTTGTGGCGAGTTTTATTGGTGAGCATATTGCTTTTCATGCCAAGCAGTTAAAAGCGTAATAATAATGCGATGATCTTATTGCTGATATTCCCCAGATCATCGCATTTCTAGTTACTTAATACCTAACGCATAACGTAGAGCAGCTTCTTTCACTTTTCCTGCATGTTGAGCAGCTAAAAGGCCGATATTTCTTACGACTTTTAAACCCGGTAATTGGTGGCTAAAAGCGTGATAAAATACGTCCATACCCGCTTGCATGACTAAATTATCAGGCATACGACGACGCTGATATTTCTTCAATACCGCCATTGAATCCCAAGGCTCAAAATGTTTTTTGGCATCAGCCACTAAGTCTAAGAAACAATCCACATCACGGTAACCTAAATTAACGCCCTGTCCTGCTAACGGATTGATGGTGTGAGCCGCATCGCCCAACAAAATAACACCTTTATCAACATAACGGCTTGCATGTTGACGCGTTAATGGGAATGAGCCTGCAGCAATAGGCGTTACCTTACCCAATCGCTCAGGAAAAGCATGTTGAATTTCTTTTTCTAACTGCGTCATCGACATATTTTGCAGTTTTCTAATTCTGTCAGGCGAGTCATACCAAACCAAACAGGCCCAATTATCAAAAAGGGGTAAATAAGCACGGGGCCCTGAGGGGTAAAAACGTTGCCATGTTCCCTTTTCAGGAGGTAACTCTGTTTTCACCGTGATCAGCATACAAGATTGACGATATTGCCAACCATTGCTACCAATACCCGCAAATTGGCGAACTTGAGAGTTCGCACCATCTGCACCTACCACTAAATTTGTAGTCACTTCATTGCCATCAGAAAGTGTTACTTTCCATTTATTATCTAAATACGTCATTTTACTTAGACTATTTGGACATAATAAAGTGATATTGCTATAACGTTCAGCCTCTTGCCAAAGGGCTAATTGCAAAATTCGGTTTTCAACCATATAGCCTAATTCAGGTAAACCTAAGCTTTTAGCATCAAAAACCACATGGGCATTCTCTTCTTCCCATGTTTCTAAGGTAAGATAAGGTGCAGAACGCATAGCTAAAACATGTTGCCATGCACCTAATTGTTTTAATAGACTAACGGACGCGCAACTAATCGCAGAAATACGGATATCAGGATGAGATGACGCATCAAAAGGTGCAGGAGACTGTCGTTCAATCATTGCAACACGCAATCCTTCTTGCGCCAGCCCAATTGCAACAGCAGCGCCAATCATCCCGCCACCCGCGATGATTGCATCAAAATCGTTTTTTACATTACTCATCATTGTTATGCCATAACTCATTACTTTAAATAATAGGTAAGCGCTGTTTCAATTTATTTCTATTAAACTAAACGCCATAGATAATTAGCGCCGACTTGCTCTAGTCACTGACCACACAAATGACTACAATAACCACCTTATTGGCTTATTACACGCAACGTTTTCCAATGATTAGCTATTGTCTCACTGAAAATACCGGATTTACACAATGTCGACGATAAAAAAACTGTACATTAAAACTTGGGGCTGTCAGATGAATGAGTACGATTCATCCAAAATGGCAGACCTACTCGAAAGCACCCACGGTTATCAGTTAACCGATGTCGCCGAAGATGCGGACATTCTACTGCTAAATACCTGTTCTATCCGTGAGAAAGCACAAGAAAAAGTCTTTCATCAGTTAGGACGTTGGAAATATTTCAAAGATAATAAACCCGATATTATCATTGGCGTCGGCGGTTGTGTTGCATCTCAAGAAGGTGAATACATCCGTCAACGCGCGCAGTGTGTCGATATTATCTTCGGGCCACAAACCTTACACCGTTTGCCTGAAATGATTAATCAGGTTAAAGGGACTAAAAGCCCTGTTGTCGATATCAGCTTCCCTGAAATCGAAAAATTTGACCGTTTACCAGAACCACGTGCTGAAGGCCCTTCTGCTTTCGTTTCCATCATGGAAGGCTGTAACAAATACTGCTCTTTCTGCGTAGTGCCTTACACACGTGGTGAAGAAGTTAGCCGTCCTTGTGATGATGTACTATTTGAAATTGCTCAATTAGCTGCACAAGGTGTACGAGAAGTAAACTTGTTAGGTCAAAACGTTAACGCCTATCGTGGTGCTACTTTTGATGGTCAGATCTGTAGCTTTGCTGAATTAATTCGCTTAGTCGCTGCAATTGACGGTATTGACCGCATTCGCTTTACTACCAGTCACCCTATCGAATTTACTGACGATATTGTTGCGGTTTATGAAGATACACCAGAATTAGTCAGCTATTTACACTTGCCTGTGCAAAGTGGTTCTGACCGCATTCTAACATTAATGAAGCGTAACCATACTGCACTTGAATATAAGAGCATCATTCGCAAATTACGCAAAGCTCGTCCTGATATTCTGATAAGTTCAGACTTTATCATTGGTTTTCCGGGTGAAACTCAAGACGACTTTGAAAAAACCATGCAATTAATTGCGGATGTTAATTTTGATATGAGCTTTAGTTTCATCTATTCAGCACGTCCAGGTACACCAGCCGCTGATTTACCTGATGACGTCACTGAAGATGAGAAGAAACAACGTTTATATCTACTACAACAGCGCATCAATCAACAAGCGATGAACTTTAGCCGTGCAATGTTAAACACCGTACAGCGTATTCTAGTAGAAGGGCCTTCACGTAAAAATGTGATGGAGCTTTCTGGCCGTACTGAAAATAACCGAGTGGTTAATTTTGAAGGCACACCAGATATGATTGGTAAGTTCGTTGATGTTGAGATTGTTGACGTTTATGCCAATTCACTACGTGGTAAAGTCGTTAGAACGGAAGATCAAATGGATTTACGTATTCACGAATCTCCAGAATCCGTCATTGCACGTACACGTAAAGAAGATGAATTAGGAGTCGGTGTTTACCAACCTTAATTGATCAGATTTAACAAAAGGATAATCAGTGACAGTAATAGCACATGCACAGGTAGCGACCCAAGAAATCTTCTTAGAGCCAGCTGACAATGCCCGTTTAATGAGCCTATGTGGTCCATTTGACGATAATATTAAGCAACTTGAGCGCCGTTTAGGTATCGAGATTAATCATCGTGATAACCGTTTTAAACTCACGGGAAAATCATTGTGTGTCAATGCGGCTGCAGGAATTTTACGTCGCCTGTATGTGGAAACCTCGCCAATTAAAGGCGTGATCCCCGATATCGACCCTGAACAAATTCACCTTGCAATCAAAGAAAGCCGTGTGCTTGAGCAAAGTGATGAGCATGTTCCTGAATTTGGGAAATCAACCAATATTCGGACTAAACGAGGTGTAATAAAACCTCGTACACCCAATCAGGCGCAGTATATTGCCAATATCCAAACCCATGATATTACGTTTGGTATTGGACCTGCAGGTACAGGTAAAACCTATCTAGCTGTTGCTGCTGCTGTGGATGCCCTTGAGCGCCAAGAAGTACGTCGTATTCTGTTAACACGTCCAGCCGTTGAAGCAGGTGAGAAACTAGGCTTTTTACCGGGTGACCTCAGTCAAAAAGTCGATCCTTATTTGCGACCACTTTATGATGCGTTATTTGAGATGTTGGGTTTTGAAAAAGTTGAGAAACTAATAGAGCGTAATGTTATCGAAGTCGCCCCTCTCGCTTATATGCGTGGGCGTACACTTAATGATGCTTTTATTATTCTCGATGAAAGTCAAAACACCACTATTGAACAGATGAAAATGTTCTTAACGCGTATTGGTTTTAACTCTAAAGCAGTTATCACTGGGGATATTACCCAGATTGACCTGCCAAGAGGCAATAAATCAGGCTTACGTCATGCCATTGAAGTGTTATCTGATGTAAATGACTTAAGTTTTAACTTTTTCCACAGTGAAGACGTTGTTCGCCATCCAGTGGTTGCCAAAATTGTTATCGCCTATGAAGCTTGGGAAACGGAAGATCAAAAACGCCGCCAAGCTATCAAAGCAGAAAAAGAGAAGCTTCAGAGAGATAATCATGAGTGAAGTTATCCTTGATTTACAAGTAGCAAGTGAAAATGCACAAGGGCTTCCTACCGAAGCCCAATTTATGACATGGTTAGAAGCGGTATTACCGCAATTTCAACCGGTAAGTGAAGTGACTATTCGTATTGTTGATGAAGCAGAAAGTCACGAACTAAATCTCACTTATCGAGGAAAAGATAAACCAACTAATGTGCTTTCTTTTCCCTTTGAGGCTCCACCTGAAGTTGAATTGCCTCTCTTGGGAGATTTGATTATTTGCCGTCAAGTGGTAGAAAAAGAGGCGGCTGAACAGAGTAAGACTGTTGAAGAACACTGGGCACACATGGTTATTCATGGATGTCTGCATCTTTTAGGTTATGATCATATTGAAGATGATGAAGCCGAAGAAATGGAAGGTTTAGAGACAGAAATCTTACAAAATTTAGGTTATGCAGATCCCTATTTAATTGAAAAAGAGTAACAGTTCTCTTATTTTTATGATAAATACTATATCTAATTAACCATTCAATGAGGAAAAATAGTTAAAACGCCATGAGCGACGACCAATCTTCGAGTAACGATAACCCTGGTCCTAAGAAAGGGTTTCTCACACTGCTTAATCAGTGGTTCCACGGTGAACCTAAAAACCGTGATGATCTGATGGAGCTTATCCGCGATTCTGAACAGAAAGAATTAATTGATCCTGACACCCGCGACATGCTTGAAGGGGTAATGGATATTGCTGAACAACGCGTTCGGGACATCATGATCCCTCGCTCGCAAATTGTCACACTAAAACGCAATCAAACCCTTGATGAATGTTTGGATGTGATTATTGACTCAGCACACTCCCGTTTCCCTGTTATTAGCGAGGACAAAGATCATATTGAAGGCTTATTAATGGCAAAAGATTTACTGCCATTTATGCGTACTGACGCAGAGCCATTTAGTATGGATAAAGTCTTACGCTCTGCTGTTGTTGTGCCTGAAAGCAAACGAGTTGATCGCCTATTAAAAGAGTTCCGCTCTCAACGCTATCATATGGCGATTGTGATCGATGAATTTGGAGGCGTATCTGGTCTCGTCACAATTGAGGATATTCTTGAACTTATCGTAGGCGAAATTGAAGATGAGTATGACGATGAGGATGATATTGATATTCGTCCACTGAGTCGTCACGCTTACTCAGTTCGAGCTTTAACCCAGATAGAAGATTTCAATGAAGCGTTCGGGACACATTTCAGCGATGAAGAAGTTGATACTATTGGCGGTTTAGTTATGCAAGCCTTTGGTCACCTTCCTGCTCGTGGTGAAACTATTGCCATTGATAATTACCAATTTAAAGTTGTTATGGCTGATAGCCGTAAGATCATTCAGGTTTATGTGCATATTCCCGATGATGCGCCAATTCCTGAACTAGGTAATGATGCATAGGATATCAATGAATAAGATCTCTTTCTTAAACCGCCAGTGGGTTCGCGCCCTTCTGGCGGTTTTTTTCGGTGCCATTGGCACATTAGCATTTTCACCATTTGATTTTTGGCCTGCGGCGTTAATTTCATTACTTGGCTTATTACTGATAATCACGCATCGTACAACTCGTCAAGGTGCATTCCTTGGTTTTGCTTGGGGATTTGGGTTATTTGGTAGCGGTGTAAATTGGGTTTACGTCAGTATTGCTGATTTTGGTGGTATGCCGTTTGCGATAAATATCTTTTTAGTCATTTTATTAGCACTCTACTTATCACTCTATACACTGTTATTTGCAGGATTGCTGAATAAGTTTTTTCCAAAGCCAACCCTGTGGCGTTTTGTATTTGCCGCCCCTGCACTATGGCAAATCACTGAATTTTTAAGAGGCTGGGTATTATCAGGTTTCCCTTGGTTACAATTTGGCTATAGCCAAATCGATGGCCCATTAAAAGGTATTGCACCTATTTTCGGTGTCACGATGATAACGTTGCTCTTAACCGTTATTAGTGGATTAATTGCATTTACAATCTATCGTAAATCAATTTACAGCCTCGTGGTTGCACTGCTTTTATTAGTATTACCTATCAGCTTTAAATCCTATCAGTGGTATCAACCTTTGCCTGATGAAACGCAAGAAATCGCATTAGTTCAAGGCAATATTGCACAATCTTTAAAATGGGAACCGGGTACATTAGAGAGTACATTAAAAACCTATCTCACTTTAAGTCGCCCTTTTATTGGTAATGCGAATCTCATTATTTGGCCTGAATCTGCGATCCCTGATGTTGAAATTCAGCAACAACGTTTTTTAGCTGAATTGGATAAGCAGTTAAGAGAGCAAGATACCCATTTAATGACAGGAATTATTGATGCTCGGCCAACATTAGAAGGTTATCGTTTCTACAATAGTGTCATCACATTAGGTGAGCACTATGCTTATCAATATCCAGCAACCGATCGCTATAACAAACATCACCTTGTTCCTTTTGGTGAATATGTACCATTAGAATCACTATTACGTCCACTTGCGCCTTTCTTTAATTTACCGATGTCATCATTAAGCCAAGGTGAATATGTACAGCCTCAACTTACAGTCAATGATGCCAAAATAACCGCAGCGATTTGCTACGAAATTATTTTAGGTGAACAAGTCCGCGCTAATTTTAAACCTGATACACGCTTCTTATTAACGATTTCTAATGATGCGTGGTTTGGTAACTCCATTGGACCATGGCAACACTTCCAAATGGCGAGAATGCGTTCTCTTGAACTAGGAAGACCATTATTACGCTCGACAAATAACGGTATTACCGCATTCATTGCTGCCAATGGTGATGTAATCTCTCAACTGCCTCAGTTTGAAGAAGGTGCTTTAGCGGAAAAAATCACCCCAACAACAGGGTTAACCCCTTATTATAAATGGGGAAATACACCATTGTGGATAATCGTTGGATTATTTTTTATCATCGCCTTTATTAAACGCCGAGTTGAATAAAGCAAAATAAAATAACGGAATTCAATATAATCATGAATTCCGTTATTTTTAATCGATTAAAGCTTAAAATGATTGCTTGTATACCGTTCAAAAACCAGCCCACCATAAACGCAGTTTTAATCCCCACGAAGATGACCAACCGCTAGTAAACCCTACCATTTCCCCTTTATAAACAATAACAAATGAGGGTGTTGCACTAATTTCCCACTGTTGAGAAATATCCCCTCGACTATCATTTATTACCGGAAAGAGTAGTCCTTTAGAGTGAATACCGCGTTCTAACTTTGCGTTATCACCCGAACGGATCGCAACAGATGTCACATTATAGCCATCTTGCGCTAACGAATTGACTGTCGGCGTTGTGAGTTTACAAACACCACACCAAGTTGCCCAAAAATAGATTAATAAGGGCTTTTCAGCACTCAATTCAGCTAAAGAAACAACCTTATTATCAATAGTATAAAGCTCAGGTAAATTGGTTAGAGAGGGTGGCGTAGGTTGTCGCCACCAATCCATAGCAAAAGAAGCTACAACGAAAATGACAACCAGAACAAGCAGTTCTTTACTCCACTTTCGCAAGCGACTACACATTATTTTTTCACTTTAGCCAGTTGCTCTTTCACAATCACTTCTAGTTGAGCGTAATCAACAGCGCCAGGGATAACCATATCGCCAACAACCGTTGCAGGTGTACCTTGGATACCTAACTTACGAGAAAGCTCTAAATTGTTTTGTAACGCTTTTAAACTTTCATCCGTTAATTTTACTTTGCTTGTATTGGTTGTTTTCATTGCATCGTCAATACTTGCATTATCTAGCATTGTTTTCTTCTGCATTAAACGTTGGTGTAATGCTAAAAATGCTTTTGGATCTTCCTTCCAGACAGAAAGCACAGCTTGAGAGGCTTTTGCTGAACTTTCACCTTTAAATGGCAGTGGTTTAATCACCACAGCAACTTCAGGATAATCTTTTGTGATTTGTTCTAACAGTGGGTCAAAGCGTTTGCAATAAGGACAGTTATAATCAGTAAAAGAAACCAACACTAACTTAGCGTCTTTTGCACCAATACGAGGGCTTGCTGCATCGTTATATAATGCATCGTGTTCTGCATTTAATGCAGTACGGAATTGAGCTTGTTGCTCATCTGCTTTTTGCGCTTGTAATGCAGTGATAGCTTCTTCCAAAATCTCTGGATTTTTAATTAACGTATCACGAACCAGCGCGCGAACTTCTTTTTCCTGATCAGCACTTAATGCTGCAGCTTGCACATTTGCACCAAAAAGTAGCGAAGAAATAACCAGTGCCGAAAGTGTTTTTTTCATTATTGGGCTCCTTTAGCCTCTGAAAGAACTGTCAATGTTGAATCTTTATTTAAAATAGGGGGTAAAACCACGCCATCTTTATGGCAAGGCCCATAAACTTGGTTAAAAGGTACTGCAACTTGACCACGTTGTTTTAAAAACTGAGTGATCTTATCAGAGGGTTTAGTCCAATCCCCTCTTAATGCAACAACATCTGGTGCTGAAAGTGCTTCTTGGATCTCGTCTCGCAATAATACATTGTATTTGTTTGCTTTGCAGGTTACGCACCAATCTGCAGTTACATCAATAAACACACGTTTATTGTCTGCTAATGCTTGGTGTATTGCTTCTTCTGATAAAGGCTGCCAATTTATCGTATCTTGACCGGCGAGTGTTTGGCTTTCTGGTTGCTCCACAAACAAATAAGTACTTCCACCTAAAAAGAGAGCAATAATAGCCGAAATAAATACGTTTTTTTTGCCATAATGCCGTGCAATCGCTAACAATAAAAGTAAAGCAATGGCAATAAAAATAGCCATAACGATTGGCATTCCTAAGTGTGGAATAAGTAATGTAATTAGCCAAATACTGGACAACAACATCATAAAGCCTAAAACCACTCTTAGGCGATTCATCCATTTACCTGGTTTTGGTAACACTTTGGCGATAGATGGGAATATTGCCACTAAGATCCAAGGCAAACTCATTCCAATCCCGAGCGCGGTAAAAATAAGCCATAGCTCATTTAAAGGCGCAATAAGTGCATAGGCGACGGCGGTTCCTAAAAATGGCGCTGAACAAGGTGTCGCAAGTAAAGTCGCAAATGCACCTTCCCAAAAGTGCCGACTATATCCTTCGCCCCCCGCGGTTGCCATTTTGGTATTCATATCACTACTTAAACGCAGTTCAAATAATCCAAATAGATTTGCAGTAAAAATAGCAGTAACTAATACCATAAAGCCAATAAACCAAGGACTTTGGAATTGAATGCCCCAACCTAAGGCTTCTTGGCTATAACGTAAGCCCGTCATAAACAGAGCTAGCACCCAAAATGAAACTAAAATCCCTAAAACAGAAACAGAAAATTGCTTGCGAATAACCCCTTTATCCCGATTTTCAAGATGTAAAATTGATCCCATTTTCATCGCAAGTACAGGTAATACACAAGGCATCAAATTCAGAATTAAGCCGCCCAATAGTGCAAAAGCAAGAATGCTCCAAAGCCCAATACCGGAACTAGATGGTGGAACAATCTCCTCTTTTCCATGCCCTATTGTGTCATTAACTTGACGAGAAAAATCTTGGTCAGTAATAACAAAGGAAAGCGCCTTACCTGAGATATCACCAGCAGCATCCCCCCAATCATCTGTCACATCAACGGTGACAAATAGGTTTTTATCTTGATGATTTAATTTTGGAATGCCATAAAGCATACCTTCGGGGGGATCGAGATAAATATTAGGCTGACCCCAAGCACCTTGCTCTCTTTGCAAAGAAATAGTGAGTTGGCTATTGTTATAACTAGAAGAAACTGATGATATTAATCCCGTTCCAACAGGAATTTTGGCCATTGCCTGATTATATTGCCATTCAAAATCAGCAGGCACAGGTTCAGTAAGATCTAAATCTAAAGTGTAATCAGTCAGAATACAGACATTACTGCATGTTGATAAAGTTAAAACCCCTGTTAAACGATCAACATGAACAGGAGATAATTCAATGGGAAAAATAACCTGTTTATCATAACCTTGAGTGTGAATACCAGCGACATCAAAAGCTGAAGGCGAAGGCCAATGCCAATTCATAGCCCCCACATCTTGAGACCAGTTAATTTCAGGGGCAACACCACCTTCTCCAGGAGAACGCCAATACGTTTTCCACCCAGACTCAAGTTGTACTTCAAGTAACATTTTCACTTCACCTGTTGGGGACTTTTGTGCTGTCGCCCTAACTTGTGCATGAGAATTATCAGGTGTAGTTAACCAGCCTGTATCTGCAGCTTGAGAAGTAGATAAAGTAAATAGCGTGAATATAAACGCCATCATAAAAGAACGAAACATAACAACTCCCTAAAAATTCCTACAACGCTACACATAGAGCCACGTCCAAAATAGACGTGTAATCTTTTAGCTAAAAGGAAATTTCTAATCCCTCAAAATACAATAATGAAGGTGAAGTCTGATTGGAGGAGGTGGATGGTGATGTTTTTTCTGATTACGCTGACGCGATACATAGATGCCAGCCATGCTTAACAATAGCAATACAGCCCATGAATGAAAAAATGGCTCTACTGTTAATGGAGGAACAGATAATAATGATTTGGCGCTTAACTCACAGGTGGATAGTGAATAAGTGTGTTCTGTTGCGCTATTTTCATCGGCAATTGGTGTTGATAGTGGGTATTGTGTTTGAGCAACAGCCGTTACTAAGCGCTCACTAATAATGTGGGCACCTAATGAACGCTGAACAATACAACACAAAATCAGCAAAACTGTTATCACCACTAGCCAGCGACCTGACCGCCAATTACTCATAGATGTTCCTCATCAAGATGACTCGCTATCTTAGCGGTAATCTACAGACAAACAACTCCTTAAGACAAACTTTACAAATCCCTACTTAGTTTATTTTTCGCATTATCTCAAATTTCCATCTTTACCCTTTATTTCTATAAGGTTTCTACTACAATAATTTAAAATATTGAAAACAACTTCCAAAAAAATAATCAACTATATTTGATTTCATTCTTTTATTGAGAGATACCTCTCGTATTTCACAAATTGCACTTCCCAACAATATGTTATTTGTTCTATCTATTAACATTACCAAAACAAATTAAAACAAAAAAGTAACACAAAGCAAAACACAAATATCACTTATCACCACGACAGGAGTTATTATGCGCATGCGTAAACTAGCATTATCGTTAATGATCTTAGGGGCTGCAGGAGCTGTGCAGGCAGAAGAACTCACTGGAACCTTAAAGAAAATCAATGATAACGATATTATTATCGTTGGACACAGAGAATCCTCTGTTCCTTTCTCTTATTATGACAATCAACAGAAAGTGGTTGGCTATTCTCAAGACTATTCCAACCTTATTGTGCAAGCAGTCAAAGACAAAATAGGCAAACCAAACTTACAAGTTCGCCTTATTCCTATTACCTCCCAGAATCGTATTCCATTATTACAAAATGGCACATTTGATTTTGAGTGTGGCTCAACAACCAACAATGAAGCTCGTCAGCAACAAGCTAGCTTCTCTAATACTATTTTCATCGTAGGTACTCGTTTACTGACGAAAAAAGACAGTGGAATTAAAGATTTTACAGATTTGTCAGGTAAAAACGTTGTCGTAACATCAGGAACAACGTCCGAAATGTTACTTAACAAATTAAATGATGAGAAAAAGATGAATATGCGCATTATCAGCGCAAAAGATCATGGAGACTCATTCCGTACACTTGAATCAGGTCGTGCAGTTGCCTTTATGATGGATGACGCATTACTCGCTGGCGAACGTGCAAAAGCGAAAAAACCGGGTGAGTGGGAAATTGTAGGAACCCCACAATCTGAAGAAGCCTATGGCTGTATGTTGCGTAAAGATGACACTCAATTCAAAGCGTTAATTGATGAAACTATCGCTAAAGCACAACAATCAGGTGAAGCAGAAAAATCGTTCAATCGCTGGTTTAATGCACCGATCCCACCTAAAAATCTTAACTTAGAATTCACCATCTCTGATGAAATGAAAGCATTATTTGCATCACCAAATGATAAAGCTCTGAATTAAAAACATATAAGCAGTTGATGCAAAATACATAATTATAAAGTATCTGTTGGACAGACAGATCAGTGAAGTTTGGGGCAGCCGTTCCCTGCCCCTCTTTTTTCACCGGAGGTGAAATCATGTCGATTGATTGGGATTGGGGGATATTCTTCCAAGAAGCCCCTTTCGGAAACACCACATACTTAGGATGGCTGATTTCTGGCTTCCAAGTCACTATTGCCTTATCTCTATGCGCTTGGGTTATTGCCTTTCTTGTTGGTTCTTTATTCGGAATTTTACGCACTGTCCCTAATCGCTGGCTTTCAAGTTTAGGCACTGTTTATGTCGAATTATTCCGTAACGTACCACTTATTGTTCAATTCTTTACGTGGTATCTCGTCATTCCTGAGCTATTACCTCAATCTATTGGCGACTGGTTTAAAATGGACTTAGCGCCAAATGTGCAATTTTTTGTCTCATCAGCACTCTGCTTAGGTTTATTTACCGCAGCGCGTATGTGTGAACAAGTGAGAGCTGCAATAAACTCATTACCCCGAGGTCAAAAAGCCGCAGGATTAGCATTGGGTTTAACTTTACCTCAAACTTATCGCTATGTTTTATTACCCAATGCATACCGAGTCATTATCCCACCAATGACATCCGAAATGCTCAATCTCGTGAAAAACTCAGCTATTGCCTCTACTATCGGACTGATTGATATGGCAGCACAAGCAAATAAACTCCTCGATTATTCAGCAAAAGCGTATGAGTCATTCACAGCAATCACACTGGCCTATGTATTTATCAATGTCATCATAATGCTAATAATGCATTGGCTTGAAAAACGCGTTCGCTTACCCGGCACAACAGGAGGTCAATAATGTACGAATTTGACTGGAGTTCTGTTGTTCCAAGCCTACCATTTTTAGTTGATGGAATGGCTATTACACTAAAAATCACCATCACCGCTATTGTGGTCGGTATTTTATGGGGAACGGTGCTTGCTGTTATGCGACTATCGACCTTTAAGCCTATTAGCTGGTTTGCAGCCGCTTACGTTAATACCTTCCGTTCTATTCCATTAGTCATGGTATTACTGTGGTTTTATTTAATTGTGCCTAACATATTACAAAATGTTCTAGGGCTTTCACCGAAAAGTGATATCCGTTTAATTTCAGCAATGATAGCGTTCTCTTTATTTGAAGCAGCTTATTACTCTGAAATTATAAGAGCAGGTATTCAAAGTGTTAGCAAAGGACAATTTTCAGCCTCACTTGCGTTAGGTATGACCAAATCGCAAACAATGCGTTTAGTGATCCTACCTCAAGCCTTTCGAGCCATGATCCCGCTTTTACTGACTCAAGGAATTGTATTATTCCAAGATACTTCCTTAGTTTACGTTTTAAGTCTTACTGACTTTTTCAGAACAGCGGCAAATATTGGAGAACGAGATGGTACACAAGTTGAAATGATCCTTTTTGCTGGTTTTGTTTATTTCGTCATTAGCTTTGCTGCTTCAATGTTAGTGAACTTTCTTAAAAAAAGGACTACCTAGATGATTTCCCTAAAAGACGTATCTAAATGGTATGGTCAGTTTCAAGTACTGACTGAATGTTCCACTGAAGTTAAAAAGGGGGAAGTTGTTGTTGTCTGTGGACCTTCTGGCTCAGGTAAATCAACACTGATCAAGACAGTAAATGGTTTAGAGCCTATACAACAAGGCGAAATCCTTGTTAATGAAATCAAAGTCAATGACAAGCATACCGATCTTGCTAAATTACGAGCAAAAGTGGGGATGGTATTCCAACATTTTGAACTCTTCCCTCACCTCTCTATTATTGAAAATCTTACACTAGCACAAGTTAAAGTGCTTAATAGAGAAAAAGAGGCTGCAAGAGAGAAAGGGTTAAAGTTATTAGAGCGAGTGGGATTAGCAAGTCATGCTAACAAATATCCCGCGCAACTTTCTGGTGGTCAGCAACAACGTGTCGCCATCGCTCGTGCATTATGTATGGATCCTATTGCAATGTTATTTGATGAACCGACCTCAGCACTTGATCCTGAAATGATTAATGAAGTCCTTGATGTAATGGTAGAGCTTGCAAATGAAGGTATGACGATGATGGTAGTGACCCATGAAATGGGTTTTGCTAAAAAGGTTGCTGACCGTATTATTTTTATGGATGAAGGTCGAATAGTAGAAGATAGACCTAAAAACGACTTTTTTGATAATCCAAAATCAGCACGAGCAAAAGATTTCCTCGCTAAAATTCTGCACTAATTGCCACTTTCCCTCTGCTGGCGTGCTTTTTTAGCACGTCAGCCCCAAATAATAATTTCGATTAACCTCGCAACTAAATATCAAAAAACCTTATTTTTTTGCAATATCACTATTGTTTTTTCAGAAAATACGCATTTATTGTCTTTTTGTTTTAACTCTTTCCAAGATATCTCGCAATTGTCTTGAAAAAGTTATGCAAACAGTGACTTTCATTAAGATCAATAGTTGTGGCTATTAGACAAAATCAGCTATGCTATGCAAGTCTTAATTTCATAATAGCGGTTACCCTCCGGTAGCCATTAATTCACCATAGGATTATCGGTGCCATGCAAGAACAATATCGTCCCGAAGATATAGAGCAAACTATCCAGGAACACTGGGAAAAGAACAACACATTTAAAGTGACAGAAGATAATAACAAAGAAAAATATTACTGCCTGTCAATGCTACCTTATCCTTCTGGCCGACTACACATGGGACACGTCCGTAACTACACCATTGGTGACGTGATTTCCCGTTATCAACGTATGCAAGGTAAAAACGTCTTACAACCTATTGGTTGGGATGCATTTGGCTTACCTGCAGAAGGTGCCGCTGTAAAAAATAATACCGCTCCAGCGCCGTGGACTTACGAAAATATCAATTATATGAAAAACCAGTTAAAGAAACTGGGTTTTGGTTATGATTGGGATCGTGAAGTCACAACCTGTACCCCCGAATATTATCGTTGGGAACAGTGGTTCTTTACTAAGTTATATGAAAAAGGTTTAGTTTATAAAAAGACCTCTGCTGTTAACTGGTGTCCACACGATTTAACTGTTTTAGCCAATGAACAAGTTATCGATGGCTGTTGCTGGCGCTGTGATACCCCTGTTGAGCGTAAAGAAATTCCACAGTGGTTTATCAAAATTACTCAATATGCAGAAGAGCTGTTAAACGATTTAGATACGTTAGATGAGTGGCCTGAACAAGTTAAGACCATGCAACGTAACTGGATAGGTCGTTCCGAAGGTGTCGAAATTAAATTTGATGTTGCTGATAGTGACGACACAATGACCGTATATACAACGCGTCCAGATACATTTATGGGCGTTACTTATGTTGCAGTTGCAGCAGGTCACCCATTAGCGCAAAAAGCTGCTCAAAATAATCCTGAAGTTCAACACTTCATTGATGAATGCCGTAACATGAAAATGGCTGAAGCCGATATGGCAACAATGGAGAAAAAAGGGATTGCTACGGGTCTTTATGCAATTCATCCATTAACTAAAGAGAAAGTAGCTATTTGGGTTGCTAACTTTGTATTAATGGAATACGGCACAGGTGCTGTCATGGCAGTTCCAGGCCATGATGAACGTGACTGGGAATTTGCAACTAAATACAACTTGCCAATTAAAGCTGTTATTGCAGATGCTGAAGGTAATCAACCTGACTTATCTGAAGGCGCATTAACCGAGAAAAATAGCCTGATTAATTCGGGTGAATTCTCTGGATTAGACAACCAAGCTGGCTTTAATGCAATTGCAGATAAACTAGCACAAATGGGTGTTGGCGAGCGCAAAGTTAACTACCGTTTACGTGACTGGGGGGTTTCTCGTCAACGTTACTGGGGAGCGCCAATTCCAATGGCTACCTTAGAAGACGGTACTGTTGTTCCTGTTCCTGAAGATCAACTGCCAGTTATTCTGCCAGAAGATGTTAAAATGGACGGGATCACCAGCCCAATTAAAGCAGATCCAGAGTGGGCAAAAACCACAATCAATGGTCAGCCAGCGTTACGTGAAACTGATACTTTTGACACCTTTATGGAGTCGTCTTGGTATTATGCTCGCTATACCTGCCCTGATTACGATAAAGGCATGTTAGATCCAAAAGCCGCTAACTATTGGTTACCTGTTGACTGGTATATTGGTGGTATTGAACACGCTATCATGCACTTAATGTATTTCCGCTTCTTCCATAAACTGATGCGTGATGCTGGTTTAGTGAACTCAGATGAACCTGCAAAACGCTTACTGTGTCAAGGCATGGTATTAGCTGATGCATTCTATTACACAGGTGAAGATGGTGCTCGTCATTGGGTATCTCCTGCTGAAGCTATAGTTGAACGTGATGAGAAAAACCGCATCATAAAAGCGACTGACAGTGAAGGTCATGAACTGACTTATGCTGGCATGAGCAAAATGTCTAAATCTAAAAATAACGGTATCGATCCACAAACTATGGTTGAACGTTATGGTGCCGATACTGTTCGTTTATTTATGATGTTTGCTGCTCCACCAGAATTAACACTGGAATGGCAGGAGTCTAGTGTTGAAGGCGCAAACCGTTTCTTACGTCGTTTATGGCGTTTAGTTCACGAGCACACTCAAAAAGGAGCGACACAGTCTCTTGATCTTTCTGCATTAACAGAAGAACAAAAAGATTTACGTCGCGACTTACATAAAACGATTGCAAAAGTATCTGATGACGTAGGTCGTCGCTTAGCCTTTAACACCGCGATTGCCGCCATTATGGAGTTAATGAATAAATTAACTCGTGCAACACAAGAAACAGAACAAGATCGTGCTTTAATGCAAGAAGCATTAGAAGCGATTGTTCGTATGCTTTCTCCAATTATCCCTCATGCTTGTTTTGTTATGTGGCAGGCATTAGGTGGAAAAGAGGACGTTGATGTTGCACCATGGCCGGTTGCTGATGAAGAAGCAATGATCGATGACACCAAGCTAATTATCGTTCAAGTGAATGGTAAAGTGCGTGGTCGAGTCACTGTTCCGGCTAATTCAGAAAAAGAATATGTTCAGGAAATGGCGACAAAAGAGTACAGTGTTGCTAAATATTTGGAAAATGTGACTGTTCGTAAAGTCATCTATGTTCCAGGAAAATTACTGAACATCGTTGTTGGCTGATAAGGAGGCCTAGTGCGATATCTACTTTCGCTATTTTTCGGTTTAGCGGTGTTAATCACCGCTGGCTGTGGTTTTCACCTTCAGGGTAAAACTCAGGTTCCAGCAGAATTAAAAACGCTTTATCTTAGCTCTGGTGACCCTTATGGCCCATTATCTCGTATAATGCGTCAACAACTTAGACTTAATGATGTTCAGCTTGTTGAAAACCCAACAGCGAATATCCCTATTCTTAAAATTGTCGGTTCATCAGAAAGTAAAGAGACCGTTTCTGTGTATCAAGACGGTAAATCAGCAGAACGTCAGTTAACATTTGTGCTTGATGCGCAAGTGATTATGCCTGATGGTACGATTTACCCAATTTCATCACAGGTTTCACGCCCATTCTTCGATAACCCATTAGAAGCATTAGCGAAAGATGCTGAAAATGAGATTATCAAGCAAGAGATGCGTGAACAAGCGACAGCAATATTAGTGCGTAAATTATTGGTTGTTCACAATGCTGAACGCCAAAAAGCCGCACAAACTGAGCAGGCAAAACAGATAATCTCACCAGCCAAATGATCCGCTTATATCCAGAACAACTGAATGCGCAGCTCCAAGAGGGGCTGCGTCAAAGTTATCTACTTTGGGGTAATGAACCTCTGTTACTCCAAGAGTCTCAAGATGCTATTCAATCCGTCGCTAAATCCCAAGGATTTAGTGAACATTATCAATTTACCCTTGATAATAATACGGACTGGAATGAAATTTACTCACTTTGTCAATCACTCAGTCTTTTTTCTCAAAGGCAATCTCTTTTGCTGCATTTACCTGAAAATGGCCCTAATGCAGTAATGTCGGAGAAACTCACTCGCCTATCTCAAGAATTACATCAAGATTTATTGTTGATTTTACGTGGCAATAAACTCACAAAAGCCCAAGAAAACAGTGAATGGTTTAAAACATTAAGCCAACATGGAACCTATGTGTCTTGTCTGACACCTGAGCTTGATAAATTACCTAATTGGGTTGCACGTCGAGCAAAACAAAAAGGATTAGCGCTAGATGAACAAGGTAATCAATTACTTTGCTACTGTTATGAAGGAAATTTACTGGCACTAGCACAAGCCATCGAGCGCCTTTCTCTATTGTACCCTGATGGTAAGCTAACACTTCCAAGAGTAGAAGCAGCGGTCAATGACGCGTCACATTTTACCCCTTATCACTGGGTTGATGCATTACTGACAGGAAAAACACAACGTGCATGGCATATCTTGCAACAACTCAAAAGAGAAGATAGCGAACCTGTTATTTTACTCAGAACATTACAACGTGAGTTAATGCAATTGATTACGCTACATCGTGAATCTAAAACGGCTTCGTTAAAAACAATTTTTGATAAACATCGAATTTGGCAAAACCGGCGCCCAATTTTCACAGCGGCATTACAGCGTTTATCCGAGCATCAACTACTAACCGCAATACGCTTATTAGCCAATATAGAAATGACCATTAAACAAGATTATGGTCAGACCGTTTGGCCATCACTTAGTGCATTAGGTTTATTACTCTGTGGAAAAGCATTACCAGAAGGATTTGTAAGTCATGCCTAAAACTAATCAAGCCACACCTTTAATTAATCAAGCTATCGCCTTATACGGGGGCACATTTGATCCGATTCACTATGGGCATCTACGCCCTGTAGAAGCACTTTCAGGGTTGATTGGTTTAAAGGAGGTGATTTGGCTACCTAACAACATTCCTCCTCATCGCCCTCAACCAGAGGCATCTTCTCAACAACGTCTTGATATGGTGCGGCTTGCTCTTGAACCCTATTCCTCATTTAAAGTGGACACCCGTGAGCTTGAGAAACCAACTCCATCTTATACTATTGAGACATTAAGAGATTTCAGGCTAGAAATTGGCGATAAACAACCTTTAGCCTTTATTATTGGTCAAGATTCATTGCTTTCAATTAACACATGGCATCAGTGGGATGAACTATTGGATGTATGCCATTTGCTTGTTTGCGCGCGTCCCGGTTATCAAACGCATTTCGAAAACACACAAATGCAAACTTGGTTAATCCAGCATCAAACAAAACAGCAAGAAGATATTCATTGCTTACCTTCAGGAAAAATTTTTCTGGCTGATACTCCTCTTTATAATATTTCAGCAACAGATATTCGAGCCCGCCATAAAGCGGGATTAGATTGCCACGATTTACTACCAAATGCTGTTGAAAACTATATCCGCCAACACCAACTCTATAAATAAATTATTATTTCTAAAGTTGTTCTCTTAGATAATCAAAAGCTTGCGGATAAGGTGAGAAGTAGCGTTGATGAATCAAATAATCATCAGGGTAAACACTTAACCAATATTGAAGTAAGTTATAAGGCTTGGAAAAAGGTATAACACATTGACGATATAACAAAATTGTCTGTGACATTTCTTGTTTCTGTTGCGAACTCAAATCTCGTTTAAAATACCCAGCCATATGCATTAATGCATTCGTTTGCCCTTCTCGATTTGGCGCAACGCTTAATGCTCTCATTAGCTTTTGTTGATATTTCGATGCTATTTCATCGAGAGAAATTTCATCAGAAAGATTAGCGATATAACGCCCTAATTCTCGATAAGCTACTTGAGAATAAGCCATAATTAAATATTTATACCGACTATGAAACTTAATCAAAGCCCCTTTACTTAATGATTGGCTAACCTGTTGTTGGTAATCGAATAGTGTAAAGAACTGAGTAAGAAAATGGTCAAGAATAATAGGCTGTAAAAGTTGCTCAAGACTTAATTGAGGTAAAATAAAATTTGATGGTGAAACAATACTGTCTCCCGCTTTGCCGATATAACCATAAATCGGCAACAGATAATCTCTGTTTTGGGGATCTATCTGCATAATGTCTATTTTTTCATCTTTAATGGTGTGACAAAGTAACGCTAACTTTTCTTGTAATTGGTGATCGCTGTTACTCATAATTTCTGAAGATATCCCGAGATAATTCACTTTTCTTTCCATTCTTTTTCTCTCCAATTAAAAAGTCTGAGCATTACACGGTATAATCTGAACCTAACAAAGTAAAAACACACCTAATTAGGTGTTTGATGAGCATTGACAGACGAGGTTTAGCTGTTATTCTCACCCACTGTTCCCTTAAGGGAACTGTAAGGTAAAACTGTCGTCTAAATGGAAAAGTTCTTATCTGCCTTCTTTTTGTTATTTATTATGACGCAGTTAATGGACATATATGAATTTTTCTAAATCAAACGTCGAAAAACAAGAAAATGAGATTTATGTTCTTGTTATTGCTAACTGGAATTAATCATCCAGTAAAATAGATTTATTGGTATAAATTCCTTTAAAATAGCATTCATATTCTAAATAATTTGAGGCGCAGTTAGACAACCATTGGAGTAAGTCGCTAGAAGTATACCCAAGTATATAACTAGTGCGAATAAATGTAGTCAACAACGCTGCAGCTTAAAGTATCACGAGTATGTTATTTTTCGGTTGAATTAACTCATTAGATTAAAGGTGATCCTTTTGCAAGGTTCTGAATTACAGCAATTTATTATTGATAAACTTGAAGACTCTAAAGCTCAAGACATTATTGCATTAGATGTCCGCGGAAAATCAAGTGTAACGGATTACATGATTATTTGTACAGGTACATCAAGCAGACATCTTATGTCTGTTGCAGATAATCTCGTTGATGATTGCCGCGAAGCGGGATTACAACCTTTAGGTGTTGAAGGACAAGGCGTTTCTGATTGGATAGTCGTTGATCTTGGTGAAGCCATGGTACACGTCATGCAAGAAGATAGTCGCCGTATGTACGAACTTGAAAAACTCTGGAGCTGAGTTTGAAATTACAGCTCATTGCCGTTGGTACAAAAATGCCGGACTGGATACAGACCGGCTTTATGGATTATCTTAATCGATTCCCTAAAGACATGCCTTTAGAACTTATCGAGATCCCCGCAGGCAAGCGTGGAAAGAATGCGGATATCAAACGTATTCTCGAAAAAGAAGGTGAACAAATGTTAGCTGCAGTAGGTAAAGGAAATCGTATCGTCACTCTCGATATTCCTGGCGCTCGCTGGGATACGCCAAAACTTGCAGAACAACTCGATCGATGGAAACTTGATGGTAGAAATGTCAGCTTACTCATTGGAGGCCCTGAAGGATTAGCACCTGCGTGTAAAGCTGCGGCTGAACAAAGCTGGTCTTTATCTCCTTTAACAATGCCACATCCCCTTGTTCGTGTCGTGGTTGCAGAAAGCCTTTATCGAGCATGGAGCATTACCACAAACCATCCTTATCATCGTGAATAATCAATAAATTGGCGGGTCAGTAAGTGAAGTCAAATGGGATGAAAAGAAAAAAACGTACCCCGTTTCGAGATTATACTGCGGAATCAAAGTTATTTATCCGTCGTGTGATTGTCGCATTTTCAGTAATTATTATATTGAGTGGTATTTTGGTTTTTAACCTCAATCACTTACAGATCACTCGCCATGATGATTATCAAACACGTTCAAATGATAACCGAATTAAATTAGTACCAATTGCGCCGAGCAGAGGCATTATTTACGACCGCAAAGGTATCCCTCTTGCACTCAATCGTACTATCTATCAATTAGAAGTTGTGCCTGAAAAGGTAGAAAACTTACAAGAAACACTTGAAAGTTTGAGAGATGTTATTGACTTAACTGATGAAGATATTGCTGCATTCGAAAAAGAGCGCAAGCGCTCGCGCCGATTTAGCTCTATTGCCTTAAAAACAACTTTAAGCCAAGTACAAGTCGCCCGTTTCGCTATCAACCAATACCGCTATCCTGGCTTAGAAATTAAAGGTTATCAACGTCGTTATTATCCTTATGGCTCAGCATTAACGCATGTGATTGGTTATGTTGCGAAAATTAACGATAAAGATGTTGAACGCCTTGATAAAGAAGGTTTATCACCTAACTATGCAGCGACTCACGATATCGGTAAGTTAGGCATCGAACGTTATTATGAGTCTGTTTTACATGGCACTACGGGCTATGAAGAAGTTGAAGTTAATAGCCGTGGTCGAGTTATTCGCCAATTACACGAACAGCCGCCACAGGCCGGTAAAGATATCTATCTTACCATCGACCTTGAACTGCAAACCTATATTGAAGAACTACTCACCACAAGTCGAGCTGCAGTTGTAGTAACCGATCCTCGTAATGGTGAAATTTTAGCGCTTGTATCAAACCCTAGTTATGATCCTAACTTATTTGTCGGCGGAATATCGAACACCGATTATCAAGGGTTACTAAATAACCCAGATAGACCACTGATCAACCGTACAACCCAAGGTCTTTATCCGCCGGCATCAACTGTGAAACCGTTTATGTCTGTTGCGGCATTAAGTGAAGGTGTCATTACAGCCAATACAACAATTCATGATCCCGGTTGGTGGCAACTTCCGGGATCTGAAAAACGTTATCGAGATTGGAAACGTTGGGGACATGGAAAACTTAATGTTACAAAGTCTATCGTAGAATCTGCCGATACCTTCTTCTACCAAGTTGCTTATGATATGGGGATTGATCGCATATCAACTTGGATGAGTCGCTTTGGTTATGGTGAATATACAGGTATTGATTTATCTGAAGAGCGTAATGGGATCATGCCAACACGTGAATGGAAACAGCAACGTTATAAAAAACCTTGGTATCAAGGTGACACAATCCCTGTAGGAATTGGGCAAGGCTATTGGACAGCAACCCCCATTCAAATGGCGAAAGCGTTAATGACATTGATTAATGACGGCCAAGTTAAAACCCCTCACCTGCTTTACGGTACAAAACTTGGCAATGAAATGGTGCCTTATGTTGATAAGGAAACACGCCAAATTGGTGATATCAACTCCGGTTATTGGGAATTAGCAAAACACGGTATGTATGGTGTGGCTAACTTCCCAAATGGTACAGGTCGCCGAAGTTTTGCTGATGCGCCTTATAAAGTCGCTGCAAAATCGGGGACTGCGCAGGTGTTCAGTTACGAAACCTACAACGCGAGCCAATTGGCTGAACATCTTCGTGACCACAAATTGATGATTGCCTTTGCACCTTATGATAACCCAACCATAGCCATCTCTATTATTCTAGAAAATGGCGGTGCCGGCCCTTCTGTTGGTGATATTACAAGACAAATTCTTGACCATATTCTCCTTGGTGATAACAACACGGTATTGCCAGCGTCTCCACCAGCACCGCGTGGTTCAGAGGAATAATACTTATGACTGAAAATAACAAGAAAAAATCCTTCTGGACACGGATCCATATCGATCCTCTATTCTTACTTTGTATTATTGCTTTATTAGGATACAGCGCATTTATTATGTGGAGTGCCAGTGGGCAAGATCCAGAAATGATGCAACGTAAGTTAGGACAGATTGCAATGGGTTTTATGATCATGATAGTCATGGCACAAATCCCGCCGAGAGTCTATGAAAGCTGGGCTCCGCATCTCTATTTCTTTTGTGTTATTTTACTTATTCTTGTTGATGTCTTTGGTCAAATCAGTAAAGGGGCTCAACGTTGGCTAGATTTAGGCATTGTGCGTTTTCAACCGTCAGAAATCGCTAAAATAGCCGTGCCTTTAATGGTCGCTCGATTTATGAATCGCGATGTGTGCCCTCCGACATTACGTAATACAGCCATTGCTCTGGTACTTATTTTTGTGCCAACTTTATTAGTCGCAGCGCAGCCTGACTTAGGAACCTCTATTCTTGTTGCTGCCTCAGGATTATTTGTCCTTTTCCTAGCCGGAATGAGTTGGCGTCTTATTACTGTGGCTATAATTCTTGTTGCTGCCTTTATCCCCATACTTTGGTTTTTCCTCATGCATGATTACCAACAAGCACGGGTAATGATGCTTCTTGATCCCGAATCAGACCCACTTGGCGCAGGATATCATATCATCCAATCTAAAATTGCCATTGGTTCTGGTGGATTACATGGAAAAGGATGGTTACAAGGCACTCAATCTCAATTAGAATTCTTACCAGAGCGCCATACAGACTTTATTTTTGCTGTATTAGCTGAAGAACTTGGATTAATTGGTGTTTTGATACTACTGACTCTTTATATACTCTTAATCGCGCGAGGTCTTTACCTTGCAACGAAAGCACAAAACACATTTGGTAGAGTCATGATTGGTGGATTAATGCTAATTTTCTTTGTCTATGTCTTTGTTAACATAGGAATGGTGAGTGGCATCCTTCCTGTTGTGGGTGTTCCGTTACCGCTGATGAGTTATGGAGGCTCGGCTCTTATTGTGTTAATGGCTGGGTTTGGTATCGTGATGTCGATTCACACACACCGAAAACTACTATCAAAAAGTTTATAACGAGGTT
Source organism: Proteus faecis (assembly GCF_030286765.1). Lineage (NCBI taxonomy): Bacteria > Pseudomonadati > Pseudomonadota > Gammaproteobacteria > Enterobacterales > Morganellaceae > Proteus > Proteus faecis. Next base: position 843,340 of record NZ_JASVWV010000001.1, read on the forward strand.
TTTATGCGTCTGCAATGGGTTTTGATTGGTATCAGTGCATTGCTACTGTCAGGGTGTGTTATTGATAAGCCAAATACCAATAAACAACCAGCACCATTACCGAATGTGCCAGCTCAACGTGTTCTCGGTGCAGAGCCACGTTACGAGCCTTATCATCCTACGGCAAATCAAGATTACCGAAAAAATGGAGTGATTTACCGTATCGTGACGGATCCAGCAAATTTCAGTGAGCGAGGAGAAGCGATTGTCTATGATAGTTTAGCGATGAGCCGTTTAACTACCATTGGTGAGCGCGTTAATCCCTATGAGTTTGCCGTTGCGCATCCTACATTACCGATCCCAAGCTATGCGAAAATCACAAACTTGATCAATGGACGCACAATGGTTGTACGCATTAACGACCGTGGCCCTTATGTTAATGGAAAACAAATCCAAGTCACTCCTGCGGTTTCTGATAGCTTACGTTTAATGCCGACAACCCCATTACTTATTGAAGGGATTGTTGTTGATCAAACTGGCCATATGAGCGGTATTGGTACACATGGTGCGCAAATAGAAAAGAAAACAACGGCATTACCTGAGCGCCCTAATTTTAATGCTCAACCCGCTGCACCTGCGCCATTAACAACATCAACGCCTACCAACAACAATATGCCAGTTGAGCCATCTGCCCCAACTCCAGTTCTAGCAAAAACGTCAACTCCAGTGCCAGTTCCAACGCCAGTAGAGACGGAAACAAAAACATCAAAACCAGCATTATCGGCAAATTCCATAGCACAAGGTTTTTATGTCCAAGTCAGCGCTCTCAGTAACGAAAATAATGCACAGTTTTTGCTCAATGATTTATCGTCATTATTTAACACACAAGGTGTGATCAATAAAACAGATGGATTATATAAAGTACAACTCGGCCCTTATTCATCTAAAGAGCAAGCCGAAACGATAAAAAACAAGCTAAAACAAGTTAAAAATGTCACTGGGTTTATTATTACCCAATAAAAGATAATGTTACGTAAAATTCTTTTTATATCAGCAAATTCAAGCGTAGAATCATCCGGATTTGCTGATATTTTATTTATCGGTTCCTATTTTTCCCTGAATTTTGGATAAAACAAACAGAATGAAACAGATACTCCCAGCAAAATTACTAAGAACAAGCTTATTAAGTGCCACTTTTGCCTTACTCGCAGTAAGTCATCAAGGTATTGCAGAAGATTCCCTAAAAACAATGATACCCGCTGTTCCTAGTATCGAAGCCGAATCTTATATTCTGATTGATTATAATTCTGGGAAAGTACTGGCTGAAATGAATGCTGATGTTCGCCGTGATCCTGCTAGTTTAACCAAGATGATGACCAGCTATGTTATTGGTCAATCTATTCGGGCTGGTAAAATATCTAATAGCGATATTGTACCTATTGGTGAAGAAGCATGGGCAACGGGTAATCCTATTTTTCGTGGCTCTTCTTTAATGTTCTTAAAACCAGGTGATCAAGTTACTGTTGCACAGTTAACACGTGGTATTAACTTACAATCAGGTAATGATGCTTGTGTCGCAATGGCCTCTTATGTTGCAGGCAGCCAAGATACATTTGTAACTATGATGAACGATTACGTTAAACGTCTAGGTTTACAAAATACACAATTCCAAACCGTTCATGGTCTTGATGCCCCGGGACAATACAGCTCGGCTCGTGATATGGCACTAATCGGTGCTGCATTAATTCGCGACGTACCGGATGAATATGCCATCTATAAAGAAAAAGAGTACACTTACAACAATATCCGCCAAACTAACCGAAATGGCTTGTTGTGGGATACCAGTTTAAACGTTGATGGTATTAAAACAGGTCATACTGCATCCGCTGGCTATAATCTTGTCGCCTCTGCAACTGAAGGCAATATGCGTTTAATTTCTGCCGTTATGGGCGGTCACTCACCTAAAGGCCGTGATGCCGAAAGTAAAAAACTGCTTACTTGGGGTTTTCGTTTCTTTGAAACCGTAAAACCATTGCAAGTGGGTAAAGAATTTGCGGCAGAGCCTATCTGGTATGGTGAAACAGATAAAGTACAATTAGGGGTAGATAAAGATGTTTATTTAACTATTCCTCGTGGCCGTTTAAAAGATTTAAAAGCAAGCTATGTTCTTGATAATGTAGAATTACATGCACCAGTAACTAAAAACCAAGTTGTAGGAACAATTAATTTCCAACTTGATGGACAAGTTATTGAACAGCGCCCGCTTGTTGTGATGAATGAAGTAAAAGAAGGTGGTTTCTTTAGCCGTATTATCGACTATATCAAATTATTATTCTCACACTGGTTTGGCTAAGACTTGAAAAAGGTAAATGTGGCCACATATAACTTTTATACAGATATTGGCAAAGACACATTTACCACTCTTATATTTACCCTAATTACCAGTATCGCATTCCTTATTATATAAGGAATGCGCTTTTTATTTGCTAAGATTAGGTGTAGAAATAAATTATTAAAACAACAGCACCTGTTGTCTTAAGGAATTACATTATGATGAAAACAAAATTAAACGAGTTGTTAGAGTTCCCATGTTCTTTCACTTATAAAGTGATGGGTCATGCAAAACCTGAATTAGTCGAGCAAGTTGTTGAAGTCATTCAACGCCATGCTCCTGGTGATTACACACCTTCAGTGAAACCAAGTAGCAAAGGTAATTACCACTCTGTTTCTATTACCATCAACGCAACTCATATCGACCAAGTAGAAACGTTATATAAAGAATTAGGTGAACTTGAATTAGTCCGTATGGTTCTATAACCTTTTCTTTTAATCGATGACTTTTTAAAAGCGCCTTTCATTAAGGCGCTTTTTCTTCTACATCTCCTCATTTTTATCTCAACCTTGGAAAAAAAACATCTCAATCTGGTAGTTCATTTGCTGGGGCGTTATACTGCCCTTCACAATTACGCTACAAATGAAGATTTTCACGGTGCAAGACAAGACAATCATTATTCGCCAATTAGGTGTGAAACCCTATTTACCGGTTTCTGATTCTATGCATCAGTTTACGGAAAAACGGGAAAGTCATACTCCTGATGAAATATGGCTCGTTCAACATGAACAGGTTTTTACCCAAGGCCAAGCAGGTAAAGCAGAACACTTATTAAATACAGGGACTATCCCTGTTATTCAGTCTGATCGTGGAGGTCAAGTGACTTATCATGGTCCTGGTCAGCAAGTGATGTATGTTTTAATTGATTTAAAACGCAATCATATAGGTGTTCGTCAATTAGTCACTGCTCTTGAAAACACTGTTATTGATACACTGGCAGAGTTTAATGTAGAGGCTTATGCTCGTGCTGATGCGCCCGGTGTTTATGTGAAGGGTGATAAAATTTGCTCTTTAGGATTACGTATTCGTAAAGGTTGCTCCTTTCATGGACTTGCGCTCAATATCGATATGGATTTATCCCCTTTTGCACGAATAAATCCTTGTGGTTATTCTGATCTCAAAATGACGCAGTTAATTGATTTTGCACCGAATACGACAACGACACAGGTAGCACCGTTATTAGTTAAGCATTTTTGTACACATCTAGGATTTCAACCACAGCAATAAAAATGCTATAATTTTTTTAACATTTATCATATTTTTTTAAAACCCTGATTACCTCAGTCACATCGTGTTAATCACTCTAGATAACTGGAACTGGCACAATTATGAGTAAACCTATTCAGATGGAACGCGGAGTTAAATATCGCGACGCCGATAAAATGGCACTTATTCCTGTTAAAACAGTCGCTACAGAACGAGAACAACTGCTACGCAAACCTGATTGGATGAAAATAAAGCTACCCGCTGACTCAAGTAAAATACAGGGTATCAAAGCAGCGATGCGTAAAAATGGTCTTCATTCAGTCTGTGAAGAAGCCTCTTGCCCTAACCTTGCAGAATGCTTTAACCATGGAACGGCAACCTTTATGATTTTAGGGGCAATCTGTACACGCCGTTGCCCATTCTGCGATGTCGCTCATGGCCGACCAAATGCGCCCGATCCACAAGAGCCTGAGAAACTCGCTCAAACAATCAAAGATATGGGATTACGCTACGTCGTAATTACTTCCGTAGACCGTGACGATTTACGTGATGGCGGTGCTCAGCATTTTGCGGATTGTATTGCAGCAATTCGAGCAAAAAATCCAACCATCCGTATTGAAACATTAGTTCCTGATTTCCGTGGTCGTATGGATAAAGCACTTGAGATCCTCACGGACACACCACCTGATGTCTTTAATCATAACTTAGAGAACGTTCCTCGTGTTTACCGTCAAGTACGTCCAGGTGCTAACTATCAATGGTCATTGACTTTGTTAGAGCGCTTTAAGCAAGCTCACCCAGATATTCCCACTAAGTCGGGTTTAATGGTCGGTCTTGGGGAAACCAACGAAGAAATTATTGACGTTATGCGTGATCTGCGTAAACATGGGGTAACGATGCTGACTTTAGGGCAATATTTACAGCCAAGTCGTCACCATCTTCCTGTTCAACGCTACGTCAGTCCTGACGAGTTTGAATATATGAAAGAGCAAGCACTCGCGATGGGCTTTACCCATGCTGCTTGTGGGCCGTTTGTTCGCTCCTCTTATCATGCAGATCTTCAAGCTCAGGGGATTGAGGTTAAATAACAATTAATTTCTCATGCTTAATATTGCAATTGCTGTATTTATAGGTGGTGGTTTAGGTAGCGTATTACGCTGGCTAATTAGCTACCGCCTAAATTCTATTTTTCCTCATTTTGCCACAGGCACCTTTATTGCTAACTGTATTGGTGCTTTTATTATTGCCTTTGGTATCGCTTGGTTTAGCAAAGCCCCAAATATTGATCCTATTTGGAAAATTATGCTAACTACGGGCTTTTGTGGCGGTCTGACAACATTTTCAACCTTTTCTGTCGAAGTTGTCGCACTCTTAACTGAAGGGAAGATAGGATGGGCGCTAAGTACGATGGGTGCTAACTTAGCGGGTTCATTTTTAATGACCGCATTTGCGTTTTGGTTATTACGAGAAATGTAATACTCAGAATATAAAAACCCGTTAAACAACGGGTTTTTACTGTCTCAAAGAAGTCGTTAATTAGATAGCGACAACGTTTGCAGCAGATGGCCCTTTCGCGCCGTCAGTAACTTCAAACTCTACTTTTTGACCTTCAGCAAGGGTTTTAAAGCCTTCTGATGTAATAGCGGAAAAGTGTACAAATACATCTTTGCTGCCATCTTCTGGAGTGATAAAACCAAAACCTTTAGTTTCGTTAAACCACTTAACGTTACCTTTTAATTTAGACATCAAGTTTACCTTTAAAATAGAAAATAAACGCAAGCGTTTTGCGTTAGCTATAGTAAAACAAAAATGATGATTCCCTGTCCACAGTCTAGATCACGAAACTCACATTTTTTTTCTGCCAAATGATTAATATTCAGACAAATCCCATGCCTTAACGCATAGTTCACTTAAGAAACAATACTTAATACTTACAATCAGAACTATTCATCAAATTCTACTTTTTCATATTGAAGTAGCCAACGCTTAATATCTAATCCGCCAGTATAGCCGACTAACTTGCCGTTATGACCAATAACTCGGTGGCAAGGAATAATTAAAGAAATTGGATTGCGTGAATTAGCCATTCCTACCGCTCTGCAATAATTTATCGAACCTAATGTAAGCGCCAATTTTTTATAACTCCAAATTTCGCCATAAGGGATTGTCTGTAATGTTTTCCAAACACGGCTTTGAAATTCAGTTCCTTCTGGTGCTAATGGTAGAGAGAACGTTGTGCGCTTCCCTGTAAAATACTCTTTTAATTGTTGTATACATTGATTAATCACGGGGCTTGAATTTACAGCAACCTCTTTGTCATTCACAAAATATAGGCTCGTGATCCCTTTTTCATTTGCAGTAATAGAGATATAGGGTTTTGGAAAGCTTTTAGGAGCATTGAGATAGTCTTGATACATAATGTTTTCTCTGCTGATTTGTCTTTAGCCACAAGATTAAATCATGCTCGATTGATAAAGCAATCATCTAATTACTCGTATATCTAATAAAAATTGATCAATCGAACGATCTAAAAATAAAATTAGCGCACTAACTACTTAATTTTAATGATAATCATTATCAAAAATAAAAACCACCATATATTGTGTGGTTGATAAAAAATAACTCCATATATAGTATTTAAACACTTCTCATTATGGATGTGAAAACAGACGCATCCATATTTTTATAAGGGTTATTTTTATGTCTGTTATCCTCTATACCAAACCGAATTGCGTTCAATGCAGTGCCACAGAGCGTGCTTTAAAACAGAAAAACATTCCGTTTGTTGCCATTGATCTCACCAAAGATACACAAGCCCTCGCTCACATTGTTTCAATGGGATATCGCCAAGTACCTGTTGTGGTTCACGGTGAACAACATTGGTCGGGTTTCTGCCCTGATAAAATCAGACAGATCACGCTCTAAAGGAGCATTTCATGCAAACTGCACCTTTGATCTATTTTTCAAGTCGCTCTGAAAACAGCCATCGTTTTGTACAAAAGCTCAATTTAGAGGCGACCAGAATTAGTGAAGATGAAACATTGCTTGCAACGCAGCCTTTTGTATTGCTTTGCCCAACTTATGGTGGCGGTGGTGCTAAAGGTGCAGTGCCTAAAGCGGTTATTCAGTTCTTAAATATTCCTGAAAACCGCCAATTAATACGTGGAGTCATTGCGTCTGGAAATACTAACTTTGGTACAGCTTACGGATTAGCGGGCGATATTATTGCACAAAAATGCCACATCCCTTTTATGTATCGATTTGAATTATTAGGTACGCAAGAAGATGTCAAGCGCGTAAAAACAGGTTTAAGCACATTTTGGTCAAGCCTGACTGACCAATGCGCCATGAGATAATTAACATGACACAATCAACAGAACAACTGGATTACCATGCACTGAATGCCATGCTAAATCTTTATGATGAGCAAGGTAATATTCAATTTGATAAAGACAAATTGGCGACACACCATTTTTTTCGTCAACATGTAAATCAAAACACGGTATTTTTTCATGATCTAAGAGAAAAATTAGAGTTCTTAGTCCAACAACACTATTACGAAGCTCAAGTGTTAGAACAGTATGAATTTGCCTTTATCAAACAACTATTCAAACAGGCTTATAGCAAAAAGTTTCGCTTTCAATCTTTCCTTGGCGCTTTTAAGTATTACACCAGTTACACCTTAAAAACGTTTGATGGAGAGCGCTATCTTGAACGCTATGAAGATCGCGTTTGTATGGTGGCTCTCACGCTTGCACAAGGTGATACTGACCTTGCTATTCATCTTGTTGATGAAATCATTAGTGGTCGTTTTCAACCCGCAACACCGACTTTTTTAAATTGCGGAAAACAACAACGCGGTGAATTAGTTTCCTGCTTTCTATTACGTATAGAAGATAATATGGAGTCTATCGGCCGATCAGTAAATTCCGCATTACAGCTTTCTAAACGTGGCGGTGGCGTTGCATTTTTGCTCACTAATTTACGTGAAGCAGGCGCTCCCATTAAACGTATAGAGAATCAATCTTCTGGTGTTGTTCCTATTATGAAAATGCTTGAAGATGCTTTTTCCTATGCTAATCAATTAGGTGCAAGGCAAGGCGCTGGTGCTGTTTATCTTCATGCTCATCATCCGGATATTTACCATTTTCTTGATACAAAAAGAGAAAACGCGGATGAAAAAGTCCGAATAAAAACACTCTCATTAGGTGTTGTTATCCCTGATATCACTTTTGAATTAGCAAAACGTAATGAAGATATGTATCTCTTCTCTCCTTATGATGTAGAGCGTGTTTATGGCGTACCTATGTCAGAGATCAGTATTAGTGAAAAATACAGTGAAATGGTAAATAACGCACAAATTCGTAAGAAGAAAATTAAAGCGAGAGAGTTTTTCCAAACACTTGCCGAAATTCAATTTGAATCAGGCTATCCTTATATCATGTTTGAAGATACAGTGAATCGCGCCAATCCTATCGCTGGTAGAATTAACATGAGTAATCTTTGCTCTGAAATTTTACAAGTCAACAGTGCTAGTGAATATCATCCTGACTTAAGTTATCGCCATATAGGTCATGATATCAGTTGTAACTTAGGTTCTATGAATATTGCTATGGCAATGGACTCGCCTAACTTTGCACATACCATCAGCACCGCAATTAAGGCATTAAGTAATGTCTCTGAAATGACAAAAATTGAGTCTGTTCCTTCTATTGAAAAAGGTAATCTCGCTTCTCATGCCATTGGTTTAGGACAAATGAATCTACATGGCTACTTAGCACGTGAAAGGATCTATTACGGCTCTGAAGAAGCGTTAGATTTTACTAACATCTATTTTTATACTGTCACTTACTATGCGTTATTAGCGTCAAATCAATTAGCTATTGAAAAAAAACAGCACTTTAAAGGTTTTGAAAATTCAAAATACGCAACGGGTGAATATTTTAATAAATATCTATCACAACAATGGTTACCTAAAACTCAAAAAGTCCACCAGCTATTTAGCCAATCTAATATTCATATTCCAACTCAAGATGATTGGCAGACTCTCAAGCAATCAATTATGAAGCATGGGATCTATAACCAAAATTTACAAGCGATACCGCCGACAGGATCTATTTCCTATATCAACCACTCTACATCAAGCATTCATCCTATTGCTGCACCAATAGAAATTAGAAAAGAAGGTAAAATTGGGCGTGTTTATTACCCAGCCCCCTTTATGACCAATGAAAATCGTCAATATTATCAAGATGCATATGAAATTGGGGCTGAAAAAATAATCGATACCTATGCTGAAGCTTCTCAACATATCGACCAAGGTTTATCGCTCACATTATTCTTTTCTGATGAAGCAACAACCCGAGATATTAACAAAGCACAAATATATGCATGGCGTAAAGGTATTAAAACCTTGTATTACATTCGTATCCGACAATCTGCATTAGCAGGTACTGAAATCAAAGGCTGTGTTTCGTGTGCACTTTAATAATAACAATAAGGAGAACATAGCATGTCATCACCTTTATTAAGCCAAGTTAATGCGATTAATTGGAATCGCATTGAAGATGAAAAAGATCTAGAAGTTTGGAATCGTTTAACCATGAATTTTTGGTTACCTGAAAAAATTCCACTCTCTAATGATATTCCCTCATGGAACACGCTGACACCGGCTGAAAAACAACTGACAATCCGTGTTTTCACCGGACTCACTTTACTTGATACCATCCAAAACACCGTAGGCGCACCAACTTTAATGCCTGATGCACTCACGCCTCATGAAGAAGCCGTGTTATCTAATATCTGTTTTATGGAAGCGGTTCACGCTCGCTCTTACAGTTCCATATTCTCTACACTCTGCTTAACAACTGATGTCGATGAAGCATATCGTTGGAGTGAGGAAAATCCTTACTTACAAAAGAAAGCAGAAATTATTTTGCGTTATTATCAAGATGAAGATCCTTTAAAGAAAAAAATTGCCAGCGTCTTTTTAGAATCCTTTTTATTTTATTCAGGATTCTATTTACCAATGTATTGGTCAAGTCGAGGAAAATTAACCAATACAGCTGATTTAATTCGCCTTATTATTAGAGATGAAGCCGTTCATGGTTATTATATTGGCTATAAATTTCAAAATCAGTTATTAAATAAATCGGAAACAGAGAAACAAGATATTAAAGATTTTGCTTTTTCATTATTATTAGATTTATATGATAATGAGGTGAAATATACTGAAGATCTTTACGACATTGTCGGTTGGACTGAAGATGTTAAAAAATTTCTTCATTATAATGCAAATAAAGCATTAATGAATTTAGGGTATGAAGCTTTATTTCCTGATGAGATAACTGATGTAAGTCCTGCAATTCTTTCTTCATTGTCACCAGATGCAAATGAAAATCACGATTTCTTCTCTGGATCAGGTTCATCTTATGTTATTGGAAAAACCATTAACACTGAAGATGATGATTGGGATTTTTAAGATTTACTAGCCTCATTAAAGATAAGAGAAATAGCCAAATACATTCAATTTAATTATGTATTGGATATAAAACATAATACACTGAAAAATATAGATTATTTTTTGGTGTATTTTTATTTGTCTATTAAATAATCTAATCAATTAATTTTTGCCGTTCAATGTTGTCAAAAAATCAATTTTTTTCGAATGATTTTAGCTTAACGCCCATAGATAAACCTTATTGTTACACACAAAACATTAAATAACCTAATGTATTTGGATTTTTTTTCATTTATTTTTCATCTTTTTTTTCTCTCTATTTTGATATTAAACATTCCTTTTATTGAGTTCCTAATAAAAATAACAATATTTCTAAAAATAAAGTTATTTCAGTTGGTTAGAGTAAAATTCATCTTTTAATAAATTTTCTTTTTTTCACTTTATTTAATTATTAATCATATTTGAAATAAAGAAAATATAGCTAAATTATTTAATTAATTATAATTAACATAGGGTTGCCAGACTCAATCATTGTGGTAGGGTATTTTCCTTACTAAAAATCTTATTTAGGAAAAACAACAACACTTATTAATTAATATTTAATTTATTCCTTTCAATATTTAAATAGGAAACTATATATTGCATGGCAATTAAACTCGAAGTAAAAAACCTCTACAAGGTATTTGGTGAACACCCTAAACGCGCATTTGAATTATTAGAATCTGGTATGAATAAAGATCAGATTTTTGATAAAACGGGGCTTACGGTGGGTGTTCAAAATGCAAATCTGGCAATTGAAGAAGGCGAAATATTTGTCATTATGGGATTATCCGGTTCAGGTAAATCCACTCTAGTCCGCCTTCTCAATCGTCTGATCTCTCCAACAAAAGGAGAAGTGCTTATTGATGGTGAAAATATTGCTACCATGTCGGATAAAGAATTACGACAAGTACGTCGTAAAAAAATCAGTATGGTGTTTCAGTCATTTGCATTAATGCCCCATATGAACGTGCTTGATAACACAGCATTTGGCATGGATCTCGCTGGCTTAAGCAAAGACGAGCGTTATAAAAAAGCCATGGATGCCTTAGAGCAAGTCAATTTAGGCAGTTACGCAAATTCTTGGCCTGATGAGCTTTCTGGGGGGATGCGTCAACGTATCGGTCTTGCCCGGGCGCTTGCTAATGATCCTGATATATTGTTAATGGATGAAGCCTTTTCAGCACTTGATCCACTAATTCGTACAGAAATGCAAGATGAGTTATTAAGCTTACAAGGCGATAAACAACGCACCATTGTGTTTATCTCCCATGATCTGGATGAAGCTATGCGTATTGGCGACCGAATTGCCATTATGCAAGGTGGCGTTGTTGTCCAAACGGGAACACCGGATGAAATACTCAACAATCCAGCAAATGATTATGTGCGTACGTTTTTCCGTGGCGTTGATATTAGCCACGTATTTAGCGCAAAAGATATTGCCAAACGTCGCCCAGAAACCTTACTGCATATAGCTCCTGGTTTTGGCCCACGCTCCGCCTTGAAAGTACTCGAAGATGAAGATAGAAACTTTGGCTATCTCATTGAACGGGGAAGAAAATTTGTTGGCATCGTTTCCATTACGTCTCTTGAAGAGGCACTTAAAAATAAACAACCTATTGAGTCAGCTATTTTACCTGAGCCTTGCGCCATTAATGGTGATACACCATTAAACGAGCTGATTTCAACTGTTGCACAATCTCCCTGTGCTATTCCTGTTATTGATGAAAAAAATCGTTATATCGGCTTAATTTCTAAAGGAATGTTACTACAAGCACTGGATAAGGAGACGCCAAATGAGTAATACAACAGATCAAAATACGACTTTGGATGCAGATATCCAAGAAACCATAACAAGTGAGACAACACAAGGGACAACCAATAACGCCAGTGATAATCCTTGGACAACAACTGATACAATCACAACAGAAAGCGATCCTTGGAACAGTACTGACAGTACATCAACAGATGCCGATCCATGGGGCGCTGGTGGTAGTACTGAAAATATCGATACCTCATCCACAGGCAGTGATTGGCTAGATGCAGCACCAACAGATGTTACACCAGATTCATTCAATCTAATGGATCCGTTTCACAATACGCTGATCCCATTAGATTCATGGGTTACCGATGCGATTGACTGGATTGTGTTGCACTTTCGTCCCGTTTTCCAAGGTATTCGTGTACCTGTTGATTTGGTATTAAGCGGTTTTGAAAATTTCTTAACCTCAATGCCTGCACCTATCGCCATTATTCTGTTTTCTCTGATTGCATGGCAACTTTCAGGTAAAGCCATGGGTATCGCATCTTTTATCTCATTAATACTCATTGGTGCGATTGGTGCTTGGTCCGAAGCCATGGTGACCCTCGCATTAGTACTCACTTCATTACTGTTTTGTCTTATTATCGGGCTTCCATTAGGAATATGGCTAGCTAACAGTGATAGAGCATCCAAAATTGTTCGGCCTTTACTGGATGCAATGCAGACAACACCTGCGTTTGTTTACTTAGTTCCTATCGTCATGTTATTTGGTATTGGTAACGTGCCCGGCGTTGTGGTCACCATTATTTTTGCTTTACCTCCCATTGTGAGATTGACCATTTTGGGGATCAAACAAGTCCCTGAAGATTTAATTGAAGCAGCACAATCATTTGGTGCGAATCCTCGCCAAATGTTATTTAAAGTGCAATTACCGCTTGCCATGCCAACGATTATGGCGGGTGTAAACCAAACACTGATGTTAGCACTTTCAATGGTTGTTATTGCATCAATGATCGCCGTTGGTGGATTAGGTCAAATGGTATTACGTGGCATAGGTCGTCTTGATATGGGTCTTGCTGCCGTAGGAGGCGCAGGTATTGTTATCCTCGCCATTATCCTTGACCGATTAACACAATCTTTAGGCCAAAACAGCCGTCATAAAGGTAATCGATGCTGGTATATGACAGGGCCTATCGGCTTAATTTGCCGACTCTTTGGCAAAAAAGCATCGTAATAAACATTTACACTATTAATTAAAAAATCAATAAAGAACATCACGTTCAATCAATATAAGAAATAGAAGTGGCAGCTCTGCTGTCACTATTTATCTCTTACCATAACAACAGAAGGAAAAACTATGCGTAATCCAGTTCTCTGGGCAACCGTATTGTCCGCCACACTGATAAGCACCCAGTTATCCGCTGCTGATTTACCTGGAAAAGGGATTTCGGTTCAACCTGTGCAAAGTACGATTTCTGAAGAAACCTTTCAAACTTTAATCGTTAACAAAGCACTAGAACAATTAGGTTACACTGTTCAGCCAATAAAAGAAGTTGACTATAACGTTGCTTACTCCTCTATCGCCAATGGTGATGCAACTTTTATGGCCGTCAGTTGGGTTCCTCTTCATAACTCACAATATGCCGCGGCGGGAGGTGATAATACTTTTTATCGTAAAGGGAATTATGTCGTTAATGCGGCTCAAGGTTACTTGATTGATAAAAAAACAGCAGAAAAATATAACATTACAAATATTGAGCAATTAAAAGATCCTAAAATTGCTAAATTATTTGATGCCAATGGTGATGGCAAAGCCGATTTAACCGGGTGTAATCCGGGATGGGGTTGTGAAGAAGCTATCAACAATCACTTAAAAGCCTATGGATTGGAAAAATCGGTTACACACAACCAAGGTAATTACGCGGCAATGATGGCTGATACCATCACTCGCTATAAAGAAGGCAAACCCATTTTTTATTACACTTGGACACCTTACTGGATAAGTGATGTATTAAAACCGGGTAAAGATGTTGTTTGGCTACAAGTACCGTTTTCTTCATTACCAGGTGATGATAAAACTGATACCACATTAGCAAATGGTAAAAACTATGGCTTCCCGCCAAGTACCATGCACATCGCAGCAAATAAAAAATGGGCTGAAGAAAACCCTGCTGCGGCAAAACTCTTTGAAGTCATGAAAGTGTCTGTTGCCGATATTAATGCGCAAAACTTACGTATGCATAATGGTCAAAAATCACAAGCAGATATTGAGCGCCATGCTAATGCTTGGATCAAAGCACATCAAAAAACCTTTGATGGTTGGATTGAGCAAGCCCAAGCAGCTGCAAAATAATCAATAAATAATCTTAATTTAAGATTATCACAAAACAGGTCACACTATTGTGGCCTGTTTTTATTGATAAAGACTAAAATGAAATATTATTAGGCCGAACGAAACTTATATAATAATTAAAAGATATTAATACCACTTTATTATTAAGATTATTCTTTTTATTAATGGCTGAGATAGGCCTATCTTTCATTCTCTCATTTCTTCAATTATGATTATCCTTTTCTCCAGTTGCCATTTTGGCACTCTCGTTTTTATATTTTAGATAAGGAATAAACTGTGTCTTACACTAATAAACCCGTACCAGAAGAAATTAAACGTTGGAACTGGGGTGCTTTCATGTTCAATATTATTTGGGGATTTGGTAATAAATCCTATCTTCCATTATTAGCGCTTGTTCCTTTACTTAATCTCGTTTGGATCTTTGTCTGTGGTATTAAAGGGAATGAATGGGCTTGGAAAAATGGTGATTATGATTCTGTTGAAACCTTTATGAAAGTGCAAGAAACATGGAATAGAGCGGGCTTTGTTTACTTTATTATTAGTATCGTTATGGCTGTTCTTTTCTTTATTTTCTTCTTCACTACCATGATGGCAATGATTGCAACTTCTGCCTCACACGGTTATTAATTCAATATATTGGGTATAAACTCTTAATGACAATAAATCCCATAATATCCATGGGGTTTATCTGTTTTTACTTGCAATAATATTCGAAACATTTTGCTACTATAAATCACTGATGACGAAAATAAAAATATTCCAATCCACTGATAGTAAGCATCATTTTTTTACTAAGGAATGAACCATAATAATATGTTTTTATATGGTTATTAGCTTGATAGATAGAGGTGACCCCAACTTCATCAATAGTGATAATAATTATCATCATCTTTTTTCACTTAACACTAAATACAGATAACTACACTATTGATCCCCCATTATATTTAAATATCATATAAAACAATATATTAAATAAATCAAACTACTTTATTGGTTGTTATAAAGTGTTTAATATCCCTTATTTTCATTCCCTCCCTTTAATTCTCTAATTATAATTGCGCACACATTTCTAAAGAAAAATTAATAATTTTCAAAGTAAAATAATAAATACAAACACAGAACACTCTGATAATTACAATTATATACATTTGATTTTTCTTTTATTTTTAGAGCTAAACATTTATTAATTCAGGTAAATTTCAGAAAATAGTTTTATGACCAAATCGTAAATAAATTAAACATTTGAAATAAATATATTCAATAAGATAAAAATAAGCTAATAATAAAACAATAATTTTGAGATAGTATACGCACTTTTGAACACAAGGATGCGTCATGACAATTTATGACTTAAAACCCAAATTTCAATCTCTCTTGCGCCCTTATGTAAAACAATTATTTACAAAAGGGATCACCGCTAATCAAGTTACACTGTCTGCCTTACTGTTATCCATTGCCGTTGGTGGATTACTTTTGCTTTATCCTTCTCCTCGTTTATTTTTATTACTCCCTTTTGTCCTCTTTTTTCGGATGGCGCTTAATGCCATTGATGGCATGCTTGCCCGAGAACATAATCAAAAAAGTGCGCTTGGAGCGATATTAAACGAAGCTAGCGATGTTATTTCAGACATTGCACTCTATTTACCTTTTGTTTTTATTTTTCCACAGGCCTACTGGTGGATCATGCTGGCACTTTTTTTAATGATAATGACTGAGTTTTTAGGTGTTCTTGCCCAAACTATTCATGCGTCTCGTCGTTATGATGGCCCCATGGGAAAAAGTGATAGAGCCTTTATTTTCGGTGCTATTGCGTTTTTTATCGGAATATTCCCCTCACTGACATTATCAGAAAACACGCATTATCTTTTTATTATTATTAATTTATTACTTTTGTTGACTTGTTATCACCGAATTCATCGCGCACTAAAAGAAGCAACGATGACAGATAAAGATAAGGATACATCGTTATGAATCAACAACCGCAATATCAAACTCAAAGGAATATGATTGAGTCTGAATTTACCACCAGCGATAAGACACCACTGTATTATCGCCACTGGCCTGCTCAAATTACCACTGAGCCAAAAGCAATTATTTTATTTCACCGAGGTCATGAACACTCAGGGCGTGTTTCTCATCTAGTTGATGAGTTAGATCTTCCTGATTTTTCAATGTTTGCTTGGGATGCTCGTGGACATGGTAAAAATGAAGGTGCTCGCGGTTATAGCCCATCAATGGGAACATCAATAAAAGATATCGACGAATTCGTTCATTACGTTTCATCCAACTATAATATTCCAATGGAGAATATTCTGGTTGTTGGTCAAAGTGTCGGTGCTGTTTTAGTAACTGGTTGGGTACACGATTATGCCCCAAAAATCCGTGGTATGGTGTTAGCCTCGCCAGCATTTAAAGTGAAGTTATATGTTCCTTTTGCACGTACCGGCCTCGCCTTAATGCAAAAAGTTCGTGGCCTTTTTTACGTCAATTCGTATGTGAAAGCCAAATACTTAACCCATGACCAAAGTCGTATAGACTCTTTTAATCAAGACTCTCTGATCACTCGCCCTATTGCCGTCAATATTTTATTAGAACTTTATAAAACGGCAGATCGTGTTGTTGAAGATGCAAGTGCGATTACTTTACCAACACAATTATTTATTTCAGGTAATGATCATGTGGTTCACGCCAAGCCTCAACACCTTTTCTATGAACGTTTAAATACCCCTATCAAAGAAAAGCACGTCTTACCCGGCTTTTACCACGATACATTAGGTGAAAAAGACAGGGTTATCCCTATTAATAAAATGCGTAGTTTTATCGAAACCTTATTTGCACAACCACTTTATCAACATGATTACCAGCATGAAGATACTTGGAGCCATAGCGCTGATGTGTATCGTGCATTACAAACCCCTCTTCCTAAATATTGTCTAAAAAAACTTTATTATAAAGTACTTAGTCGTTCTATGAGCACTTTAGGTAAAGCATCTGAAGGGGTTGCGCTGGGTTACGATAAAGGTTTTGATTCTGGATCGACTCTAGATTATGTCTACCGTAATCAGCCTCAAGGGAAAGGATTATTTGGGCGAGTTGTTGATAGGCAGTATCTAAATAGTATTGGTTGGCAAGGGATCCGCCAACGTAAAATCAATATTGAAAATACGATCCGCTACGCAATTCGCCAATTAATACAAAATAATATGCCTGTGCATATTATGGATATCGCAGCAGGACAAGGGCGCTATCTTTTTGATGCTGTTAATGATTATAGCAAGATTGATTCAATTTTAATGCGTGATTATAGCACCATTAATGTCGAACAAGGCAGAATGGCGATTAAAGAGCGTCACTTAGAAGATAAAGTACGCTTTGAAGAAGGTAACGCTTTTGATGCAGAAAGTTTGAGTTCAGTTTCACCTTCACCAACGTTAGGCATTGTCAGTGGACTCTATGAATTATTCCCTGAAAATCATCTGCTAAAAGAGTCTTTAAAAGGACTATCGCAAGCCATACCTAGTGGCGGTTTATTGATTTATACCTGTCAACCTTGGCACCCTCAGCTTGAAATGATTGCGCGTGTATTACCAAGTCACCAAAATGGACAACCTTGGATCATGCGTTGCCGTAGTCAAGGGGAAATGGATGCTTTAGTCAATGAAGCGGGATTTGAAAAGTTAGATCAACAAATTGATCATTGGGGGATTTTCAGTGTATCGATAGCAAAACGTCGCTAACAGAATATACCATCAATCACTGGGCTATCGCTATATGGCAACATATAGCGATAGCTTTAAGACGTTGTAAAACAGAAATATAAACAAATAAAGGAATTTTAGTATGGGTGGAACCCAACATTCTCAAATAACATCATCAAGAAAAAGTATCTGGCTCGCTGGTATTGTATGGCTGTTATTTCTGGCTCCATTTTTCTATTTAACTTATATGCAAGTTAACACTTATACTTCCACTTTATCTGATGTTCCTTCTTTTGTTTATTCATGGGAAAAAGCGATCCCCTTTTTACCCTGGACAATCATTCCTTATTGGAGTGTAAATATTGCCTACGGTATTTCACTGATTATTTGTACAACGCTAAGAGAGCAATTTATACATGGATTACGTTTAATTGTGGCCTCACTTATTGCTTGTGCTGGTTTTTTATTATTTCCATTAAAATTTAGTTTTACTCGCCCAACAACAGAAGGGGTTTCTGGCTGGTTATTTACCCAATTAGAAGGTTTCGATTTACCCTATAATCAAGCCCCTTCTTTGCACATTATTTTATTGTGGATAATTTGGTTACGTTTTCGCGCACATACGCCCAAATCATGGCAATGGTTTTTGAATTTATGGTCATTGCTTATTGCTATTTCTGTGCTGACAACATGGCAACATCACTTTATTGATATTATTACAGGCTTTGGTGTTGGTGTGTTTATTTGTTATTTATTACCAATAAACTCTCGTTGGAAATGGCATTTTACCGGCAGCAAACGCAGTTTACGTATTGGTAAAAATTATGCGTTATCAGCAATGGTGTTTTATCTGTTATCTTTTGGCCTGCAAGGTTTCTTTTGGATCTTTCTCTGGCCAGCAATCACATTAACTTTTGTAACTTTGGGTTATTTAGGGGCTGGAGCTTCTATTTTTCAAAAAAATACACAGGGTGAAATTCCCCTTTCTGCACAGATAATCCTATTACCTTATCGCTTTTTTGCTTGGTGTACTTATCGCTATTATTTAACTCGTTGCCAAACTCCCAGTTTAGTGGCGGAAGGTGTTTTACTAGGTGGACGCCCTCTCTATAAATTAAACGCTAACGCAGTGTTTGATTTAACCTGTGAATGGCCAAGAAACAAATTTAGCCAAAATCAGCTTTATTTAGCCCAACCTCAAATCGATTTATTACCATTATCTCCTGATGATATCAGCAAAGCCATGTTGTCTATGGAACGTCTTAGCCAAGTAGGCACTGTTTATATTCATTGCAAATTAGGTTATTCGCGCAGTGCTACTATTGCAGTCGCATGGCTAGTTTATAATGGCACAGTTGATACCTTGGAGGACGCAATAAAACAGGTGTATCAAACACGCCCTCAAGTGATTTTAAATCCAGAAACACAAGAGGCATTACAAATTTGGTATTCACATTTCCAACAAAATAGAGGCAACAATGCTGACAACAAAAACTAGCGGTAAAGTCATTGTATCTTTAACTCAAAGTTGGCGTTATTTACTGCTGTTATCACTGTTACCTTATATAAACACATGGCCTGTTTTTAGCCTTCACGTTCACAATAAATTAGCATTCTTTGGTGCTTCTCTTTTATTTTTATTTACGCAATATCACCTTTTTCGTTTATGGCTTGATAGTCATTTTTTTCAAGCCCTTTATCGCTATCAAGACCATGTTAGCTTTGATGAAAGTCTCTCTACATTATTTCCTAAACGCCCCAAAAAACAGACGATGGAAGCCCGCTGGTTAGGGACTAAACGTCTATTTTCTTTTGCAGTTATTGGTATTTCAGTTCAATGGATATGGTGTTTGGCTATACTTTTTCTTACGTCTTTTAGTTATTAATAAGCTAGGTTCAATATTTATTCATTATACAAAACAATATGTTATAAAAATAAATTCTAAGGAGTAATATCAAATTAATTGAACATCTCTATCACAGTAATTCTTTTCTCAAAAAAATGACTCATGTTACTATCATTTACCTTACAAATGATTAGTTATGAGTATTATGGAAAACAGCGCACCAAAAACCTCGCTAAGCAAAGGTCTTATTTTACTTATGGCAGTTGCCACTGGCATGGTTGTTGCCAGTAATTACTATGCACAGCCACTACTTGATTCAATCGCAAACTATTTCCACATATCGGCTACTATGGCCGGATTTATTGTCACCACAGCACAATTAAGTTATGCCATCGGATTAATGTTATTAGTGCCTCTTGGCGATATTTTTGAACGTCGCTCACTCATTATTACCATGACATTAATTTCAGCGAGTGGTCTATTAATTACTGCTATGGCTTCTAATATTTGGGTAATGTTAATAGGAACTGCACTCTCAGGCATGTTCTCCGTTGTGGCTCAAATTCTTGTTCCTTTTGCTGCAACGCTTGCCGCGCCACATCAACGAGGAAAAGCTGTCGGAACGATTATGAGTGGTCTTTTACTCGGGATCTTACTGGCGAGAACGGCATCTGGGTTAATGGCGTCATTTACTAATTGGCAGGGTATTTTCTGGGTAGCAAGTATTTTTCTGGCAATTTTGGCTATCACTTTATGGCGCTGTTTACCCACTTATAAAAGTGAAACTAACTTAAATTATTTCCAATTGCTAGGCTCTATTTTCAAATTATTTGCAACAACTCCCGTATTAAGAACGCGCTCATTAGTTGGTGCACTTATTTTTGCTCACTTTGGTTTATTATGGACTTCAATGGCTTTTTTATTGGCTTCTGATCCTTTTAATTACTCAGATGCCGTGATTGGTTTATTTGGTCTTGTTGGTGCTGCAGGTGCATTAATGGCCGGTAAAGCAGGTGTATTAGTTGATAAAGGAAAAGGTAAAAAAACCACTACCGTGGGATTAGCCATCCTTTTTCTTTCTTGGGGTTTTATCGTTATTGCACCTTATTACCACTGGATAGGGCTCATCAGCTTTATTATTGGTGTTGTCTTGCTAGACTTAGCTGTTCAAGGTGTTCACGTTACCAATCAGAGCACCATATACCGTATTTTACCGGATGCTAGAAACCGCCTAACTGCCGCTTATATGACAAGCTATTTTATCGGTGGTGCATTAGGATCTTTACTATCAGGCTATGCTTATCATCAATATGGATGGACAGGGGTTTCCATCGCTGGATTAGTCATTGGTGTTATTGGACTTATTGTTTGGTTTTTAGGTTATAAAAATGATCCAATAATCCACGCTGAATAATTTTCAAACCCAAGGATGGGTTATATTATTTCTTCAATCCTACTGTAATCAGAATAAAATGTTAATGTTTTAACAGCGTGATTACTATTAATGTATATCATCATCCTATTCTTTATTAAGAAAATTATATCAATCCCCCCAATAAAGCACTATATAAATAATTTCATTTCGATATCATCAACATAACAACCATTGGTAGTTATAATAAAATTATTACGTGTTTTATCGTAAAAAATGATCCCTTTTTTCGCAAATAGACTACTATTCATTGTCAGATAAGTGATAAATTAATTTTATTAACTTATTGCAAAGAGATAAGTACCTATCTTTTTTTTGTGTTATCATTCAGAAAATTTATGAATCAGGTAACATAATCAAAAAAACATAGTGACTATAAATAATAAAAATTGCTAAATTGTGTGTTTAATATACCATTTAACATGTTGATAACAGCATTATCCTAATTTTCGAAACTAACAAGGTGTCTAAAAATGGAAAGCTCATTTACGCCAACAGAAGAATTACTAAACACTCGCGCTACACAACAGAAATCGCTTAACAAAGATATTCCTTATCAAGAAATTTTGTTAACTCGCCTTTCTATGCATGTTCAAAGCAAACTTCTTGAAAGTCGTAATAATATGTTGAAGTCTCAGGGTATTAACGAGACATTATTTATGGCACTAATGATATTAGATACGACAGAAAATCGTAGTATTCAACCATCAGAATTAAGTGCAGCTTTAGGCTCTTCAAGAACAAATGCAACGCGTATTGCTGATGAGCTTGAAAAACAAGGTTGGATTGAACGCCGTGAAAGTCATAATGACCGCCGTTGTTTACATCTCCATTTAACTGATGCAGGCGAAGAGTTTTTAAATAGCTTATTACCACCACAACATCAATGTTTAAAACAAATCTGGTCTGTATTAGATCAATCTGAACAAAGACAGCTTGAAACACTAATGCGTAAGTTATTATTACAATTAGATACTTTGGCTGAAAAAGGTTGTGAATAAGTAGCATAATAAATAGTTTTATTGATCTAATCCTATTTACGCCATAAATCGGCAAACATACTTACCCATTAGCATTTATAATTTACCTTCACGCTAATTATTATTCTAAGATTGACTTTATAATTATGTTTCCAGTTTTAATACTGGAAACATATCTAATGATGTTTTTCTGGTTTTATGGAGATCTTCTAAATGAGTGTTAATGAGGAAAATACCCTCCCTCAGGCTCCCATTCGCAATAAAAAACGAACTCGCCGAAATGTTTTACTGTTGCTAACTATCCTATTTATTGTTGCAGCCGTAGCTTATACAGCTTATTGGTTTATGGTATTAAGACATCATGAAACGACAGATAATGCTTATGTAACTGGCAATCAAATCATGGTGATGCCACAAATTTCAGGTTCTGTTACCACTGTTTATGTGGATAACACCGATTTTGTAAAAGCAGGAGCCCCCTTAGTTTTATTAGATTCAAGTGATGAAAAATTGGCATTAGAAAAAGCAAAAACAGCATTAGCAAATAGTGTTCGCCAAATGCATCAGCAAATCATCACAGGTCGCCAACTAAAAGCAAACATCATTTTACGAGAATCAGAGCTCACTAAATTACAAAATGATCTTCGTCGTCGCGAAGTTTTAGGCGAACGCAATGTCATTGGTAAAGAAGAACTTCAACACGCCAGAGAGGCAGTATCTACCGCAAAAGCGGCTTTAGAAGTTGCAAAAGAGCAATATAATGCTAATCAAGCAATTATCTTAAACACACCAATTGCAAAACAACCTTCTGTTTTACAAGCCTCGACTGATGTTCGTAATGCATGGCTCGCATTAGAACGTACTAAAATTTTAAGCCCAACAGATGGCTATGTTTCGCGTCGTAGCGTTCAAGTCGGCGCACAAGTCTCGCCGGGTAAACCATTAATGGCCGTTGTTCCTGTAACGGGTATGTGGATTGATGCCAATTTTAAAGAAACCCAGCTCGCTAATATGCGTATTGGGCAACCGGCAAAGATCACAACTGATTTTTACGGCAAAAAAGTCATTTATCACGGCACTATATTAGGTTTAGATATGGGAACAGGTAGTGCTTTCTCATTATTACCAGCGCAAAATGCCAGTGGTAACTGGATAAAAGTTGTTCAACGCTTGCCGGTTCGTATTTCTTTAGATGAAAAAGAATTAGCGGAAAAACCACTGCGTATTGGTCTTTCTTCTGAAGTGACTGTCGATACGATTAACCTTGATGGAAAAGTATTATCACACAGTGAACGCCAAACGCCAGCTTACCATACTGATGTTTTAACAATTGATATGTCAGAGATTAATAAACTGATCAATGAAATCATTGAACAAAATGCAGGACAATAAAGGCGAGGTGTAAAGGTGATCAAAGAGCCATTACAAGGAGGAAAACTTGCCTTAATGACCATCGCCCTTGCGTTGGCAACCTTTATGCAAGTTCTCGATTCTACAATCGCTAACGTAGCCATTCCAACTATTGCAGGAAACTTAGGTGCCTCTAACTCACAAGGTACTTGGGTTATTACCTCTTTTGGTGTGGCGAATGCTATTTCTATCCCCATTACTGGTTGGTTAGCAAAACGTATTGGTGAAGTTCGACTCTTTATGTGGTCAACAGCACTTTTTGCACTAACCTCTTGGCTTTGTGGCATTTCTCAAAGTCTTGAAATGCTTATTTTCTTTCGTGTACTTCAAGGCTTAGTTGCAGGACCATTAATTCCTTTATCACAAAGTTTGCTATTGAATAACTATCCACCAGCAAAACGAAATATGGCACTTGCACTATGGTCAGTAACCATTGTTGTTGCACCGATTTTAGGGCCTATTTTAGGTGGCTACATCAGTGATAACTATCATTGGGGATGGATATTCTTTATTAACGTTCCATTTGGTGTGTTGATTATTATGTGTATATCAAACACCCTAGCTGGACGCGAAACCAAAACTGAAATTAAACCAATAGATACTATTGGTCTTGTTTTACTCGTCGTGGGTATAGGTGCTTTACAAATCATGCTCGATCAGGGTAAAGAGCTCGATTGGTTTAATTCGACAGAAATCATAGTCCTCGCCATTGTGGCAGTAGTTGCACTCAGCTTCTTAATTGTTTGGGAGTTAACAGACGATCATCCAGTGATAGATCTCTCGCTCTTTAAGAGTCGAAACTTTACCATTGGTTGTGTCACACTCAGCCTCGCCTATATGATCTATTTTGGCACCATTGTTTTACTGCCCCTGCTTTTACAAGAGGTCTTTGGCTATACAGCAACATGGGCTGGATTAGCATCAGCATCAGTAGGTTTACTGCCTTTAATTATCACACCGATAATAGGCAAGTTTGGTGGTAAAGTGGATTTACGCTATATCATCAGCTTTAGCTTTATTATGTTTTCTGTGTGTTTTTATTGGCGAGCTTACACCTTCGAACCAGGAATGGATTTTTCCACTGTGGCATGGCCTCAATTCTGGCAAGGTTTAGCCGTTGCCTGTTTCTTTATGCCATTAACAACCATGACATTATCTGGATTACCACCAGAAAAAATGGCATCAGCGTCAAGTCTTTCGAACTTCTTAAGAACATTGGCAGGGGCAATTGGCGCATCCTTAACCACAACAATTTGGACACAAAGAGAATCGCTTCACCATGAAACCTTTGTAGAAAAAATTAATCCACTCGATCCTGATTCGCAAATGGCGTACCAACAAATGAATGATCTTGGTCTTTCAAATGAACAAGCATCAGCATATTTAGCGAAAATGATCACAGAGCAGGGATTAATTATTTCAGCCAATGAAATTTTTTGGTTAGCAGCAGGTATTTTCCTTATCATGATGGTCGTGGTTTGGTTTGCAAAACCGCCTTTCTCTCCGGGGAAATAATGCCATTAACGTAGGCCTTATAAATAAAAATCCCGCTTAAAAATCATAATAATTAAGCGGGATTTTTTATATTATTATTTAAATCAATAAAGCAATTAGCCTTTGTGCTGACGCCACCATTCAGCTAATAACACACCAGAAGCTACAGAGACGTTTAAGCTTTCAACGTGCCCAGTACCGCCGATGTAAATGCTCATATCACCTTGATTTAAAGTACCTTCACTTAAACCATCTTTCTCTTGACCTATGATAAGTACCATTTTCGCCGGTAATTGCGCTTTTGATAATGGCACACTGCCTTTATGGCTTGATGTTGCCACCAGCGTATAACCCGCTTTTTTAAATTTATCTAAAGTTTGAGCAAAATTATCAGCATCAATACCTTGGATATATTCAGCACCACCTTCTGCGGTACGAACAGCAGCACCAGATTCCAAGACAGCAGAATCAGGAGAGATAACGCCTTTCACACCAAAGTGTGCACAACTACGCATAATTGCCCCTACATTATGTGGATTCCCCACATCTTCAAGTGCTAATACGCAATCATGTTCAGGTGCATCTTTCAGATAAGTTTCTGCATCATGACCAACACGTTTTTTGATTAAAAAGCATACGCCACCATGATGATCAGTACGAGCGGCTTTGACCATCTCTTCTTCTTCAACAACATGATAAGCTTTACGGTTTGCAGCCATCCATTTTAGGGCATCACGAAAACGAGGTGTCACATCTTGTAAAAACCAAGCACGAACAATTGCATCAGGACGATTTTTAAACATTGCCTGACAGGCATTTTCACCATAAATGCGGGTTTCTTCTAAACGCTGACGACGTAGCTGTTCAGGATCGATTTGGCTCTTGCCAGTAATGCCATCGTGCTCTTTAATTGCCTCTTCGCCCGCAGGGCGAGAAACCGTTTTCCATGGAGAAAAACTTCCGCCTTCGCTATCGCGAGAAGGTTTGGATTCATTACGTGATGTACCACGCCCTGAAGGCTTACCTGCACCGCGATCATCACGACGAGAAAATTTGTTATCACCACGTCTGTTATCGCGATTTTTATCATCGCGGTTATCACGTCTATTATCACGACTTTTGTCGTTACGGTTATCACCACGACCATTTTCAGGACGACGGGATGGTTTTTTAGGTTTATTGTCGGCATTGTCCTCACTACGGACATACATCACTTTTACTTTGCCGTTTTTACCTTCATAAGAATCGTTCATTTGTCTCTCCAACTGCAATAGGGGCGCAGATTACATGATAGTTTAGCAACTGTCACCGAGAGAATCACGCAGAGTAAGAGATAAACCTATATCAAAAAACTCTCTCTCTTTAAAAATAAGATCAGATTCAACAAAACGAAAAAGTGTATCCATGATCAATTTTTTCCTAAAATCATGATTAAATACAGCTTGGTCTTCATCTGTCTGGTCAAGAAAAATTTTTCCTGTATTTTGTAATACTGTTTTTATTGTGGATGTTAAATCAGCTGTTTTTTTATCATTTAATTTATTCAATTCATTTTGTAAATTATCAATATAATTAAGTGCAAAAAGACCACATCCATTAGGCACATTTTTTTGTAAATTATCTTCTATATTAAAGATATTAATATCCTTTTTTTTTTAATCTAGCTAATAATTTATTACGATCATCATCTTCTTTTTTGATTGAAGATAATGAGTCACATAAAAAACAACTATCTTTATAAGTAAATAATGCTACCCAATGATTGTGGTTGACTAAAGCGATGTAATTTTTTAACTCATCAGGTTTTTTTTCATTTTCTATTTTTTTAAGTACTGTTTCATAATCGCTAATATCACATTGATAGGGTTGAAATGAAACCCAAGATTGTAATTCTGATGCAGAAATATAACGATTATTATTGCTTACGCTTTCAGTACTATCTGCTAACACAACATTCTTTAAATAAGTATCAATCACTGAGATAAAAACATTGTCTCCATCTCCTTCTTGTTTAGCTATTTCTGTTCCGCAAGCCATAGCACTTAATAAAGGTCGTTCTTTGAAATATTCGCTCTCACCTTTTACTTTTACTTCATAGAGTGATTTAATTAGTTCCTTAATATCTTCTCTTATCGAATCACTTAATTTTGAATAAATTAAGTAGAGTTGATTTGTTGCATATAGGCTTATTTTTATATCATCATGAAACATGATATTTATCAAATATTCTAAATCTTTTGAACTTCCATTCCTTACTAAATCAGCAAGTTTATTTATTTGATTTTTAGCAATATCAAGATTACGACTCAAACTATCTTTATTAAAAATATCAAATAGATTTTTAATTTCATTATCATTAATACTCTGTTGATTAGAAACAAAAGAGATTGGCATTATGTTCATAAATCACCACAAATTATTAAATAATAATAATCCTATTACCATCCAGTAAATTAACTTTCATAAAAAAAACAACTGATAGTAGACTTTTGGGTATCATGATAATATTCGATTCTTTTTTATGAGTATTGGTCAATCTGTTATGCATGACAATGCAGTCTCTCGACTTCGTCAATATCGACTTTCGATTTCAACTCGTCCTTTTAAAGCGCGAGGTTTTCGTACAAAACGTTGCTCTTTTTGCTTATTACCTGAAAAACAGTGTCTTTGTGACACAATTGTCAATCAACCCGCAAAAAGCCTATTTTGTTTATTGATGTATGATACTGAAGTGATGAAGCCAAGTAATACGGGGAAATTAATTGCCGATGTATTACCAGACACGCGAGCTTTTTTATGGTCCCGAACGACGCCAGAACAAGCCTTGCTTGACCTCATCAATACACCAGATAGGCAAGCTTATGTTGTCTTCCCTGAAAGCTATGCATCAAGTGAACGTATTGTATACAACCAACTCCCTACAAATAGCAAACCACCTTTATTTATTCTTCTTGATGGTACTTGGAGTGAAGCACGCAAAATGTTTCGCAAAAGCCCCTATCTTGATGCTCTGCCTATCTTCTCTTTAAATGAAGCCAGCAAATGTGACTACGTGCTTCGCCAAGCAGCAAGAGAAGAGCAACATTGTACCGCAGAGGTCGCTGCCTCTATTTTAGAGAATGTCGGCGATATTCAAGCTTCACAACAACTTTTTTCTCATTTTAGTTACTTTCGTCAACAATATTTACTTGGAAAACCAGACCGAAGTCAGGCAAAAGAAGTGTAAATCAGCTACATTGAATAGCAGTTGATAATGAAACGCTGGAGTGAATATGAGCCAACGAGGTCTTGAAGCACTATTACGTCCTAAATCTATTGCAGTGATCGGTGCCTCTGAAAAATTGGGTCGAGCAGGAACAACAATGATGAGAAACCTGCTCAGCGGTGGATTTAATGGTCCTGTGTTTCCAATTAATCCATCTCGTGGCTCTGTCTCTGGTGTTTTTACTTATCCTTCTATTGATAAATTACCTCAAGTTCCTGATCTCGCAATTATTTGTACACATCATCGTCGCAATCTTGAGCTACTAAAACAATTAGGTGAATCGGGTTGCAAAGCCGTGATTGTGCTTTCCGCACAACCTGAACAATTTCAACCAATAAAATTACTTTGCCAGCAATATCACATCCGCTTACTTGGCCCAAATAGTTTGGGGCTTTTAGCGCCGTGGCAAGGTTTAAATGCTAGCTTTTCACCTCTGCCTGTTAAAAAAGGAAAGTTAGCTTTTATTTCGCAATCAGCAGCTGTTGCCAATACGATTTTAGATTGGGCTTACTATCGTAATATTGGTTTTTCCTATTTTATTGCGTTAGGTGATAACCAAGATATCCAAGTTGATGATTTATTAGATTTTCTAGCAAGAGACAGTAAAACCAGTGCCATTTTATTGCATCTCGAACATATCAAAGATGCACGGCGTTTTATGTCAGCATCTCGTAGTGCTTCGCGCAACAAACCTATTCTGGTGATAAAAAGCGGTCGTACTCAAAAAGCTCAACTGCTACTGGGCGATACACCGAGTTATGACGTCGCTTATGATGCAGCTTTTCAACGTGCGGGGTTATTACGAGTACAAGATACCCATGAAATGTTTTCTGCCGTTGAAACACTTAGCTATATGACGCCTTTAAAAGGTGAAAGATTAATGATTATGAGTAATGGCTCAGCACCTGCCGCGATGGCAATTGATGAGCTATTTTTACATTCAGGAAAACTCGCACAAATTACAGATGAAACAAAACAAAAGCTACAAAGTGTTATTCAAGAAGAAAATAGCATTCGTAACCCGCTAAACTTAGGTGATGATACAACGGTTGATCGTTATATTTTGGCATTGAATTGTTTGTTGGATAGCCATGATCATGATGCTTTGCTTCTTATTCACACACCGAGTGCCATTGCTCCTAGCATTGAAACTGCTCAACGAGTGATAGAGGCCATCAATAAACATCCTCGACGTAAATGGCTTACCGTTTTCACTAACTGGGGTGGAGAGTATTCATCTCAACAATCGCGTAAATTATTTAGTGAAGCAGGAATTCCAACCTATCGAACACCTGAAGGTGCCGTCACCGCATTTATGCATATGGTAGAATATCGTCGAAATCAGAAACAGTTAAAAGAAACACCAGCATTACCTTTAGATGTCAAAATGAATACGCAACAAGCACATCGTTGCATTGAAGAAGCATTAAAAAATAAGCAATATCGATTAGATACACACCAAGTTCAGCCCATTATGGAAGCTTACGGTTTTAATACACTTCCAACTTGGATTGCCCATAATGCTCAAGAAGCTGTCAATATTGCTGAAAAAATTGGTTATCCTGTTGCTCTGAAATTGCGTTCCCCTGATATCCCTCATAAGTCCGAAGTACAAGGTGTTATGCTTTATCTTCGAGACAGTACGGAAGTATCATCAGCAGCACATGCCATTATAGAGCGCGTCACAGAGCTGTACCCTCAAGCACAAATTCAGGGTTTATTAGTGCAAAGTATGGCAAATCGAGCTGGCTCTCAAGAGCTGCGAGTCGCTATAGAGCAAGATCCTATTTTTGGTCCATTAATTGTATTGGGTGAAGGGGGCGTTGAGTGGCAAATAGAAACGAAAGCCGCAGTTGCTTTGCCACCTCTTAATATGGCACTTGCTCGCTATCTGGTTATTAATGCGATAAAAAGCGGAAAGATACAGCCTAGAAGCGCTTTACAGCCTCTAAATATATTAAGTCTAAGTCATTTTTTAGTGCAAGTTTCTCACTTACTTCTAGATTGTCCGCAAATTGTCAGGTTAGATATTCACCCTCTATTAGCTTCAGGTAATGATTTTACATTACTCGATGTCGCGATGGAGCTAGCACCACTACAAGGCGATCCTCATCAAAAACTCTCGATTCGCCCTTATCCCAATGAATTAGAAGAAACCTTCTTTTTAAGGGATAACAATCCTTGCTTTATCCGACCGATCTTGCCGGAAGATGAGCCATTACTTAAAACGTTTATTAATCAAGTCACAAAAGAAGATCTTTATTATCGTTATTTTAGTGAAATCAGTGAGTTTACACATGACGATCTCGCTAATATGACACAAATTGACTACGATCGAGAAATGGCTTTTGTCGCAATCCGAAATCCTGAAGATCGGCCTGAAATCATTGGTGTTGCCCGTGCAATGGCGGATCCTGATAATCAGCATGCAGAATTTGCTATCCTTGTGCGTTCTGATTTAAAAGGAAATACCTTAGGCCATCAGCTTATGACTAAACTTATCAACTATACTAGAGAACATGGCATTAAACGTTTAACCGCAATAACCATGCCTGAAAATCGCAACATGATCAGTCTAGCCAAAAAACTGGGGTTTTCTGTTGAAGTACAATTTGATGAAGGAATAGTCAATCTTGATTTACAGCTTGAACCATCAAAAAATAGCCCAATACTATGATCATAAGAGAAAGTTTCTTTATGTGATTGTTCACGCATCCTTTGATAAATTAGCTATATATGATGATTTTATGCGTACATCCCATATAACTAATGTTATGATCAGAAGATCGGTTAAAGAAAATCCACATGGACGATGGCTCCATCTGCCATCATAAACAAGAGAATTAAGCACTGTGATGTTGTCTAAACTAAAACTTGCTAAGCATCAACAACACCTTGCACAACTGCCTAAATTAGCTCAGTCAGTTGCTGATGTTGAAACGCTTTATCAAACATCCGCGTTTCGCAGCACCTTATTGAAATACATTGCTCAAGCCCAAAAAGAGATCTTTATTACAGCTCTTTACCTAGAGCACGATGAGGCTGGTGAAGAGATCCTTGATGCACTTTACACCGCAAAACAACAACGTCCTGAATTATCCATTACCGTTATTGTTGATTGGCACCGTGCTCAGCGTGGGCGTATTGGTGTCTCTGCTGATGCAACAAATGCAGATTGGTACTACCATGTTGCACAACAACACCCTGATATCGAGATCCCTATTTACGGCATTCCCGTAAACACTCGTGAAGCATTAGGTGTATTACACCTTAAAGGCTTTATCTTTGATGATACGATTATCTATAGTGGTGCAAGTATTAATAATGTTTACTTGCACAAGCTGGATAAATATCGTTATGACAGATATCACATCATCAAAAATAGCGAATTAGCCTCCACAATGAAACAATTTATTGTGACTGATCTGTTGCAATCAGAAGCAATTCAACGACTGGATATCAAAGATAGAGTTCGTTGTGCCGAAATTAAAAACTGTATTCGTCAATTTCGTTTCAATTTACGCACGCGTGATGGTTATGATATTAAAGCTAACGCTTCTAACAATGAATTGGCAGTCACACCTTTAATGGGATTAGGTAAAAAAAATATCTTAAATAAGACCATTTCTCACCTTATGGCTTCTACTGAAGAAAAACTTGTTATTTGTACACCTTATTTTAATTTACCCGCGATACTTGTACGTCAAATCAGTCATTTATTAAGAAATGGCAAGCAAGTCGAAATTATTATTGGTGATAAAACTGCGAATGACTTCTATATTCCACCAGAAGAGCCATTTAAAATTATAGGTGCTCTACCTTATCTCTATGAGATCAATCTGCGTAAATTTACTCAACGTTTCCAACGATTTATTGATAATGACCAATTAACAGTAAGACTTTGGAAAGATAATGATAATACATATCACTTAAAGGGCCTGTGGGTAGATGATAATTGGCAATTAATTACTGGTAATAATCTTAATCCACGTGCATGGGGATTAGATTTAGAAAATGCCATATTGATTCATGATCCTAAACATGAATTACATGAACAACGACATAATGAGTTAGAGTGTATTCGCCAACATACTATTGTCGTGAAAAATTACCAAGATCTAGAAAGTATTAAACTTTATCCTCTAAAAGTGAAGAAATTAATCAAACGATTACGACGTATTCGTGTTGATAGATTAATCAGTCGTATACTTTAAATCGACGCTTCATTTGATAAGCCTTGCTATAATTTTAGCAAGGCTTTTTTGTTTTCTAATATTCCCCGTCTATACTTAGTAAACTCTTATATTAAAAATATCTTTATCAGTGAAAAGGCTTTTATTTTTTATGAAACAAAGGCTTAGATGTGGCTTTCTGATCGTTTTATTATCAGTAATAACTTTGACTGGTTGCCAATCATTTCATTTTGCTAATGATAATTGGAAAGGCAAAGATAAAGCTCAACATTTTTTATTTTCAATGGCAACATCTGCTGGTGTAAATGCGTATGCAGATCATCAAAATTATGGTCATAGAGAGGGATTATTAATTGGGCTCTCGGTTTCGATAAGTTTAGGGGTAGCGAAAGAACTTTATGATAGCCGCCCAGAAGGTACTGGCTGGAGTTGGCATGATTTTACTTACGATGTTGCAGGAGCTGTTGCAGGTTCATTACTTTATCAGCAATTAAAATAGTGCTTTATTTCCCAAAAATAAAATAGAGATATAAAAACCCCAAACGCAAAAAAGCCAACCCAGTGGGTTGGCTTTCTCGTCTTATTTAATGCCTGGCAGTTCCCTACTCTCACATGGGGAGACCCCACACTACCATCGGCGCTACAACGTTTCACTTCTGAGTTCGGCATGGGATCAGGTGGGACCGCTGCGCTATGGCCGCCAAGCAAATTCGGTTTATTACCCGTTACTCACTTCTTTATCCGTTCGTAACCAGTAATTTTCAATCTTAAACAAGCTTACTTCATCTCACTTCGTCTCTCAGACAAAACACCTTCGGTGTTGTCAGGTTAAGCCTCACGGTTCATTAGTACTGGTTAGCTCAACGTATCGCTACGCTTACACACCCAGCCTATCAACGTCTTAGTCTTAAACGTTCCTTTAGGTCACTCTAGGTGACAGGGAAGACTCATCTCGAGGCAAGTTTCCCGCTTAGATGCTTTCAGCGGTTATCTCTTCCGCACTTAGCTACCGGGCAATGCCATTGGCATGACAACCCGAACACCAGTGGTGCGTTCACTCCGGTCCTCTCGTACTAGGAGCAACCCCTCTCAATCTTCCAACGCCCACGGCAGATAGGGACCGAACTGTCTCACGACGTTCTAAACCCAGCTCGCGTACCACTTTAAATGGCGAACAGCCATACCCTTGGGACCTACTTCAGCCCCAGGATGTGATGAGCCGACATCGAGGTGCCAAACACCGCCGTCGATATGAACTCTTGGGCGGTATCAGCCTGTTATCCCCGGAGTACCTTTTATCCGTTGAGCGATGGCCCTTCCATTCAGAACCACCGGATCACTAAGACCTACTTTCGTACCTGCTCGAGCCGTCACTCTCACAGTCAAGCTGGCTTATGCCTTTGCACTAACCGCATGATGTCCGACCATGCTTAGCCAACCTTCGTGCTCCTCCGTTACTCTTTAGGAGGAGACCGCCCCAGTCAAACTACCCACCAGACACGGTCCCCGACCCGGATTACGGGCCTAGGTTAGAACATCAAACGTTAAAGGGTGGTATTTCAAGGTTGACTCCATGCAGACTGGCGTCCACACTTCTTAGTCTCCCACCTATCCTACACATCAAGGCTCAATGTTCAGTGTCAAGCTATAGTAAAGGTTCACGGGGTCTTTCCGTCTTGCCGCGGGTACACTGCATCTTCACAGCGAGTTCAATTTCACTGAGTCTCGGGTGGAGACAGCCTGGCCATCATTACGCCATTCGTGCAGGTCGGAACTTACCCGACAAGGAATTTCGCTACCTTAGGACCGTTATAGTTACGGCCGCCGTTTACTGGGGCTTCGATCAAGAGCTTCTCCCTAAGGATAACCCCATCAATTAACCTTCCAGCACCGGGCAGGCGTCACACCGTATACGTCCACTTTCGTGTTTGCACAGTGCTGTGTTTTTAATAAACAGTTGCAGCCAGCTGGTATCTTCGACTGGCTTCGGCTCCGTCCGCAAGGGACTTCACTTACCGCCAGCGTGCCTTCTCCCGAAGTTACGGCACCATTTTGCCTAGTTCCTTCACCCGAGTTCTCTCAAGCGCCTGAGTATTCTCTACCTGACCACCTGTGTCGGTTTGGGGTACGATTGTTGGTAACCTGAAGCTTAGAGGCTTTTCCTGGAAGCAGGGCATCAATTGCTTCACCACCTTAGTGGCTCGTCATCACACCTCAGCATTAAGTGACCGGATTTGCCTAATCACTCTGCCTACATGCTTGAACCGGGACGACCGTCGCCCGGACAACCTAGCCTTCTCCGTTCCCCCATCGCAGTTACCACCAGTACGGGAATATTAACCCGTTTCCCATCGACTACGCTTTTCAGCCTCGCCTTAGGGGTCGACTCACCCTGCCCCGATTAACGTTGGACAGGAACCCTTGGTCTTCCGGCGTGCGGGTTTTTCACCCGCATTATCGTTACTTATGTCAGCATTCGCACTTCTGATACCTCCAGCATACCTCACAGTACACCTTCGCAGGCTTACAGAACGCTCCCCTACCCAACAACACTTAGTGTCGCTGCCGCAGCTTCGGTGCATGGTTTAGCCCCGTTACATCTTCCGCGCGGGCCGACTCGACCAGTGAGCTATTACGCTTTCTTTAAATGATGGCTGCTTCTAAGCCAACATCCTGGCTGTCTGAGCCTTCCCACTTCGTTTCCCACTTAACCATGACTTTGGGACCTTAGCTGGCGGTCTGGGTTGTTTCCCTCTTCACGACGGACGTTAGCACCCGCCGTGTGTCTCCCGTGATAACATTCTTCGGTATTCGCAGTTTGCATCGAGTTGGTAAGTCGGGATGACCCCCTAGTCGAAACAGTGCTCTACCCCCGAAGATGA